>JABABI010000019.1:5545-96417 GCA_014238335.1 Fuerstiella sp.
ACGTGATTGATGCGTTTCACCGCAACATGCCCTTCGATCAGTTCACCACGGAACAACTGGCCGGCGACCTGCTGCCGAATGCAACCGACGAACAGCGAATCGCGTCCGGATACAACCGGCTGCTGATGACCACTCGGGAAGGCGGGGCCCAGCCCAAAGAATACCTGGCCAAGTACTCGGCCGATCGAGTGCGAAACGCTTCCACTGTCTGGATGGGAGCAACGATGGGCTGCTGCGAATGCCACGATCACAAGTTCGATCCTTATTCCATCACGGACTTCTATCAATTTGC
Source organism: Fuerstiella sp. (assembly GCA_014238335.1). Lineage (GTDB taxonomy): Bacteria > Planctomycetota > Planctomycetia > Planctomycetales > Planctomycetaceae > Fuerstiella. The sequence continues at coordinate 5,838 of JABABI010000019.1, forward strand.
TTCGTTCTTCGCTGACATTCAGGACGTCGCCGTCGGTGTGCAGCCAGCAGTGAAGATGCCATCGCGGCAGCAAAAAGAAACAAAAGCGAAACTGGATGCGCAGATCGCCGAACTGCAGAAAACAGTGGTCACCCAGACACCCGAGATCGAGGCCGCGATGCAGGCATGGGCACTGGATCTGCAGGCCAAACTCAAAGCGACTCCGAAAAACTGGGGCATCGCATCGGTTGTCGACATGAAGTCCGCGAACGGACAGAATCTTTCATTACGGGACGATGGAAGTATCCTGACTGCCGGCACGCTGCCGAAGCACGACACGTTGACCGTCGTCGTTTCGCCACCTGCTGGAAAAGTATCCGGACTTCGACTGGAGACTCTGCGACACGAATCATTCACGAAGAAATCTCTTGCCAGGGCGCCCGGTAACGGAAACTTTGTCCTGTCCGGAATCACCGTGACCTGGATTCGCAACGGTGACGGCGGTGAGCAGGCCATTGCGATCAGGGATGCGGTCGCCAGCTTTGAACAGAAAGGCTGGCCGGTCAGGAACGCATTGGATGGCAAGTCCGAGACCGGGTGGGCTGTTGATGGTCAGACCACATCTGACAAGGACCCGCTGGCCGTGTTCCGCTTTGCCGCTTTGATTGATGTTGCTGCGGGCGACCGACTGGTGGTCAGGCTGAAGCAGGAAGCCGTGGACTTTCACAACATCGGTCTGTTACGGCTCAGTACATCAACGGTCGCAAACCCGGGACTGCAGGACAATCTTTTGGGGCTGTCCAGTCCGCAGGTCGCGACACTGGAGGCCTGGCCATCCCCTTCGGAGGAACAAAAGACGGCGTTGGCGGTACATTACCGCAGTATCGCTCCCCTGCTGGCGGATGCTCGGGGCGGCCTGAGCAAGGCCAGGAAAGACCGGGAGACTTTGGAAACGCAGATCCCTGAAACGCTGGTGACTCGAACGCAGGCCCCACGAGAAATTCGGGTTCTGGCTCGAGGCAACTGGATGGATGACAGCGGCACGGTTGCGAGCCCGCAGGTACCGCACTTTCTGACACAGCTTTCCGTTACAGGTCGCGCCTCACGATTGCATCTGGCGCAGTGGTTCGTCGACGCGAAAAATCCTCTTGTCGCGCGAGTCTTCGTGAATCGGCTGTGGCAGCAGTTCTTCGGCAAGGGGATCGTCAAAACGTCAGACGATTTTGGTTCGCAGGGCAGCTGGCCGACTCATCCGGAATTGCTGGACTGGCTGGCGGTTGAATTTCGTGAAAGCGGATGGGACGTGCAGCATGTTATTCGACTGATTGTCTCGTCCGACGCCTATCGGCGGACTTCTGTTGTGACGCCGGAACTGCGGGAAACCGATCCGTTCAACGACTGGCTGGCCTATCAGTCGCGATATCGTCTGGATGCGGAATTCATTCGCGACAACGCGCTGGCTGTGTCCGGACTGCTGGTCGACAAAGTCGGCGGTCGCAGTGCAAAGCCATATCAGCCGGCCGGATATTGGGCTCATCTTAATTTTCCGATTCGCAAGTGGCAGCACGATAACGGCGACAATCAATACCGTCGCGGCCTGTACACGTACTGGTGCCGCACATTTCTGCATCCGGCAATGCGGTCCTTTGATGCTCCGACGCGCGAAGAATGTACTGTTGAACGATCGCGCAGCAACAACAGTCTGCAGGCGCTGGTCCTGCTGAATGATCCGAGTTTTGTAGAGGCGGCTCGCACACTGGCTGCTATGACGATCGCCGAGGGAGGAGCGTCCACTGAGTCCAGGCTGCAGTTTGTGTTTCGCCGCTGTCTTTCCCGTGTTCCTGCAGGTGATGAAGTGGCTGTGTTGAAAGCACTGCTGGAGAAGCAGCAACAGCAGTTCGCCGCCGCTCCGCAGCAGGCTGGCGAGTTGGCGAAGGTGGGACAGTCTGCAGCCCCGTCAAATGTTAACCCTGCTGAACTTGCTGCGTGGACGGCAGTGGCTCGCGTCATTCTGAACCTGCACGAAGTTATTACTCGGACGTAGCTGCTTCCGCCAGAAACGTCTCCAGTCGTGGAATAACCTTGACTTCCGGTTCGCGCGTCCAGCATTCCCAGATTACCAGCGTCTGCCAGCCGGTGCGACGCAGCTGTTTTAGGTTACGGCGATCTCGCTCCACGCTGGCGGTTCGTTTGGACTGCCAGAATTCGGCGTTTGTCTTCGGTTTGACTCGGCCGTAACGACAACGGTGCATGTGCCAGAAGCAGCCGTGGACGAATATGATTTTTCGATGACGCGGCAGGACCAGGTCCGGCTTGCCAGCCAGATCATCACGGTGGAGCCGAAAACGGAAGCCCATCTGGTGTACGACAGACCTCACAATCAGTTCCGGCTTCGTATCCTTGCTCCGAATTCGCGACATGTTGAACGAACGCTGTTTTGGCGAATGAACGTCAGCCATTGCCTGTCGCCTCCGAGACGTCGGCATTTTCCTGGCGAACGGCGCCGATTGCGATCATTCCTGCCACGTAGCCGCCTCGAAAACCGGCATCGATGTTGACGGTCACCACGTTGGACGCGCAACAGGTCAGCATGGAGAACATGGCAGTGATGCCTCCGAAAGATGCTCCATACCCTACGGATGTTGGCACGCCGATGACCGGACACTTGACCAGTCCACCCACAACGGGGGCCAGCGCGGCTTCCATGCCCGCCACACAAACGATGGCACTCACCTTCTGCAGTACAGAAACGTGTTTCTGTAATCGTTGAGGGCCGGCCACGCCCACGTCCTCAATCAACGTGGATGTCACGTTCATCCAACGCAGTGTTTCCACCGCTTCCTGCGCCACAGCGGTATCACAACTGCCCGCCGTGACAACGGCCACTTTGGGGGCAGCGTCAGGCACGAATTTAGCGGCACCATCGTGGGTGTCGGCCGCCGTGAGAACAACCACCGTGCGTGCAATAGGATTGTGACGTACATCTGAGAATTCAGCTGCGATGAGGTCTGCCTGATTCTGTGAAACTCGCGTCACGAATCCACGCTGCCCGGCGGCGTGTTGCCGCTTCAGAATTTCGACGATCAGTTCCGGTGGCTTACCTTCTCCAAAAATGACTTCCGGGAATCCGCACCGTGACGCGCGACCGATATCCACGTCGGCACCGTCGATCGTTTCCGATTCAATTAGCTGCATTAACCCGCTCAGCGCTGCTTCACACTGCGATGAATCCGCCAGGAAACTGCTGAGAACGCTGCGAATCTGTTCCGGACCGGGCAACATGGACAGTCAACTTTCAAGCGTTACACAGCGACCAGAACGTAAACGACGGCAAGGATAATTTGAACGACAGCAAATGGAACGGCGACTTTGACAAAGCCCACGAACGTGAGGCCAAGTTTCTGTCGCTGAATGATGGTCATGGCCACGACGGTTGACGCACTGCCGATGGGGGTAATGTTGCCACCCAAATTGGCACCGAAAATGACGCACCACCAATACGGAGACGTGGCGTCTGTTCCAAGTCCGTCCAAAATCTGTGCCAACATGGCGGCAAGCGGAATGTTGTCAGTGACGGAACTGGCGACGGCGGAGCTGATCAGCAGCACCGTTGAATCCACGGGACTCGGAAGTTTCAGCAAAGTCGCGATCGCCTGACCAATGACGTCCAGCACCAATGCGTGTTCCATCACATGGATAACGACAAATAACGCGGCAAAAAATGCCAGCAGATCCCAGTCGACGGCAGCGTAGAATTTGTCCACTTCGTTCTTGTAGGCGATCAACACCACGCCGGCAAAAAACAGAGCCACGAATCCCATCTCAAGTTTGTCCAGTCCGAACGGCAGAGCGGACTGGCCGGCCAGACACACGATGAATGCTCCCAGCGAGACCACGGAAAACCAAAAGAACCGCTCACTGGGAATCCCTTCCGACGCGTCGAAACTATCCACCATTCGTTTCGCTTCGGCTTTTTCTTCGTTCGTTGTCAGGCCTTTGATGCCGAATATCCGTTTTGCCATCAGCAATGTGACGACGGTCGACACGGCGACATACGGTGCGGCGACGATGAAGAATTTTGCAAAGCTGATGCCGGCTGCTTTGCCTACGATAATATTGGGAACACTGCTGATCAGCGTCAGCAGGCCGCCAACATTGGTCAGCAACCCTTCCGTCAGCAGGAATCCGAGCATCAGTTCGGATCGATGGAGTTTCTTCAGCGACACAGTTGTCAGGGAACCAATGATGATCATGGCTGTTACGTTGTTCAGCACGGCAGAGAACAACACCGTCAGCAGGCCATAGAATATCAACAATCGCCACGGATCGCCGCCGGACTTGCGAGTCAGAGATATCGCCATCCACGTAAAGACGCCGGACCGACTGGTGACTTCCACAAACAGACTCGCCCCGAGAATGATGGTGATCACGCCCCAGTCAATCGAAGGTATGTAGACTGGCAGATTGATGAGGTCGTGGTCCGGCAGTTCGACAGGGCCGAAGACCAGCAGCTTTAGAACCGTCGCCAGAATCAAGCACAGGCCGGCAAACAGGCCCACGATGATCGATTTCTTGGCGTGGATTTTTTCTTCCAGAGCCAATGCAGCGACCATGGCAAAAAGAATGATGCCGAACACCGCTGTCACCCAGCCGGGGACGGCATGAGCGGCTTCGTCGATTGCCAGCATTACCGTTCCGGAAACTACGTCAATCAAATTTGCTGTGTGCTGCAACATGTCAGGATTTCAGTGCGGGACGGCCCGCAAGCCAATGCGGGCTTACGCCCGGAATGTGCTGGCCGGCTGGCGTTGGTCAGCAGAAGATGCGGGTAAATTTGTAAGAAACATCAAAGAAGCAGCATCGAAACGTCTGTCAGTTCGACACTGAGTGAATATGCGCGGCCGTGCATGGCCAGCTGGTCATCGTCTTTGGTATTAAGAACCAGCAGGTCCACATCGTTGTCCTCTATCAGTTTTCGATAATCCTTCAGGTGATGTCCCCTTGTCACCACGCTGTTGACGATGATGTTGGGACCTTCGTCATGGATGACGGTGGCACATCCGTCAATGAATTCCTGAGCGTCCTTGAGCAACTGGTTTTCGATGAGTATTCGCGCGTCGTCGGAATCGATCTCGGGAATGCGTTCTATCGCCTGCATGTACCGTTCAAAGATGACATTGTCTTCCACATGGCACAACCAAACGGTACCACCTTCACGACACATTCGGACACCGTAGTTTATGAGACGATGATCGCCTGTGATATGGTCAGCCACCACCATTACACGATCACAGACGCGGTCGGTGACGAACCCTGGTTTAGCTGCGGATCCCGGAAGCACGAAGACAGGAATTGATGTCGTCTGAGTCAGGACATCCAGATGGACACCCAGACTGTGCTGCGGGACGAAGGACTTTTCGTGCAGATGACGATGGGTGACGATCAAGTCGGTCTGCTGCTGATTCAGAATCTCCAGCAGTTCTGCCACGGTACGAAACTGATCCGCCGTGATCGTCCGCCAGTTTTCCACAGTTGCCAGTCTTGGCACGAACTGCTTTGTGTCGGCGATCGTTGCGTTCGCCTGTTCGGCTCCGCCATCTGACACGACAACCACTGAAGACACCGGAATGTCCACGTAGCGGAATAGATCTCGTTCCGCTCGCCGGAAAATCGATTCAAATTCATCAATGTGATCAACCATTAACTATTCCGCGTACAAGGTATTAGAGCAATTCACGAAATGACGGACCCCGTTTTGACTCATGGGAGCAACCGTCCTGCCATTAAAACACGTGAACCGCGACCATGAGTCAGTGAAACTCGCTGTAGGGACACAGGGTCCGGAAATTTTTTTCGGGCACTGAACAAACCAATGCAAATATCGCCTATCCGAAAAAGACTTCCGACCCTCTTTGCCCGACCAGTAAACCGCTGGGCAGCATAGCAGTACCGCGTGTACTGTCCACACGTGGATGAAACTACATCACGGCGAGGCGAAAGTGTCATGCAGGCGCACTTCGGTAAGCATACCAGGTAAAAACGAATCCGGAAGTTCATCCAGCAAACGTTCGTCCCGAGTGCGGAAGGGGAAATTGTTCTTCTGCAACAGAGTCCGGAGCCGTCGGATCGCCGGTACATGGCCATAAGCCAGAAACGCTTGTCCACCTGGGTTCAGGTGCTCCGGAAGACCGCTCACAATGGATTTTATCAGTCGAAAATAGAAGGCAAAATCTTCGACTCGTGTCGTGTTGCCCGGTTCCCACGGCGGATTGGAAATAATGACGTCAAATCGTTCCTCCCTCAATATGACCGCCCATGCCTGAGGTTGTTTTTGAGAAACGAGTCGTACTTCCATTCGGTCGCCGAAGTTCAGCAGTTCTGGGTTATACGCCGCATTTCTGACGGCCCATGGGTTTATATCCGTCGCCACAACTTTGCCAGCCCCCGCCTGAGAGCAGCATAGCGAGACGATGCCGGAAGCCGTCCCGATCTCCAACACGCTCTTCTTGTGTACGAGGTCAGTCGTTCGCACCAGTTCACGCAGACTCTTGGTGTCGTCCGGTTCCCAGAATACATGATCAAATACTGCAATCTGTTCCGGCAGCGCCTCGACTTTTTCCCAGGCCAGAATCGACGGTCCCCTGTCGCTGGCAGCTGAGACGACCAGTGGGGGCGCGGATTTTTTCTGCGACTGCCGGGTGGCAGACGTCGGTTGCGATGTGAAGTCTGTGTTCCCGCCGGAACCACATCCGGTCAGGCAAATTACGATGACGAAGGTACGTAACAAGTGGTTGAACATGCTTGTTGCTGAGGCAGATTCGACACGAAAGCATTCTGCTCCCATTTACAGAATGCCTTCAGAAGAACGGCGTTACTTCATCCCGTTTTTTTTGTCATTGGTGCGCTGTTGTCTGTCTCACTGTCGGTTGGTGTCGCCATCTCTTCAGACTCTTCCATGGTGGCATCGAGTTCTGAAGTCTCTTTCTCGGTATCGTTTTCTGAGGCTATATCCGTCGTCGTCATCGGTGGAGTCGCACCGGCTGCAACGCTGACCGAATACTCACCCGGAAACAGCGTTGTGCGACCGTCAATTTTGCGGCCTGCCAGAGTATACTGAGTCGTGTTCTCGGGCAACACAAAATAGAGCGTGCCATTGACGTCTTCGTGCACACACCGCGCGCGTTGTTGTTCTGTTGTGGCCTCAACGACGTAACCAAACGCACTTACGTGGGCATTCAGCCCGAAATCGTCCCGATAACGTTGTGCGTCAAACACAACTTGACTTCCTGCTGCCTTCGCCACTTTGTCACGGCACAGATTTGCGCCATTCTCCGCCAGTTGCTGCAGTCGCTTCCTGTTGATTTCAATTCGGTGGGTCCTGATCCATTTGGCAAGGTGCTGATTGACCGCGGGATTCACCACAAACAACGCAAAACCTTCCCCGATTGTGATGTCCGTGGTTAGATCTGAAGCGTCAAGTCGTATGCGACACGTCATCTGAGTACTGAGGAATGCTTCCGGGGCATTCTCAAAGGCTTCCTGTGCCTGTGCCCTTTCCTGTTCGGTCAGCCCCAGATCTGCCAGGGACACCGTTGCAGATGGAATTTCGAATTTGCCGGCATTGGTCCCGGTCAGCGTTCCCGCCAATTCCGGCTCAGTCGCGAAAAAGACGATTCCCAGGACACCAAAGAATAACAGGAAACACACGACAGGGATTGCGACAGCAAATACTCGCTGCGACTTCCGGCGACGCTGTTTTTTTCGTAACGAGCGCGTCACGGACGGACGACCGCCTGTATTGAGCACTGGAATATCGGCCAACCCCGCTTCGCCGACAGACCCGGACGTTGCGGACGGACTTTGTTCTGGCAGCGGAGCGTCAGTTTCTGCGACTGGAGCCGTAGTGGTTTGGCCCGTCGGATTCGGCAACGGGGGTTCTGCTGACGGACTGACCGCAGGCACCAGTAGCCTGGTTGCGCACTTTGGGCAACTCCCCGACTTTCCTGCAAATGCATCGGGAACACGAATTACGGCCGTACAGTACGGGCAGTGAAATTCAATGGCCATTAAAAGCTCTTGTCGCGCTGTTCATAGTTTCAAGTCGGTGACGATCGTTGATCGTGGAGATAACGCTGGCTGGGCACCTGAGCCCGAACCACTTGTGCTGTACAGTCAGCTGGAACGCACCGGGGCAACGATTTGATCCGCGAGCCGGCCGAATAACTCTGGATTTTGCAGGAATCTGTTGTCCTGACAAGGCCTTTCGTGGATTGTATCGACTTTGGGCCGTCTGCAGATTCAGGCTGGTGACGTGTTGCCACCTCTCGTTAACATCCGGCACCAGGTGCTGATTCAGCGCCTGCCTGTACAGCCCGGGGATCCACTTAAACAGAATTTCTCATGCGACTGCCAGACGTCTTTGCTTCTCAGCCTTTCGCTGTTTCCATCGAAATTTTCCCACCCAAAACGCCCGCAGGAGATGATGCTTTGCGTCGCCATATGCGGACGCTGGCCGAACATCAGCCTGCCTTTATGTCCTGTACCTACGGCGCTGGCGGTTCGACGCGGGATCGCACGCTCAGTTGGTGTCGGGAGATTCAGGAGGACTTTGAACGCCCGGCTGTGGCCCACTTCACTTGCGTGGGATCGACGCGCGAAGAGCTGATTCACTGGCTGGACGAAGCGGAGGCAGCCGGCATCCGGAATATTATGGCGTTGCGAGGGGACTCACCCGAGGGCCACGATAGTTTTCAGGCTCCTGAGGGGGGGCTGAGTTATGCCAACGAATTAGTGGAATTAATCCGTCTGCACACCGGTAACTTTGGCATTGGGGTCGCCGGCTATCCGGAAAAACATATGGAAGCGCCGAGCCTTGAAGTCGATCTGCAGAACCTGAAGCGTAAGGTCGATGCTGGTGCCGACGCCGTGTTCACTCAACTGTTTTTTGACAACAGCAAATTCTTCGACTTTCGTGAGCAGTGTCAGAAGCTTGGGATTAGTCTGCCCATCGTGCCCGGTATCATGCCGATTACCGACTTCGCGAGAATTAAACGCATCACCGCAATGTGTGGCACGGCTTTTCCTGAAGATCTGGCAGCCAGGCTGGAGGACGTTCAGGACGATAAGCAGGCTCAGTTTGAAATCGGCGTGGAGTACGCAATTGCTCAGTGCAACGAATTACGGTCGAACGGAGTGCCAGGCATACATTTCTATGCGCTGAACAAGTCTCAGGCCTGCCAGAAGATTCTGGCCGCTTTGTAGCGTCTTTCCTCGGATCTCACGAAATCGTTTTCCGACAAGCCATGGTGACCCACGCCAGCGGACCAAACTCTGCTCAATTGTTACGTGAAATGATTGTTGCGTCTGCAGCTGAAGGGACACTGTCGTGGAATGTGGTTGCTTCGTCCGGCTACGGAATCATTTCATTTCGCAGATGCAGTCACTAAACTGACTCGTTGCGGTCAATCCTGCTGGATGCTGTCCTACCTTTGACCTGGACAAGTGGCAGTCCTTTCTGAAGTTAAAAGTCTGTGAGAACCATGAGTAACGATCTGTTTGATTTAAGTAATGATGTGGCGGCTGTCATTGGAGGTACAGGTACGCTGGGCGGGGCCATGGCCGATGCTCTGGCAGGAGCTGGTGCTAAAATTGCCGTGCTGGGACGCAGCGAAGAACGCGGTGCTGCAAGAGTCAGGCAGATCGAAGAGGCCGGTGGCACCGCCATGTTTCATGCGGCAGAGGCTCTGGACGCCGCGTCGTTGACGACTGCTCGAGACGCCATCAACGAAAAACTGGGGCCCGTCAGCGTGCTCGTCAGTGCCGCCGGTGGTAATCGTCCCGAAGCGACACTGCCTCCCGGCAGCGATTTCTGCAAATTGCCGAAGGAGGCGTGGAATGATGTTTTCGACCTGAATCTTGTCGGTGGTTCTTTGTTACCGTCTCAGGTTTTTGGTGAGACCATGCTGGCTGAAGGCAACGGCAGTGTGATCAATATAGCGTCGATGGCCGGAATGATTCCCCTTTCGCGAGTCGTGGCGTATTCAGCGGCGAAAGCGGCTGTGCTGAATCTGACTCAGTTTCTGGCTCGCGAATGGGCCACCAAAGGTGTCCGTGTAAACGCCATCAGCCCCGGATTTTTTCCTGCCGAACAGAATAGGGCTTTGCTCTTTAACGAAGACGGAAGTTACACAGAACGAGGAGGCCAGATCATCGGCCACACGCCCATGGCTCGTTTCGGTTCACCGGAAGAACTCGCTGGCGCAGTTGTCTGGCTGGCATCCCGTAAGGCGTCAAGCTTTGTTACGGGCCAGAACATCGTTGTCGACGGCGGCTTTGTATCAACAACCATCTGATGTGGACGGGCGGGGTGGCCCGCGGCCGACGCAGGCTGACGACTGGAATGTGATAGCCCGCTTCCGCTGGTCGCTGCTAAGATGCGTGGCTCGTATCTGCTTTTCGTACTTTGTGCTCTTGCTCCCAAACCGGAGTGGAGTATGGGACCGAGATTCGACGTGTTTCCAATCAGAAACGGAATACCCGTGAGTAGCCATAATTTCAACTTTCAACGCCAGCTCTGCCGGCGTACGCTGTTGCGTGGAACGGGTGTTTCTCTGTCTCTGCCGTGGCTGACGGCCATGCAATCCGCCTTCGCCGGAGTTGAAGAGCCTGAAGCTCCCAGACGGTTTGTCGCCATGACTTTGGGGTTGGGACTGGTCGCGAATAACCTGAACCCAAAGCAGGTCGGCTTCGACTATGAGTCCAGCAGCTACCTGAGGCCACTGGAAGATCTGCGCAACAGCATGACGATCATATCCGGAGCATCGCATCCCGGTGTGACCGGCGGTCACCGTGCCGAAGCCAGCCTGTTGACGGCGAATCCCGTCGGCAGTTCGGGCAAGGCAAAGAACTCAATTTCGCTTGACCAACACATGGCCAAATATTTGGGCAGCTTTACGCGATTTCCATCGCTGGTGCTCAGCAGCAATGGCAGCAACAGCCCGTGCTATACCGAAAACGGGGCCATGATCCCGGCGGAGAGTTCTCCAGCGCGTCTGTTTACTCGCCTGTTTGTGAACGATTCCCCTGCCGAACAGCAGCGTCAGGCTCAGCGAGTTCGTCAGGGACGCAGCATCATGGACCTGGTCGCCGGAGATGCCAAACTTTTGTCGAAGCAACTGGGGGCCGGCGACAGAGATCGGCTCGATTCTTACTTCACAAGTGTCCGTGAACTTGAACGCCGTCTGGCGGAATCCGAGACGTGGGCTCACCGTCCAAAGCCCCGGGTGGGGGTTTCCAAACCCGTCGATATCGGCAATTCGAATGACTTTGTGGGACGTCAACGGTTAATGAGCGACGCGATCAGACTTGCGCTGGAAACCGATTCCACTCGTTTTGTCTCGTACCATCTGGGAGGTTCGGGCGGTGTGGTTCCGATACCGGGTGTCGCTGAAGGCTATCACACTCTCAGCCATCACGGTCTGGACGAAGAGAAACTCGATCAGCTTGCGCTGGTCGAAGTAGAGATTATCAACGCCTGGGGGCAGCTGCTGCGTGATATGAGCACGACGGGTGAAAGCGGAAAAAGTCTACTGAACAACACGTCGGTGTTACTGACCAGCAATCTGGGCAACGCTTCCAATCACGACAACCGCAACATGCCTGTGTTGCTGGCCGGTGGACGCTTCAAGCACGGTCAGCATCTGGCCTTTGATCGACGCAGAAATCACCCATTGCCAAATTTGTTCGTGAATCTGCTGCAGCAGGTTGGGCTGGAAGAAGACCGATTTGCCAGCAGCACTGGAACAGTGACCGGACTTGAAACGACATAGGGCTGCCTGGCAGGTTGTTGTTTAATCCGCACTCGCGGCGACCGGTGCAGGTTCACGTCGCCAGAACAGTCTGAGCACGCGGCGAGACAGGCGAAAGGCGGTGCTGCGTTCGGCTTCTTTGCCGTACTTCCAGCGGAACAGCCAGCACTGAGCGATATACAGCAGCTGGTCGATTACGTAGGCGACCACCGGTATAGTCAGGATGATGATCATCGTGTATTCCGTCGTGCTGCGACGCCGGGCGATGTTCAGCAAAAAGCCCAGTCCACCCGCGCCTTCGCCTTCGTGCATGAATTCGACCAGCATGATGTAGCCAAATGCCAGACCGAACAGCACACGCAGGGAGTTGAATACCATGGGCATGGCCAGCGGCACCAGGACCTTGAAGACGATCTGCAGCCGCGAGGCTCCCAGAGTTAAAGCCGTTTCCACGTAACGCTGAGCTACTTCGCTGACTGCGTCGATCGTGTCGGCGATGATAAAGGCCACGCACGCGATGACGATGAACATGTATTTCTGCTTTTCGTCCGTACCGAACAATGCCAGCACCAGAGGTATCAGCGCGGCAATTGGAATGTTGCGGCCGAACAGCACAAGCGGTGCGAAGAAACTGCCAACGAGGGGAAAGCAGCCCGCGGCCACGCCGATCGGGATACCAACCAGCAAGGCCAGAGCAAAACCGATGATGACCCGTTTGAGCGAAACAAAAGTATTGTCCCAGATGTGTCGTTCCGGACTCTTCGAATCAAGGACTTCCGGTAAACGTTCCCAGGTCTCGGCGACGGACGGCAGCTGATTGTGTCCCAGAATTCGTTCTTCACCACTGCCCAGCGTTGTCCACCACCACAGCAACGCGCAGAGTGTGACGCTGAGGCAGCCGGCGGTGATCATCAGCCAACGCGGAATCTCGGAGCGAAGCCCGAATAACTTGAGTCGTTGAATGTGGCCGGCCGTTTCGACCGTTCCTGCCCCAGGTTGATCGACATTGTGGTCGGGGGGGGCAGTGGCAGATGAGGACTGCTTTGTCGGACTGGCGTCGTTAGCCGATGGTTCGGGCGGCTCTGGCATCGTCTACCTCACACAGAATGGACGCGGAATTAAGTACTGACGCTACTTCCCATTTTCTTTCTTTGCGTATTCAACCTGAATATTGTACACATTTTCGTCGAGCATGTCGGCTGCCGTCAGTGGCTGTGCTCGGCCGACGGAAACTCTCCTGACTTCACCTCGCTGACATAATTCTGTATAGCGGTCACCGCCTGAGGTCGCAGGTCTGCAAAATGTTTCAGAAATTTCGGCTTGAAGGACGGCGTCAGGCCCAGCATGTCGGGCCCCACCAGGACCTGACCGCTGCAGTGTGGCCCTGCTCCGATACCGATCGTCGGAATCGAAAGTGCTTCCGTGACTTGTTTGGCGACGTCGGCAGAAACCAGTTCCAGCAGTACGCCGAAGGCCCCTGCGTCTTCCGCAGCACGAGCGTCGTCGAGCAGTTGCTCTGCGTTTCTCTGAATCTTGCCCATGCCACCAAGTTGCCTGACCGCCTGCGGTCTCATGCCAACATGAGCCATGACCGGAATATCGGCTCTCATGATGGAACGAATCGTTTCGCTTTGAATTCTGCCGCCTTCCAGCTTGACCGCGTCGGCCCCCGTTTCTTTGATGATGCGTCCTGCGTTGCGGACAGCTTCTTCAGGACTGACCTGGTACGACATAAAGGGCATGTCGACGATGACCAACGCTCGTTTCACGGCCCGAACAACAATTTCGCCGTGGTAGATCATCTGATCCAGAGTTACGGGCAGCGTTGTTGAATGTCCCTGCACCACCATGCTCAGACTGTCGCCGACCAGGATGCTATCCACGCCTGCTTCGTCCATGATCCCTGCCCACATGTGATCATAGGCAGTCACCATCGACAGCCCTTCGCTGGCGGCGCTGACGAATCCAGGAACGGTGATTTTTCGAACGTGAGCCTTATTCACAAGATTGAATCCATACTGACGCGGGGCGGCCCGCGAGCCGATTCGAGTTGACGCTCGGAAACAGATGGTCCGCTCCCGGTGGTCGCTACAGGTGACCTGGAATCCCGCGGTCACGAGTTCGATGTCACTAATGAGCGGTGTGGGCGGATTCTAACAGGACGATAGACCACTCGAAACGGACACAGCAAAAGCGTCTCAGGATCGCGGAATTGCCGAGGTCCTCATCAACTGCTCAACGCATCCGCAACATTGGTGCGGTAGGCGGTCATGGCCGGCAAAAATCCGACGAGTGCTCCGAGTACCAAGAGCACGGGAAACAGCACAAACTCCCACGGATTCAGAGCCCAGCCATCCAGCAGAAGACCCGTTAGTGCACTAACGTACGGTGCGAACGCGACAGATAGTCCATGGCCAATCAGCCAGCCCATCATTCCGCCTCCGATGCACAGCACCGTGGATTCGGCAAGAATGATGGAGAATACGCTCGTGCGCCGTGCTCCCAGGGCGCGCATAATGCCGATTTCGCGTCTGCGATCGGACATGCTGTTGTAAATGCTGACAAAAATGCTGATCCCGGACACCGCGATGATCATCCCTGTCAGCACCATCAGGGCCTTCTGGATGTGCCCCACAACATCCTGCATCAGTCGTCTAATCGGGCGAATCGGATTGACGGCCATGGCTTTGGAGCCGTTTTTTAGCTGCGACTGCAGACTGATTGCATCAAAGACTTCCCGTGTCTTCACGAAGACGGCTGTCACCTCCTTCATCGCGTCCGGAGTGTCGAGTCCGTAACCCATCGATTCGTCACCGATCTCCTGCCCCTTCGCTCTACTCTTTTTCAGTTCCTCCATTTGGCCCAAAGCGATGTCGAGTCGTTCCCTGTCGTTGCCGTAGAAGTCTTTGAGTCGCGTTTCGACCTCATCAATCGGCTTCTGGTGACCATCGAGTATGTAAACTGCTTCGAGGTTCAGGAAAACGCTCCTGTCGTTAGGTGTCCCCGTTTGCCGAAGCACCGAAACGACGGTGAACATTTCGTCATGAACGTCTTCGCTGTCAGCGCTGCCGTGCACAATCGTGAATTTATCTCCAACCTTCCATCCGTTCTTCCGTGCAACCTGTGAACCAATGACCGCGTCATACAGCTCGTTCAATTGACGTGTGCCCTCCTGGTCCGCGACTTCAAACATCTTACCAGGCGTATACTCATTAAGAAAATACTCGTTCGTCGTGCCGACAATCGGAAAGCCACCGTGCTCCGGTTTGGTGAAGTCTCCGAACGCCAACGGAATGGCTGTCTCGATACGACGGTCGTTGCGCAACTGTTCCAGGTACATGTACGGCAAGTTGGCGATCGGTGGTTGAACTCGGTAAACAGAACTCAGCACAAGTTGCAGATCGCTGCCCTTGGCTCCGATGATCAGGTCGTATGCAATTGACCGCTGATTGAAGGCTCCATCGACCGCGCCAGCAATCACCAGTACTACGACCATCAGCATGACGCCCAGCGCCACACTAAGCGCCGTCAGCAGGGAGGCGACCTTTCGTTGCTTAACGCTTTTCCATGCGATGGATAACAGGTTCATGAGGCTGCTCCCTGAAAGTCAGCCTGTGGGTCGTTGAAGTCCGCCAGCTTGTCCAGCCGGTCGAAAGTGTTGGCAACTTCCATCGCGTGGGTCACCATCAGCAAGGTCACGTTGTTTTCTTCGCAGGTGTCTCGGATCAAATTCAAAATCAGATCCTGATTGGCCGGGTCCACGTTGGCCGTCGGTTCGTCCGCCAGCAGCAGTGCTGGCTTGTTCGCCAGCGATCGAGCGACCGAAACTCGCTGCTGTTCGCCGACCGACATTCGTTGCGGCGTGTGGTCCAGCCGCTGCTCGAGTCCGACGCGTTCCAGAAGGGAAATGGCGAACGGCCGATCGATGGCTCGCCCGGAAAATGACATTCCCAGCAGCACATTTTCCAGAGCTGTGAATGCCGGCAGCAGGTTGAATGTCTGGAAAACGAAGCCAATCTTAGCAGCGCGGAAGCGGTCTCGTACGACTTCCGGCAGGGGAGCTATGTCTTTGCCGTCGATGACGACCTGACCGGAATCCGGGGCCAGAATCCCCGAAATTACGTTTAGCAGCGTAGTTTTTCCACCGCCGCTGGAACCGACCAGTGCCGCCTGTTCACCCCGAGCAAGTTCGTAGCGAGAAATGCCCAGCACTGGCAGA
This sequence comes from Fuerstiella sp., assembly GCA_014238335.1. GTDB lineage: Bacteria > Planctomycetota > Planctomycetia > Planctomycetales > Planctomycetaceae > Fuerstiella. Next base: position 21,843 of record JABABI010000019.1, read on the forward strand.
CGGTTGCCGTTGGGTTCTCGGTAAGATTTTCGTACGTTCTCAAGCAGAAGTGACATCAACGGACTGTACGCTGAATGTCACCACTGCTGCGAGACGTTTTTCCCTCTTTTGTGACGGTGACTACTTGTCGGATTTGAACTTGTAGAGCTGACCAAACGTTGTGGTGAAGTAAACTTCGCCGTCTTCGTCTTCTCCAAAGCTCATGACAGGCATTTTTTCGCCCACACCGGTCAGGGAATAGTTGGCCACGGTCCGATTCCCATCGTTTTCCAGAGCCCACAGCAGGCCGGTGACGTAATCCGCGTAGACGTACTTACCGACCAGCTCGGGAACAGATTTGCCCCGGTAAACGCTGCCGCCGGTAATGGATTTGCCGACGTCGTGATGGTATTCCCAGATTGGATCGATCAGCGAATCACGGGGCGCGTCGTTTCCGTCCGGACGGAACCAGTGCTTCGCCTCACGGATGTTCCAGCCGTAGTTGCCACCTTTCGTGATGATGTTGATTTCTTCCCACAGATTCTGGCCAACGTCGCCAGCCCACAGTTTTCCGGTTTCACTGTCGAACGCCATTCGCCAGACGTTGCGAAGTCCGAGGGCGTAAATCTCCGGGCGGGCGTCAGTTGTCTTTCCTCGTTTGTTGACAACGACTTTGTGGCCAATGAAGGGATTGTCTTTGGGAATGGCATACGCCTTGCCGTCGGCTTTGCTGTCGATATCGATTCGCAGGATGGCACCGAGAAGCGTCGTGAGGTTCTGCCCGTTTCCGTTCGGGTCGTTACCGCTGCCGCCGTCGCCGAGTGCCACGTACAGGTAGCCATCGGGGCCAAATGCGATGGTGCCACCGTTGTGGTTCCAGAACGGCTGCGGGATACGCATGATTTCGACTTCAGACGACGGGTCGGCTTTGTTCGGATCGTTCTTTGAAACCGTAAAGCGAGTTACAACGGAGGTGTGCTCGGCGTCCGCGGTTGTGTAATACAGGAAGAAGTGACCGTTGTCCTTGAAGTTCGGATGGAACGCGAAGCCCAGCAATCCCTCTTCGTTCTGGTTGTCCTTGTACACGCAGCGTTTGTCGATATCCAGAAATACGTCTGCTTCTTCAACGTCAGGATCGTTTGGAAAGACCTGCAGGACTCCCTTTTGCTCGGCCACAAACACGCGATTGCTGCCGTCGCCGGCATGAGTCACCACGATGGGACGATCAAAGATCAGGTTTTCGAAGGCTCGAGTGGCGCTGACGGGCAGCGCTGCTTCTTTGACGTCGTTGCCTGCATCTGCCGAGACCGTCAGATTGATGAGTCCGGAGAGCACAATAGTCGCTGTCAGAAGTTTCTTCACAGTATTCATACTCCGAGGTTCTGGAAAGGTGGGCGGTGGGTTCCTGAGGACGCGCTGGAGGGCGTGCCAGAGCGAATTAACAGATTATTGGACTGTAAACGACGCGTTCGCACTCGGCAATTCGACGACAGACTAGTTGGGCCTCGCCACTTTTGCAATTTCCGCAGCCAGAAGAGCAGAGGGGCGGGAGTGTTTTTTCGGCAGAAGACGGAGCCGACTCTTGGGTCTCTCATCGGAAAAAGAGTCCCGACCGTCTCTCCACTATAGACGCTTTCTATTGATCTGTCAGGAACTGTCTGTCGTCGACCGTCAGTTCGCCAAGATCAAGTTCCGCTGCGTTCATGTCGAGTTCCCACGTGCCGCGAGCCAGTTCCATGGTCTGTGTGCCGTACTTAAGCGTCTTCAGGTAATCAGAGGTTTCGTGCCAGAATCGGAACTGCCATTTCCCCTGCGGGATATTCTTAATCGTGAAGTGTCCGTCCTTGTCAGTGACGGCAGCATACGGATGTTCCGTCACAACGAGATACGCTCGCATCCAGGCGTGAATCGAACAGTCAACACGAATGGGCTTCAGTTCTTCACGGTGGAATCTTCGCTCGAGCGGTGTAGCTTTCGGGACGATGATGCTGAACGGCTGGTTCCGTCGGGCATAGACAGCCACGTTATGGCTGACTGGGTCAGCGTTGGTGCACTGCAGCACCTGCCCGGTTCTAATCGGCACAATTCTCGGCACAAAACGGCAGCCTTTGTTGTCCAGCTGGACGGGCTTCGAAACGTCCGCCAGCGACGGATGGACAGGCACTTCGGTCTTCGACGACAGCCATACGACGACGTTCTGCAATCCGCGGTTCTGCCTGTTTACGATGAGCGTTTCGTCCAGTAAGCCCAATTCTCCGCAGACTTCTTCGTCTCTGGTGATCACCAGTGGCGTCTGCTCTGGAATTTCGCCGGGAAAGATAATCCGACCTTTCAGCGAAGTCCAGTCTTCCGAATTGACTGAAGTCCACGAAAATATGGCCAACAGAAGTGCTGCCCGGACCAGCCGAAGCACCCGTCGTGAGGACGGGACCCCATTATTTGCTGCCTGGATGCCGAATTTGGGCCTGTCTTGTGAGAACGAGAACAACCAAAGGCCACACACTGACCGCAACATTATGAATTCCCTTATTTGCCTAAGCGTCAGCCCAGGTATGTCTGGCACAGACACTTCGACTGATGTGAACGTCGATTGACGGCGCGCGGGCAACCGATACCAGGGAGTATAACTGCAATGGATCAGCATCGCAGGAAGACGGAATTCATTCCCGGAATTTTTGCAACGCCGTACAGAACTGTCGGATGAGCATTGGTGTGGCATCATCAATCAGCCCCCCGTTAAGTCGCCGACTTCGCGATCAGGACGACATGCGCCGACTGTTTGTCGGACTGGTGTGCGTGTTGATCGGCGTGGGCGTTCAAATGGTCCACAGTGCCAGCCTGACCTCGTCCCCGGGACGCCCGGAGGCTGTTTTCCTGAATCGTCACCTGACATTCCTGGCAATATCGGTCGTCTGTGGGTTCGCGGCATCGGTGTTGCCCGCGGCATTGCTCAGACAGAACGCAACCCGATTACTGGTCGTCCTTGTTCTGCTACTGGTGGCTGTGCTGATCCCCGGCGTCGGGACTCGCGTCAATGGAGCACAACGCTGGCTGCGACTTGGCGGCATGTCGCTTCAGCCCTCAGAACTGGGACGCATCATTCTGCCAATTTTCGCCGCAAAGACGTTGACCGATATTCGATCCGGCACGGGCTTCTCACTCAGGACACTGCCACGAACTCTGCTGCCGCTGCTGATCGTGCTGCCACTGGTTGTTACAGAACCAGATCTTGGCGCCACCGTCTTTCTGGCCGTCGGTTACGTCGCGGCTTTGTTCATTGGAGGATGGCCGCTGAGATACTTTGTTGGCTGCACAGTGCTGACGCTGCCTGCGGCCGTGTCGTTGCTGGCACTGAAGTCTTACCAGATGAAACGCATCACCGGTTTTATGGCTGCATGGCAGGATTTGTCACTGGCACCCTGGCAGATTCGACAGTCACTGATGTCGCTCGGCTCAGGAGGACTGGAGGGCACCGGCATCGGTGGAGGCTGGCAGAAGCTGAGTTATCTGCCGGAAGCCAACACAGATTTTGTCTTCGCCGTGATCGGCGAAGAACTGGGACTGTCCGGAACACTGGCCGTCGTCATTATCTGGATGGGTGTCTTTCTGACCGGGCGAGCGGTCATGCGGCCACTGCGTCGAGATTCCTTTGAATGGATTCTGGGCTCAACACTGGTCATTCAGATCGTGCTGCAGGCGCTGGCAAATGTGGCCGTGGTCACCGCGATGGTTCCACCGAAAGGTGTGCCTCATCCTTTCATCAGTTACGGCGGAACGAATCTACTGGTGAACATTGTTTCTGTGGGCCTGATTGTGGGACTCTCGCGGCAGCGACCGGTCCCGGATGGGCCGACGGCGGAAGAACGGCAGACCGATGCAGAACGTGCTAAACAGTTGAATTCGGATGAGAGCCTGTGTCAACCGTGCTGATCCGTGGTTGTCCGGTCGTCTATTCAACCAACCACTTTTCAACATTTCGCGAGACAAATTCCTCATCGCTCAGGAAAGGGTATGCGGCGCACACGCGGTCAAGCTCTGCCGCCTGTCCGGGCGAAAGTACTTCCTTCGGATTCAGACACCTGGTGGACGGTAACAGTCCCTGTCGACGGAGTACTTCGTTGACGCCGGGAATACAACCGGAGAAATCATTCGCTGCGTCAAAGATCACAGCGTTGGCGTCGGTCAACGCCATATTCTTTGAAAGCCACTCTGTCGGCATCGAAGTCTGCTCACGCATAGCTTTGATTTCGTCCAGCATCTTGACTGCGGCTTTTGTCCAGACGGCCCACTGTCCCAGCAGCCCGCCGACAAATCGGCGACAGACTCCCTGATACTGAAACGGCGTCAGCAGATCAGCGATGATGTTGTCGTCGTTGCCGGTGTACATGGCCACATCCTGTCGTCCGGACTCGATGACCGCACGCATAACATCCCATGTCTGATAACGATTGAACGCGGCCACTTTGATCGCGACCACAGCCGGCAGTTCGCAGAATCTTCGCCAGAATTTGTAACTTAGGACTCGCCCGCCGACGCCGGGGTGCAGGTAGAACCCGAAAATTGGAAGTGCTTCGCCAACGGACCTGCAGTGAGCAATCAGAGCATCGTCATCGTCGTTCTGCAGCGCACTGAGATTCAGCAGTCCGCAGTGATAGCCCAGATCGGCAGCGGTCTGCGCTTCGGCGACGGCCTGTTCCGCTCGTCCGCAGATTCCGGCGACTTTAATGAATGGCCGATCCGGTGGCGTGTTGTCCAGTTGCTGAGCGGCCGACCGCAGCACCGGTTCATACAGTCCGTGTTTCGGGTCACGAATTTCGAACTGCGTAGTGTGCACGCCGATGGCCAGTCCCCCAGCGCCAGCGTCAAGATAATAGTTCAGCAGCGCCTGTTGATGTCGTTCAGACCACGAACCGTCGTCATTCAGTGCCAGTGGGCAGGCTGGAATCACTACGCCGTCGTTCAGAAAATCTCTCCATGCCGTCATGTCTTAATAACTTCCGCTACGAACTTCAAAATGAGTAGGTTTGCCCAGAGTTTCGCCTCCCTGTTCCAGCCAGTCCGCGACCCAGTGAACCATCTGCGTCAACGAAATGCGTGGCTCACCAAACATCGCATGTGCTTTGGCAGCGTTACTGAGCCATGCTGTCGGCTGCTCGCGGCCTTCGATAATCGGTGCGGAACTGAAGCGGTCGCCAAACATGTTTGCAATGTCGCGAACACGTAATACGTTCGGCCCGGTGATGTTCACCACAAATGGAGGAGCACTGGCGTGAGGCAGCGACTGAATTGTGTAAGCAATCGCGTCGCCCTGCCAGATGACGTTGGCGTAGCCCATTTCCACGTTGACGGGCTGGGATGTGCGTACCTTCTGAGCAATATCAAGCAGTACGCCGTATCGCAGATCGATGGAATAATTTAGTCGGATCAGTGATGAACGGGTGCCGAACGATTTTGCGGCCGCCTCAAACGCTGCTTCACGCCCCCTGCATGATTTTGCGTAATCTCCTGGTGGATCGACATCACTGTCTTCCGTTGCCCCGCCGGATTCGGGTGAAGTAAAAGAGTAGACGCATCCCGTGGACAGCGCCACGATCTTTGCCGCCCGATAACGCTCGGCGACCAGCGTGGGCATGTCCACATTCATGCGTTGCAGGAGTTCCGGCTGATCACCGGTGCCGAATTTGACTCCTGCCAGAAAGAAAATATTGTCCGCCACAGGCAAATCCGCAACGGCCCGCGGATCGCTTAGATCGGCTGCAATAACGCGAAACCCGGCGTCGTCAAACTGTTGCCGTGCGGGCGGTGACCCGAATCTGGAAATTGTCGTTACGGTATCGTTGCGCCCCAGCTCACGCAGAGTTCGCTGTAACATCAGGCTTACGTGAAATCCCATTTTCCCGCCAGCTCCCAGAACAGCGTAAGTGCCCGGACACTGTTCGACAGTACGAATGACATCCGTGCTGGGTTCAGAAATCAGGCGGTCAATTTCTTTCGTGGAGTGGGGAGTGGGCTGCATGGTTATAGCGCGTTCGTTGCCTTGCTCAGGTCATGACGTTTTCTAAGGAGTGGAAGGCACGACCAATTCGGTTAATTCAGTACCTGAGCCTTCGGCTGGCCGTCGGTCTTTCCGGCCGGCCTCTGCCCGGAACCGTGCTGTCCAGCATCTCCCAGGTCGTTGCGTGCCGCATTCGCAAGCTTCGTCAATATCTGTACAACGCCCGGATGTTCGGCGGCGACATTCGTTGTGCTGGCGATATCCGTCACGACGTTGAAGAGCAGCGTTTCTGCCTTTTCACCCGTCTTGAAATGAGGATGTCGTATGAAATTATTCAGGGGCAGGAACAACTTCCACGGGCCGCTGCGAACAGCCTGCAATTGATCGCGATAATAGTAATAGAAGGCATCGTACGGTGACCGAGCATTCGGTTTGCCAAGAATCAATGAACGCACATCGTGTCCGTCCACTGCATGCTTCACGGGAACGTCCGCGAATCTGGCAAATGTCGGCAACAGATCCATGGTTGTCAACAGTTCCTCACATGTTGTTCCAGGCCGGACATGTCCTGGCCACCACATGATGGTCGGAGATCTAAACGCGCCTTCCGACGTCGTGTAACCACGACCGTGCAGCGGGCGATTTGTTCCTCGCGCCGTACTGCTCATGTCATTGCCGGACATAGGTGCACCGTTGTCGGACAACCAGATCACAAGTGTCTGTTCATCGATTCCAAGATCGACCAGCTTGTTAAGGAGTTCTCCGGTGGACCAGTCGATTTCCTCAATCGAATCGCCCCACGGACCGTTTTTGCTTTTTCCCTTAAATGCCGGGCTGGCAAATGGTGCCGCCGTGCTGCCAGGCATCGGCTGGGGAAAATACACGAAGAACGGTTTGTCTTTTTCTCGTTCGATAAAACTCAGGACCTCTTCCGTACATTGTTTCGTCAGCATGTCGCGATCAACCGGAGCGTCGATAACAGTTTCGTTCTTCATCAGGGGCAGTTCCGGCCACGATCGGCCCTGCAGCCGGTCACCGATTCGGAGACCAACGTCTCTGGTCATGTCGTCGCTGTACGGAATCCCGTAGAACTCGTCGAAGCCCTGTCGAGTCGGCAGGAACTCCGGCTGGTCACCCAGATGCCACTTGCCGAAAATCCCCGTCGCGTAACCATTTTTCCGCAAAACCTCGGCGATCGTGATTTCGTTCGGGTTCAGGCCGTATGGCGATACCGGTCGCAGAACCTGGCCATCGCGTGGGTTATCGTGCATTCCGACTCGCTGTGAATAGCAGCCGGTCATGATGGACGATCGGGAAGGTGTACATACACCCGCAGTGACACAGAAATGAGTGAATCGACATCCTTCCCGAGCCATACGGTTCAGATGCGGCGTACGGTGGACCGTCGATCCAAATGGTTCGATGTCACCGTAACCCAGATTGTCGCAAAAAATTACGATAAAATTGGGCTGTCTGGCGAACGTCGCCGTCGGCGCGGCCAGGGTAAGGCACACGACTGCAGCCAATGCAGACTGGAAAACGTTGGCCATGACATCTTTTTTCTGTTCGACGCGACCGGTCGGTATTCCGCCAGCAAGCACAATGTGCGACGTCCGCACAACTCGTTCTGGAGAGGATAGAAGGTCGGACACCGAGTTTCAAAGCAGTTAGAAAGAGTTGGTGCCTAACCAAGCCGCCGTTTCGTTTCTGATTTGCCTGCTTCGTGACCGAGCGATCGAGAGTGGTGGATCTGGAGGATCGGTATTCACGTTCACAGGATTGTGCTTGCACCGCTGCGATTGGGGCCATGTCCATAGGGAGAGTGTCCCCCCCGGCCTTGATGCGGAGTCTTCCATGTAATCCTGCCAAAAAGACGGTTGGGCCAGGGGAGCAGCTCTTCGGCCGTCCCGAAGAAGTCTGTTAACACCAATTGTGGGAGCGACTTACGACACCGCTTAGTCTTTCGGCATGCTGTTAGCTATATCGCCACGAATGGCACGTTGCTGCCAAAATAGACACTCAATATGCGCTCATCCGCATCGGTGGTAAGTAGATAAACTGAGGAGAAACCGTGGCAAAGTTACTGACGTTCGATGAAGAGGCTCGCAAAGGGTTGCTTTCCGGCGTTTCCAAACTCTCACGAGCTGTCGCCAGCACGCTGGGACCTCGCGGGCGAAATGCTGTTCTGGACAAGGGCTGGGGGGCTCCCAAGGTGACCAAGGACGGTGTTACCGTTGCTGAGGACATCGAATTGGAAGACCCCTTTGAAAACGCGGCGGTTCAGTTGGTGAAAGAGGCAGCTTCTAAAACCAACGATGTTGCAGGTGACGGAACAACCACCGCAACTATCCTGGCAGAAGCGATTTACAAACATGGCCTGAAGTACATCGCCGCCGGCAGTGGAGCGATTTCTCTGTCCCGGGGTGCTCAGAAGGCGGTTGATGCTGTCATCGAACAGCTGGCAAAGATGTCCAAGCCAGTGAAGGCCAACGACAGGGACCAGATCGCTCGAGTTGCCAGCATTGCCGGTAATAACGATGCGGCGATCGGAGAAATCCTGGCCGATGCTCTTCTGAAAGTCGGTAAAGACGGCGTGATTACCGTTGAGGAAGGTCGTCAGGTCACGACTGAAGTCAATTTGGTCGAAGGGATGCAGTTTGACCGCGGTTACCTGTCACCGCATTTCATTACAAGTGAAGATGATCAGGAATGTGTACTGGAAAACTGTCGCGTCCTGATTCACGAAGAGAAGATCTCCAGTGCCAAAGATCTGGTTCCTGTTCTGGAAGCCATCTCCAAAGACGGTTCTCCGCTGCTGATCATCGCAGAAGATATTGAAGGTGAAGCTTTGGCAACTCTGGTTGTCAACAAGATGCGAGGCATTGTCAAAGTAGCAGCCGTTAAGGCTCCCGGCTACGGCGATCGGCGGAAGGCCATGCTGGAAGACATTGCTGTTCTGACCAGCGGCAAGGCATTCTTCAAAGACCTTGGTATTAAACTGGAAAACGTGCAGCTGTCGGATCTTGGTAAAGCCAAAACGATCCGCATTGATGCTGACAAGACCGTCATCGTCGAAGGTGGCGGCAAGAAGGGTGACATCACTGGACGTGCCGAACAGATCCGGCGTGAAATTGAAAGCACTGACAGCGAATACGATCGTGAAAAACTACAGGAACGACTGGCCAAACTTGCCGGCGGCGTGGCTCAGATCAAAGTTGGTGCCGCTACCGAAACCGAAATGAAGGAACGCAAAGACCTTGTTGATGACGCTCTGGCAGCAACCCGGGCCGCGATCGAAGAGGGAATAGTTCCTGGCGGTGGGGTCGCTCTGCTGCGATGTGCAGCTTCGCTGGACGGTCTGAAGCTCAAGGGTGACGAAGCTCTGGGTGCTGAGCTCATCAGTAATGTACTTGAGATGCCACTTCGTATGATCGCGTCCAACGCCGGACTTGACGGTGCTGTTGTGGCGAATCGTGTGAAGAAGGAAAAGAAAGTCACCTACGGCTATGACGCTCTGCATGACAAGTATGGCGACATGCTCAGCTTTGGCGTAGTCGATCCTGCCAAAGTTGTCCGCACGTCTCTGCAGAATGCAACCAGCGTCGCTTCACTGTTGCTGACGACCGATTGCATCGTGGTCGAAGAGCCTGTGGAAGAAGAAGCTGGCGGCGATGACCATCATCATGACCACGACATGGGTGGCATGGGCGGTGGCATGGGCGGCGGCATGCCCGGCATGGGCGGTATGGGTGGCGGCATGCCAGGTATGGGAGGCATGGGCGGAATGCCCGGCATGATGTAGACGGTGTCGGCCACCGGCTGGTGCCTGTGACTTTCGGGGAAGTTTCCTGTGGGTCAACAGGTGACGTTGGTGCCGCTGCTGGATGTTTAGCAACAATTTGCAGCCCGCCTGGGCGGCGAGATTCCAACATAAACAATCTGAATTCATACGGAGTACAGAAATATGAAAATCAATCCTCTCGATGACCGAGTTGTCGTCAAAGCTGACGACGCTGAAGAGACCACTGCAGGCGGAATCGTGCTGCCGGACGCTGCCAAGGAAAAGCCACAGCGTGGCACCGTTCTTGCCGTTGGTCCGGGACGACTGCTGGAAAGTGGAGCACGTGCCTCCATCAGTGTTGAAGTCGGCGATAAGGTTCTGTTCGGTAAATATGGCGGAACTGACATCGAAGTCGACGAAGAAGAAGTCAAGATTCTTCGCGAGAGCGACATTCTCGCCAAGGTCGTGTAGTACGCGAAACATTTGTAAGTACGGGGCCAGCTGATCGCAGACAGTTGGCAAAATTCCTTAAGACATTCAGAGTGATCACTCGGAACGGCAGATAGCACGCCGAGTGGTTCCTTGTACCTGTTGGCGGCCAGGCCGCCCAAAGGAGCATTTGAACGTGGCAAAGCAACTTTTGTTCGACGATCCAGCACGCCTGAAGCTGCAGAGTGGCATTGAAACTCTGGCCAAAGCCGTTGCCGTCACCATGGGGCCGACTGGTCGCAACGTGATTATTGACAAGAGCTTCGGCAATCCAGTCGTTACTAAAGACGGCGTGACTGTCAGCAAGGAAGTTGAACTGGAAGATCCATACGAGAACATGGGTGCCAAACTGGTCAACGAAGTTGCCAGCAAGACGAGCGACGTCGCAGGTGATGGAACAACCACGGCGACAGTCCTGGCTCGAGCGATCTTCCAGGAAGGTCTTCGCAGCATTTCGCTCGGTGCGAATCCGACGGTTGTCCGCAAAGGCATCGACAAAGCTGTGGATGCGGCTTTGGGAAGTGTCGAGAAACTGGCCAAGCCCGTTGATTCGAAGGAACAGGTGGCTCAGGTTGGTGCCATTTCTGCCAACAATGACCGAGCGATCGGTGATATGATCGCCGACGCGATGGAACGAGTGGGTCGTGATGGCGTCATTACCGTGGAAGAAGGCAAGGCTAACGAAACCACGCTCGACTTTGCGGAAGGCATGCAGTTTGACAAGGGATATATTTCTCCATACTTCGTCACCAGTGCGGAGGACATGAAGTGCATCATGGAGAACTGCCTGATCCTGCTGTTTGAGAAGAAGGTTTCCAATCTTCGTGATCTTGTGCCGCTGCTTGAAAAGGTTGCTCAGACGGGCAAGGAATTACTGATTGTTGCTGAAGATGTCGACGGCGAAGCGTTGACGGCTCTTGTGATCAACAAGCTGCGGGGCATTCTGAAGGTCTGTGCCGTGAAGGCTCCGGGCTTCGGTGATCGGCGTAAAGCCATGCTGGGAGATATGGCTGTTTTGACGGGTGGAACACTGATTTCTGAGGATCTGGGAATTAAGCTGGAGACAGTGGAACTGTCTCATCTTGGTTCCGCACGTAAGGTCGAAGTCAGTAAGGACAGCACGACCGTCATTGAAGGTGCCGGAGAAGTTGACGGCATTAAGGCCAGAGTGCAGCAGATCCGTGATCACATCGAAAAGACGGACAGTGACTACGATCGCGAAAAATTTCAGGAACGGCTCGCAAAACTGACCGGCGGTGTTGCTGTCATTTCAGTTGGTGCGGCGACCGAGACTGAAATGAAGCAGACCAAGGCTCGGATGGAAGACGCTCTGCACGCAACACGTGCTGCTGTGGAAGAAGGGATTCTGCCCGGTGGGGGTGTGGCCCTGTTGCGAGCGATCGACAGCGTTGAAAAAGTGGCGGCCGATGGCGATGAAGCCATCGGCGTCCAGATCGTTGCCCGTGCTCTGGAAGCCCCCATTCGTCAGATCGCCAGCAACTGTGGCGAAGATGGTGCTGTTATCGCTGACGAAGTTCGTCAGTTGAAAGGGCCCAACGGATACGATGCCGCCAAAGGCGAGTACGCGGACATGTTGGAATCAGGGATCCTGGATCCGGCCAAGGTTGTTCGCAGTGCTCTGTCACACGCGGCGTCCATTTCCGGGTTGATGCTCACGACTCAGGTTCTGGTGACTCGAACAGACGATCCGGATGGTGGGGCCAAGACTAAAATTGCGGGTGCTGTTCGATAGGCCAAAATAAGTGTGGCTGTGTCAGGTCACTGACTGAGCGATTGATTGTGCGTTTATTGCGGCGACAGTCGTTCAGAACATGGGAAACGAATTATCACAGATTCGTCAGCCCCGCGAAGTGAAAAGAGATCACGGGGCACCAGCAATGGTGTCCCGTTTTTGTTGAGACAGTCAATTAACGAGTCGTCGACGGCAAGGCTGTAGCTGGAGCAGCTTACGAAAATACGCGGGTCGGTCGGGCTCGTGGGAAGCACACAATGCCGGCCAGAATACGTTTTCAGCGGCCATGAATCAGAGTAATATGCTGTAGGGCAGGACAGCAGGCCTGGTACTCAGACAACAGGCGTTCGAGGCCGAATTCACCGAAGCTGTACATGCTCTCAGAACGAGGGACCGGAAGTGAATATGGCAACTCAGACTTGCTACTACGAAGTGCTGGTTGTTACGCAATCAGCGTCTGCGGACGAAATTAAGAAATCGTACCGCAAGCTCGCGCTGAAGTATCATCCCGACCGAAACCAGGGCGACGACGAAGCGATCGCGAAATTCAAGGAAGCATCGGAAGCATTCGACGTTCTCAGCGACCCCCAAAAACGTTCTCGCTATGACCAGTTCGGCCATGCCGGCGTCACCGGTGCTGCAGGCCGAGGCGGCGGCGGCGCTGGCTTTCATGACGTTAATGACATCTTCAGTGCATTTGGTGACATCTTTGAGGGGTTTGGTTTTGGCGGTGGCGGTCGCAGCCGAGGTGGCCAGAGCGGTGCACGCCGTGGAGCATCCCTTGAAACGACGATCGTGCTGGACTTGCCGGAAGCTGCGTCGGGCAGCAGACGCGAGCTGGAAATTAAACGTCGGGAAGAGTGTGACACCTGCGGCGGTTCGGGAGCAAAACCAGGCAGCGACACCGTCAGCTGTTCAACGTGTGACGGAAATGGCCAGGTCATTCAGGCGCAGGGTTTCTTTCGCGTTCAGACAACCTGTCCAACTTGCCGCGGAGAGGGCAAAACAATTAAGAACCCGTGCGGTGACTGCTCCGGCAGTGGTCGACAGATGAAGTCCTCTACGCTGGGAATAGACATTCCCGCAGGAGTGGACAGCGGTATGCAGATGCCGATTCGAGGCGAAGGAGAGGCCGGAGTCAAAGGGGGACCACGCGGCGACCTGCACGTCAATTTTAAGGTTAAGGATCACCCGCTCTTTGAACGAGACGGTCAGGATCTGCTGTGCCGACTGCCAATTTCGTATTCACAGGCGGCACTTGGCGCGGACGTTGAAATTCCTACTTTGACCGGGCGTGATCAACTGAAGATCAGAGCAGGAATACAGCCAGGTGAAGTTATCCGGCTACGCCACAAGGGCATGCCGGACCCCAACGGACGTCACCATGTCGGAGACCTACTGGTCGAGGTTCAGGTGGAAGTGCCGCGCAGATTAAATGAGCGGCAGGAAGAGCTTCTGCGCGAACTTGCAGATCTGGAAGATGCCGATGTCATGCCGCATCAAAAATCGTTCTTTGACCATGTGAAAAACTTCTTTGCTGGTGATGAAGAAGACTAATAACGCAGTGGCGGCACCCTGTCGCCGAAAGCATTCAGTAGAAGCACGAGCCCGTCATGAGCGCACCAGAAAACGAAGACGCACCGGAAAACGTACGGTCCGAGTCTGACGATGCAGTTGCCGGCGCTGTTGAGCCCGCAGCCGCGGATGACGCAGCAACCTCGGCAGACGATGAGTTGCAGAAACTGCAAACTGAAAATGAAGAGCTGAAGGATCGTGTGCTGAGAATCCAGGCGGAATTGGAAAACTTTCGTCGGCGCACTCAGAAAGAAGCTCTGGACGGGATGAAGTACCAGTCATTGCCACTGATTCGCGACATCCTGCCCGGAATCGACAATCTCAAGCGAGCAGCCGATGCCGCCGAACAGTCCGGTGACACCCAGAACCTTGTCGACGGCATCAAGATGGTTTCTCAGCAGTTGTACCATGCATTGAAGGCACATTCCGCAGAGCAAATCAATCCGGAAGGACAGACTTTTGATCCGAATCTGCACGAAGCGCTAAGTCAGGTTCCATCCGCCGAACACGAACCGATGACTGTGTGCCAGGTCGTTGAAGTCGGTTACAGGATCGACGACCGCATGATTCGACCGGCCAAGGTGATTGTGACCTGCGCCCCGCCGCAAGCTGCCGAACCGGTGCCGGAAGATTAATCCACTGAACAGAGTTTCGGCAGCACTTCGATCCGCGAATGCGGTCTGCGACGGGCGAACTTCAATAAGAACAGGAATCCTCGGATGCCGACATACGAATACCGCTGTAATGCCTGCGATCACGAGTGGGAAGATTTTCAGTCGATCAAAGCGCGGCCGACAAAAAAGTGCCCCGACTGTGGTAAACCCAAAGCCGAACGCATCATCAGCGCTGGCGGTGGTATTATCTTCAAGGGAAGTGGCTTCTATCAGACCGATTATCGCAGTGAGTCCTACAAGAAAGGCGCTTCAGCCGACAAGAAGGCAAAAGAAAGTGCGTCGAAGGACTCCTCATCTTCCAGCGATTCGTCGTCTGGCAAGTCTGATACGGCCAGCAAGCCAGAAAAATCGTCTGACTGAGGTCGGCACAGTATGTCCGTGGTGAGCCCCGCTCGCCGGCGGCTGTTAATTCACTGGTCTTTGCGGCAACTCCACAGAATCCGGGACGTACCGCCGGAGGAATTCCGGGTCTGCAAAGCGCCGCAGCACCCAGCACAGCACTTGCATTGATCTCGCGGCAGCGGGTGAGGACTGCGTGCCTTCATTCGCGGGCCCGCTGGTACCCGTCTCCGTTGTGTTATCTTCTGGTCCGGCATCTAGGAACTGGAAGCCGTCGAGTGTCATTCGAACGTCCCAATGTTCCCGTTCTGCAAATTGATTGACGCGATCCATCACGCGCTTTGCCCAGACAATGCCGTACAGGTCTCGAAAGTCGCGCCAGAGCTGCTCGGGTGGGGAATTCTCCATGTCGCGACGGAAAAACCGTCGCGGTAACAGCGCCGTCGCCGCGGCCAGCATCGCGCAGCCGGGCAGAAAGAGTCGTTCATTCCGGAATGCCATCCACTCAGTTACCGGCAGCAGTATCAGCATGATTCCCGCCACACCGAACACCATTGAGGTGGTGCAGGATGTGCCAAAATAATTGCCGCTTCCCATCAACAGCACCAGCATGAAGCCGACTACCGTTGGTGAGGGGATTCGAATTGCCGCGTCAGAGCTGTCTCCCATCAGTTCAGAGATTGCGGGCCATTGCAGAATTATGATGAGAGGAAATATAACAAACCAGGGCCAGGCCGTAATTCCTGGACGTCGTGCCCCCAGCATATGTACCAGGGGAGTCAGCAGGAGGACGGCTGACAGGTAATGCAGAACGGAGCTAATTCGCGGAGTAACCGCCACGATGTCCAGGTGGCACACCGCCGTGACCAGGCACGTCACCACCGCCGCCATCGCCCAGTAGAATGCCCCCGCCGCAGTCGTCGCCCGCGTGATTGTCTTCAGGCGTAAGGTTTGCCGGGCGACAAACAGCAACAAAGGTATGGCAACTGCATTCATGAAACGAACGAACTTGTTTGCGGCAGGAACTGGATTCTGCGGCACGAAACAGAAGATGCCAGCCACTTTGAATCTGGATTACTGGTTGGCAGTTTTCTTAAAGAGGTGGGATTCTGCCGAATGCTCAGGTTTTTTCGATTTGCACGCATAGTTCGAGTGCAGGGAAACCGATCAATACACCAGAAGTGCCTGTTGTTTCGGTTGCGGAGTGCTAGGGGGGGACCCCAATACCTTCTCATCTTCCCGGAAGACAGGTGTTCGGGGGATTGAAGTCATCAAAGTACTGCCTGTTGACACGCTGTCAACAGGATGAAGCCTTTGAGTTCGCAACTGCGAAAAGACGAACGTGTCAGGTTGGTGACAGCGTTTGTCCTGGGGGAGAATGGCAATGTGTTGGAAACGCTCCGTACAGGTTCTCCTGTTGGGGTCCGGACTGTCCATGTTCGGAGTCGGGTGTGCAGTTGTGGACGCGGTGGTCAATTCACCGGCCGGAACGACCTCCAAACCTGCGTCGCCGCAGCGAATGGCAGCGATTGGCCGCATCTTTGAAAACCAGGGGCACCTGGCCCAGGCTCAGATGATGTACCGCAAAGTGCTTCAGGCTGAACCGGGTAATCTGGTTGCTCGTGATCGCATGGAACACATCGCTGCCTTGAAGTCAGAACGAAGTTTTGACGCATTAGCTCGAAGCACACGTCCGGCAATCACTGAAGCGGACGTAGTGCAGCTACCCGCTCGCCTTTCCCCACCAGAGGCATTAACACCGGATACGGCTGAACGGCTAATCGTCACAGCGACGGATGAATTCGTAGAGATTGTCCCCGTCGTTTCGGCTTCCAGCAGCGACCACGATTCCGTGATTGAATCCCTTCCTGCGGCGGCGGCAGTGACAGAAAACAATGTGACGACCGAGTCCGAAGATTTTCTGTCTGCGGCCGACACTGTTGCCGCATCGACCAGGATCGACAGAGAAGTCGTCGCAGCGACGGATGAATCCGACGAGATTATCCCCGTCGTTTCGGCTTCCAGCAGCGACCACGATTCCGTGATTGAATCTCTTCCTGCGGCGGCGGCAGTGACAGAAAATAATGTGACGGACGCGTCCGAAGATTTTCTGCCTGCGGCCGACACTGTTGCCGCAACGACGGGGATCGACAGTGAAGTATCTGCCGCCCGGCGTCTGAACTTTGCGCCGGGGGCAGATCTTCAGGGTGTGGCATTATATGCCACGTCTGAACCACCTGGCGAAAACGTGACAATCGGCTACGACGGTCAGGCTCCTGCTTTTGTGTCGCTTGCGGCCGGGTGGACGTTGGCAGATCGTGCAGTCAAGTTCGAGCAGGTCGCCAGGTGGATGGAAGAGCCGTGGAGCTACAGTGACGAATTGTTCGCAGCCCTGCAGTACGGCGAGAACGATGGAGTTAAAGCTCTGGCCGCTGTACTCCTGACGGATGCTTCGCCCGACGATAAGAAAATTAATCAGGCCCTTGAACATGCTGCTGCTGTCGGCTCTGACCTGTTGAAAGTGACAGCTCTGGACGCCCTGGTACAGCGAAGTGCCGTCACGAATGAGGGCATTGACGATCTACTTGCCTTCCTGACGAATGGCAATTCGGACATCAGATCTCACGCAGCGTCAAGTCTTCGTAACTGTGCAGATTCAGAGTGGGCTACACGATGTGTTGTTGGTCTGGGTGAACTGCTGACCGACGAAGACGCCAGCGTCGTGGCCATGGCCGCCTCAACGTTGGGCGACTTCGGCAGTCACGCGGCTCCTGTTTGCGGGGACCTGCAGAGGCTAGCAGTCGAACAGACTGATCCATACCTTCTGGAGGCCGTTAGTGTCACCTTGCAGAGAATTCTGAATGGTGACTCAGAGGGTACGGCCGTGACGCTGCCTCCCATTGAAGAAGCAACGCCCGACCTGAACGAAAGTGAGTTTTCGCCGAAGGTGGAGTAAGTCGATTGCGACGAAGGCTGTTCTGAAACAAACCGATTTGCTGACGCGGGTATTCTCGCAAGCGGAGTCAAGGACGATGAGACGCTTAATAACTGCAACACTGCTGATGGCCATTACATCAGGGCTGGCGGGTTGTGCCGCCATCTGCGATGGCATCATTTCCATGGAAATGGACGTCCGCAACGACGTTCTCGCGCAGAAAGCGTGGGGACACTGGTCGTGGGCTTATGACAACGTTGATTACCCGTGGCACTTCGCGAAGGGCTTCAAGGAAGGCTACGTCAACGTACTGGAAGGCGGTTCCGGCTGTCAGCCGACGATACCGCCTCAGTGTTACTGGAAACCGTGTTATCAGACGCTAGAGGGAAGAAGCAAGATACATGGCTGGTTTGATGGCTTCTCGCACGGAGCCCTGGCTGCCAAACAGGACGGGTATGGAGATATGGGGCAGATCCCGATTTCTCCGACCGCACGTGCCAACATTGAAGTAGCACGACGTCCTCCCGCACAGAACGGATTTGAATCTGCTAATCAAAGTGCGGCAGCGATGACCGACGACGGGACTCAAGTCGATATTATCTTGGCTCCTGCGGACGGAGCTGATGCGCTGCAGGTGCTTCCGTCCGCCCCGAATGGACCTGTCAAACGGCGACCATATGAATAGCCCGGTGGGGCGTGCCTGCCAAAGTGGTGTTCAGGCTGGGCAGCGTACGGCAGAAAAGCCTTACTCGAGCCAAATACAAACTAAATGTTACGGCAGAAAATCTGAGACATCTTCAATTTCTGGGGATGAAGGAAATCTCATGACGATCTTATTGAACAACGACATCCAGCGAAACGCTTTGACTTATTCGAGGCAACGGAGCAACTGGGTTGTGTGTCTTCTGTCGGTCCTGTTACTGACGTCTCTCAGTACAGGGTGCTCGTGCATCAACGGAATACCGGTGGATCGCGTGCCTCGCGCTTTGTTGTATGCCGAAAGAAAAGACGACTTTGAAGACATTTCACTGTTGCGATTGCGCCAGGATGCCCCCGATGTATACCTGTTGGGTCCCGGAGACGTGTTGGGGTTTCATGCTTTCATTCGACAGGATGACGAGCTGTTTCCAGAGTTGGCTCCGGTTAACTTTCCAGAAGACAGCAGCATGCTGCCTGCCATCGGCAGTGCGGTACCGGTGCAGGAAGATGGGACAATTGCCCTTCCAATCGTGGGGCCCATCAAAATTGAAGGCTTAACCCGCATTGAAGCCTCAGAACGCGTGCGTCGTGCCTATACGGTCGACAAACAGCACTTTCCCAATGAGGTCCAGTTTTCGGTGACATTGATTCGGAAGCGTTCGGTTCGTGTGCTGGTGATTCGGGAAGAATCAGGTGGAGTAGCGGATGTCAGCAAACGAGGGACGGGGATCGTGCTGGATCTGCCCGCATACGAAAACGACGTTCTGCATGCCTTGAGTGAAACCGGTGGTATGCCGGGACTGGACGCACAGAACGAGATCATGATTTACCGTGGTATGTATGAGGACGGAGTCACTTCTGATCAAATGCTTAACAGCATGGCTCTGCAGAAGTGCGAGGACTGTGATGACTCCTGTTTCTGTGATGAATCCCCTCGGCCCGACCCGCCGAATGTGACGCGTGTTCCCTTGCGATATCATCCTTCCAACCCACCTCAGTTTTCACAACAGGACATCATCCTGCAGGATGGTGACATCGTGATAATCCGCAGCCGGGACAAAGAAACCTACTTCACCGGCGGTTTGCTGGGCGGGGGCGAGCACTTGCTGCCGCGAGATAAAGACCTTGACGTCGTCGGGGCAGTTGCCCTGGCCGGTGGCCAACTGGGCAGTACCGGTACCGGCGTCGGGGCGATTGGAGGCTCTGGCGGAGGTCAGGGTGGCGGCCGAAGTGGCGGTGGTGGCGGTGGTGTCGGTGGTGGCGGTTACATAACGCCGTCTCAGGTCATTCTGGTGCGAGAGCTGCCGTGTGGCAACGCGATTACCATGAAAATCGATCTGAAGCAGGCCATACAGAATCCTGCGGGACGTGTCATTGTTCAACCGAATGATGTGATTCTGCTGAGGTATACGCTGCCGGAAGAAGTCGGCAACGTACTGCTTGGCCTGATGCAGTTCAACTTCCTGTTTGACGGATTCAGTGGCAATGGTGCTGGCCGCCGCTAAGGCGACAGCAGAACCCATCCACACTAAATGTGGGTAGCATCAGCGCCCGTTGTACAGGCGAAAGAACGTATTTTCTTCGCCTGCACAACGGGCTCGTTTGTGTCCTCGACGCAATGTGCCACGTGCGATTCAATCGCCGTCAGAAGCACTCAAGGCCCGTCAGCTGTGTGCGAAACTCGAAGAACGCATTTAGCAGTCTGGCGGGCAACTGTGGCTCATTCGTCACAAAGGCCACACGGTCGGTTTCGACCACCAGTCGGCCGGGAATCAACGCTGTCGTCAGCTCGCACCAGGTACTCTGACGGTCGTATTCCAGGTTGAGAGAGTCGTTGCGGTTCTCGATCGAGTCAATAAATGCCTCAATATGGATGGGCTCTGGAGGCTCGAATTCCACGGTGTCGAACACCATCCCGAAAACCGTAGCAAACTCTGGTGACAGCAACGGAACCGGATCGTGAAACTGAGTGACCTGACGCCGCCACGTGACTTCAGACGGCGCGAGCGGATCGTGAGTGACCGTGATGCGATACTCGAACCATGGTGTGGTAATTGCTGCCTCTCCGTTTGCCGGTTCCGAAACAACTAGATCGCTGCGTTTGAAGCGAAAGTTTTTTCGGAACTCCCGGAAACGAGTGTCCAGGTCTTCATCGATCTCATCTGATGCGATGCGCCCGACGAAACTCTGCGTTCGTTCCGAATTGGCGAATGGGACGGAGTGAGCCTTTCTGAAACCGCTCAAGTCGCGCACCCGCTGCCGCTGCTCACTGACCAAAGCTACGTTGGTGACGTGCTGTTCCGCTGATGAACCCATAGGTGGATTATTATCAGAAATCGGATTCGTGTCCTATCATGGAGCAGGTTAAAACGCATCGCCCATCAGATCCTGTGGCAGGACTCCCGCCATCGAACGCAGTTTGCTGCCGTTGGGGGTGACCAGACGGACACATACGGACCGGTCGATTTGCTTACTCAGCGTTCGTGTGCTTCCGCTGGCAAGGACAATATTGATGACGCCCCCGGATGGTTCGAGGACGGAAACGGTGTCCCTTCTCCGTTATGACGCATTACGTTGGGAAGGCCATTAACGGCGACGGGCCGTGGCGGGTTTGGAAACGTAGCTCCGCTGGCTGTCGTCGATTCCACTGGATACACAAACCCGCAGTTACTAACCGTTGGATTTGACCCGATCCCTGTCCACCCGGCATTGATATTCTCTGCGAAAAACAAAGTGTTTTCGAATCGGTCGTAAATAGTGCTCATCGTCTGGCTGAAGTTCTTGTTTCGAATCTGCATCCATGACACGCCCGTGTCGCGGGTAATCGTCGCATCGTCTGCATCGAAATATTCAGGACCCGACACACCCGGGACATTTCCGTCTCCATCCCAGTCAAATTGATTGATGTCGTGCGCCTGCACCTGTGTCTGCACGGGAAGATTCCCCGCCACAATCGCGGCTTCGTACGCATCCAGAACCGTCATGTCGGCGTATCCCGCATTGAGGATATAGCTGAGTCCCCCTGGTTGTTCCTAAGCCGAGTCATCACCGGGTCAGGGCAGGTTGAGTTGCGAAAGTGCGAAGTTAGCTGTGCTGGAGCCACCAACAGTCTGGTCGAAATGGTCAAAGACATCCTGACGGTCAAGTTCCGACAGACACGTAACGACCCAGTTTACGCCCGCAACTCCGCCTGCGTTGCCACACCGAGTGTTGCCCGCGTTGGGAGAAACAGAGGGTGGAAGCGGAATGAACTTGCCGCCAGCCGATAAGCGCCATCCCATCATGGGTGCGCTGGCTGTCGCGGCGACCCCATTTGTCGCAGTCTGCTCAGGCATTGTGTCCGCCGCGCCTCCCTCACGTTTTGCACGGCGGGCAAAATCAGTGACATCAGGACGGCAATGATGGAAATCACGACCAACAATTCGATCAACGTAAACCCATTTCTTACTTCGGCATTGCGTTCGCTTCATGAGATTTCTCCGTCAGGAAAGGTTGACCAGACAAAATGCCTCGTCACGGCAACGTGGCCGGATTTCTGATGGCGAAACCTACAATTCTCGCCGCTCTCCGTTTTAATCTGGAGATTTCTTCTGATTCGTTCGATCCGGTTTCTGCATTCGAACTCTCCGCTTTTCCGGGGACAACGGCCCTTTACCAGCGATCGTTTTCGGCCCCGTGACGCAGCGGTCGCGACGCTGCTTTGGCCCGCTGGCGGGGTTGGACCGTAATTATCGATCTGACTGGGGCAGCACATTCAGCCACGCATTGACGCTCCGCACGTGTGCTGCAAGATCATCTGCAGTGTCTAAAGATGATTTCGATCCAAAGTCCTAGCGAGAAGGCCAACATGATCACTTCACTGCTGGAACTACAGTTTCTGAGTTGCGAATCCGTGGGCCAGGTTCTTGTCGTTAAGCCAGCCGCAGAGCCGCGCAGCTTCAGTGATGAATCGAAGCAGCATGAGTACAATTTTGTGATGAGGATGATTGGACTGAACGGCGGTTGGGGCCTGTTGATTGATCTGTCGGACTGTGAAATGCTGGATTCCGTGACCGTCGGGATTCTTATCCAACTCAGCCGGGAAGTCGTCCGGTTCGGTGGCAGGACGGTCATGTGCGGAGCATCGTCGGCCATCCGTGAAACGCTGGCGCGACTCATGCTGCTTGAGCCGGAACACCGTGTCTTTGCCTGGCGCCAGTTTACAACAGCAGTCTGTGCAATGGCGGAATTGCAGTCGTCGTCAGCCGATTAGTGCTTCGTCAGAACTGAGTTTTAGGGTTGGCCAGAAAAACGGGGCAGGTACCGAAAACCGGAACGGTCCGAAGGGGGCTCTGCATTCTTGGTACCTGACCCCGTTTCCCAGCGAATGATTCAACCCCACTTTCTGGCTTTAACAAAGCACCAGGGATCGACTTATCGCAGAATACCCGCGAGTCGGCGCAGAGTCTCTCCGGCTTCCTGATCCGAATGAAGATCGTCTGCAGCAGCAGCAAAATAATCATCGCCGATGCCCATGATCTGGCGCAGCATCGCGGCCTTCTCCGGCGGTTCGTCCAGAAAATCGCCCATCAGCTCATAGTCCCTGTCCCATAGAATCCGATCAGCCAGTGACTGCACCAGGCGATGCCAAAGGTCCGGTCGTGCACAGTGGGCGGATTTCGGCAGATAGTCAGCCTCGTCTTCGGCGGAATCGTCTCGATCCGAATCATCAGGTTCCCTCAGGTCATCACCAAAGCATTCGTGACAGGCATCAAGAACCAGCTGACGCCACTGGGTACCCAATGAAATGTTCTCGATTTCCAAATCAATTTCGCAACTGATGTGATCAAATACGGTGCCGATGGCTGCTTCGTTCACCGCGGTAAGTTCTGGCATCCGGTCCGTTCCTGTCAGCAGGTGCGTTGTCACGGACTCCAGCACCGCGAGTCGCTGAGACCATGTCAATTCATCGAACAGGGTGATGGTGTAGCCGCCGCTTTCTATGCGGACATCTTCCTTCACTCGTTCAACAAGACCGGTGGCAGCCGCTTTGAACAGATGAGCTTCCGCAGCTTCAAGAATTCGGTCTCCTTCTGATGTATGCCACATCTGCTGATGTCTTTCTCGTCTGTCGGTCCGTCCCCGAATTCGCCAGCTATTAGTTTAACGGGCTGTCCCACTCGATTCACCCGTGTCGCAGGAAATCCCCCGCGTAGCTGCGGATGACTGAATTCTGGCTGGTGAATGGTTGACGGTCTCCCGACATCAGAGTTCGGTCTGGCCGCTTACATGATTTGTGTGGTATCACGGACGTGGACTCTGTCCTGCGTGGCCTCCGATGTCCGGGCAGTAACGGGAATCATACCGTTGCCGTCAATGTCGCTGACAATCTGTAGTGTTATGGGAGACAACAGGGGCCGTGTGACGTCAAATCCGCGATCGCAGAATGGGTGACAGCTGACGGCTGGCCAGGTCCCGGTTGTTTGCGCACAGCTCGCGCGAAGGGGCAGGCACAATTGGAGGAAAGTCCGCACACAGACTCTGGCGGTTCCTGACAGGCAGACTTCCGGCGCGGCTGGCCGTTGTTTTCGAGATGAAGGGCGCCAGCATCATGAGCTGGTTTGTGCAGCGAAACACCATGCCTCCTGTTGTCGTCCTCTCCCCTCAGGGGCCGCTATTCTGAGCACAACCATCACAAGTTAACTCATCAGCACACATCGAATGACTTACATATGCAGATCGATCGGTGCACATAACGCGGCATAGCCGGTGCGTCCGCAAATTACGGAACTGCCCGCAATTTCGACACCATCGATATTCGATGACTCACCTCGAACACTACTCATTCTTCAGCAATCGATCAGGTTTCGATCAATGTTGGACGCGCCAACACAACATCAGCATCAGCTTTGGGTGCTACAGCGGCTGCACCACATCTGCCAGGCATTCCGCAACGCAACGGCCAGCGAACCCTGTCTGGAACAGTACGAACAACAGGTTCACGTGGTGATGGACGAAAACGTCACACATGCTGCCATTGCCTGGATTGAGATCATCGTGCAGAGCCTGCGGACAGGAAATTCGTTTGTGCCCGAAGAATACATGGGAAAGCGTTAGAGCAGATTACGAAAACACGTGGCTTGTTCGGGCTCGTGGGAAGCGCACATAGTAGGCCAGAAAACGTTTTTCGCGGCCATGCAGCTGGTCAATATGCTGTCGGTTTCGCGAAAGTTGGGGATACTGTTCGAACCGCGCCGCAAAGGTCGGTGAGACAGTACAATTTGCGGCGGAATCCCTCGCAATCGATGTTGGGGCGCACTTCGGTTGGTGAATGTTGCCGCCGGATTTGGTATGCTGGGTTTCTGCCTGATCCCCCCTGCCTTCGTTCGTGCCACGACCCATGCGACGCATTCACCTGCTTCTTTCGTTCGTCTTGTCTGCGGCCAGTCCCTGTGGATATGCAGACGACGTTGATTTCAACAATGACGTGCGACCAATCCTGTCGAACAAATGCCTGTTGTGCCATGGGCCCGATCCCGACGCGCTGCAGTCCGGTCTGAGACTGGATGTGCCGGGTGTCGCAACCTCGCGATTGGAATCCGGCAACACCGCCATCGTTCCCGGCAAGCCCGCACTGAGCGATTTGATTGCCCGTGTTACGTCAGACGATGAGGATCTGCGAATGCCGCCTGCTGAGCATGGTGCTCGTCTGACGGATGATGAAATTGAAACGCTGCGGAAATGGATTGAACAGGGAGCGAACTATTCGCAACACTGGGCCTATACGAAGCCGGTGCATCACGAGCTTCCGACACCTCCGACGGAACACGTGAACTGGCCCAGAAATGGTGTCGACAATTTCACCCTGCGCCGCATGCTGGATCATGGGTTGCAGCCGTCGTTGGAAGCCGATCACTATGCTATTGTTCGTCGAGTCTTTCTGGATCTGACCGGGCTGCCGCCAACCATCGAAGACGTCGACAGCTTTGTAGCGAACAAAGATCCTCTGGCGTACGACAATCTTGTTGACGAACTGCTGCAACGTCCGTCGTTCGGCGAACACTGGGCTCGCAAGTGGCTGGACCTAGCCCGCTACGCTGATAGCGCAGGCTATGCCGACGACCCGCCAAGAATAATATGGGCCTATCGCGACTGGGTGATCAAAGCCTTTAACACCAACATGCCGTTCGATCAGTTTACTGTGGAACAGATGGCCGGTGATCTGCTGCCAGACCCGTCAGAAAGCCAGTTGATCGCTACCGCATTTCATCGGAATACACTGACCAACAACGAAGGTGGAACTCAGGACGAGGAATTTCGAAACGTGGCGGTCGTTGATCGAGTCAACACGACTGCCGCTGTGTGGATGGGGACCACGATGGCGTGTGCTCAATGTCATACTCACAAGTATGATCCGATTACACAGGATGAGTACTTTCGTTTCTTCGCCATTCTGAACAACACTCAGGACGCTGATCGTCGGGACGAGTCTCCCCTGATACAGATCTACACGGACGAACAAAAGCGGCAGAAGAGCAACCTGGAGAATAAAATCGCTGACCTGACGAAGGTGATCGGCACAGCAACGCCTGAGCTGTCCGTCTCACAGCAGCAATGGGAGGAACGTTTGCAGGCGCCTGCTGCATGGGCGGCGCTGCGGCCGCGAAGCGTCCTGCGAAAAAGCGAACAGCCAGCAAAGATTCTGGACGACGGAAGTATTCTGGTTACTTCCGCAAGCGAAACAGATACGTATACGGTCGACGTGCCTCTGCTGGCGGCTGGCGAAAAGAATTTAAGGTCTGCCCCCATTGCGGCACTGCGTCTGGAGACGATGCCGCACGAGTCCCTTCCCACGAAAGGCGCCGGCCACGGAGGGGGCAATTTTGTGATCAACAGCATTAAAGCCCAGATCGTCCCTGATAGTGATGTTGCTCCGACGGCGAAGTTCGTTCGGATTACCAACAACGGAAAAAAACAGATTCTGTCACTGGCGGAGGTTCAGGTCTTCAACGCAGGCACCAACATTGCACTGAAGGGTAAAGCGACTCAGCACTCCACGGCTTCCTCCGGTGCACCGGAATTGGCCATCGATGGAAATACGGACGGCGACTATCAGCAGAAATCGGTCACCCATACGGACACTGTCGACGATCCGTGGTGGGAAGTCGATCTCGACGATCTCTATTCCGTTGAACGTATTGCTATCTGGAATCGCACGGACAATAAGCTGTACGCTCGACTGAACGATTTTACAATCGCCCTGCTGGACGGGGATCGCGAGGTGATCTGGCAACAGATGATCAAGGAGTCGCCGAATCCAACTGCGGATTATTCGCCCAGCAACGTGCGGGACATCACCTTCCGCACGGCCTTTGCCGACTACCATCAGGAGAACTTTGAGCCGACCGACGTGCTGGCTGGAAAGACGGGCAACGAAGATGGCTGGGCTATCGGGGGAGCCACTACTGCGCCGCATCAACTGCTGCTTGTCCCCAACCGCCCGATTGTCGTTGACGAGCCGGCGACACTACGGGTCACCATCGAACAGAACTCTCCACATGCACACCATCTGCTCGGTCATTTTGCATTCGCCACCACAAGTGACGAAACGGCGATTCAGCGATCGCGAGTTCCTCAAACGCAGCTGGCAGCTCTTGACTTACCGACCGACGCACGCAGCGAAACGGCGGCTGCCGAGTTGGCCGCGTATTTCCGGGGAAATGTCGCTGCCGAACTGAATACGCAGCGAAAAGATCTACAGGCGTCCCAAGAAAAACTGGCAGGGATGAAGCCTGCCACGTCCGTTCCTGTGCTGCGGGAGATGTCCGGTAACCGCCGGGAAACGCATTTGCAGTTTCGCGGAAACTACCTGGACAAAGGTCCTCGGATGGACGTTGGCCTGCCAGCCGTCTTCAACGTTGCTCCGGAAGGCAGGCCGCTTGATCGTCTGGCTCTGGCGGAATGGCTGATTGACGACGAGAATCCGCTGACCGCACGAGTGCTGGCGAACCGCCTCTGGGAAACGATCTTTGGCCGAGGGATCGTGGTGACCAGCGAAGAGTTCGGTTCGCAGGGAGAGCTGCCAACCCATCCGGAATTGCTGGACTGGCTCGCAACTGAGCTGCTGCAGAACGACTGGAATTCAAAAGATCTGATCCGTACGCTGGTCACGTCAGCAACGTACCGACAGTCGACGAAAGTTACGCCACCAGCCGCGTCCGCTGACGCGGACAACCGGTGGCTGTCCCGTGGTTCGCGGGTGCGACACAGCGCCGAGATGGTCCGCGATCAGGCATTGCTCGCCGCGGGCCTGCTGAGCGAAAAGATGTACGGTCCGCCCGTTAAGCCGCCGCAGCCGAGTATGGGATTGACTGCTGCTTTCGGAAGTTCCACTGACTGGAAAACCAGCGAAGGCGAGGATCGCTACCGCCGAGGTCTCTACACGACATGGCGCCGCAGCAATCCGTATCCATCGATGGCTACTTTTGACGCGCCCAACCGAGAAGTCTGCACCGTCCGGCGCAACCGCACAAACACTCCGCTGCAGTCGCTGGTGACATTGAACGATCCGGTGTACGTGGAAGCCGCGCAATCGCTTGCAAGGATCGCATTGCAGCATAATGGTCCTCTCGAAACACAATTCACGCTGGCCTTCCGTCGCTGCGTTTCGCGTCCCCCGACCAAAAGTGAAGTCGCTGCGCTGGTCGCCCTGTTTGAGGATGCGAAAGATGGACTGCAGAACAGTGCTGACGAAGCCATGAAGCTGGCAACGGATCCTATCGGCGAACTGCCGGAAGGCATCGACACTCTTAATGCCGCCGCGATGACCGTCGTTTGCAACGTTCTGTTGAACCTTGATGAAATGTTCCTGAAGAGATGAGCGAACAAGACATGAACTCATACCTCGCACA
This sequence comes from Fuerstiella sp., assembly GCA_014238335.1. Classification (GTDB taxonomy): domain Bacteria; phylum Planctomycetota; class Planctomycetia; order Planctomycetales; family Planctomycetaceae; genus Fuerstiella. The sequence goes on from JABABI010000019.1 coordinate 49,952, forward strand.
ACTGCAGGACCGCACGCGTCGCCATTTTCTGTCCACTTCGGGCGTCGGCCTGGGAGCGATGGCGCTGTCGTCATTGTCCGGCGCCTCAGCATCGGCGGATATTCCCATTGAGGCGATGCAGCCGATGGCCGAGCGCCAGCCGCATTTCGCACCGAAGGCGAAGCGTGTTATTTATCTGCATCTGACGGGTTCGCCACCCAATCTGGACATCTATGACCATAAACCGGAACTGGTCAAGCGTGACGGCCAAGAGTGTCCGCAGGAGTTTCTTGAAGGTCGAACGTTCGCCTTTACATCCGGCGTGCCGAAACTGATGGGGACGCCGCGCAAGTTCGCTCAATATGGCGAAGGCGGCACGTGGCTTTCTGATGCAGTGACCAATTTTCACGACAGCGACGTTGTGGATGAGATGTGCTTCATCCATTCGATGAACACCGATCAGTTCAATCATGCCCCGGCGGAGCTGCTGATCTACACGGGGTCTCCGCGGTCCGGCCGACCATCCATGGGAGCGTGGACAACGTATGGCCTGGGGACAGAAAACCAGGACCTGCCGGGATTCGTTGTGCTGATCAGCAGCGGAGTGCAGCCGAATGGTGGCGCCAACTCCTTCGGCAGCGGCTTCCTGCCGTCCGTCTTCCAGGGGGTCCAGTGTCGCTCCAAGGGTGATCCGGTGCTGTACGCATCCAACCCGAAAGGTATGGACCGCGACCTGCGCCGCAGGTCGCTGGATGCTCTGAAGCAGCTGAACGAATTGCAGGCGAAGGATCTTGGACATCCGGAAACACTCACGCGCATCGCGCAATACGAGCTGGCCTACCGCATGCAGGCCTCAGTGCCGGAAGTGATGGATATCACAAAGGAAACGAAGCAAACTCAGGAAGCTTACGGAGCAAAGCCAGGTGAAGCCAGCTTCGCCAACAACTGTCTGCTGGCTCGACGGCTGGTCGAACAGGGCGTGCGCTTCGTGCAGTTGTTCGACTGGGGCTGGGACTTTCATGGTACGAACGAAGGCAACGGCCTGGGTTCTGGGCTGACCAATAAGTGGGCGGCCACTGACAAGCCGATTGCCGCACTGATCATGGACCTCAAAAAACGCGGTATGCTAAAAGACACGTTAATTGTGTGCGGCGGCGAATTCGGTCGCACCCCATTTCGTGAAGGCCGTACGGCCAAGGGGAAGGTACTCGGTCGAGACCACTTTCCGGACTGTTTCACAATGTGGATGGCTGGAGGCGGAGTGAAGGGCGGCCACAATTATGGCCAGACCGATGAACTCGGATTTGGTGTCGTGGAAAACAAAGTTCATATCCACGACCTGCAGGCCACCATCATGCGACTGCTGGGCTTCGATCACGAGAAACTGAGTTTCCGTTTTCAGGGACGCGATTACCGCCTGACTGACGTGCATGGGCAAGTGGTGGAAGACGTCATCGCGTAGCATTCGTTCTGCACACAGGCACCGTTGATTCCTGACAATGTTGCGGTAGACTCTGTTGCTGTTGTTCGCCCCCAGGACCAGGCTCAGTTGGGGTCCGCATCATCCGGGAACTCCGTTCCCGGATGAAGTCGCTTACGTCGTGATTCTGTGCAGCGAAACAGAGCCTTGACGACGGATGTTTCCAACCTGGAGACTTAGAGCGCAGACGTTCCCATTTCCTGATTGTCATTCACATGAAAAACGTGTTGATTGCTTTGTGCGTGGTGGTGGCCGGGTCTTCAGCCTTTGGGGCGTCCGAATCGCCACCCAACATTATCTACATTTTGCTGGACGATGCCGGATACGGTGATCTGTCGTGTTACGGGCAAGAGCGGTTCCGCACGCCCAATATTGACCGGCTTGCGGCGGAAGGAATGAAGTTTACGCAGCACTATTCGGGCTCCACCGTCTGTGCGCCCACACGTTGCAGTCTGATGACCGGCCTGCACACCGGTCACGCGAATGTACGTGGCAATCGGGAAGTGAGACCAGAAGGCCAGGCTGCTATGCCCGCTGACATCGTCACCATCCCGCGGCTGCTGAAGAAGGCCGGTTATGTCACCGGAGCATTCGGTAAGTGGGGACTGGGCGCGCCGTCATCGCCAAGTGATCCAGCTGAACATTTTGACCTGTTCTACGGTTACAACTGTCAGCGTGAGGCGCACAGTTATTACCCGACACACCTGTGGAAAAATAAACAGAAAATCTCGCTGGACGGAAATACCTATACGGCCACGATGATCATGGACGAAGCCCTGCAGTTCGTTCGCGACAACAAAGAGAAACCATTCTTTGCGTTCCTGCCGCTGACGATTCCTCATGCGGCCATGCACGCTCCGGAAGAATACGTCGCTCCGTGGCGTAAGAAGTTTCCCCAGTTTGAGGACAAAATCGGAAAATACAGCGGGCCATTGGTGAAGAATCCGATTGCCGCGTTCGCCGGCATGATGACTCTTATGGATGAAGGTGTTGGCGACCTGATGACGCTGTTAAAGGATCTGCAGATTGATGACAACACGATCGTGTTTCTCACCAGTGACAACGGCCCCCACAAGGAGGGGGGGCATGATCCGCTGTTCTTTAACAGTAACGGTCCGCTCAAAGGTCACAAGCGAGATCTGTATGAGGGCGGGATTCGAGCTCCTCTGATCGTTCGCTGGCCGGGGCACGTCGAAGCAGGGTCTGTCTCAGATCATATTTCGGCGCATTGGGACATGCTGCCAACGTTCTGCGAACTGGCCGGTGCAGAAACGCCCGCAGGACTGGATGGCATCAGCATGGTGGCCGAAGTGACCGGCGATGGTCGACAGCGACCGCATGAGTTTCTGTACTGGGAATTTTACGAGCGCGGCGGCAAGCGGGCCGTTCGATTTGACAAATGGAAAGCCGTTCAGCTGAATTTGAAAGGTGTCGGGCAGCAGGCCGGAGTCGAATTGTACGATCTCAGCAAGGACCTGGGCGAACAGCACAACGTCGCCGCAGATCATCCCGCTGTTGCACAGCGGGCACGTCAGTATTTCGTGGCAGCTCACACTCCTTCAGAGTTCTGGAGTTTCGGCTCGCGGAAGAAGCCGAAATAGTCTGAGTCTGTGATGAATCTCCTCCGCCACTGTGCTTGCCCCGGTGGTTTTCAGCCTTCTGCACTACTCTACCCAAACAGCTCCAGCAGCGGTTGGCCACCATCGACAATTGCCGTGGGCCTGCCTTGTGCGTCCAGAGCACGCAGTTCAGGGTCAATGCCCAGGGCGTGGTAAATGGTCGCGGCCAAATCTTCCGGACTGACGGGCGGGGTTGTTGCATATGCTGCATCGGCGTCCGTCTCGCCGTAGACTGTGCCGCCACGAATACCAGCGCCCGCCAGTACAGCCGGGAACAGTGTGCTCCAGTGATTACGACCCCACTGGGCGTTGGCCTTCGGTGTACGTCCCATTTCTCCCAGACAGACGACCAGTGTTTCGTCCATGAGTCCTCGCTGTTCAAGATCCAGCAATAGCGCAGACAGCGCCTGATCCATCGTCGGCAGCAGATGCTTTTTTACGTCATCGCTGTTGCGATGTGAATCCCAGCTGTAGCCGTCCACGCAGTCATAGTGAACCGTCACGAATCGCGACCCGGCCTCGACAAGTCGTCTGGCCATTAACGTGGACTGCCCGAACAGATGTCGTCCGTATTGATCGCGCACGCCCGGTGTTTCGGCGGTGATGTCGAGCGCCTTCCGGGCTTCTTCTGATGTCACAAGGGCAAGAGCACGTTGCTGATGTCGGCTGTATGTGTCGACCGTTTTGTCAGCAAGGCGTCGTCGGGCGTCATCAAACTGTGTCAGCAGCGACTGACGTTTTGACATGCGATTCAGATTCAGAGAATCGTGAGTCACCAGCCCGTCAATCTGAAACGTGAGTTCTTCATCGTTACACGCGCGCCAGTACGGATTGTCGCCGGCATCGCGTTTTTCGATTCGTGTCGTCAACGGGTCGAAGGCTCGGCCCAGCCAGCCGGCCGTTTCCCCGGGTCGGCGCAGCTGAACTTTATATTCCTGCAACCGTCCCAGTGAATTGGGCACTACCGCATAAGCCGGCATCGTTTTTGAAGCCCGTTTCTGCTGCTGCAGATGTTCCACGACTGAACCAATGGCCGGCCAGTCCTTTGGTGTGACGTTAAACCCGTTGCCAATCGGCACGTGCCAGCGGTGCCCTGTCTGAATGTAATGTCCTCCGCCACTGTGATCATTGAAGTCGTGACTCATCGTGCGAATGACGGCACAGCGGTCGGTGACGTTTGCCGTGAGTGGCAGGTGTTCGCCGATAAGCAGGCCGGGTGTTCGCGAGGCGATGGGCTTAAACGGCCCGCGGATCGAGTCCGGAGCCTGCGGCTTCATGTCAAATGTTTCAAGCTGGCTGGGGCCGCCAAACAGAAAGAGAAAGATCACAGACTTCGCGCGACCGTTCCCAAGCGGCTGAGCTTCTTCGGCGGCAAACAATTTGGGGACGCTCAGACCGAACAAGCCTGCCCCGCCGATTTGCAGTGCTTTGCGACGTGACCGACTTTCGCAGGTTTCGCTGTAGTTGCCAAGAATGTTGAGCATACGTTTAGTGTCCCCTGTGGCCACAGGCCGCGTCAAGGTCGGGCATCGGACTGATGTCTGTTTCAGTTAAAGCCATGGTGCTGTTCAGTTGCCTGCGCTCAATAAATCCGAGGGCATCACCATTAGTATATTGCTTCGATGACCTTGCCCTCACAGATTCGATACGGGCGATTCAGATGGTCCTTATATTCCTGGTGAGGATTAATCCCTAATGCAGAAAACATCGTCGCTGTCGTATCCCAGGGGCCGAAGTGTTCTGTTGCTGGATATCCACCGGTTTCGTCTGACGCTCCGACGATTGTCCCTGGCGACACACCGGCTCCGGCGAACACGATCGAATAGACAGATGGCCAGTGTTTGCGACCCGGTGAAGCGCCGGCGAAGTTCGGTTCCAGCTTTACCAGCGGCGCACGCCCGAATTCTCCCATACAGACGACTAACGTGTCATCCAGCATTCCTCGCTCATCAAGATCTTCAATCAATGCTGCGAAACTTTGGTCAAAGCGGGGCAGCAAGTGGTCTTTCAGCCCGGTGAAAATGTCGTTGTGATTGTCCCAGCCGTAAGTGTCTGTGTTCTCTGGGGCCTTGTCCTGACCACGGTTGTTGTGATTCCAGATGACTGTGACCAGTGGAAGCCCGGCTTCCACAAGTCGTCGCGCCAACAGACACGCCTGCCCGGAACGGTTTCGTCCGTAGCGGTCTCGCAGATCATCTGACTCGGCGCTCAGATTGAAGGCGGAACGAGTCCTGTCCTTGGACAGCATGTTGAAGGCCTGCTGATACAGCGTATTCTTGTCCAGTGCCGCTTTGTCACGGCTCAAACGTGTCATCGATCGTTCGACGGAGGCCAGCAGTGATTGCCTCGACTCCAAACGAACCGCCGACACGTCGGTGAGGGGAAGCAGTGCCGGAATGGCAACGCCTCGTCCGGTCACATCGCCGAGCGTTAATGGGTCATATCCTTTTCCCAAAAAGCCGCCGAATTGTCCGGGCCCAATAATGATCGGAACCTCAGCGGGGCCGTTCAGGTGAACGGCCGTTTGCACAAACTCCGCCGACGGTCGGACTCGCTGTAACACCGCTCCGTGGCAAGGATGGTCCTCTGCAGAAGGCAACGGATTTCCTGATCGACGTCGATGGTAGCGACCGGTCATCGAAAGATAGAACGCAGTTCCATGGTCAAGATCTTCGTGCGACATGCTGCGAACGACACAAAGCCGGTCTGCGATTCCCGCGATTTTCGGCATGTGCTCACAGAAACGGACGCCGGGCACAGAGGTCGGGATGGAATCGAACGCGCCACGAATCTTAGTCGGGGCGTTCGGCTTCGGGTCCCATGTGTCAAGCTGGCTCTGCCCGCCGCTGGCGAATACGACGATGACAGACTTCGCCCGTCCGAAGCCCGGAACGCTGGCAGAGGTCGTCGGTGCAGCACCGGCCCGCGGCGAAAGAACGGCTGGCAGGCTTACGCCCAGTCCGGCAAGTCCACCGAGTCGAAGCCACTGCCGTCGAGAGGGCCACTGCGTGTGTTGATCAGGGAAACTCTGCAAGATCAGCCTTTCAACTGCTACTTACGAGTATCCTACGCCAAACAAGTCGCAGCACAATGGTGAACATTAATGAGCAGTCATACAGCGTGATTTGCCACAGGCGCCACCGACTGTGGCAGCGCACAGAGGCACGTCGCGTGTCTTCGAGCGACCGCGTCAGGCCGCCTCACACACCCGTTGCATGCCATTCAGCACGATCAGACGTCCGCGGAGTGTTTTTTCGAAGACGACCTTGTCTTCGCGAGCAAGCCAGCCAATCGCCTGCAGAACGAGTTCTTTTGGCAGCCCCGTTCCCTTGGTTAGCGCCGTCAGCGATGTTGCTCCGTTGTCATTCAGAAAGCCCCACACCACACCAGCAGCAGTGCCGATGTCTTCGTTGTCTGCAAACGTTGACTGAGTCATCCGTACTCTCCTGAAACGATTTTCAAACCGTATTAAGCGCGTCCGGGCAGACGCAGAACTTATCTAAGAGAAACTGCACGCAGGTGCGCCAATTTCCATTACAGCTGAAAGAGCGCCAGAGGCCGTCAAATCTTAAACCATTCCAATTGCCGTTGTCTGCGCCAGGTTGAGAAAACCGCCTCACTACGGAGTATTTGGCACCACCGGCTGAATCCAGGCCTGCTGGAAATCCCCCGACTCTGACGGATTCGGATGCAGACGAGAGGACGTCACGACAGCCCGGACATACAGTTCGTCCCCTGTGAACTGGTACACAGCGGAGCTGCCGGTCGTGGACTGCAACACAGTTCCCACGTCATTGCTGTAGCGAAGAGTAAGTTTGTCTGACTTCTGTTTGTCGTCGCTGGCCGGTGATGTTGTGTCATCGAAGTCTTTTCGTGTGCCGATGAAGTCGATGCGGTAGTCGGTATCGTCGGCGAGCGTTATAGCCATGCTTTTGTCGCTGATATCAACGCTGTCCAGTGTGACGCCGCTGGATGAGTAGAACTGTCCTGCTTCCAGCGCTGTGACGAGTGCGTCCGGAGTCAGTGTCTTCGCCAGCACCATAACCCAGCCTCGGCCCGGCTGAGCACCCTCGCCTGGTTTCGTTCTGTGGTAGGCGTGGCCGTCGTCGGTCGCCAGTCCGTACATCAGTGGCAGATCGAGTTTCGCCAGTCGCCAGGTGTTGACGATGTCCCACATACGCGATGTGGACGGATGAGTGTCATCACCCGAGTCGTTGACGGTCGGATGTCCGTTGTAGACTTCAAAGAAGTTTTCACCGATCACCTGCATCAGCTGTTCAGCCGTGATTGCGTAGTGGAAATTCGGGTGATTCAAGTGAATCAGCGACTTTTCGCCGGTACGTTCTCGCCGCGATAACGCAGCATTGATGTTCTGCTGCATGACCTCGACGATACTTTCTCCGTGGAGCGGTGGCAGCAGTTCCGTCGTGTTGGTCACACACATGTGCACCGGCATGTTTCTGTAGCCGTCCGTGATTTCTTCGCCCTGAATCAGCAGGAATTTCTGCGGCACCGCCAGCCGATCGAAAATCTGGTCAAAGTTCTTCAAACGAACCTGCAGGCGTTCGTCTTTGGTGCGTGTCCGGACCCAATCGCCGTCAAACTTTGCTGTCAGTTTGTCAAAGGCGATTCGACCCCCTTTGTTCTTTTCAACATCAATCCAGCGTTCGCCACGCAGCAGTACATTGTGGTCGGTAAATACGTTGAAGCTATATCCCTGTTCCCTGTACCACGCCGCAATCATTTCCGGATAGTCGTCGCCGTCGCTCCACAGTGAATGGGTGTGCATGTTTCCGCGATACCATTGAGTACCGCCGGTCGCCTGCAGCTTGATATCGTCTGCAACTGCGTGACTGACTGTCGTTGCGAGCAAAAGGAGGGTCGATGAAATTCGAAGAGGCATGGGTGAGGCTCTGAAAGAGAGATGGCGGAGATGTGATTGACGCTGCAGAACGACCTCGTCGACACAGAAGGTCGACGAGGTATAACTTGCACAGTGTCGTCAGTCGCTCAAGCTACCGGCGTTGGAAGAAAGGTCAATCGTGGCAGTGCGGATTGCCGACGGTTTCAACGGATCTTTGTAGTTCGACGATATCGTCTTCGTAAATGGTGGTCGTGCCGTTCTTTGTTCTAAGCTCACCTGGATGCCTGGTCCACGACGAATCTGATGTCACTTCCAGATCAGCGGCGCCGTCGGCTGACTCGAGTTGATAGACCAGCTGAATTCCATCACGTGACGCAATTGACTGACGACTGACGACAGTGAAGACGTCGTCTACAATGAGAACCCGATCGTCAGCCCTCAGCCTCAGCAGACGCCCGGCCGTTGGCGATACACGGACTCGATCAACTGCACACCAAATGCGCAGTAGTTGCAGAACCGAGCGCAGAAGTGACCTGTGAAGCGTCATTGACATTGTCTCCGACCACGACATGATCTTAATCGCAAAACGTCGTATGAGAACGACAAAAAATTCGGGTAATCGTATAACCGCGTGCCCGGCGGGCTGCGTTTTTCTCTAAGTCCAGTTCGTGGGGCGATGCCCACGCGGTTAAACGAACAGTTCGATTTTTCATTTGAATCAGGGGTCAGGCGCCGATCGCACACAGCGTTAATCGGAGGCTGCATCTGCTTTTAGTTGTTCGAATTCGGCATTCACCTGCTGTTCTCGTTCCTGAATTTCGAATTGCCGTTTCAATTCAGTGGCGTCAGGATCTTTGCCATCCATGCGGTCCCATGCTTCAGTCATCGCTTCCTCACGATCGACACGTTCTTCAAGTCGATTGAACTGCGCGAATGCTGATTTGCTGTGAGAACGTTCCATTGCCGAATTGATCTTCTGCGTGGATGTGGCACGCGCCATGCGCGCCGTTAACAGGGTCTTCTTCTGTTTGGCCTGGCGGATCTTGTCCTCAAGATCACGAACAGACGCCTGCAGCTTCTCGACTTCTGCCTTCTGTTTCTGGTGTTCCGTCGAGTACTGATCCGTTCGCTGCTGTGCAGACGTCTTCTGTTCGAGCGCCGACTTTGCGCTGGATTCGTCGCCTCGTTTCATGGCCGCAGAAGCTCGTTCCATCCACTTATGTGCGTCTGCACCTTCGCGCTGACTTCGTTTCCGCATCTGAATCTCGTCGGCGACTGCTTCAGCCACACTGCAGCGGACGCGGTCGAGTTCTTCTTCCATGTCAATGATCAGTTGATGCAGCATGCGTTCCGGATCTTCGATTTTGTCCTTCAGTGAGGTCAGGCTGGACCGCATTACGAGACTGAATTGAGTGAGGTATTTCATGGTGTTTTTCCTTTCAGGAAAAGTGGTGAACGGGGACATCAGCCCCAGGTTGCCAGTTCGGCAGAAACGAGTCGAATTCGCGCCAGTAACTTTTCACGATGGTTTTCGCAGAAGGCGGCCAGAGCGATGATGCCACCGCCCAGTGCGATTCCGCAAACCCACAGCAGGCTGGGATGACTGACCGTTGTTCTCACAACCATGGCGACCAGGTCAGCCAGCAGAAACGCTGACCCCGCGTAGACAAGTGCTCGCAGACGCAGACCGATGGCCAGCAGAATCACAACGACACTCAGCACCATTAGCGTCAGCATGTGAGCCCAGCTGCCGCCCAGGACTTGGAACATCGGCGATACCAGAATGATCAGTGCTCCGATATATCGCAGTGGGTCGTGGGAACTCTTCGGAAGTTCTTTCTTCAGGATCTCTACCAGGCCCAGAACGGACAGGCCGACAGGGACCAGGTATAACTCATGTGCCCACAGATCCAGGGATCGCCACAACAGCATCAGGCCGGCGTTCATGATGGCCGCCGCCATGACGACGAACCGTCGTTTGTGTGTTACCATGGCCTGCTGGAAGTAGATCCCTGCGGCCATCATCAGGGAAAGTGCGTTCGTTGCCGTGTCGGCTCCCGCAATCCCGCTGCACTCGCGAACAATTGCCATCATTGCCACAACAGTCGGCAGCGTCTGGCCAATCGCGTACATGGGCGGTTTCGCGATTGTCAGCCTCGGGTACGTGTCTGTAAGTTTCGCGATGCCCAGCCCGGTTACTGCAACCGAAAGCAACACAAACTGGCTGATGCCGGTTCCCAGTTGGATCAGGCCCTGAGTGAACAGGAAGATTGTCGCCGCACCACAGACAGCAATGCTGCTCCACACGTGGAACTCTGCCCGTTTTCGGATGGCCTGAGTGAACTCTGCGAACACTGCCACCGTGAATCCAGTCATCATGACGATGAGCCCTGATATTGGATAGATTCTATTGAACACGGCAACTGCCATCATGGACAACAGGCCCGCTCGCAGCAGCGCTGTCCACGTTCTGGCCACGATCCCGTCCATCCATTCTGGTTCGCTGTCAAACAGCACAATGCTGAGTGCTGTTGTTAGAAACACCAGCGGCATTGCAACGGTCGCTGTCGAAGAGTTCATGACATTCGCGATGATTCCGCTGCATCCACCCAGAGTGGCGACACCCAAGAACACTTGAATATTCGTCGCCACTGCCAGGAAACCGGCTCGGGAAGCATCCAGTGTTCGGCGATCGACGAAGACGAACGTCGCCAGAATCAGTAACGCTGCCAGACGCAGAGGCAGTGCGAAGGTCAGGCATCCGAAAATCAGAATGGCCTGCAGCAGGCACTCGCTGACCCTGCTGATGACTGCATACACGGGAGCGGCAGGTGATAACGTCGCAGCATCGTGTGGTGCCTGACCGTTATCTTTCGAAGAGATCACGTTGTGGGACCGCACCCCACGCCGCCTCCGGTGCTCATTGACTGCAAGATAGGTCATCGCCAGTACGGCAGCCCACACGACAGGCATCCATGCCGGCGTGATCGGCAGACCCGCCATGATGCCCACAGCGGACACCCATAAAGGCAGTGCGATTGTCGCTGCGAAACCAGTCGGGCGACTCTTCAGAGTGACGGTTGCGGCCACCAGCCACAGCACGGTCATGCTTGCAGCCAGCATGGTGAGAGAATTGTCGAAGGTTGGCACAGACAATGCAGGCCCGATGTGAATCAATACCAGGAACGGTAAATGAATCAAGGTGGCCAGACACGACAGAACCACAAGGCTCAAATCACACAAAGGCACAACGAAGGCCTGTGCCTGCCGTGTCCAGCCACGAGACTTCCGTACTTCTGCAGTGACTGACAGACGCCCCGCGGTCTTGATGCCCAGTTGCCGTCGGACGTCCGCCAGCGAATCGAGTCTGTCCATCAGGCCACCGTATTTCAGCAGCAGGTAGCCGACGACGGACAACCCCAGTGTCACAAACGAGGTACCGGAGATCAGGACGTCGGCAGAAACGTTCAATCCGATCGCCGCCCGTACCGCTGCAAACCCCAACAGCAGCCAGACACTCAACCCGCTCAGATAGTGAGGGTTTCTGAGCGTGTACAGTACGAAGGCCGTCATCAGCATCCCGTATTGCAGCAGCTGTGCATGGCTGAAGGGCGTCCAGAAGTGGAACATTGCCTGACTCAGCCACTGCACTGACATTGCCGCTGCCAGCAGACATCCGGCCAACTGACACAGTCCACGGTCGCTGCCATCGCGTTGTTGCAACAGTACGGATTGCTCGGTGAGTTTGCCGGTGACTGAATCGCGGTGCCGCACAATACTGCTGGTATGGACCGGAATCCTGTTCAACAGGTTGTCCAGCACTCTGGTCAAGGTCAGTGCGACGGCCAGCCCGGACAACAATACGACGACGTAGTCGGAGGAGATGCTCGTGATTCGCATGCCGTTCAAGCCCGGTATCGCTGAGCCCGCCGCAAGTACCAAAGCACCGATCGCCGGAACAACGTAGCGACGGTCAGCAAACAGAATGGCATAGCCGATGAACGATGCGACGTTGACGAGTGAAACCAGGAACAGTGCCTTGGGGTGTGTGAACGCCGCGCAAAACAGAACGGACGTAATGACCGTCACGAAATGTTTCATCGGACGGCTGAATGCAAACTCGCTGCGTCGCTCAAACCAGCGGCTGCCAGCGGCGACAGCAGCCAGCAACGGCAGGTACGTGAGTCCGTAGAATGCCAGAGGAAGACGCTCTTCGCTGATGGCACTGGCGGCTCCTGTTTTCAACTGATGTACGATGTCCGCAAATAATGTTGGTGAACACTGGTAGGCGATCAGGGCACACAAGAGACTGGCCCACACAAAGCCCGAGTGTTTTGTGTCCCGCGCCGCTGTCCACATCAGTCCCGCAGCAATAGCCGCCGTTGGGATGACTGCGTATGTTGTTGTGCCGATATACGAGAAACCGTTGAATGAAATCGCCAGGCCAAGCGCCGTCAGTGTCAGCCCGCAGAACATCGGCACGACGATGTGCCACGGTAGTGGTCTTACCAGGTTGCCCGTTCTCTGACGAAATACGTCAGCCACCGTGCGTGCCGTCATCAGCACCGTTGCTGCCACCATCACGCAGCCAAAACCAGTCCACTGCACCGGAATGGACGTTACTGCTTTTGTTCCGACCAATATTACGAACTGCAGTCCCAGCATGGCGATCGGCAGAAAGCCGAAGACGCGAGGCAGCTGATGTTCTTCTGCCAGCCAAAATGTGTGTCTGTTGACTTTCACGACACCAGCGGTGAAGACGATCCAGCAAACGATCATGAAGGCAAATGCGGCCACCGGCCCGGCAAGCTGGGGAAGTGCTGCGGCCATGCACAGCAATTGGAAGCTGATCAGAAACGTGGTCTGACGACCTCGCAGCAGATGATCCAGGATTCGACTGCTGGCCTGCCACAGGAAAACCGTGGCGGATACGACCAGACCTGCCATGGCCGCTGTCCCGGAGGACAACCATGTCAACGAATAAAAACAGATGGGCAACAGCAGGAGTGTCAGCAGGTGCAGCACCTTGCAGGTCGCCGTCAGGTTCAGCCGCCTGCGACACACCTCGGCAACCAGAAATGTTGCAACCGTATATCCCAGAATCGTCAGGCACTTGAGCTCCGACGGCCAGCTGGGCCAATTCTTCGTGACCAGCATCAACGACGAACAGAAGACAATCGCTGCTCCGACCACCAGCAACCATTCAATGTTTTTCTCCTGAAAAAAATTGCTCAGAAATCGTTCCGGAAATGACTGAGCGGCCGGTTGTTTCCTGATGGCTGGCGGTTGTGATTGGTTGTCACCGTCTGTCGAGCCTGATAATCCGAGCGGATTCAGGTGGGCATGTGACATGGTGAGCGTCCTCCGTTGTGCGATGAGGGTGTGAGACGAAAGGTTGCTATCTCAAATCTCATGCCGAAGTTCGCGTTTCGCGGTGATCTGCTCTGCAACGCCAGTGGGGAACGTGATTTACGTAAATCCGACACCTTGCGTTGTCGTAGTGCCGAATGCCGGTCGCAGTGCTTCAACTGCACCCGACGTGCAGGCGACCTACTGCGGCTTGTCGCTCACTTATTTGGCCGCAATTAGCGCGGTGTCGGTCCGGGTAACAGTGCCGACTGGTCGGCTGGCAGAGTATGCAGCAGCAAATCGATCGGCGGTGGACACACAGGGTGGTGGCGAAATGATGACCACGCAGGACAATTCCGTCCCGGTTGCCGCATTGGTATCATGCGCCTAGGTTCATTGACGTTCTCAATTCGACTGTCAGCCTTTTCGACAACATCAAGAACATCGGCATCATGCGATTACTCAGATTCAACCTGACTTATGCAGTCGCCGTGTCTGCTTTAATTACGCCACTGTCAGCGTCAGCTGATCCTGTGCCTGTGGTGATTCCGGACAAGGCACTTGAAACGTTGCTGCGCGAGACTCTGAAGCGAAAGGCTATTGAAAAAGAGAATCTCGAAGTCGCAGATCTGCAGAAAATCCACTTTCTCAATGGTCAGGGTCGTAGCATCAAGGATCTCACCGGACTGGAGCACTGTACGAAGCTGGCGGAACTCAACCTTTCGAATAATGAGATCACCGACCTTGCGGCACTTGCCACGTGCGTCGAAATTCAGTCTCTGGATCTTTCAAAAAATAAGATTAGCAGCGTGGCTCCACTGACAACTCTGGAAAAGATTCAGTACCTGAATCTGGAGAACAATGCGATCGAGGAAATCGATGCTGTGGCGAACATGAAAAAACTGTCTTCGCTGTACCTGACGACCAATCAGCTCAAAAGCGTCGCCGCACTCAACGGGCTGAAGCGACTGCATTCGGTGTATCTGGCAAACAACCAGGTTGGCGATATAAAAGAGTTGGCGAGTCTGACACAGCTTGGGAGTCTGGACCTGCGAAGTAACCAGATTGTGGATGTCACGCCGTTGAAGGCGTTAACCCGACTGCGCTGGACGTTTCTGTCAGGCAACAAGATTGTGAACATTTCGGTGCTGGCCGAAATGGCACAGGCGGATGTCGACAAACATTTTGCTCCGTACTGGCGTCTGTATCTGGAAGACAATCCTCTTAATCCAGAATCTGCGTCACATATCGAAACGTTGAAACAGTCGCGTGTGCGTGTGAAGACAAAAACGGTGTCTCAGTCGCCCGATGAAGCACCGGCGAAGAACTCGCCCGCCGACAACTAAAGTTCTATGCGCTGCGGCTGGCACGTGGTCAACAAGTTCTTTCGAGAAAGACGATGGACTCGGGCCTCGCCGACTCCATCGTTATGTTAGTAGATTAGTTCTGAAATTAACGCCGGTCCTTTTTAAGTCGTCCACGGCATTTGCTGGATGCCTGCCTCATACATATCGAACATGTCTGATTCCAGCCAGGATTCCACAACCGAATACTCAAATGATTCGCGTGATGTCGTTCCGTCGAATGGGGCAGAAGTCACTCGTGTCGTCGCAGCACCGCTGCACCGGGAACAGGAGGCGATTCAGCGATTGGATGATCAGTTGGCCGCGCGGCTGGCGTGGGAGTTGTGGCATCGTCGCAAACGCCGGCGTTTGCGAGTGTCGGCGATTCTGTTTGTTCTGACCTTTCTCAGTACCACACTGGTCGGGGCAGACTACTGGCCGCTGGACATTCTGCCGGGCTTCTTTTCGGACGAAGCTCGCGTGCAGATCCTGACGCATCTGACCCGCATCTGGCCGACGGAGCCTGGTCAGACGTTGACCATCAGCGATCGCTTCTGGGGATCCGTGCGTTTGGGCTGCACGTACAGCTGTCCGTTGATGCTGATCCTGTTGTGTCACGAAATGGGACATTATCTGCAGGCGGTTCGTTACCGTGTCCCCGCGTCGTTTCCATATTTCATACCGCTGCCGCTGCCTCCGCTGGGGACCATGGGGGCCGTCATTCTGCAGGGGCGGGGGGTCGCCAATCGCAGGATGATGTTCGACATTGCGGTGACCGGGCCCATCGCCGGGCTGGTCGTCACCATTCCAATCCTGTTGTTCGGCGTGTCGAATTCGGGATATGTGCCGGCCTCACCTCAAGCTGGTTTCGAGTTTGGCCAGCCGCTCATCGTGCGCTGGATCATTGAAGCGATACATGGTCCGGCCGCTCCCGGCATGGTCTTTTACTGGAATGGATATGCAACCGCTGGGTGGGTGGGAGTGTTCATTACGGCCATGAATCTGCTTCCGATTGGCCAGTTGGACGGCGGTCACATCATGTACACACTCATCGGCCGCAGGGCTCACTGGATTGCATGGGGACTGATTCTGACGGCCGTTGCTGCAATGATTCAGATGGAAATGTACTCGTACGTTCTGCTGCTGATCCTGCTGACACTCACCGGACCACGTCACCCGCCGACTGCCGACGATTCCGTCCCATTGGGGCGGAATCGATACATCGTTGGTTGGGCTACGCTGGCCTTTCTGATCGTGGGCTTCACGTTTCAACCGATCGTCATTCCGGAGCAACGCCAGGAAAGACAGGAAAATCCCGCCTTCGATCCGGAACGACAGATTGAGCTTCGAGAGGTTGACCCTGCTGATCTTGTTCGGTTCGACCATACCGTGTATGCGGCGTCCTGAGACACTGAGTTTCAGGGCATCGTGCAAACGCACTGATGACGCCGGCTGTACCTCTCCCGATCAGTTTTGGGATATCTACGTCCCTACTTCTTCCGGCGACTGCCACGCAGTTTGGCGTTCGGATCGTATCTTGGATTTCGTGTTGTTGGCACGGTTGCAGCAACGTCAGTTCGCCATTGCGTCATCGCAGCATGTAGTTTCGCGAGTTTTGCCGGGTCGGATTTGCTGAGGTCATTGGACTCGCCCAGGTCATCCTTTAGGTTGTAGAGTTCCAGTCGACCGGTTTCGAACCATTCGATCAGCTTCCAGTCGCCCATGCGAATGGCTCCGGCAGGAGTTGTGCGGAAGGGGCCACCATGAGGATCTCCGGTTCCCTGCAGATAGCATGGAAAGTGCCAGAAAAGTGCCTCGCGCTGCAGTGACGCCGCGGAATCCTTCAGTAATGGCACAATGCTGAGACCATCAAGATCGTAGTCCTCGTTCATTCCTGAATTGGTGATTTCCATGAAGGTGGGATACAGATCAACACCGATGATGGGTTCGCTGCAACGACTGCCCGCGTTTGTGACGCCGGGCCAGCGGACGATGAAGGGTTCCCGGATACCACCTTCATACAGCATACCCTTGGCACCTCTAAGCGGATGATTTGACGTGGCACCCATATGCCCGCCATTGTCCGAATAAAACACGACCACCGTGTTGTCCGTCAGGCCAAGATCCCCGACCTTCGCCAGCACTCGACCAACGCTGTCATCGACGCTTTCGATCATGGCCGCATACTTGGTATTCTTCTGATGCTGGCCCGGAGTCTTTGACTGATACTTTACCGTGATTTCGTCCTTTGCCTGAATCGGAGTGTGGACTGCATAGTGAGTCAGATACAGAAAGAAGGGCTGGTCCTTGTTGTCGTCAATGAATTTGACTGCCTCGTCAGTCAGGCGATCGGTCAGATATTCGCCCTTCTCCTTTTGAATAAGGTTTGGGTATTTGTATGGACTGTGATAACCGCCACCACTGGGACTGCCCCACTCTTTGCCGGCGATGTTGACATCAAAGCCCTGAGTCGTGGGGTCACTACCCAGATGCCATTTTCCCATGCTGGCCAGTGTGTAACCATTCGAATCCAGCACTTCGGCCCATGTCACGAATTCGTCATCCAGTACGGTCTTGTTCTCGGGCGGCTCAAGTCTGCGAAACTGATGGTTGCCGCGCCTGGGATCACCGACCGTATAAATACCGTGACGAGGTGTGTACTTGCCGCTCAACAGGCAGGCTCGGCTGGGAGCACAATTTGGCGCGCAGGCATAGGCGTCGGTAAATACCATCCCGCTGGCCGCCAGCCTGTCAATATTGGGCGATTCATAAAACTCCGATCCCTGATACGCCAGATCTGCCCAGCCCAGATCGTCGATGAAGAAAAACACGACGTTGGGTTTTTGGGCAGCAGCCACAGTGCCGGCGGCCAGCAGCGCACAAGCGTGCAGTACAAGGATAATTTTTTTCACGATAGTCGTTGTCCTGTTGTTTCTGCGGGAAGAGAGTGTTTCAAATGAGCGTCGCCGGTGTGACGGGCCGTTAGGCGTGCGCAGTGACTCACGAATCTACGCCCATCCTACCGTCCTCTGCGCGAAACTGCGCGCAGAGGACATCCAAGGAGAAGAATACGAGGACAAGACCCGAGAACGATCTTCGTGTTCTTTCTCTCGTCCTTCCTCCTCGTCTTTTCGTCCTCGGTTTCTTCCTTTCCGTCTTCTGGCCCGTTTCCCCGAGGATGAGACGAAAACCCCGTCTGGATGATGCGCTATTTCCGTCTGCCCGAATGCGCGGTGGCCGCATCTGTCATTTTTTCGCCGATCATGACCAGCTTGTAATCGTGCAACCGCTTTTCGTTCAGCCAGTACGGACTGGTGATTTCCTTGAAGGCGTAAATGGCAGCCTGAATGCCTTCCGCCCACGCCACGGTGACCAGCTTGACGTCTCCGTGCACGTCGCCCACCGCAAAGATTCCGCGACGGGATGTTTCGAAGTACGGATCAATGGCGATGCTGCCGTCCTCGTTCAGACGAATTGCCAGCCGTTCAAACGTTTCCTTTGCAGACAGGAAGCCGATTTGCACAATCGCCAGTTCTGATGCCAGCTGCGTTCCATCCGTCAGCAAAGTGACCAGGTGGCCATCCTGAAGAGCGGCACTGGTCACTTCGACGCTGGTCCGAACTTTC
This sequence comes from Fuerstiella sp., assembly GCA_014238335.1. Lineage (GTDB taxonomy): Bacteria > Planctomycetota > Planctomycetia > Planctomycetales > Planctomycetaceae > Fuerstiella. The sequence continues at coordinate 68,212 of JABABI010000019.1, forward strand.
CCACCGAGCTGTTCGACTCGGCCGACCGTATCGACTTTGCCTACGGCGGTTTCCTCACGCACTATCACGTCGACCCGGGCGTTTCGCTGCAGGGCCATTACAGCGGCATCCAGAGCGGAATCACCTCCGCCGACAATCAGGACATGGTCGCCGTGGTAGTCGTTGATGCGCGGGACCTTGTAATGAATTTTCTTCCAATCCAGAGCATCAACTACCGGTAGTTTTCTGGGATAGTGCAGCAGCCCGCAGGCGATGATAACCTTGCGACAAAAATACTCGCCTTTGCTGGTGACCACTTTCTTCAGCGGGTCCTGTTTTTCTTTTTCTTCCGTATCCAGAATCTCAACAAGTTCTTCCTCAAATCGAAACTGTACCAGGGCATCAGTCGCCTGCCGAAAGGTCCGTTCTGACAGCTCCTGCCCCGTGATTCCATCGGGAAACCCAGGGATGTCTACGATTTTCTTGTCCGCGTATAGAAACTGCGGTTGTCCACCGGGTTCTGATTTCGCTTCCACGACCAGCGTTGTTAAACCGCGATGAGCTGTGGTCAGGCTGGCCGCAAGTCCGCCGGGGCCTGCTCCAATGATGACGACATCCCAGTACTTCAGACTCGCGAAGTCTGTCTTCGGATCCAATACGGTAACTTTGAAGTCCGCCATTGCGTAATGCTCTCGTTCTGGTTGCTGATCACGTGTTGGAAGTCTGCCTGCCTTATGTCAGCGGTTGCAACAGGCAGCGTATCCGCCAGAGCTTTGCCCGCCGCGCCGAATTGTCCAGGTTCGATCAGACCGGAACAGAGCTTCTCACGAATGAAAAGATACTAAAGGCCGTCACATCGAGCGCCGGTCTGAATACGGAACAAATCGAGTACGAGAAGACGAGTTGGAAGTGCGAAGAGGAACGTGAATGCCATCCTCGCTTCAGGCCACCTCAAACCGTATGGTTTCAATCTTTGCGTGACCGGATTTTCGGAACGGTCTGGGCATGGGCTGAGCCGCCCCGTTGTTGTCGATCGTGCGACATCGCAGAGTGTACTTGCCCGCCGGCAGTCCTGAGTGCAGATAAAACCAGTGGGCTCGCGACAGATGCATGGGCCACGAATGCGGTTGACCGCCTGCATCGAACCCCATTGTGGCGGGAGGGATTTTACCATCCGGATAACCGCCGCCGTAGTCCGACGGCGCCGGAAGAATGGTGGCGTCCTGCCACGGAGCAGTGGTGAAGTACGGATCGTCTTCGGGCAGTGGAGCATCACGTTCCGAGACCCAGACCTGTACCTTGCTCAGGCCGGAAATTCCAGCCTGTGCCCATCCCGTAATCGGAATTGGTTCGTTGGGTTTGGGGGCGTTGGGTGCAGTCAGGGTGGCGCAGAACGTTTTCAAAGGACTATCGACGTCGTTGTTCTGTCCGGCGTAGGTGTCGTTGGCTGTTGCGATGTTCGACAGCACGACGTTTGTCAGCCACTTAATGCTCTTAAACCCGTAAGCTTCGGGCACGACAACTCGCACTGGCCCGCCTCGTTCGGATGTCAGCCACTGCCCGTTTAGTTTGTAGCACAGAATAACTGGTGGCAGTCCGTGCGGATCTTCCAGTATCCGTCCAACAGGCATCGAACTGCGAAACATCTGGTCAGCTTCGTTATTGTGATAGCCGTAGTAGAAAACTCGGCGCAGGTTTTCCGAGGGCTGAGTCTTCCACAGGACTTCTCTGAGCGGGACGCCTTCCCAGATGCCGTTGCCCAGCGGGCAGCCGATGTTCAGGCACGTCATCACTTTGGAAAACCGTACGGCGTGGTCCTGGGCCAGTTCCATCAACTGAGCGAAGGTGAATGCGTTGTCGCCTGCCAGTGGATTCTTGATTCTTGCTGGATTGTCGGCGTCGCTGATAACATTCAGCTTCCACGTTTCCCGTGTGAGTCCGACCTCAGATTTTTTTGCGTCGTCCAGTTTGTGTGGCTTAGGTTTGCCGCGGGATACATCCTGAAAATCATCGGGCAGCGTCAGCCATGTTTCCAGCTTCCCGAGCGCCTGCTGCAGTCGCGGATCCTGCTCAATCTGGTCTGCAAAGCCGTGTGGGCTGGCGAATGCTGCCGCCGAAAACAGACCGGATTTCACGAAGTGTCGCCGTGTGACGGCAAAATGTTCGCCGAGAAACTTTCGAACATTGTCTTCCATTACCAGGACCTCTCGTTGTTGCGCAGAGCAGCGATGACGTCAAATTATCGTACCGCGTGCGGCGCAACAAAGCCATTCCGGCCCTGAAACCAATCGGATGCTGTTGCTTACGCGATAAGATCGTCGATCACGTGACCGTGCACATCGGTCAGTCGGAAATCCCTGCCCTGATAACGATAGGTTAACCGGCGATGGTCAATGCCCAGCAGATGCAGGATGGTGGCGTTTCGATCGTGGATGTGCATCGTGCCGGGAGTCCAGTCTGCTTTGTCCGGTTGAGAATTCATCGGCGTTCCGTCCTCGTGAGCGATGTTGTAACCGTAGTCATCGCTCTGGCCATAAGTAATACCTGGCTTGATTCCTCCACCGGCCATCCATGTGGTGAAGCAGCGAGGGTGATGGTCGCGGCCGTAGTTTTGCCGAGTCAGGTTGCCCTGACAGTAGGAGGTGCGGCCGAATTCGCCACCCCACACGACCAGCGTGTCATCCAGCATGCCTTTTCGTTTCAGGTCCTTGATCAGCCCGGCGCAGGCCTGGTCGATGTCGCGGCACTGCGATTCATGTTCGCGCGGAAGAGCTCCGTGAGCATCCCAGCCTCGGTGGAAGATCTGAATATTACGAACACCTCGTTCTGCCAGTCGACGAGCATTCAGGCAGCACGCGGCGAATGTACCAGGAGTCCGGGCATCTTCTCCGTAGAGTTCAAACGTGCTTTTTGATTCCGATGACAGATCCATCAGCTCGGGGACAGACGTCTGCATGCGATACGCCATTTCATGCTGACGAATTCGGGCCAGAACTTCCGGATCGGCGAAGAGTTTGTTCTGCTCCTGATTCAGGGCGGCCAGAGTGTCCAGCTGGGCCCTGCGGTCCTGGCCGGAGACTCCGGCGGGATTACTGAGATACAACACCGGGTCACCCTGACTTCTCATCAGAATTCCCTGATGACGCGACGACAGGAAACCGGGCCCCCACAGACGATTGAACAGACTTTGCTCCGGAAAACTTGTTTTGGCGTGCATCACGACATAATGCGGCAGGTTGTCGTTCAGACTGCCGAGGCCGTAGCTGAGCCATGCTCCCAGGCTGGGGCGACCGGGAATCTGGCTGCCCGTCTGAATATAGGTAATGGCCGGGTCATGATTGATCGCTTCAGTGAAGGTGGAACGCACGACGCACAGTTCTTTGGCAACCGTGGCCGTGTGAGGCAGCAGGTCGCTGATCCAGACTCCGTCCTGATTGTTGTCGTATCTGCGAAAAAGGTATTTGCTGGGGCACAGAGGCAGCCCGTTTTTCTGGTTGGCCGTCATCCCGGTGACTCGCTGGCCGTCGCGAACATCGGCAGGCAACTGCTGATTGAACATGTCCTTCAGTTTGGGCTTATAGTCCCACAGATCCAGGTGACTGGGGCCGCCGCTCATGAACAGATAAATAACCCGTTTCGCCGAAGCGGGATGATGAGTTGCGTCCAGCGTGCCACTGGTGTCTGCGCGGAGATCCCGGCCGAGTAACCCGGCAAGCGCTGCGGTGCCAAGACCGAGTGCGGACCGACCAAACAATTGCCGACGTGTGGTCAGCAGACCGTGTTCACGAAGTGGGTTTGCGTTTGCCATGAGTGTATTCTTTCTTCGTCCTCGTAATTCCTGCTCGTCTTCTCGTACTCGATTCGTTAATCGCCGGAATCCGAGGATGAAGGACGAGTACGAGACGCGAGGACGATATTTGAAATCAGTACACCAATATTGCTGCATCACTGGCCAGCACAACCGTTGTCACCTGTGACCATGCGGCGACTTCAACCACGTCGAGTTTATTATTTCGTGGGATCTCGCCGGTTGCCAGCAGAGCTACTGCATCTTCGTTTGATTCCTGGTACCGCTGCTTCATCTCCTTCAGCAGCTGTATGCAGGCGGAACGTTCTGCTTCACCCGGTTGCCGGCATGCCAGCATAGTGAACAGCAGATCGAGTCTTGTGTCATCTGTGTCCCGTTCGACCAGTAACCGTTCGGCCAGTGTGCGAGACATTTCGATCCGCTGCGTTTCGTTCAGCAGGCCGAGTGACTGCAGCGACGTATTCGTTCGCGACCGACGCACGCAGCTGGATTCCCGATCTGGCGCGTCGAAGAGCGTCATCATTGGATGCGGACTGGTGCGTTTCCAGTACACGTACAGACTGCGGCGATAAAGAAGTCGACCTTTGTCACGTTCGTAAAGTTTTGTATTGCTGCCCGGGTGAGCCATCGCCAGCCACATTCCGACTGGTTGATACGGTTTGACGCCTTCGCCACCCATGTGCGGATCCAGCAGACCGCTGGCCCACAGTCCCATGTCACGCAGCACTTCAGCATCCAGTCGATAGCCTGAGGCTCGTGCGAAAAGGCGATTCTCAGGATCCGGCACGTCGGTCCGCCATGCCGATGATTGTCTGAACGTGCGGCTGTGAATCATCAAACGCAGCATGTTTTTCAGGTCCCAACCGCTTTCCTGCAATTCGACGGCCAGCCAGTCCAGCAATTCTGGATGAGTGGGCTGCTGACCCTGAACACCGAAATCTTCCGGCGTTCGAACCAGGCCGTAGCCGAAGACTCGCTGCCAGATGCGATTCACCAGGACTCGAGCGACCAGCGGGTGTTCACGCGACGTCATCCACCTGGCGAGTCCCAGGCGATTTCGTGGCGCATCAGGCGGGAAGCTGCCCATGGCACTCAGAATGCCGGGTTCCAGTGGTTCACCAACCGGCTGGTTGTATTCGCCTCGGTGAAGCACTTTGGTGACTCGCGGTTCCGGCAGGTCCTGAGCCACCAGAGTTGTGGTAAATTCCTTTTCTGCCGTTGAAAATTCCTGTTTCAATTCCAAAGCGGATTTGTGCAGCAAAGATGTTGCAAACGGGCCAGCCGGATCAGCGATTATTGCCAGCCTTGCACCGGCTGCTGCATTATCCCAGTTCTTCTCTGTTTCGTTCGACAACGTGATGCCGTTGCCAATGGTCGCGGCTGCCTCGGCGGTGAGACGTGCTCGCTGTGATTCAAGTTTTGCAAGTTGCTCCCATGCATCCTGATGCTGAGGAACTTTCAACACGGGGCCGAACTCGTACTTGTTGCCGTCCATGGCGGGTTCGGCTGTACTGTTGAAGAATGTCAGCAGACGGTAGTACTCAGTTTGCGGAATCGGATCGTATTTGTGAGTGTGACAGCGGGCACACGTTAGCGACAATCCCAGCAGTACCGTGCCCAGTGTTTCTGTACGGTCGAAGTTGTTCTTTGCCTGGAATTCTGCCGGAATGGCTCCGCCTTCGGAAGTTGTTGGATTCATGCGCACGAATCCCGTGGCGACTTTTTGTTCCAGAGTCGGATCGGGCAGCAGATCACCGGCAAGTTGCCATGTGATAAAGTCATCCAGCGGCAGATTGCTATTCATCGCTCGCACGACCCAATCGCGGTAAGGATAAATTCCACGACGATTATCCAGGTGCAGCCCGTGCGTGTCGCCGTAGCGCACGGCGTCCAGCCAGTAACGAGCCTGGTGCTCGCCGTAACGAGCATTCGTCAGCAGTTGTTCGACAAATCGCTCATAGGCGTCGGGGGTCTGATCCGCAAGAAAGTTCGCCAGTTGCTCCGGCTCGGGTGGCAGTCCGGTCAGAATCAGGGCGGCTCGGCGAGCCAGGGATGCAGAGTCGGTGGCAACAGCAAAATCAATGTTTTGTTCCGCAAGCTGCTGTTGGATGAACGAGTCTATGGCGTGGCTGCCGTCTGTCGTCGGCTCTGAACCTGCGGGCAGCGTCTTCTGTGGCGGAACAAAAGCCCAGTGTTTTGCGTAGGCGCCGCCCTGTCGCACCCATTGACTCAGCGTATCCCGTTCCTTTTCTGTTAATTGTTTTTCCGCATCGTCTGGTGGCATCGGATTGTCAGGGGAATGAATTCGAGACAGAATCAAGCTGCGTTCGGGAGCATCCTGATCGATGGCACGACCGTTGTCGCTGACCGCTGATGCCGCTTCGCTGGAATCCAGTCGACGCATGTTTTCGCCGATTTCCGCGGCATCCGGACCATGACAGATGAAACATTTATTCGACAGAATCGGCAGCACTTCGCGCGAGAAATCGACGACTTGCTGGTCCGCAGCTTCGCTGAGCACGGGAGGTAACGCTGTTAAGAACAACGTTAAAACGAGTGTGAATCGAGTGCATTGGTGCATGCGGTTAAGCTTTCTGTCAACGCGAGAGCGTGAGAATGAACTGCAGAACGTAGCGATCCACCGTCGTCGTCGCAAACATTGACGTCTTCCTTCCTTACATTCATGGCTGACTATTACAATAGTTCACTACTTTCCTCGCCATTGCAAAGGCATTTGATGGCAAGTCTTGTCCGTCGACATGCGCACAGATTTACCTTTGGGCGGTGCCTCCGCGACTGCTTGTCCGGCCGTTTGTCGTGGTTTCACGGGTTCAACAGTGACGCAGCTGCAGGATCCTGTGCAGAAGCTGGAATCGCCACATAAAGATCACACATGCCATCAGACAGTCGTTCTCATCGCCAGCTTGTCGTCATCAATGTTGTGGGGCTGACCTATGACATGATTGGCGACAACACCCCGAATATCCAGTCCCTGCTGGCGGACGGTTTCGCTCGACCGATGCAGACAGTGCTGCCGGCCGTTACGTGCTCTGTGCAGGCCTCCATGCTGACGGGGCTGATGCCGGCCGAACACGGAATCGTGGCCAATGGCTGGTACTTTCGAGATCTGGCGGAAGTCATGTTCTGGAAACAGTCGAATCATCTGATTTCTGGTGAACGGGTGTTTCAAACGGCTCGGCAGCGTGACTCCGCCCACACGACGGCCAAGATGTTCTGGTGGTACAACATGTACGCCGACGTGGACTGGTCGGTGACTCCGCGTCCATCGTACCCTGCAGACGGCCGCAAGCTTCCTGATTCCTACAGTGAACCGCCGGAGCTGCGAGATTATCTGCAGCAGCGTCTTGGTCAGTTTCCGTTGTTCAACTTCTGGGGCCCCACGGCGGATATCAAAAGTACAGCCTGGATTGCAGACGCCAGTGTTGAGGTGCTGCAGGAACACGCCCCGTCGCTGCTGCTGGTCTATCTGCCCCACCTGGATTACAACCTGCAGCGGCTTGGCCCGCACCATCCGTCCATCGCACAGGACGTGCGTGCTGTGGATGCCGAAGCGGGAAAACTGATTGACGCGGCTCGACAGCGCGATGCTGATGTCGTTGTCCTTTCGGAATACGGTATCACGGAGGTTTCCAGGCCGATTCACGTCAACCGAGTGCTGCGAGAACACGGTCTGCTGCGTGCTCGAGTAGAACCGCTGGGGTGGGAGACCATGGATTGCGGAGCGTCTCGGGCGTTCGCAGTTGCCGACCACCAGGTGGCTCATGTGTACGTCAGGCGCGCGGACGACATTGAAACGGTTCGCGGCATCCTGAGCGGGATTGATGGTGTGGAGTCGGTTTTCGACCGTGCGCAACAGGTCGAGGTCGGTCTGGCTCACGAACGCAGCGGTGATCTGGTTGCACTCAGCAGTCAGGATGCCTGGTTTACCTATTACTTCTGGAACGATGATCAGCTGGCACCCGACTATGCACGCACGGTCGATATTCACCGGAAGCCGGGCTACGATCCGGCTGAGTTACTGCTGGATCCCGCGATATCCTTTCCGAAGCTCAAGGTCGCTCGGCGCCTGGCCAGAAAACAGCTGGGGTTTCGTTACTACATGGACCTGATCGGTCTGGATGCAACCGTTGTCAAAGGCAGCCATGGTCGGCTGCCTGCTGACGATCGGCTGACAGCGGATGGCCCGGTCTTCGTATGTTCCTCAAAGCAAGTGGAACGCGATCGACTTCACGCTTGCGATGTGCGAAATCTCATCCTGGATCTGCAGTTCGGCCAGTCGTCAGGGTGATTCCAGGCTCAACATTACGGCTCAATTCGCTGTTTCCGTGGCCCGGTTCTTTGCTGCCACTGATCCGTGCTATCCGTTTTTTTGTCGTCAATATGCCTCAAAAAAGCTGCAAATTCACCTCGTGCCGCCGTAACTCTGGTCATTGCCGGACGGGTTCATAACAATGCGTTCGGTTCGAGGGCATGTTCCTCAACTGAAAGTTGAACTGACATATGAAATATGTTGGTCGGCTTACGTGGGTCGCTGGGCCGGATTCGAAGACAACACGTATTCATCACTAAGGATACGTGGCCAGCCATTACTGTGTGCCGACCGGCATTCGGGCAATAAAAGCGGATGACTTCGGCACGCGTGCCGATGGTCACGGACCTGTGAAGTGAATATTGAAAGGTATGAACTGTGGGACGCGGTGACGACGAAGACGATGATATCGATCAGGAAGATATGGAACAGGTGTTGTTTCAGGGACCGATGTTTGGTCGCGAAACAAATCTGAAGCAGAATCCACGTCTTGTTAAAGCGGCCTTGGTTCCCGTCAAGAAGATGATTTCTGACGGACTGTCTCGCCGCGCCCATTCCATATTGCTGGAACCGTCTCAGGGACGTGTCACCATTCGGTTTGTGGTGGACGGTATTCCCTATCCGGCGGGGGCCATTCCCGGCCAGCGTGGCATGGCGATGATTCAGATGATCAAGGTTCTGGCCGGTCTCAATTCGCAGGAACGCAACGAACCGCAGTCGGGGGGTATCAATGCGGAATTCGAAGAGGTCAGATACGAGCTGCTGACGGACACTGTTCTGTTGAAGCCCGGTGTGGAGCGACTGAAAATTCGTGTTGAAAATCCCAAGATTACGTATCTCAAGCCTGCTGATGCGGGAATGCCTGAAGACCTGTCGGCACAGTTGCGAGGTTTCACGGAAGACAGCAAGGGGCTTATTCTGATTTGCGGACCGCCCGAAAGCGGTGTTACCTCGCTTTCCATTTGTGCGATACACAGTGTCGACCCTTATTTGTATTCGGTCCACAGCATGGCTGACGTTGGTGGTAAGCAACTGACGAACGTCGCAGACTATGAGCCGGAAGAAGGGCACGATCTTGAACTGAGCTTCGACCGCATCCTGCGGCGTGAAGCGGATGTCATTTACATGCCTCCATTGACCGACCCGGCCGTCGTTCAAATGATGTGTCAGTTTGCGGATCGATTGTGCTTCATGGCTGAGATCCCGGCAAAGACACCGGCGGAAGCGGTTAAGCAGTTGATAGAATGGGTCGGCATCGATCTGGTTAATCAGCACTTGAAGGCTGTGATAACGCAAAAATTGATTCGCACACTGTGCGACGATTGCAAACAGGCCTTCCGGCCCAATCCTCAATTGCTCAAACGACTAAATTTGCCGCCCGAAACGACCATCCTGTACCGAGCGCCCGCGCCGCCCGATCCCGATGATCCAGAAGCCCCTTCCATTGAAGAACTCTGTGAAGACTGTGACGGCGTCCCGCTTCACGGACGCACTGCGGCCTACGAAGTTCTGGAAATGACCGATGGCATGAAGGAAGTTGTCGCCAAGGGAATGGACCCGCAGGCGGTCAAAGACCAGATGGCGGCTGATGACATGCGAACGTTGCAGAAGGACGCCATCCGACTGGTTGTCGAAGGGAGGACGGCGCTGGAAGAAGTTCAGCGTACTTTTGCTCCTCCACAGGGCCGACGTCCCCAAGCAAGACGTCGACCGCGTCCGAGTGAATAACAGGAACGCATTTTTTTCTGCAGCGATTGCGAGTGGCGTAGTTGGATTTGAAGTCAAAGACAGTTTCTCCGGGTTCGACATCGTCAGCCGCCGCAGTGTATCAGCGGCGGATGAACGAATGTCGAGTCCATGCGGATCGCCTGAAGTCCCGAGATCGCTTTGTTGTCCGAGTGCGGATCGTTCTGTTCGTCGCACTTCTGCTGACGGGCTGTCTTTGTATTGGTGATCGGTCCGTGTCCTTCTGGTGGATGTTGCTGCCCGCCGCGGCATTCGCTGCGGTTGTGCGATTTCACCAACCCATCGTGCGAGAACTCAAACGCGAATCCGGCGCAGAACAGTTCTACACTCGATGTCTGTTACGTCTTGACGGTGCCTGGCGGACGTTTCCTGTGGATGGTGCCGAATTTGTCGATGCGGGGCATCCCTGGGCCGGAGATCTCGATGTTTTCGGTAACGGTTCGCTGTTCCAGAAATTGAATGAGTGCCGGACGCTGCCGGGTCGCCGAAAGCTTGCGGCATGGTTGACCACCGTGGCCTCTGCGGACGTGGTGACAGTGAGACAACAACAGGCAGAATCACTCAGAAATGAAGTGTCTCTGCGAGAACAACTGGCCCTGATTGACGACACGGCGGACTGGAAGGCCGCGGAAGCAGCGCTGAGTGGCTGGCTGAGCGAACCAGCAAGTTCGTTTTCGACTTTTGCCATCTGGGGAACGCGATTACTGGGGCTGGTGAGTGTCGTGGTTCTGGTTCTGGTCTTTGGCAGTGGACTGACCGGGTCCGCCATACTTCTGATGCTGCTGCTGCAGGCGCCGTTCATTTACGCAAACCGACGGAGAATCAGGGCGGTCATGGACCGCGTTGATTCCGTTGACCTGGCGCTGCATCAACTGTCGGATGTCGCACAGCAGTTCGAAACGTTTCCCTTTGCCGAACCGTCGCTCCAGCAGCTGCAGGATCAGCTGTGTGTTGACGGAGTAATCGCGTCGGTACGCATCAGGGAACTCAGCAGCCAGGTTCAATGGCTGAACAACGCACTGCGGAATCAGTTCTTTCTGCCGCTCGCGTGGATGTTCGGGTTGTTCATACTTTTAACTCATCGCATTGAACGGTGGCGGAGTCTTTATGGTTCACGCGTGCCGGACTGGCTGGATGCTGTGACGTCACTCGAAGTCGCCACCAGTGTTGCTGGCTTCAGCTTTGAAAATGAAGATTATTGTCTGCCACAGCTTTCGGACCAGAAGGTCGCGTTTCGGGCAGAGCGACTTGGACACCCACTGATCGGCGCTGCCGAATGTGTGTGCAACGACGTGACCTTGAGCGAAGACACGCCCTTGATGCTCATCAGCGGGTCCAATATGTCGGGAAAGAGTACGCTTCTGCGGTCGGTCGGCAGTAATCTGGTGCTGGCATACTGCGGAGCCCGCGTGAATGCCACAGCATTTGAATCCTTTCCGTTTCAAATCGGAACGGCGATGCGAGTCAGCGATTCCCTGCAGGAAGGACGATCTTTCTTCTTCAGTGTTGTGCAGCGTCTGAAGGCCGTCGTCGACCTGACTGACGAGTCACGGCGAGTGCTGTATTTGCTGGACGAAATTCTGAGCGGAACCAACTCACACGACCGCCGCCGCGGTGCGGAAGCGGTCATCCGCAGTCTGGTCGACAAATCGGCAGTGGGCATGGTGACCACTCATGACCTGACACTGACCGACATCGTTGATTCGATGGATGGCAGGGCCGTCAATATGCATTTTGAAGATCAGGTCAGCGACGGGCAGATGACGTTTGATTACAAGCTGCGTGAAGGTGTGGTGCAGCGCAGCAATGCCATCGAGCTGATGCGAATGATGGGGCTGGACGTCTGAGACGGACAGACATAAAAAAATGGCCAGGTCTGGATCAGACCTGGCCATTTTTTTTGTTCGACCTGTCGAAAACTCTCCGACAGTTATCAACCCTTGTAGTACGGGTGTTCAGCCGAGTCTCTCTTTGCCAGCATTTCGTCTACTGACGGCTCATTCTTCATGGCTCGTTCAATGGATTCCTTGGTGGCCGCATAGTTGTATTCGTAGATTTTCTTGTCGTCTTCAGCCTGCCAATGGATGAATACGCCACAGACAATGCAGAGATTGTCGGCTTGATCCTTGGGAATGACTCCTGACTTCACACAATCACAAACCGCATCAGCCACAGCCTTCTGAGCCGGACCGAACATCTGTACGGCCTGTTTGGCACCCTTAATCGTTACCTTCGTGATCATCACGGTCGATGGTTTCACGGCAACATTGGGTTCCATTACGGCCAGTAGATTGCTGTGTCCCATATTCTGATCGGCCAGAGCACTGGCAAATGCTGCGCCGACAGGGCCGCTCTTGTCACCGATCAACAGGTCGATGTGAGCGACTTCAAGACCTTCGCCAATCAGCGATTCACCAACATACATTGACATCTATCATTCCTTTACAAAATCAAAACCGTCAGTCGACAACTACGGTTCCCGACAACGCGTCGAAACCGGCGGTCGAGATTACATCGGCAGGCTGCCCATTTTTCTATGGCTTCAGACCGCGTTTTGCGCAAGCATCGCGACTTTGGATGCAATCTTCAACCGTCCTGCGGAAACAGAGGCAATTCCGTCTGGGATTGAGCGACTGCGCCGTCCGAGAGAACTCCTCGGACAAACTCTCTGAAGACGGGCGGATCCGACTGCTTTTCGGCGACGGGGCCCAAAAAAGCGGAGGAAAAAATATCAGAATGGAGAATCAGAGCAATGCGTCCCGCGATGTAAATCAGTGGTAACATTGACACGACCAACCAAATTCTGTCGATATCGAATTGTTAGGGTGAAAGTTGGCCGCACCGCCAGACGTCCACACTATCGACTGGACACCTCCTCGGGCTTCTCAGAGTCGTTGCGTTCACGCGCGACACGTGGCCGGTTCTTGCCCAGGCAGCCTCAGTCTGGCAAAGACACACAGACTTGGCCGTCAAGGATTTCGACGTCATACCGTGGCTGACACAGGGTGTCGTTCAGGCAATGCTGGCCGTTTGTCACGTTGAACTGCCAGCCATGCCACGGACATGTCACGACCTGTCCATTCAGCGTCCCTTTGCCCAGTGGCCCACCGGCGTGCGGGCAGATGCCATCCAATACATAAAATGTACCGTCCACGTTGTAGACCGCAAAGATGCGCCCTTCGGCCACGATTTCCGCCGTACTGCCGGCCGCGACGTCATCGGATGAGATGAGGGAAATTGTTCTGGACATGCCGTGTTATACGGTCCGAAGTTGAGTTACCATAGTGATCATGACAGCGGATCTTCAAAACTCAATCGCACGTCGGTGGTTCTTATCGCAGTGCGGTGTCGGCCTTGGGGCAACGGCACTGTCACAGTTGACGGCGGGGGCGACCGGAACGGACCGGGATCCGCTGGCGCTGCGAAAACCGCACTTTGAGCCAAAAGCCAAAGCCGTCATTCATTTGTTTATGGCGGGAGCTCCCAGCCAGCTTGAGTTATTCGACTCCAAGCCAATGCTGGCGAAGCTGGAAGGGAAGCCACTGCCGAAATCGGTAATCGGTGACCAGCGATACGCCTTCATTCAGCCGGATGCTGCCGTGCTGGGGCCACGCTTCAAGTTTGGCAGACACGGGGAATCCGGAGCCGAAATCTCAGAAGCGATGCCGCACCTGGCTCGGATCGCCGACCGAGTTTGTCTGATTAAGTCACTGCATACAGATCAATTCAATCACGCTCCGGCTCAGATATTTCTGAATTCCGGTTTTTCACAGCCCGGGCGACCTTCAATAGGCTCGTGGGCGTTGTACGGCCTGGGTTCAGAAACAAAGGACCTGCCCGCGTTCGTCGTAATGAGTACGGGGTCCGGTCTAAGCGGCGGTGCGGCTTTATGGTCCAGTGGGTTCCTGCCAACGGTCTACACCGGCGTCCGGTTTCGCAGTCAGGGTGATCCGATCCTGAACGTCAACAGTCCACCAGGCGTCGGCGAGCAGCTTCAGGCCGATACCTACAATCTGGTGAACGACCTGAACCAGCAGCGTCTGGCAGTTGTCTATGACCCTGAGATTGCGACACGAATTGCTTCGTTTGAAATGGCGGCCCGTTTGCAGGTTTCTGCACCGGAACTGATGGAGCTGAAAAGCGAATCAAAAAACACACTCGACCTGTACGGATGCGAGCCGGACAAGCCTTCGTTTGCGCGGGCGTGCCTGCTGGCCCGCAGGATGGTCGAACGCGGCGTCCGCTTCATCAACATTTATCATAGCGGATGGGATGCTCACAGCAACGTGGAGGGCAACGTCAGGAACAACTGCAGGACCACAGACCAGGCCTCCGCGGCGCTCGTCGAAGACCTTCAGGAACACGGATTGCTGGACGAAACACTTGTTATCTGGGGCGGGGAGTTCGGTCGTACGCCGATGGTCGAATCCAATCCGGCACTCGGAAGATCGCTTGGCCGTGACCATCATCCTCAGGCTTTTACATCGTGGCTGGCCGGTGGCGGCATCAAACCAGGGATGACGCTCGGTGCCACGGACGATTTTGGTTTTCATGTGGTGGAATCGCCCGTCCATGTCCACGATCTGCAGGCGACAGTGCTGCATCTGCTGGGGCTGGACCATGAACGATTGACGTTTCATCTGGCGGGTCGGGATTTTCGCCTGACGGATGTGCACGGCCATGTCGTCAGAGAGGTCCTGGCGTAATGAACCGAGCCCCGTCGGAGAATCGAGGCACGCATGATCCTGACCAACAGGGATCTCCGCGAAACGAGGAATAATCACTTGTTTGGGGCACGCCAGGAATGCCGGTCCCGAGAATCAATACACCACAAAAACGTGGCCGGACCACTGACTGGACCCATGGCAAGACGAGGCGGAGGCAAGAGAAAAGGCGGGCGGGGTAACAAAGTCCGTGTTGACCTTCGCCGTAACAAACAAACGCGGGCCCGGGATCAGAATCTCACCCATGAACTGCTGAGCGACGAAATTGCTGCGGAAGATACCGAAAGTGGCGAACGTCTCAGCGGGAAAGGGGCGATCAGTCGACGGCGTACTGTTGTTGGTGTGGAATCCGAGGGTGATCAGCTGTTGCGATCGATTGATCTGGAAGGATGTCTGGAGGGGCGTGTCACCAGCTTCATCGGACTTAACTGCCAGGTACAGGCTTTGCACGACGGTCGGTGCTACGAATGCACAATTCGTGGAGTGTTGAGAACACTGGCTCGAGACAGCCGCAGCGTTGTCGTGACCGGTGACCGCGTTCTGTTTCGGCCGGCCGGGGACGATTATCAGGGCGTTGTGGAACGTGTCGAAACGCGGCATGGCGTGATTTCACGGAACAGTCAGGGGCGGGAACACATTCTCGTGTCCAATATTGACCAGATTCTGATCGTGGCGTCGGCTGCCGACCCGGACCTGAAGCCGAATCTGATCGACCGATACCTTGTCATGGCCGAACGCCACCAGGTTGATGCTATCGTCTGCATTAACAAGGCAGACCTGCTGGATATTGCGTATCTGGAACAGGTCGCTGCCGTATACGGTCGGATCGGATATCCGGTGATTCTGACCAGTGCGGTTGACGGTCGCGGAATCGACCAGCTCAGAAGGTATCTGCAGGACAGACAGACGGCCGTCAGCGGGCAGAGTGGAGTGGGGAAGTCATCGCTGCTGAATGTCGTCGATTCACAATTGAATCTGGGTACGTCTGACGTCAGCGACAGTAACACAAAGGGGCGGCATACCACTCGACGTGCCCGCCTGCTGCCGCTGAAGAACGGTGGCTGGGTGGCCGACACACCCGGCATTCGACAGTTTGAACTGTGGGACGTCACGCTGGAAGAAGTGGACGGATACTTTATCGAGTTCCGCCCGTTTGTTCCGTACTGCCGATTTCCGAACTGCAGCCACACTCACGAAGAAACATGCGGAGTCAAGGACGCGGTGGTCGCCAATTTGATCGATCTGTGCCGCTACGACAGTTATCTCCGGATTCGTGAAGAGAACATCTTCGTGTGGAAAAATCCGGCTCGTGGACAGACCTGACATCAATTGACAGGAGCCCGAGGTGCTCGGCCTTATCCGTTGACTGCCGGCGCCGCAACGGCCACTGGCCAGTGGTACAGCATTCCATAAATGATCACGCCCGTTACGGATACGAACATCCAGATGGGAAAGGTGATCTTTGCCAGTTTGCGGTGTGCTGCTCGGCGCTCGGCGAAGGCATGCTGAAACACGCGGATTGCCAGAACCGGCACACATGCTGCCAGCACGATGTGCGGCCACAGGATCAGCTGATAAACAACGCCCGCGATTCCGTGCCCGGGAAATCGCTTACCGTGTTCGCCCGTGTATTTGCCCAACGCGTAGTGATAAGCAAGATAGCAGGCCAGAAACACAGCAGATGTCAGAAACGCCGAAACCATAAAGTTGCGGTGAACCAGTTCTCTTTTTTTGCGGATCGCAATGAGTCCACAGATCAACAGGATGGCGGCCAGAGTATTCAGGCTGGCGTTGACCGGGGGCAGTCGCTTCGCCCATGACGGCAAACGCCGCTCGATGTTGGCATTATGCGCCGTGGCGGAAACGGGTGCCGCAGTTGTTGAGTCACTGCCTGTGTTGTTTTCAGCGGCGGGCGGTGGACTGCTTCCGCCTTTCGGTTTGTCACTTGATGGTACAACTTCTTCTTCAGCCTTGTCCGAGTCGGCAGGTTGTACTTCAAATTGAATCTGCAGAGGTTTGCCCTCGGATGTGGAAAAACTGAATTCTGATGCGGCTCCCGGCTGCGGAAATTTGTCACGGCCGGTCAGGATTCGACGAAGCTTGACCATGTCTTCTTCGCGCGTGGCAAGGAACGTACCGACCGGTATGCCGTCTTCATTCACCAGGACCACCCGATTCGAATGGGCCACCTCAAAGCCCGCCCGACGGTTATCGCCCAGGTTCTCTTTCACATACAGTCCGAATCCCTTGACAATCAACTCGTAGATCTGCTGCTGACTACCGGTCAGAAATTTCCATCGCTCTCGGTCCGGACTCCAGGTTTCCGAGTACGTTTTCAGAATCTCAACATCGTCAAAATTCGGGTCAACGGTGAAGCTGACGAATGTCACGTCCGCAGCATTTTCCGCAACTCGTTTGTCGTCATGCAGATCCATCACCGCTTTAGTGATCATGGGGCAGGTGCTGGTACATCGAGTGAATACAAAACTCGCGACCCAGCGTTTGCCCTTCAGATCCTTCAGTCGCAGTTTTTCGCCCATACATTCCTGCAGGTTAAACTCGGGCAACGTTCTTGCTGGAAAACCGATTCTGACAGACGATTTCTGTTCACCCGGTTTGATGGGTGATGACGCTGTGCCGTTGACAGACGGGACGTTCCCACCGTCCTCGCTTGTCTCTGGGCTGCTGCTGTTCTGTGAAACAGCCACCAGACTGGCGATGGCGGTCGCCCATAGAAAGCCGCCTGACACAAGCATCAGCTTTGAAATTCCACGTCTTGCCATCACGTTCTGCTCGGACATTTCCAATCACCCGTTCAAACACCCAACCTGGTCAGATTCTGGCCGTACTGCGGAAACATTTTACGGCGCTGGGCATAAATGTCAGACGCCTTTCACGGGCAGATGGGAGTGTCTCTGGTTCGGGAACTGTTGCTGAGACCATCGGATCGTACCCCACGCTGTCACGTCGAAGGCCCGCTGCAGCCACATGACTGCTCCTGACCCGGACCTGTCGCACCAACGGGATTTCGTGCCAGCGGACGGGGGTAAGCCGGAATGTTCCTGCTTCATGGGCGGCTGATTCAGGGAATTCGGCTGAACGGGTCAGTGCAGTGTGGATTGACTTAAACCGAGTCAGCCCCCCGGGAGATTGGCACTTTCTCGTGGCGGAACCGTCCAAACGGCCAGATTGGCGGGTGAGTTTGCACTTCTGCAGGGATTCCCTCGCTGCCCGTTTGCATCCGCAATCACGGGTTGCGATTATCTCCACACCTGCCAGAGAACAGGGAGTTCCTGATTATGAGACTCCCCTTTACACTGTGTCTTACGTTTCGATGGCGAGCCAATCGTCTGATCTGCGAGGTCAAAGAGTGCCGGACCCATCCTTTCTGAGTAAATCTATCCTGATCGTCGAAGACGAAGACATCATCCGCGAGACGCTGTCGGAATTTCTGACCGGCGAGGGCTTCGATGTCGAAGCTGCAGCGAATGCGGCAGATGCCCTGAAGCTCGTTCGGGAGCGGGACTTTGACGTCGGAATATGTGATGTGCAGCTGCCGGATGCTGACGGCGTGCAGTTGATGCGACGCCTGCACCGCCTGAATCCAGGCATGTTCGTCCTAATTATCTCGGCCTATGCCACCGTGGAAAACGCAGTTGGCGCATTTACCGCAGGTGCCTTTGACTACCTTGTTAAACCGGTCATTTTTGATGAATTGGTTAATCGTCTGAAGCGACTATTTCAGTTCCAGGATCTGTATCTGGAAAATCAGCGGCTGCGGAAGGATCTGGATCGCCGCGCTGGATTCGACCAGATTATGGGCAGCAGCCGCGTGCTGCAGGACACTCTGAACACGATTCGCAAAGTTGCTGCCACGAATTCCAACGTGCTGCTGGTTGGTGAAACGGGCACCGGCAAAGAACTTTTTGCTCGGGAGATTCACACGGCTGGTCCGAACAACGATGAGAAATTTCTGGCCGTCAACTGCGGCACTCGCCCTGTGGAATTGCTGGAAGCACAGCTGTTTGGCATGGAAGGTGGTCAGCCGGGACTGTTCCGAACCGCTGGCACAGGCACCGTTTTCCTTGATGAAATTGCACAACTGCCGCTGGGGACTCAGTCGGAACTTCTGCGGGCGATTGAGTATCAGGAAATCACTCCGGCCGGAGCTTCGGAGACGGTGAACGTGACGGCGCGAATTATTGCCGCCACCTCACGAGATCTGATGCGCGAAGTCACCGACGAGAACTTTCAGGAGGATCTCTTCTACCGCCTGGACGGCGTTAAGATCCGCATCCCTCCGCTCCGGGAAAGACTGGACGATATTCCGGAACTGGTCGAATACTTCATGACGCGGCATTCCGAAGCGATGGGCAAACGGGTTACCGGAGCCTCCAGTGAAACGATTCGGACCTTGATGGCCGCACACTGGAAAGGCAATGTTCGACAACTTGACAACGCGATCGAACGAGCCGTCATGATGTGCGAAGGCGACGAGATTCAGCCTTCGGATCTTCCCCCGGATTTGCTTGGCCTGGGCACCAGCCTGCCGGACACGGACGATCTTCGTTCTGCCCTGCGACACTACGAACGACTGCATATCACGCGCGTTCTGAAGCAGTGTCCGGACAAGAAAGAAGCGGCTAAACGTCTGAAGCTGGGGCTCTCGAGTCTGTATCGAAAAATCGAAGAGCTCAAGATCGAACTGTAACACTCGAAGGACGTTCTTCATCGCGTCCGCCGTGGCGGGTACTGTCATGGTACGCGGGGTCTGAGTCGCGTTTTCAGAACCAGGGGGTGGTGTTGTGTTTCCCGCCCCACTTGTGTGATGTTGAACAGCCAAACATGAACGTTAACGAAATTAAAGCGTGCATTCCGCATCGATCGCCGTTTCTGTGGCTGGATGAGGTCACAGAGATTTCTGAGGACCGCATCGTGGCAACCACGCACCTGTCGCCGGATCTGCCCGTTTTTCAGGGGCACTATCCTGACTTTCCGGTGTTCCCGGGCGTGCTGCAGTGCGAAGCCTGTTTTCAGGCAGGTGCTGTGCTGATCTCCAAACAGATCACCCTCGACGACGCGATGGTCCCCGTCGTGACCCGTCAGAATAACACGCAGTTCCGCCGTTTGATCCGTCCCGGCGAGACGATTCAGCTGGAAGTTGAGTTGACCGAACGTCTTTCGAATGCCTTTTACCTGAAAGGGCGAGTCACCGTCGGCGGAAAAGTCACGGCTCGGCTGGAATTCGTCTGCACAATGACAGCGGTTGAATAACGCACAGCGTCTGGTCGTCCCTTTGACCACCCGGCGGGGCGTCAAAGGTCTCCATTATCAACCAGGTCGCATCGTAGTCATGCGACCTCTCTTCACGCCTGCGAATAACGTCTGGTCACAGACCGAACAGCGTGTCGCGTGCCGTATCCTGACGCAACAATTTGGCCCGTCCGAGATAATGTTGTTTTTCGGCTGCCTGCTGCATGCGACGCAGAGGCCTCGAAAAGTCTCCGCGAGTTTCAAGATCGTCCTCGGCATCACGGCGAATCGTAGCGCCCAGCCATTTTCCGAACCGCTTTAGCAAGGTGTCTTCCGCTGACACGAATGTCTGAGCCGCACCGGGCTGTCCCTGTCGGCCACATCGACCGATCAGTTGACGGTCCATGCGACCGGACAACTGACATTCGGCGACGATCACATGCAGCCCGCCCAGGGCCAGTGCATACTCCGGAACTTTGATATCCGTGCCACGTCCCGCCAGATTCGTGGCGATCGTAATCGCTCCGCGTTCACCGGCGTGGGCGACGATCTCTGCTTCTTCGGCGTTCTGCAGGCCGTTCAGCAATTGAAACGACAGCCCCTTCTCACTCAGCAGCTCACCGATAATGTCGCTGTCTGAAATTGACTGCGTTCCAACGAGTACGGGCTGCCGGGTGGCATGAATTCGCGCAATGTCCTCCACAATCGCCTTGTGTTTTGCCTTTGGAGTCGCAAAGAATCGACTGGGCAGGATTCGTCGGACGGATGGAAGGTTCTGAGGAATCTCTGTGACTTTACAGCGGTACACATACTGGAACTCAGCTTCACATCCGACCGCTGTGCCCGTCATACCGCACAGATTCCGGTACTGCCGAAAAAATCGTTGTCGAGTAATTTGTGCAAGCGACTCTTTTTCAGGTGTGACGACCAGGCCCTCGAGAGCTTCGATAGCCTGATGCAGACCGTCCTGCCATGCGCGATCTTCCAGAATTCTGCCAGTCGTTTCATCGACGATCCGAACTTCATTGCCGGCAACCACGTAATGAACGTTCCGACGAAAAACGTGAAGCGCCCGCAGCGCCTGTTCGACGTATGCCGTCCAGGGTCTCAGCAACACCGATGCAGGAATGGCGATGTCATCGTCATAACATCGATTCCGTCCTTCCTTCATAAGTCCAATGTGTCCGGTCGAAACGTCCCAACGATAATGAACGTCCTCGGCCAGGACTTTCGCAACCTCCCGCGCAGCAAGATGAGCATCCAGGTCCGGCGCTGTCCCTTTGCCCGCCAGGCTGAGAACGAGCGGAGAGCCCGCGTCGTCAACCAGAACGCTGTCTGCTTCATCGACGACTCCGAACAGAAGGCCCCGCTGCATCGTCAGTCGTTCCTGGCTGCCACCGGAACTGAGATCTCGCAATAAACGGTCACCCAACGGACGACGCGCGTCAGCTCGCAGAGTCAGCTGGTCTCGCAGATAGTCAAATCCGAACTCGTGACCGGTTCCGTATGTCACATCGCAGTCGTAGGCAATACGTTTTTCGTTCGGTTGCCCCTGTTCAGGCGTCAGTCCCACCGTCATACCCAGACTGGTAAGGCATGAACCGGCAGTCGCGGCATCTCGTTTGGCGAGGTAGGTATTTGGTGTCATTACATGCACTCCGCGGCCAGCCAGTGCCAGGTGTGCGGCTGTTGTGACCGCGACAAATGTCTTGCCCTCACCGGTCTGCATTTGAGTAATATGACCACGGGCCAGTTGGATCACCGCCAGCAACTGAACATCGTACAGCTCAATTCTGTGGCCGCGTCGCACGGCCTCGGTCGCCAGAGCGATTCCAGCGACAAGCAGTTCCGGGGCGTCATGGTCCGCTCCGGCTGACAGTTCACGTCGAAGGCTCTCGGCTTCGCGCTGCAGTTCTGACTCACGGCAGGCGGAAAGAGTGCGCGACAGAGCGCGAATGTGCGGAATCAGGTGACCCGGATCCCAGACACGGTTCCGTAATCGCTTTAGTTTCGTGTTTTTTGTGATAGCCTCAGACATCTCAGTAGCCGACGATTCGGTCAAAACGTGTGTCCGCCGACACGCCGTGACTTTGTTGATGGTGCAGGCTTTGCTCCGTTTGATGTTGTGGCCGCGTTCCGGCTGCTGTTACCTATTTCAGGAATGACAGCTTCTTCTGAGCGGCCGACGTTCGTTGATGTTTGAGGTGTCAGCGTTCGCGGCACATTTGCTTCCACAGGCAGGCCGTCAGCATTGTCGGAAAAATTCTTTGAATCCGCGTTTGCCGAGCGACCGTTGACGGCCGCATCCAGTCGGTCCGACATCCACTGCTGTTCGGACGACTTAACAGTTGGGCTGGAATTCCTCGATCGCAGCAGAACTCCGATTTCCTTTTTCAGTTTTACGATGGCGACGGCATGGTCGACCAGTGCCTGGACGAATCCTGCCTCTTCATCCGCCAGACGTTCAAACGAGTCCAGCAGGTCCTCGAGTAACAGCGTTGCGGAATCTTTAACCATCGGCAGCACATCGAATCGATCCCGCAGATAGGCCGTCTCATTCTCCGCCGCAGACATCGCTTGAAAACGACTCTGCATTTCAGAATAGGCTGTCGCGACTTCACGGTTGGCAATTTCCACGTCGGTGAGTGACTTCTCTACCGATGCACGAAAGACGTTGACGGACCGCTTCAGCTCCCATTGACGCTGTTCATATTTCGCCTGTGCCGCCCGGTTGCCGAGCGGGATTTCAAATTCCAGGCCAACCGTAACTCCAGGTCGATTATTCCGGAACTGCTCTCTGTAGGATCTTCCGACATTTGATCCACCGGTCAGGTCAGATACGTAGGACTCCACCAGAAAATCCAGTCGTGGCAACAGTTCCGTGCGGCTCACACCCAGGCGAACTCCGGACGCCCGCATTTTGCGAATGGCTGCTGAAATGTCGGGGCGATTCACCAAAGCCGTGTGCAGAACACCGCGAAGGTCTGTGTTTTCTGTCACCATTCCGGGGGATTCGACGGGAGTCAGTTCTGTGGGACCACCGTTCAGCATGTCCGGAGAATTGACCAGCAGCCGCAACTGTGCCTCCGCATCCCGCACACGGGCCACTGTCCTTTGGATTCCGGTCTGAGACCGCGCGACCGCTGCTTTTGCCCGCAGGATCTGACGAGGTATGGTGTCCACCTGATTGCGACCCTCAAGTGTTGTCAGCACTTGGCGCGACGAACGAAACAGCTTCTGCCGCTGCAGAAACTCGGCCCTTGCGCGATACAGTGTCCAGTAAGCTTCGGTGACTTTAATCAGGTGGTCCTGAAGTGCGTCAACAACTTCATCTTCAGACGAATTTGCCTGAATCCGTGCCAGTACGATTTCACTCTCGTTGTATGTACGTCCCGCTCCGTCCAGCAGAGGCTGTCGATAACTGAGTTCAAAACGAGCGGTGCCCTGGTTGTTGGGAACAAAAAAGCTTGAATTCTGGTTTTCGTGTCCAATGTTCTGTGCGATTCGCAGCTCTCCACCGTGCAGGTTCTTTTGCCGGACACCACTCGTGCCCACTGCTTTTCGTGTCATCAGCCGTGTTGCACCGTTGGCGGTTGTCAGCGTGTTCCCGATGGGGTCACTCAGATCGTCGTATGTCGCTTCCAGAAACGCGGTCCAGTCGAACTTGGCTGATTCCTGAGTGACAACTCGGTACTGAACCTCGGGCTCTGTCTGAATTGCGCTGACCTGCGGTGAGTACAGCATTGCGTCCTGCAGAAGCTTGCTCACATCGACATCCACGGAAGTTTTCGCCAGGCCGGTTGATTTTCGAACTGTGGCATCCCACCACGGTCGGAACCCCGGCGGCAACTCGGTGAGTGGCGGTATTATCGCGGACAACGTCGGTGAACCAGCCGCCTGGTCGGCTCGAGCGGCGTACGGTGACATCCAGAAGTCTGCGTCATTTTCGATCGTCGCTCGGTAACCGGACGTTCCGGGAGTCGGTCCAAAGTACGAATGGCCCCAGTGCGACCCTGACTGCTGTTCGACTGGTAAGCTGGCCGGAAGGTCCACATCCTGAAACGAATGATGCGGTACAGAACTCCGCTTCCTGTGTTTCTGAGGAACCGCAGGAAGTTCTGGCACGCCGAGAATTGGCGATTTGTCGGCGGCGGCAGGTTCGTCGGACACATTGGCAGACGTTGTCGCTGACAAACTGTCCTGGTCATGACCGACCGGTATCGTCAACTTGAGCGATTCAGAAGTTTCAGCAGTCGGCGGAGTGTTGCTGGCCGCAGTTAACGGCTCAACATCCGATTCAGCAGCACCCGGAATTGGCGCAGCTATCGGTTTTCTACTTGCTTCAGGAACAGCTTCCGGAGGCTCAACAATTTGATTCCGATCAGATTTGTTGTCGGTGGCAGCAGCGTCTGCTTTGGACGCGCCAGTGAGAACTTTGCGGGCAGACTGCGGTACCAGAGACCTTGACAACGTATTCTGATCCACTGCACGTGCATCCGTCGCCACTTCAACGTCCGGATGATTCAGGGCAGGCAGAGATGCCAGAACTTTTTGTGAGGAAATCGTTTTTACGGGAATTCTCGATGACGGCTGGCGTACCGGATTGCGGGGAGACGGCTGCTGAATTGTCAGCGGTGGTGTCGTAAAGACACGTCGAGACCGTCCAATTCGTTGTTCGCCGGGGTGAACAGTCCGAGGCCGAATGACAGGGCCGGTGACACGCGAAAAACGCGAAAACTTCTGCCGTGAAACAATCTGAAGGCCCGGGTAGGGCTGATCGCCGCTGGTGTGAATGTGGGTCGGGCGAAGTTGCGGTGGGCGAAGTTTAACCGAGATTGGAGGGTTTCCGCTGTCAGGCGCAGCGATCACATCATCGTGTCTGGCGCTGGTGCAGTAATACAACGTTAGCACGACGGTCACGACGACCGCCGCGTGCAACTGCGTCCCCAACGAACGGATTCTAAGCCCACGACGGAAAGTGCTGGCATCTAAATTGGAACTTCCGGACATTGTGCAACTTCAGGTCGGTAGTGGGACTGCCCATCAAAACCCTCAGTTCGACATTCGTCACAATTGATTCAGTCGGAACAACAAATCCCGATCGTCTCAGCTGTTGAATCCCGGATCAAAATTAAGGTCTTCCCGGTTTCCCCAGTCTACCAGAGCGACGGGCGAAATTTTTCATAATCCGTGACTCAACGGACTTCGGGACGAAAGGCGAATGCATTGTGAGATCTTCCGGATTGTGATGAAACCGTGAGGTCGACGGCACTGTCGCGTGTGTGTTCAGTGTTTGCCACGGCACGTTCTTGTCTCATTTGCAAACCAGCAGGGCATGGTGGATAACAGCTTTCCGATGCACCAGCAAAAATTGCCGCTGATCATACAGACTGCCCTCAGCTGCCTCGGTCTCGGGGCAAAGCTGGCAGGTGCCGGTGTCTGTTTGGCGCCAAAATCTACTACTGGATACTTAGATGACTCCGCTGATTTGCCACGTCATTCGACACGCTGCGACGCCTCGTATCTGGTGTCTCGTGCTATGCGGGCTCACTGTGGACAACGGCACATTTTTTGCCAGCGAAGCCAGTCGAAACGTCGTGCTGATCATGGCTGACGATTCTGCCGTCGACAACTACAGCTGCTACGGCAGCGCCTATTTTGCGACGCCTCGAATTGATAAACTCGCTCGCACCGGGGCGAAATTCAATCACTGCTATTCGGAACCGGTTTGTACAGCAAGTCGAGTGAAAATCATGACTGGTCGCGACGGGTATCGAAACTACGTCCGTTGCGGCACTCTGGATCGCAGTGAAACGACCTTCGGCACAATGCTGAAAGATGCGGGGTACGCGACAGCAGTTGCCGGGAAGTGGCAGTTACAAGGGGCGCCGAATGGTTCGCTGGCCCCGGTCTGCGGATTCGACTCGTATTGTCTGTGGAACTACCCCGGAACAGAGCGTTCGCGATTCTGGAATCCCAGCATCATGCAGAACGGAACTTTGTTGAAAACGACTGAGCGTGACTATGGCCCGGACATCTTTCTGAAATTCGTGACGGACTTTATTCACCAGAACAAGGACCGACCGTTTTTCGTCTACTACCCAATGGTGCGGGTCCACGCGCCGTACGTCCGAACACCGGATTCAGCCGACGGTAAGGCTGTGAGTCTCGCCCTGTTTCGAGAAATGACGGCCTATGCTGATAAGTGCGTCGGTCGTCTTGTCGACGCTCTGGAGAAGAACGGACTCCGGCAAAAAACCGTGGTCATCTATACCACGGACAACGGCACCGGACGATCTCTGACGTATCCATTCGCAGAGCAGCCGCGTAAGGGAGAAAAAGCCTACGCTACTGATGGTGGCACTCATGCACCGCTGGTCGTGAATTGTCCAGGACTCGTTCCAGCTGGCACTGTGAGCGATGACCTTGTCGATTTTTCAGACTTCCTGCCGACACTGGCGGAAATGACAGGTGCCGCCGTGCCGGACGTGGAGCTCGACGGTCGCAGTTTCTGGCCACAGTGTGTTAGGCAGAAAGGAAGTCCTCCACAGTGGATCCGTCAGTATTACTATCCGAAGTTTGGCCCGGCTGCAGAGAAACACGGACAGAGTGTCAATGGCCGTGAAATCGTCTGGGCTCAGAACCAGCGCTACAAACTTTACAAAGACAACTCATTCTTTGCCGTTGCCGATCGATACGAAACGACTTCGATCGAGCCTGGTACGGGCGGCGACGACGCCGAATCGTGTCGCCGGCTTTTACGCGCAGCGCTGGACGGACTTCCCTCGAAAGCAGCCATGCTTGATCCGTAGTTCCGGGACAGCTGCGAACGGCGACGCCCTTCGCAGCAGGTGACCGGTTCGCTATGCATCCGGAATTGACGTACCATGGTCGTCATACCATAACAGCGACAGAATGTTCCCGCGAGGTCTCTCCGGTACATGCGAAACTCAAAGTGAAAGATTGAGATGTCAGAGCAGAATCCATTCGCGGTAAGCGAACATACCAGTGGAGGACATTATGCGGACGCGGATCCCCATCTTGACCCCTCGTTCCGCCAGCTGATTCAATTACTGACAGAGACGCGGCCATGGGTGAGACTGATTGGGGTTCTGATGCTCATTGGTGCGGCGTTGATGCTCATCGGTGGCGGTTTCCTGTTGCTGGCAATGGTCACGGGAGGCGGCGCCGGTTCGGTTGGCATGATGGGCGCTATCTATCTGCCGTTTGCATTTCTGTACATATACCCCGCGGTGTGCCTGATGAAGTACGCCTCATCAATCACAGAAGCATCGGTCACGGGGCGCATGGTCCATGTCAATGAGGCGATTCTGCAGCAGAAAAAATTCTGGCGTTTCTGTGGCATTGTGGCTGCGATCATCCTTGGGATTTATGCCGTGATGTTAATCGTGCTCGTTCTGGGAATTGTAAGCTGATTCTTGGCGAAGGCGTGTTCCGGGCGAATGATCCTATTCTGTCGGTCGCGTGCTACCCTCCGCTGACGGGCGGGAAACATGCGACTTCGTCGCTGTCTTTCAACGGAACGCTGTCGTCGGCATATTGGTGGTTCACTGCCACCAGCAGAGAAGTCGCCAGCGGCGCCAGAGCAGGTACTGCGTTCGTCAGGCTGCGTCTGAGTTCCGCAACGTCAGCTGTGTCGGAAAGGTGCAGTGAGACAACGCCGTCGCCAGCCGCGTCGCGAGCCGCTGCAAACAGTTGAATGTCGATTTTCATGACATCACTCTTCCGCTGGGTTTCGATTTCAGTGCCTTTGCAAGTTGTGGCATCAATCCGTAGGCGAGCGCCAGAATCTTGATCGGATGGACTGTGGGAATGACGGATTCCTGTTCCATCTGCATGCGACAACTGCTGCAATCCGTGACGCCGGCATTGACATCTATGGTCTTCATCCGCGATATCAATTCACTGCCGATCGAAGTCGACTGCTCGAAGTGTTCGGCCGCGAGACCAAACGTTCCCGCCATACCGCTGCAGCCTTTTTCGATTCTTTGAACGCTGACACCTGGAATGAGTTCCAGCAGATTGCACAGTCCTGCATCCGGACTCAACGCTTTGACGTGACATGGTGTGTGATACGCGACCGTTAAGTCCAGTTCTTCGAAGTCGACTTTCAACTTGCCATGCTGATGAAGATCCCAGAGAAACGAGCCCGCGTCTGATGTCTGTCGAGCCACGATTTCAGCGTCGGGATGATCAACGATGAACGGATACTCCTGAGTCAGACACAGGGCTGCCGATGGTTCTGTGCAGACGATCGGATACCCTTCCCGTGCAATGTCGCTGAGCTGATCGATGTTCGTCTCTGCTACCTCGCGAGCCGCGGCCAGATCGCCTACGGCAATCAT
>JABABI010000001.1:0-99241 GCA_014238335.1 Fuerstiella sp.
GTTCGCCGCCATTCATCTCTGGACGGTATGAGTCCGGAACAGTTCGAGCAGAACGGATAATCGAGGCGGAGTGCCTCAAATACCATTTCTCCGAGACAGAATGGCTGTCTCAAACAACCGTTACCAGCGCCCACTAAACTTAGGGAAGTTCATTCTACTCCATGCGGTTGGTGCGACGTTGAATGCGCCACGCTTCCGGACGGTTGCTTTCACGGCCGATCATGAATGGCTTTACCAGCACTACACCCGCGACGAATCCGCCGATGTGAGCACCATATGCGACACCTACATCCGCGCCACCCAGGCTACTGATTATCCGGAATACGAACCACAGACCGACCGCGACAAATCCAGGCACTTGTGTCACCACACGCAGTAGCAGAACCGTTACTCGTCGGCGAGGATGCCGTACCAGGTAAGGTCCCATTACTCCGGAGATCGCTCCCGATGCACCGAGGCTTGGAATCATGGACGACGGGCCGGTCATGTTCGGCAGCACGTGGGCGAGTGACGCGACGACGCCGCAAAGCAAATAGAACAAGAGGTACCGCAGCCGTCCAAGGTCGTTTTCGATATTGTCCCCAAAGACCCATAGAAACCACATGTTTCCCAGCAAATGCATCATCCCACCGTGCATGAACATTGACGTCAGGATAGTCAGATAGACGGGGATTGGCGTTTCCTTCAAGCCGGGAGTCGTGACATCCAGCGGGCCGTCGACCGAGTCCACGCGAACTGTCTGGTCCTCTGTCACAAGGTCCAGTCCGGTGCTGATTTCGTCAGGCACTGTGCAAAAAGGCGTACGTGAAGCCAATGTTGTTGCCCATCCCTTGCAACAACACGAAAACAAGTCCGTTGACCACGATCAGGGCCACATTGACGATTGGGAACGAGGCGCGATCTGAATTGTCGTCGCCGAGGGGAAAAACCATGTGAACTTCCTTCGGGATAGTAAGTCACATAAAAATATAACGTGAGTCACACTTACATTACTGCCCCGTTTCCAGTGTCAGCTGTGACAGTCGTTCCGCCAACAACCGCAGAGGGCATGGAATTCGTAGTCGCGCACTGGACTTTAGCTCATCCACAAGCTCAACAACGCCTGAGGGCAGCACTGTTATCCGAGTTGTGAAGAGCTCATGGTGCGCCGAGAATGGCATAAAACTTGAAATGCTGGCATCGGCCCGATCAAAAAAACGTGGATCATTGGGCGTCGCAGAAACTTCACGGCCTTCTGACACAGATTAAAGTCACAGCAAGGATCGACCAATCCTGTGACGGTATGTCTAGTGCCTCCGTCCCAGGATTTAGGACCACTATTAGTTCGCTTCGCCGAACGTCGGCTCACTCCCTGTGCGGTAGAGAAATGCGTCGGAGGTGAGCAGTGATACGAGCAGGGCTTTCATGCTGCCGTCTGTGTTTTTGTAGGCTTGATACGCTTCCTGAAGAACGGGCGCGTCGTTGAGGGTTTCGTTGCGGCCCATCCAGAAACGGAACGCGTAGCGGACGAAGACCTGTTCGGCTCGTTTGCTCGCCGCCAGTGTTTCAATCATATCGATGGCGTTTGCGACTTTGCCGTCAAGTGTGGGGTCACCAGAATCAATGATCTCGCCCGTGGTATCGACGGGTTTATTGAGTTCAGTTTCCCGGTACAGGCCCGCGTGGTTGTACATCTCGAACGGCAGCCCAAGCGGATCCATCTTTCTGTGACAGGTCCAGCAATAGGTTTTCCTTGTGACCTGCATACGTTCACGCAGTGTGTTCTGTGGCTCATCCGGGAGCATCGCATCCACCGTGATGGGGACATCAGGAATGCCGCCACCGAGTAACCGTTCACGAATCCATCGGCCTCGCAGGATAGCATGGTTGTCCATGGCGTCGGAGTGTGCAACAAGCCAACTGGGATGCGTCAGGATACCGAGGCGTTGGCCAGCGGGGGCCGTGGCCAGGATGCGGTCTGGTCTCATGGATCCGGCGCCAAAGCTGCGACGACTCACACGGGCGTACATCTTGGGTCCCGACAGTTTTGCCTCGGCAACACTGTGATTGCCACTCGCGCGTCTCTTCTTTCCTGCCGAGACTTTTTTCTTTGCAGACGCCAGCAGCTTCTTTTTGCGATCCAGCGCCTTCCGTGTCTCCTTTGCTTCGGGGTTCCCCTTGAGCCGGGCCTCAAGCGAGACAACTTCTTTTTCCAGCGATTCAAGTGCGACGGCATCTTTCTTTACCTGCTCCTCTGCGGCCTTCTTCGCGGCAATCACGGCCGCTGCTGTTTCTTCCCTGGTAAGCTTCTTACCGAAATAAACCTTGTCTGCTGTAGTTGCCACGACCTTGTCGGTTGTCAACAGCTGTCGCAGCACATCCTTGTCTTCCTGCAGGATGAGTTCGATGAGGCGATCCGAGCTCGCTGTCGCATCGAACATGGCGCGATAGTGGGCCTGCCCCTGGTTGCTCGCACCCGTGCTGGCCAGTGCTTTGGCGTCCTTGCAGATGTAGCCGCCCAAATCGTGGTCAAAATAGTCACGGAAGAAGCGCAGGAGGCGCGGCTTGCGCATGCTGTTATCGGCCAGCATGCGTTCGACTTCTCGTTTCACATCGGCCCTGGTCCGCATCCGACCTTCAACGATCGCGTTACGGAGTTGCTCGTCAGGCTTGATGTAACTGAGGGCATGGTTCACCGCGAGCCCCAATTCCGAGTCCTGGAGCATGACACGTCCGTGTTGATCCGGTTTCCCGTTCTCGCCGAGTTCCGGCCTGAAAAGTGCGTCGCGATCGAGGAAGATGGATGACAGCCCGAGGATGACACCGTCTTCCTTGCCAAGCTTCTCGACGGACTGTTTGACGATTTTCAGGTAGGTGTCTGATTCCTCGTTGCTTGGCAGCCGGAATGTCAGTGCTTCGAACAGGTAGTCCACCGCATCACGCAGATGCTTGTCAGAGATACCCTCGTGCTTCATGAGGTGGTAGACGGGTGTCAGCGGCCGCACGACCTTCGTGCTGTAGACAATCGCAGTCGGGAGTCCGCGAATATCTCCCTTCGGCTTTACCTTGTCGTAGGTTTTGGGGTCATCAGCGATTTGTTCCGGATTAGCGATACTCAACGGGCCGTAAGCCATGTACTGGAGGATGTCCTCAGCCTTGCTGAGAATCTGTGTCGCCTCGGCACTGTTGACGGTGTAGAAGTCCGGGTAGTTTTCCAACCCATGATTTCGCGCCGACGAGAGAACAGCGGGGACACTCTTCACGGCTGTCGCGTAGGCCACCGTTCCGCCCTCCCACCGGATAATACGATCCGTGCCGAAGTAGAGCTTGAGTTCACCGCCGTGGTTGGTGGGAACGACATCACCATGGGTGCGCAGGCCCGGCTTTTCAGGATCGAAATCCGATTCCCTGTTGATCAGTTCATTGAGGCGAGTGATATGCTCCTGTGGCGTCACACGCCAGATACGTGCCGGCGATGATGTCGGTTCGAGTCTGATACCGGCGGGCAGCGTGCCAAACAGCAGACCGTGATCGACGAAGTTGCCCTTGTTCGGATCAAGGTGGGCACGGAATCCGCCCTTGTCCCGCATAACGCGTGTCAGTTCGCCGACAATCCAGTCTGAAAACTGCAGCCGTTCAACGACCCTGGGTTGCTCCGCATCTTTGGGCGGCATCTCCTTTAAGGTGACCTGCGCCCACACTGCTTCCCAGGTGCCGGCGTTGACCTCGTCGACTGGTCCCAGGTTATGGAGCGACAGACTACCTTCAGGTTCTGTGTCACCATGACAGTCGGCACAGTGGCTGGACAGAAACGCTTTAGCGAAGCTGGCGAAGTCTTTGTTGACCTTTCGGCCTGGCGTGTAGGTCTCGCCACTTGCAACCGGCAGCACGCCCCACGAGAGCATTACTGCCAGAACGATCATGACGTTGTTCATGCCAGCACTTCCTTGAGGGGGCCAGTACCGGTGTCGAATTTCCTGGCAAGTTGGTCGTTCATGTTGAAGCGATCAATATTTTGCCCCGCGACTCGCAGCAGCGTCGCGAACAACGCGTTGATCGGGCGTTTGCCGTCCAGTTGCGTGAAGCAACCGGTCTTGAATGTGCCGTTGAAGTTGCCCAGCAACATGACCGGCCAGTTGGCGCCGTTGGTGTGCTGTTTGTCCGCGTTGTTGCTGGTGTAAACAATCAGCGTGTGGTCCATCATGGTACCACTGCCTTCGGGCACGCTCTCCAATGACTCCATGATCCTCACCAGCATGCGGCTGTTGTACTGACGAATCTTGATCCAGATCGGATTGTCGGGCTGCTTCATGTGTCCAAGGTTGTGACCTTGATCCTCGACGCCCAGACCTTTCCATGCACCGAAGATCTGGCCACGACCTGACCCGATAGTCAGCGTATTGGTGATACCCGACGTGAGCGCCGAGATACCGAGGTCCAGCAGAACATCGTGCCAGTCTGTTTCGAACTCCGGCTTGGTGTATCGTTCGTCCACCGCAGGCGCGAACTTGCGCAGATGATCGGAAACCGTGTCAAGCCGATCGCGCAGGCCGTTGACATCCTTGAATCCCTGGACGTATTGACCGTAGCGCTGCCGATCAGTGGTCGGAAGTGATCGGCCATTTGCGGCAGCCAGCTTTTCGATCTGATTCAGCACATTCGATCGCGCTTCGTGCTGGAGTCGAATGTCGCCTGTGGAAATGCCGCCATACAGCATCTGATAAAGGTGATTCGGATTCGAATGCATGAAGATCGGCTGCCCAGCGCCACTGGCCGACAGCGTCGCAATCGTGGGCTTGGTTGTCATGTTTTCAATGGAGTCCATGCCGATACACAGATGAGGCAGAAGCGTCTGCGGAAGAACCTTGCTCAGTTCATAATCGATGGTCGGGGCACTGGGCGGCACACCGTCACTACCACGATATCCACCGAGCGCGCCGAAAAAGGCGCTGTGCGAGGGGCTGGTGTGCATGCCGTGCAGACCGTTGATGATGTGCAGTCGTTCCTTATAAGGCTCGAGTGCCTCGATGGGCTCAGGAAGCCTGGCCTTCGCCAGCGAGCCGCTGCTGGTCATGCCTTTCGGAACGCAGGTCGCCGGATCGAAGCCCTGGTTCTGCATGAAGAAGATAATTCGCCTGGGATTCGTGTTGTTTACGGGCGATGCCATGATACGTTCGGGAAAAAGCGAAGCACCAAATGTGGCACCGACGCCGGCCGCCATTCCGTGAAGCATATTTCTGCGGTTGAGCATGATCGATCTCTTGATGAAATTAGTGGTCAATAGTTTTATCGGCGTCAGACAGGACTGTTTGAAGCTCTTGAATAAATCGCTTCACTCTGCAAAACCCTCCACTAAGGAGAGATTAAAGCGGCAGGCAACCGTGAGCCGATTTCTGCGGAGGTCGTGGGGCAGGATCAATAAATATGATGTTTGAAGTGACACCTATATTTCAACCTTACAGAAAATCGACGCAACTAGCTTATTAGTAATACTTTACAACGGAACCCAGATCTCGCGAATTCGCAACAGAATCGGACAAAGGGGGCCTGCTTTGTGAAAATTCACAGGGTTGAGCAACGGTTGACACGGGAAATCCTTCGCTGCATCCGATTGCTGGCGCGACAGGGCCTTGGGGATTGAGGCACTTTTCTTAAAGTGTGCCAGTCGGCGCATCGCTTGGGGAATAGCCCCGTCAGAAACCGTTGGATTGATCGTTCAACAGATTCGACGATTTTTCTCGGCCAGGCACTCCTCGCCAAATGACGGCGGATTCGGACAAAACGCATGGACCAGATGGCACGGAGTTCGTGCGTCATCAATGGTCTGGGAATCCGGAACCTGTGGTGTCAAACGGTCCTTTTTCGGCGTCTCCCACGTCTTCCATAGGCTTAATAACGCGCCTCGGCATGGTTACCGTTTAAGTGACTTCGCCATGACTACAGAGCGTGCAAGTTCTGGTCTTTGGGACGCTGAGATTGCCGGCTCAATTCGAATCTGAACACCCTCAAGAGCTACAAGTCCGGTTCGGAGGATTCTTCGCCTCAACTTGCTTCCGCGTCTTCCTGGTCGGAATCGCCGGTCTGACCGCTGGCACGCTTATCCTCGACTCCCCCTCTCTCCAACATAATGTGCTTACCCTTTTTGATACGTATACCACCCTGGCCTGTACATCATTTGCGAACCCCTGTGCAGCACAAGCCGCCGAAGAAGAAACGATCTTTTTTGAAACAAAGATTCGCCCGGTCCAGGTCGAGCACTGCTACGAATGTCACGTTAACGATCCCGATAACATCGCGAACGATTTGCGCCTAACGACAGCACAAGGCATTCGTAAAGGCGGCAAATCTGGCTGAGTAATCATTCCAGATAAGCCAGGTGACAGTTTGTTAATCCTTGCGATTCGTCATTCCGAGTCGAATCTGCAAATGCCGGAAGATCGATTGCCCCAAGAAACGATTTGCGATTTCGAAAGGTGGGTGGTCGGGGCTGGACTGAGCCTGGGTGAACTTCTCTGTAGTTGTCCCGAGAACCCTCAACCATCGCGATATCGGGTTCAGGTTCGACCAGCGCCAGAGGTCGCTCGACACGCACAGAAAAACCGTCCAATGAACATCCTGACAGCCAATCCGCAAGGCATTCGACCGTCCACGTATGCAGTGGTGACTTGCCCGTTTTCGACACAACGATCCCTGAAAGCAGTTCAGTCTTCTCCGGGATTATGCCAGCGTAACAACGTCGGTGATTCTGATCTGCACCCAGACGCAGGGCGGATTCTCAGATCGCAGGATTGTCCAGCACTGATGACATGATGTGTTTCCGCAGGAAGAACCGGCATCGGCTGAACAATTCTATACGTCCGGTACGGAAAAGCATACTCGAATCCCTCGCCTACTCGCGACTCAACCGGTTCCAGCGGTTGAGGATCTCGATTTCCATAGGCAGCAACACAAACAGCCAGCCCCAGGCGAAGTTGACGATGACTCCCAGAAAAATGCTCCAGGAAATGCCGTTTAGTCGGGCCATCCGACCTGAGAATTCAAAAATCGCGAGTGGGATGAAGGGGCAGCACATGAAGGATATTGCCGTGACGAACATCGCGATGGGAAGTGCGGCCCAGCGAGTGTACAGCGACAGCAGGACTGTCAGGTGAGCACACAACAATACTTCAAAAACCACGCTGACAACAGCTGTCGCCGAAAGTGGTGTTGTAATTGCTGACGGACTATAAGCCAGCAGGATGACAAGCCACAGTGCGCCGGGAATCAGGGCCAGACAACAGGCCCCAAGTTTTTGCAGCAGTAGATACAGTGTGCCGGACGGCAGCATTGTCAACGACGAAATCGTTGATTGCCGCACTTCCTGAAACAAACTTCCGGATGCATACAGCAGAATCTCAACACACAGCAGACAGGTAACCGCGAGGAATGCCACCCAGGCCAGGTCGTCATTCAGCCATTCAGTCGTGCGAGGGCGGTCAATCTGATGAAAGGCAGAGATCCCCGCCACCAGCACTGTATAGCCGAAAAATTTAGTGAATAGGAACGTCCTGCCGCCTGTGAAGAACAGGAAGTCCTTCCACACGATCGCCAGCTTCCAGCAGCGACCGACCGTAAACCGCCGCACCTTTGCAGAACTTCCGTGAGTATTGTCGTCTGCAGGTTCGCTGTAACGATTAAAGAAAACCACACTCAGCAGAAACGTCATTCCACCCACCGCCACACTCCGCCAGAACTGGGGCGACAGGAAGTTGACCGGGCCGGCAGATGTAAAGATTTCACTCAGGCGATTCGTAATCAGCACCAGTTGCTGCTGCTGGTGCAGATTTTCGCAGACTGTGAGAAAACGTGGCGAAATCCATGAAACACCTGTCAGGCCTGCCACGCCGGCCAGAATCGGCCCGGTCGCGAAGAACAGCAGCAACACAGACGTGGCCAGCGTCGCCGCTCGTCCCGACGTGTTGCAGCGAACAGAACAAAACAAGGCAACGTTGGCGACCATACACATCCATGCTGCCAATGCGAGATACGCCGCGATGACCTGTTGCCATGTGACTCCACCAAGTGTGATCGCCAGAAAGGTAAACGGAAGCTGAATCAGCAACAGCATCAATGCGCTGATCAGCCGGGATGTTGACTTACTAAGCACGATGGCCAGGGGCGTTACTCCGGCCAGTCTTAGTAACGCCAGCGTGCCGGTGGCCTTTTCTTCGGTGACTGCGGAGACGAAATAGCTGATTCCGGAAACGGAAATCAGCAGGACATTCAGCCGGCAGATCCATTCAAAGAATTCCAGTCCTGGAGCCATGCCGGACAGCGAACTGCCCCACGCTGCAAACACGGCCAGCAACATGAATCCCGTAAAACACGCCCGAACAATGTGTGGATAAATCGATTTCGTGTCGGCACGCAGAGACCAGTTAAAGAGTGTTTGAGGCCCACTAATCACGTCGGGACTCCTCGAGTCGTCAAGTCCATAAACGCCTGATTGAGCTGCTTGCGACGCCGACTGAACGAAATAATCGGAAGACCCAGTCCGATTATGGAACTCAGGACGACGTTGGAATCGACTGCCGCATCCAGTTCCAGATCGAACTCATTATCGGAGCTGTATTCCGGCACCTCCGCGGCAATGATTCCGGCCAGTCCCAGCAACAGCTCAATCGCATTTTCCGGCGGCTGGCTCAGTTTCAGACTGAAACGCGGTGTTTCGTCGTCCGCATCCAGCAGCGCGTCCATGGGGCCGCTGAAGCGCACATGACCGCGGTCAATGATCGTGACGCTGTCGCACAGTTCTGCCAGCTCGGTCAGAATGTGCGAGCTGATAAAAATGGTTTTCCCCATCCGACGAAGTTCTCGAAGAATCTCCATCAACTCAATACGTGCCCGAGGATCCAGTCCGCTGGCGGGTTCGTCCAGCAGAAGAAGGTCCGGATCGTGCACCAGTACCCGAGCCAGACTGACTCGCTGCTGCATGCCGCGCGACAGGCCGCTGAGCAGGTCGTCACGTCGTCCGTCCATATCCGTCAGCGTCAGCACATCGTTGATCACCTGATCTCTTTGAGCGAGCTGCAGACCGTAGGCTGCCGCGAAAAAGTCCAGGTATTCGAAGACGGTCATCTGCCGATACATGCTGAAGTGGTCGGGCATGAACCCGATTTTTTCACGAACGGCGATGGATTCCGACCGCACACTGTGGCCGAACACCTGGATCTCGCCCCTATTTGGTTTCAGCAGAGTGCAAATGGCTTTCAGGGTTGTCGTTTTACCGGCACCGTTGGGCCCGACGAATCCGTGCAGCGTCTGCGGCATGACCGCAAAAGACACCTGGTTCAGTGCCTGATGACCTTTGAAGGAATGGGTGAGCTCACTGACAGAAATCGCCGGAACAGTATTGGCATCATATGTTTCTTGCATGTTGGTCAGATGTATTCCCGTCCACCGAAAAAACTGCACTACGACGTCACAATCTGTCTGTTATGACCGACGAAAGCACGTGAGTAGTTTGTGAAATCGCTATTTTCCGCCCGATTTGTACGGACGACAGGATTACGCGTTTGTAATTCCATGCGTGCGAGTAAGAACAGTGACCGTCATTATGCAATGTCAACACGTGGCATGCGGCAGCGATTCGTGAAGACTAGATTCAGAGCCAGCTTCGTCACGGCATTCCCAACCGTCGGCGAATTGTCCAATCCGTCACGAAGCACCCGACCGCGACGCCGAAAACCCACCACTGATGCCAGATCGGCCACGACCAGACTTCCACCAGTGGTGCGTCGCTGTGGGACAGATCGTCCACGAACGACTTCAGCTCGTTGATGGGGACAAGATGTCCACCCGTGGATTTCGCGATGTCAGACAGGAAGCGTTTATTCACTGCAACTGACGCCATTTCTTCCTGATCCGGTTGGCTGGCCCAGCCCACGGATGCTGTCAGTACTTCCGGTTCCAGATCCGGTTCGTTCACAGTTGCCGTGACTTCGGCGGTATATGGTCCGGGGTCGACGGTCGACATGACGACTTCGAACCGTCCGACGACGTCTTCCGACGGCTCGCCAGTGATCTCTACTTTTTCTCCGTTAGGTCTGGTCACGACAAATCCAACATTCGCGTCATCACGAACATCGAAGTCCTTACCCTTCAGATTGGCGATCAGTCTTACCGTGCCCAGTCCCAGTGATGGATCCGGCACGACGGAAACATCCAGCCGTTTCGGTACATCGCCAACCAGCCACCGGATCATCTGCCGACAGGCCCGAGCGTGATCGTTGAGGTCTTCTTTCGGGTCGTCGCCCGGCGCCACCGGAGCGTCGAGCGGATTGAGAGTTGTCAGTGAAAAATCGTTCAGCCGACGTCGTCCTTCGTTCATTCGCCACCGCCAGAAGTCTCCGATACACAATGCTGCCGACCGACCTCGACCAAAGCGCTGAGTCACCAGCGCGGGGTACTCGTTGCCTGCACTGTCCGCGACTTTCGCCATCACCACTGCACCAGGGCGAATAAAGCTGGTCGCGTTCAGCACGGTGAATCCCGGCATGGTTGTCACCCGCTGACGCTCGGCCTCTTCATCGGAACGCAGCCGAACCCATGGCTGCAGCCAGCCTTCACGGGTCAGGCTTAACTGCACCGCATCCGTCGGCCCTGGGATTTCACGATGTAGATCTACCGGCAGCAGTTCGCCGACCGGCGTACGGTCGTATTCGCCCTGTCGAAACGATTCCTGTCCGCCCATCATCAGAAAGCCACCGCCTCGTTTGGATACGAACTGGTAGATCAGTTGCAACTGGTCCGCCAAAAAGAACCGAGCTTCGATGTCATCCAGGATAATGGCGTCGTACGCAAACAGATCTTCAGCATTCTCAGGAAATCCACCTTCCAGTTCGGTGTCGTCCTTTGTTCCGAGGCGCACCAGTACCGGTTCATCGTATTCTTCGGCCAGCTCCTGTTCATTTTTCTCGAATCCACGGAACAGTGAATTCGAACTTTCACCGTCGCGTCCACGGAAATCGAATTTCGCTTCTTTTTTCGCGATCCGCAGCAGGCCCACAAGTTCTGTCTGAGGATCTGTTTCTACCGCTCGCCGCAGAAACTTGAATTCCCAGTTCGGCCGCCCCGACACATACAGAACTCGACGCTTGTTGCTGCCGCGATCCACTGCCACCAGACGTTCGTTGTTGACCGTCGTCGCCTCGATTTCAATTGGCTGATCGTCAGCATCCAGTAACTGAGCTTTGACCGTGTAAAACACGGTATCGCCGGTTTCCGGCCGAGCTTCGAATCGCACCGGAGAATCTTCGCTGGCACGTTGAGTTTTTGTTTCCAGTGGTGTTCCCTGGTCATCCAGCAGCGTTAGTTGAATTTTCTGGCCGTTGGCATTCTTATGCCGTGTCTGCACCTGAATCGTAACGGGCGCGTCGTCAAACGCCGTCTGGTTGACCGTGACGACACCGATGGCCACGTCCATCGAATCGCCATCGTCATCGATAACGACCGGGAACACGGGTGCCAGGGTTTTCAGGGCGTCCAGCGATTCAAAATCATCAGTCGCGTTGCCGTCCGACAGCAGCACGATGCCGGCCAGAGGCTGCCCCGCAAACCGCTGCTGCAGTTGCTGCAACGCCGAACAAAGGTTGGACGCCGGTTGATCAAACTGGGCGTCTTCAAATGTCTCAACCCGTTCCAGGCGATCACTCACAGTATACCGCTGCAGTTCGAAGTCCTGATCAATATGGTTAATCCAGCCGTTGGGATCCGACAATTCACCGCGATTCAAAAGTTCCTGCAGTATG
Source organism: Fuerstiella sp. (assembly GCA_014238335.1). Classification (GTDB taxonomy): domain Bacteria; phylum Planctomycetota; class Planctomycetia; order Planctomycetales; family Planctomycetaceae; genus Fuerstiella. Next base: position 11,769 of record JABABI010000001.1, read on the forward strand.
TCCGCGCGAGTCTGCGTTCCGCTGGTTGTGACCAGATGGCTGCGGCTGATGTCGGTTACGACTGCCAGGACGTTCGCTCCTCGTCGCGGTCTGGCGCTGCTCCACAGCGGATTCACCAGACAGGCTGTGATCAACAGCCAGCCAATTATCCGACAAAACGTGGCCAGTCCCAGTGACGCCGGTCGGTGACGACTGACCCACAATGCCAGCAAAATGCCACCGGCAGCGACGGCGATTGTCGGACCAACCCAGCTGTGGTCACCGAATACCAGACTGCCCAGCGCACCGTGGTTCCCGACATTCGCCATAGACCACATACCCCTGGAACTTTGCTCGGCCGCCAGCATCACTTTTCCTCCTCGCGGCTTTGACCCAGCAGTTCGTAATATCGTCGCACCAGTTCGTCGAATTCCTCCGGCACAGGTTCTCGATCAATCGGAACCATCGAGCGATCAGATTCCAGCTTCGACAGTTCCTGATTCAATCGTTTTTGCAGGATTTTCATTTCATCCAGCAGCTGAGATTTGACCAAATCCCACTGTGGTTCCTTCCCATGACGTTTGAATTCGGCTCGGATCGAACGAGCCCGGTCACGCACCTGAGCAACCTGGTTACGAAGTTCCGGATCATCCAGCACTTCTTCCACATCGCGAAGTCGGTTGGACCAGTCACGGAATTCATCGCCCGTTAACGGTCGCTGCTGATTGGCGCCTTGGCCCCTGTTCGTTTGGCGACCACCGTTCAACAGGAACGAATCCTGGCCTGAGCGCCCCGACTGGGGATTTCCCGGCTGATTCTCACCACCCTGCTGACCCTGCCCGGGTCGCGGGCCTTGTTGCTGTCCCTGTCCCGGCTGTTGTCCATTCTGTTGCGACGGCTGGCCTTCACCAGGCTGCTGACCTTTCTGCGGTGTTCCCTGTCCCTTTTGATCCGGGTCGCCCTGTTGTCCGGGTTTCTCGCCACGACCTTCACCCTCCTCCTGCGGCGACTCTTCTTTTTGTTGACCATCACTCGGCTTCCGTTCGCCGGGCTGGTTCTCACCTTTTCCTTCCTGTTGTCCACCCTGACCGGGGGTCGCCGCACGTTGACTGTTTTGTTCGCCCTGTTGCGACGGCTGATTTTCGCCGTTTGCCTGACGCTGTTGTTCATTTGGAAGCGGCGCTGCCGCACGCTGAATCCCCTTACGTTGCGGCGACGATTCATTCTCAGTCTGTCCCTCGCCAGGTGGTTGTCCTTCGCGCCGCGCGTCCTGTTGTCCAGACACTGCGTTCGGCTGGTCTTTAGACGGTTCTCCGTTCGGGTTCTGACCGGTTGCATCCGCAATTTCCGAAGACAGCTGATTGGCCAGGTCCTCAATCTCCTGTTCCGCTCGACGAAGAGATTCTACTTCGCTGCCGAGCACGGCGTCGGCCGCTTCTTCGATGCCTTTGGCCAGATCTTCGATGCCCGTGCGAGCAATCTGTTCGGCCTGCTGTGACTGACTCCACAGGCCGCGGCTGACCAGAATTTCCGTTGCTTCCAGCGCTTCCTGTGGTTTTTTTTCGCGAGCATCGCGGACCGTGTCATACAGGCGCCGCGACAGTAAGGGTTCGCTTTCTTCCGCTTCCTCGACAATCTGTTTGGCCTGTTCCAGAACGCGTTCCAGATCGTCGCGCTGCTGAGCCACCTTTTCCTGCACGTTTTCGCGGTCTCGGTCACCGCGCAGCGACGGTCGCTGACCGTCCGCCTGATCGTCTTCCGACGCGCTGTCGCCCGACAATTCACGAGCGATCTCTTCCTGTCGCTCGGCCATGTCACGTGTCTGCTGTCGCAGATCACGCATCGCTTCCGTGAACTGATTGGACGTCTGTTTGCGAAATTCTTCCTGCAGCTGGTCAAACTGACGTTCAGCCCGTGTGCCCTCTGAAATTGCTTTTGACAGATTGCTGTCGTCCATGGCCTGCGAAGCCTGCTGCACACGTTCTCGAGCCTGTTCGACCTGTTCGCGGGTATCCTGGTTTTGCTGCTGCTGTTCAGCGGACTGCTGATCCATTGTTTCGCGAAGTTCATCGACGTCTCGCAGCATCTCGCGCTGTTCTTCGCGAAGACGTTTCAATTCTCGTTCGATCTCCTTTTTTTCTTCGTTCGTCTGAGCGGCTCGCAGTTCGGACTCCAGTTGTTTCAGGCGTTCGTTGAGCATCTGCTGACGACGAGACAGTTCCTTCAGTCGATTCAGGATCTGCAACTGCTCTCGCTGTTCGTCGTTCTGCTGCTGCTGCTGCTGCTGCTGAGCCTGACGTTCGGATTCATAGCGATTGCGATCATTGTCCAGTTCCAGCTGACGGAGCTGCTGCTGAGACGCACTATTCTGCTGTCCCTGTCCCTGACCCGGCTGTGACTGCGAACGACTGACCTCGTGCTCCTTAGCGCGCAGCCTCATCAGGCCGGCAAAGGCCGATTGTTCGGCGAACAGGGCATCGGCCAGCTGCGAGTCCTGCTTCTGTTCTTTGAACATGACCAGCTGATCGACAGCTTTCTGCATGTTCTGTTCAACGTCTTCCACCAACTTCAGTGTGTCCGGATCTCCGCTCGCTTTTTCTTTCGCTTCCAGCAGTTGCTCCATGGCCTGCTGCTGGGATTGCAGCACCACATCGGCATCCTCCACAGCTTTCGCAGCCGCTTTTTCGCGTGACCGACTTTCGTCGATCGATCGCTGAACATTCCATGTGGCAACCATGATCTGTCGCTGCAACTGCAGCAGCTGTTCTGTCTTGTTTCCCTGCTGTTGTTGCTGTTGCTGTTGCTGCTGTTGCTGCTGTTGCTGCTGTTCAGATTCACGGAAGATTTCCTCGAAGCGACGAACTTCGGCAAACATCATGTCGCTGTAGGTTCGACGCTCAGAGCCATCGGCCGTGACGTCCTCGACGTAGAAATAGTAAGACAACAATTCATCGGGTGCGGCATTCAGCTGCTCCATATCGATCATGTGCTGAAGCTTGATTTTCTTTGCGGCAATGGGTCTCTTTCCCAATCCGACAGCTGGGTTCTTCGCATTATCGTCTGAAGTATCGGCAACATCCTTTTCTTCCGCCGCAACTTTTGCCAGGGAGATTTTTACTGGCGAAGCACTTGTCAGCGAGTACATTACGCCGAAGTCAGAGAACCCGAAGTCGTCCGTCGCTTCCGCTTCAATCTGCAGCTCCTGCAACGGTGAAACGTTGGTGTCGCGACCGGGGAACGTGATTTTTATCTTCGGCCGCTTGTTGCGGGTGACTCGCAATGAAATCGTTTCTTCTTCAGCAGCCGTTCGGCCGTCTTCATCCTCCAGATAAACTCGAAATTTCTGATTCTCGAAAGCTTCCAGCGTGGCCATCACCTGTCCGGAATCAGGCTCGCCGGACACCAGCGGAATCACGGTATCGTCTTCAGCGTGCAGTTCTGCGATCGCCACGGATTTGTTCAGATGCAGCAGCAGCTGTACGGTGGATCCTTCAACCACCGTCACTCGCAGCGTGTCCTCGATCAGTTGTTCTTCCTTGCCTGTGTAGGCCGGCGGCTTGATCAGAGCATCGACCTGATCCAGTCGCGGGCGAACATACGTGGTCACCTTGTAGGATTCCGATTTGTTGCGGAAGTCCGGAGTGTCGATGTGGCTGAGTTCCGCGAGGGAGTTGCCGAAGAAAACCCGATACGTGCCATTGCTGCTGACACTACTGACGCGGGCGGCAAAAACACCTTCGTCGACGGTGGGTTCCATCGTAAACGTCGCTGCGCCCTCGTCTGTCTTCAGCTGCAGCAGCACGTTTGTCGGCAGAACTCTGCCAAAGCGAGCCACGACCGTCAGCGCTGTGCCACGTTGAATTTCGATGTCACCGGGGTCCACAGTCAATTCCGTCCGGCCGACGACCTCTGTTGGTCCGGCAGCTTCTCCAGTGGGAAGTAGAAACTCCGGATGCGTCACTTCGCGGCCCCAGCGGCCCGCCGCAACGACACCGGATACCAGAAAGCAAAAAGACAGAAAGCTGAGCGTGGACCAGACGAACATCTGTCGCCGCGGAACGACTGACTTCCAGTCTGACGCGCGAGCCAGCTTGTCGGCTTCATCAATCACCCACTCCGTCAGGATCGATGACTGTGACTGGTGCCGTGATCGTTCGTCGGCCTGAACCGCGGTCAGTACAGCGTCATTGAGTTCCGGCCGGTGTTTCTCCACCAGTCGGGCGGTTTCCAACGCTGTCGGCGCGGGCATTCTCCAGCGAGCCAGTGCAACGCCTGCGAGCGTCACGCCGAGCATTACCAGCAGGTTTGTGGAAATGAAGCCCTGCAATTGAGGCAGCTTCAGTGCCAGCACCATGGCGGGCGCCAACAACAGCACCCAGCACACCGCCTGCCGCCGCAGAACTCGCAGCTTATACAGCCGCCCCGCCACCATTTTCAGACTGCGTTCCAACACGGTCCCGGTCATGGTATGTCCTTTTGTTCAACAGGCGTTTTATGGGCCGCAACAAGCGGTGTTTATATTCGGCAGTATCGCCAACGTTTGCCGGAACAGTGTTTCGCAGGTTCCGACGTTCGTCTCCTGGCGGCTTAATCTCAAGCAGCTTCAGCCGTCTGCCTTCGTTCAATAGCGGAAGCCCACAAGGACTCCAGCACCAGACATCCCAGTCCGGCCAGCAGCAGCCAGCGCCACCACTTTTGTTTTCGTTCCAGATCATTAGCGCTCAGTTGACCTCTTGTGGTCTCGTCGGCTGAGCTGTTATCTGTTTCCAATTGTGCCTCAACGTCCGATTCGACGCCAATACCAAGGACCTGCAACTGCCCCAAAGGCAGCATTTCTGTGCGAGATTCTGACGCCGCCAGCCCGGCGATCAACGAAACAGAGTACTTGCCGTCTTCCGTTGTTCCGGTCACCGTAAACCGTCCTGGCTGATCCAGGGTGATAGTGTCCTGTTCTTTCGCTGGACGAGTCACAGGCTGTGGTGACAGATCAACATTGTCCTGGTTATTCAGTAAGACTGCTGGTGTGGTGCTGTTTGAAAGCGGCATGTCCCAGCGAACTGTTGTTCCGTCCGGATAGGTCACCGTCCATTTATCAGATGACACCAGTTCACCCGGACGAATCACATCGCCCACGGTCTGCTGGATCTGTTCCTTCTGAGCCGGACTGGCCAGCGAAAGAATCCGCGTCAGCAGCGGAGGGAACCGAGTCGACAGAGCCCACTGACTGTCCGTTGGATGCCACCCGGTGGCAAACACGATTATCCGCCCGGGCTCACCTGTGTTCACTTCGACGATGGCCGGCTGACCGGAATCAAACTTCGCCACAATCGAACAAATGCCGTCCTGCGGATTCTCTGCAGAACCATCGACGGCGGCTTGCACGGCCTTGTCAGACGGACTGCCATCGGGCTGAACAGACACGGAATTCGTATGGCCACCTACCTGTCGGACTCCGGGTTGCGTTGTCTGAGGCAGCACCAGGTTTCGATGCTGCCAGAATTTGATGGACGAGAAGTCTGCAAAACGAGCATCCGAAAACGTGGAGAACAACGGATGTTCAAAATCGATGTTTCCCAGCATCGCGTATTCGTCAACGTCCGCTTCGATCGCATTGAAGTTCTTCGGCAGAAGCTTCTTCAACGAAAGGACTGCATCGACCGACGGCGGAGCGACCAGAAGTGTACCGGACCGATCAAGGAATTCAGACACCGAACTCAGCAGGGCGGGCGGAACGGCATCCGTGACAACCACAAAGTTCACGTCCACGGGAATCGGCAGCACGACGCCGTCGCCCTTCACTAAATCGCCAAGTTGCACGTCGCGTTCCACGTTGCCATCCAGAACTCGTTGCAGATAATATCGCATCGATTCAGGGTCGTTCATTGCTGCAGGACCGATATGTGCGACCTTAACGACTGGGTTTTCAACTTCCGGCAGATCGATCACGTTGTCGAACGGATGATCGTCGCCCTGAAGTTCCACTCCGACAATCGTCTTGCCAGCCTGAGGATCCGCCGCTGGTAGAATCAGCGATCGTCGCTGTCCCGCCGCGACCGTCACCTTGATCTGCTTGCCGACAGCCGCACCGCCGGCGTCAAACGGTTGCAGTGCGAATTCCTGCTGCACAGAATCGCCCGCACTGGAAACTCTCACGCGAATCCTGTCGGCTCGCCGGTCGTTCACAAAGGTCACCCCGACATTGCCCTTTTTTGTTGGCTCGATGGTTTTGAGTTCCACTTCGACATTTGCCGGCCATTTGCCGGACTTGAGTTCGTCCAGATCGCTGCCCCGCTGAAAATCCGTGATCAGTACCAATCGCCGCATTTTGATATTTCGCCATTCTTTTGATTCCTGCGCCAGTTCATCAGCCGCCATTCTCATGGCTGTGCCCGTGTCGGTCGCCATCCAGCTCGGCTCGTAATTCTGAACGACTCCTTCAACCATGGCCGCTCTTTCATCAGCGGTCGCGGTCGCCCACCCTTCGCGGGACAGCAGTGTTCTGGACGTGTTCGAAAACAAGGCAATGCTCAGTAGATCCTGAGCGCCCAGTTCGTCCACTGTCTCCCGGATCGTCTGCTGCACTTTTTCGTAAATGCCGTCTCGTCGCATGCTGGCGCTTTTGTCGACGAGAATCGTCACCGACTGCACAACGTCGTCCTGCAGATCCAGCGGAATGACTTCCCTTAGAAACGGACGGGCAAACGCCAGCCCGATGAGTACCAGCGCAAGAATCCGCAACAGCATCAGTGGCCAGTGTTCGATGTTCGAACGTTTGGTTAATTTCGGCCGTGAAGGTTTCAGAAATTTCACGACACTGAACGGCATGTCCTGAGTTGGCGCGCGACGCAGCATGTGCAGAACCACCGGAATGGAGGCCGCTGCAACTCCGATAGCCGCGAACAGGGGAGCGAGGAAGTCCATCAGCAGGTTGCTCCGATGGCTGCATGGGTCATCGTCGTGACCTCCTTGCGTGCAGGAACCCGGACAGCGTCAGTTCCAGCGGTTCATTTGTCACCGTCCGCACAAATGCTGCGCCCAGTTTTTCGCAGACGGCCTGCACTGCGTCGTTGTGTTCGGTGATCCGCTGGACGAATGCTTCGCTGGCGTCGTTCGGGTCGGCGTAGATTTTCTGTCCGGTTTCCAAATCCTCAAACAGTTTTGGCCCGTCGATTTTCAAATCCAGTTCCACCGGATCCAGCACCTGAAACACGACCACGTCGTGCCCACAGCCCCGCAGCAACTTCAAGCCCGCTTCAAAATTTTCCACTGGCGCCAGCAGATCTGAGATCAGAACGACGAAGCCGCGCTTGTTCAGTCGTCGAGCGGCATGTTCCAGAGCGTGCTCCGGGTTGGTCTCACGGCCCGATGTGGGTTCTTCCAGCGTGACCATGATGCGCCGCAGCTGCCCCGGTCGATACCGCGCCGGCACCACCATGCGCACCTGTTCATCAAACAGGCTGAGTCCGACGGCATCACCCTGCCGATTCAACAGCCACGCCAGCGAAGCAGCTATGGTGCGACCGTAGTCATGTTTGGTGTATTCGAGCGAACCGAAAGACATGGACCGACTGAAGTCCGCCACGATGTAGCAGCGCAGATTGGTTTCGTCTTCAAACAGTCGGATGTAGCTGCGGTCTGTGCGAGCGTACAGCTTCCAGTCCAGAAACCGCGGATCGTCACCCTGAGCGTACTGCCGGTATTCAGAGAATTCGACCGAAAATCCATGCCGCGGACTCTTGTTGAGTCCCGTGCGAAATCCTTCAACCACCACCTTCGCGCGCAGCTCAAGCGATCGAATGCTCATGACGACCCTGGGGTCCATGAAGGACATCGCCGGAGCGCCAGGTGCCTGGGACGGCGTACTCATTCATCGCCTCCCGCCGTATGCTGCGGTTTTCTTCTGCTTCCCAAATGCAGCCGACCGGACATTAACAATCGAATTCGGGGCAGTGAGGACAGATGGTTGCCAAATGGGACGACGCGAGTCACGCCACCGCCTCCTGCTTTGGATGTTCGACATGTTCCAGCAGTCGGTCCACGATCATCTCTGTTGTGACGCCCTCCGCTTCAGCGCGGTAATTCGGCAGGATGCGGTGTCTCATGACGGGCTTTGCCAGCGCCTGTATGTCGGCCGTCGACACATAGGGACGTCCGTCCAGCAGTGCTCGAGCCTTCCCTCCAAGCACCATGTTCTGTCCTGCTCTCAGGCCTGCTCCCCACGAGACCAACTCGTTCACAAACTCGGGTGCGTTTTTTTCTCCCGGTCGGGAGGCGACCGCCAGACGAACGGCGTAACGAACAACCTCGTCGGCGATGGGAACGCGCTGAACGACCTGATTCAGTTCGGTGATCACGCTGCCTTCAAACAACGACTTTAGTTTCTCTCGGCGTTTTGACGTGGTCTGTTTCACGACATCCACTTCATCATCTTCCGGCAGATAATCGATCAGCACATTAAACATGAACCGGTCCAGCTGCGCTTCGGGCAGCGGATACGTGCCTTCCATTTCGATGGGGTTCTGCGTTGCCAGGACGAAAAACGGTTCCTTGAGTTTATGCGTCAGGCCAGCAGCGGTCACCTGGTGTTCCTGCATCGCTTCCAGTAACGCAGACTGAGTTTTCGGTGGCGTCCGATTGATTTCGTCGGCCAGCAGCACGTTGGCGAAGATCGGTCCCGGGATGAACCGCATTGTTCGGTGGCCCGCGCCGTCTTCTTCCAGCACTTCCGTCCCGGTGATGTCGGCGGGCATCAGGTCCGGTGTAAACTGAATCCGGTTGAACTTCAGATCGAACAGCTGAGCAATCGAATCCACCAGCAGTGTTTTTGCCAGACCGGGAGCCCCCGTGATCAGACAGTGTCCGCCGGACAACAGCGATATCAGCAATTGCTCGACGACATCCTTCTGGCCGATGATGACTTTCGACAATTCACCGTTGATTTTCTCACGAAGACCGCGGAACTCACTCACGAGTTCGCGTTCGCGTTCCGGTGTGAGATCAGCGTTTACAGTCTTAAGTTCCGGTTCGGACATTCCGTTTGAGCTTTCTGCTTCAGTCGTGTTGCTGCTGCGTAATTCGTTGTTTTCTTCGTTCCTGTTCTGTTCCGAGCGGCAGTTCGATTCCACTGGCGATTGGCACTGCCTTAATGTGTCATGGCATAAAACACGATATTGATACCCAGCGGGTACGCCTTCTTTTCTGAGAATTCTTTGAAGTACCATTCGTCTTCACCTTCGCGTTCCCAGCCGTCGCCAAGATCAGTGTTATGGCAAATGATGGCCATCATGCGACCGTTGTCGTCGTACAGTCCGCGGTAATGAGGTTCGCGCGTATCTTCGCCACGTTCCCACGTAATGAGCTTTCCGTTGGAATCAACGTGATTTGGGGCAGCACGACCTATGGCCGGAATCTGTGGTCGCTCTTTCAGATCGTAGACGCAGTGGAAGATCGGATGTTCCAGCGGAATTTCCGTCGCATCACGGTCAGGAAAGACGCGTTTCATTTCGTACAGAAAATTATCCAGTTCCCGCTGTCCCCAGAAATCGTCGACCATCAAAAAGCCGCCGTTTAACAGATAGCTGCGCAGTGCGGTGACCTCATTATCAGAAAACTGAAGTTCTCCGGGTTCGATGATGTAGATGAACGGATAGTCGAACAGTTTCCGATCCGTCAGTTCCAGAATGACGCCATCAGGATGTGTATGGATCGCGGTCAACTGCTGCAGACGATACGAAAAATTGAGATCCGCATCGGGATAGTCAACCGCCCATTTGCCCCCGTAGCCTCCGTAACTGCTGTAGCGAATACGGCAGAACGTAAAGACATCGTCCTTGAATCTGTCGTCCACCTTCCAGTCCGGGATGCCTCGCCGCTGCGGTCGTCCATCCGGGCCGATAATGGCACCGCCGCGAGCTCGGCCGTAGCGCTGGAAGTTTCCGAACTGAGCAATCGAACTGGCAGCAATCAGCAGAACCAGGCACGCAACAGTTGCAGCAATAAAGGAACGGTTCATTGCAAGTTCTCAGCGAGGTCGATGCCTCAGGCCACGCGAGCTTTCGATCGGAAGTGATCAGCTGCTTCCATTGGTTGCTGGAATTGAGTTACCGAGAGGATAAATCCAACAAAAAGCAGTTCAACAAGGCGGCAGGCGTGAAGAAGTTGTCTCAGATCGTAGGGCTAAAGGCTACCGCGAATAAAGCGCCGTTTGGCGGGATTGTCACAATGACCAAACAATTTGCTTCTGAACTTGTAATTGCCAGGGAATCGCCTTGACGGACATAATTGTTTCGCTGCGAAATGTCGATTGCGATATCGTAAACCCACAACGCAGTGACACGGTCCTGTCCTTTTTCAAAGACATGCGCGTTTGTTCTGTTCTTGGGCAATGGACCCATTCGACGGAGTACTTGGCCTACCGCAACAACTGCGTTCTTCGTCTGCAGGTTCTCTCTTCGAGCTTGAACATTCGTCCTCCCTTTCGTGCAGTAATTCATGCGACTCCTCTTTCTTGGCACCGGTGGTTATCACCCTAACGAGCGACGGCATACGGCCAGTCTGCTGTTCCCGGACATCGGCCTTGCGCTTGATGCCGGGACCGGGTTTTTTCGTGTGCAGGAACGGTTGCAGACGGACACGCTTGATGTGTTTCTCACACACGCCCATCTGGACCACATTTGCGGGCTGACATTTTTTCTTGTGCCTGTTCTCCGTGGTGACGTGACCGGCGTGCGCGTTCACGGTACGGCCAGAACGCTGACGGCTGTCCGTCAGCACCTGTTTGCGGAAGAATTGTTTCCGGTTGTACCTCCCTTTGACTGGTGTGAACTATCTGCCAAAATGGAGGTCCAAGTGGCGGCCGGCGGCCGACTGAGCTGCTTCGACCTGGAACATCCCGGCGGGTCTCTTGGTTACCGGATCGACTGGCCGCATCGTTCTGTTGCCTATATCACAGATACCACGGCGCCCGGGAATTATCTGGAATTCATCAGGAATGTCGACGTACTGATTCACGAGTGCTATTTTCCGGACGACATGCTTGAATGGGCTCAAAAGACCGGACACAGTTCTGCCACAGCGGTTGCGAAGATTGCCAGAGATTGCGGTGCGAAACGGTTGTACCTTGTTCACAGCGATCCGCAGCACCCGGAGGATGATCCGATCGATCTGAAGCGAATTCGGAGAATCTTTCCTGACGCGGGACTGGCTGAAGATCTACAGGAAATCGAACTTTGATGCGAGAAGCCCCCTTCCCTGTCGATCTCAGCCTGGTTGCTCAGCTACGAAGTCCGGTCGACGGCAGCCCGCTGGTTTTCGACGAAAAAACTTCGCAGGTGCGAACGAACAACGCTGCTGATTCCTGGCAGATCGTCGATGGAATTCCTCGATTTGTATCCGACGAGCACCTGAAGAGTTTTGGTGATCAGTGGACGACGTACGAGGTTGCTCACGACGACGAGGACCGTGCGACATTCGTCGCCAAGACAGGAATGCAACTTGAGCAGTTGCAGGGGCTGCGGGTCCTGGACGCGGGCTGTGGCGGCGGGCGGTATGCCAGAATCTGTGGCGAAGCCGGCGCGACGGTGGTCGGTGCGGATCACAGTCGAGCGGTCGACAAGGCAAAACAGCTATGCGCAGATCTTCGCGATGTGCGATTTGTTCAGGCCGATCTGAAGCATCTGCCGCTGGAGCCGGCGTCGTTCGATTTCGTATTTTCTATCGGAGTCATGCACCACGACTCAGATACTCGCAGCGTGTTCGATGCCGTGGCACAGCTTGTAAAGCCGGGCGGTCGCTACTCGGTTTGGCTGTATCGCCGCAATCAGTGGTGGCAGGAAGTCATCAACAGTGGCTTGCGCAGCATCACTACTCGGTTACCGTCACTGCTGCTGAAACCGTTCTGTCATGCGGGGGCGATTTTTGGCGGCATCCCAATCATCAATCGGACGCTGAACAAGATCGTAAATTTCAGCGCACACCCGAGCTACGAAAACCGAGTCTGTGACACCTTTGACTGGTGGGCGCCGGAGTACCAGTATCATCACACAGTGAATGAGCTTTCGACCTGGTTCGATGAAGCCGGGTTTGAAGATCTGAAGGTGCTGCTACCGGAAAGAAGTGGCGGATTTTATACCCGGGCCTACGAGAGGAATTTGCTGATTGGCAGCGGAGTCAACGTTACCGGTGTCAAATGCAGCGTCGATTGAACGCTGTAAAAAGTTCAATACACCGCCGGCCTAACAAGTAGGCCAGGGATATGTCAGGAATTGCTTCGTTTTCAGTCCCTCGCTCTCGCTTCGGGTTTCCAAATGTCGGGCGAGAGGGAGATTGAAAGTGCTTCTGCACACTTACTCACAGAGTGTGCCTCACTTCTGCAAACTGTAAACCAGCAGCTTATCCTGATCACGCAGGTACAGTCGTCCTCCTGCAATCACAGGGTGAGACCATGCCGGCCGGTCGCTGCGGTCGGGTTGAGCAAAGCTTCCGAGTTTCTGATAGGACTGTGAGTTCGCTGCCAGCAGCTCGACTTCTCCGCCTTCGTTGCGGAAGACAATCTTGTTGTCTGCGTACACAACAGAACCCTTCCTGCCCCGTTCCCGCCAGGTCGGTTTGCCGGTACGAATATTGACGCACGCCAGAATATCTTCGTTGGATCCGTAAACAAATCCTTTCAGATGGAACATTCCGCCGTGATGATTTTTCATGTCTCTGGTGTGGTATGCGAGCTGCGATGTGGTTTTCGATCCCTGCGACCGTAATTCGACCAGCTCTGCACCGGTGCCGTAGCCGGACGAACTGAAAATTTGGTTGCCGACCACCAGCGGTGTTGCGCAGTTGGCGGTTCCGTTCGAGGACTTGTTCTGACCCCACATCGGCTGACCATCACCAGCGCGCACGCCAACGATGCCCTTGCTCGTAAAGACCACGTATTGCTTGACTTTTCCGATTTGAGCAATCACCGGAGATGCATAGGATGCCTGAGGACTCTCGGGGATTTTCGAGACCCATTTTGTGGAACTGTTTTCGGCATCGAGTGCGACGACGGATGCCCGGCTGCCACCGGGAGAACAGATAACTTTACCGTCATCGACCAGCACTGATTCACTGATTCCCCACGTGATGTTGGAACCGCCAAACTCATTCAGGATGTTTTTCTGCCACACCACGTCACCAGTGGCCGAGTTGCAACACGTTAGATCGCCATTACCGCCCAGAGCGTAAACTTTTCCGTCAACGACAGTCGGCGTACCTCGTGGCCCGTCCCCGGTTCCATCGTGATACGCGCCGCCATTGCGTGTCTTCCAGACGATGCCACCCGTGTTGCGGTCCAGCGCGATGACGTATTCACCGTCATCAATATTGCCCATGCTGTAGACCAGATCACCCACCACCGCGACGGACGCGTAACCCTTGCCGAGCCCCGTTGCGGTCCACAACCGTTCCGGACCACCATCGGGCCACTGATCAAGAAATCCGGTCTCGCCGGACAGGTTGTCGCGATTCGGGCCACGAAACTGATTCCAGTCCGCGGCGCCCAGTCTGCCGTGGCCGACCAGCATCAGGCCGGCGACTAAACCGAAGCAGCCACACAATATTCGCACTTTGATACTTCGCATTTGAATCCTCCAGTGAATCTGCCGTGAGTGTAGATCCCGACGCAGGAATTGCGAAGTCCGTTGTTAATAATCGACGGCCGGCCCGGACCATGAGCTGGTGCGGGCTTCTGAAGACCCGAGCGCGCGTAACGGACGGCTCCCGCACACATTGGTTTACGCCGGTTGCGGCGGAACAGCCCGGGCCATTTTCCGGCAATTCAAGCGAACCGCAGAACATACGACACGGCCCCGGCTTTCCCCGAGTTCCTCAGAGTGCCCGGGGGGTGTGCAACGTCGGCTACTCCTGGGCAGTGGCGACTGTGGCTTCGCCCGTCGCTTTCGGAATAGCGATGAATGAAGTTGCGACGCTGCCGTCTTCGGAATTCCAGACGCGGATTTCACCATCGTAGCTGCCGGTGGCGATCAGCTTTCGTTGCGGGCTGTAGCACAGTGTGTAGACCCAGTCCTTGTGGCCAGCGAATGTGCGAATAACCTTGCCGTCTGCCAGATTGTGTTCACGAGCGTTCTTATCAGCGCTGGCGCTGAGCAGGTGATTTTCCGGGGTCACGGCAATGCGAAAGATGTCGCTGCCGAAGCCACCGATCTTGCGGATTTCTTTGGCATCGGCGGGATTCCACACGCGGGCCTGCTTGTCGCTGCCGGCACTGACGACGCTTTTGCCGTCAGTCAGAAAGGCGACCGAATAGACGGCGTTGCCGTGTCCGTTGAATGTTGTCACAGATCGTCCGGTGGCTACTTCAAATACTTTTGCTGTCTTGTCACGACTCGCTGTCACCAGCTGCTTGCCATCGGGGGACCAATTGACGTCCATCACCCAGTCGGCATGGTCTTCGATTTTCAACGTCGTTTTTCCGGTGGCAATGTCGACAGCGTACACAATGCGGTCAGCTCCGGCAGCGGCAACCAGCTTGCCGTCCGGGCTGTAGCTGACGGCGAAAACGGCGTCTTTGGTTCGCACCAGCGTTTTCTGATGCTTTCCGTCACCGACAGAGAACAGCTTGACTTCGCCAAGCTGTCCGGGTGTCCCGGCCGCGACAGCCAGTTGAGAACCATCCTGACTGAACTCCAGATCATACACTCGTTCTGCCACGTTCGTGATTCGTCGAATCAAACTGCCATCGTCAGTCTTCCACAACAGGATTTCATGGTAGCCGGAAGAGGCGAGAATTGTGCCGTCCTGTGTAAACGCAGTTGCAGTCACGGGAATAGCGACTCGATAGGTCTTCGGCGGAAGCGGCTGAGAAATTTCGGGCATTACCTGAAACAGGTTGGCGGTCGCCACGACACCCGCATCCAGTGGTGCTCCGACGTTGATCCATTTCCTGATCAGCGAAATTTCTTCCTTCGTGAGCGGATCGGCGTCCTTAGGCATAGACTCGTCGTCAATCATGGCCCACAGCATTGAACTGTCTGCATCGTGAGCTTCAAATGCTGCTCCCGATTCCCCGCCTTTTGCCAGAGTGGCAAAGGAATCCATGTTCAGACGACCGCTGGCTGTTCGCGTATTATGGCAGGCCACACAACGCTTCGCAAAAATCGGGGCAATGTGCTTTGAAAACGAGACAAAGCGATTCAGTGGCTCCATCGCCGCCTCAGCAATTTGCTGTTTGCTCACATAGTCATCTTGTACCTTTTCAACGTCTGCTGCTGCCGCTGCAATTTTTGGTTCCAGTTCTTTTTGCTGCGTCGTGACCTGTTCCTGAGCCGCCTTGGCGTCGGCAATCTGTTTCTGGTGCAGTATATCGGCATTCTGCAGGTCCGCCGTCTGAAGCTGCAGTTTAAAATGACTGCGACTTTGTTCTGCGTATTTCGTTTGCTGTTCGCGGAATTTGGCTTCGGCCGCTGCCAGAGCCGTTTTACCGTCTGCAACCTGTTTCTGCGCTTTGGCAACACTGGCGTTGACGGCCGCAACAAGTTCGGTGGCACGCTGCTGCAGTGGCTTCAGAGCAGCAACCGAAGTCGACAGCTCTGAGCCGGCTGCTACAGGATCGCCGCCTGTTGCTTTAGCGGCCGTCTGCAGCACGCTCAACGATTCCTGCAGTGATTTTACACTGGCGTTCACCTGAGCCAGGGCCGCCTGTGCCTTTGGCAGGCGAACGCGTTCAGGCTGAACGGCGGCCTCACGCGCTCTGACGGTGCTTCGAGCATCGGACATCGCCAGTCTGGCAACATCAAGTTCTTTGCCGAAAGCGTCGAAAGCGGTTCGCGCTTGCGTCAGCTCTTCCTTTGTCTTGGGCAGTTGTTCCTGAGCAGCCTTCAAGTCGGCGGCGGCCTTATTGCCAAGTTGTTGCTGGTCGAATAGCGATTTTCTAATTGTCGCCAGTTGTTCCGTCAGAGCCTGGTGCTTTGCAGTGGCAGCATCGACTTTTATCCTGACCCCTGCGGCTACTGCCAGCAGGCTATCGACTTTTTGATGCTGCTGCAGTTTCGCTGCAAGTGCCACAACCTGTTTGGCGCTGGTTGCTTCCGCCGTTTTGGCGGCTACCAATGCTTTAGCCTCCATTGCCGTCCGCTTTTGCGATTCCTTCAGCTGCTTTTCCAGCTCGGCATTTCGTTTCTTTGCAACATCAATGGCTGCGGTCTTCAGAGCGATCTGCTTCTGTGAAGCCTGCTGCTCTTTCTTTGCTGCAGCCAGCTGAGTCTGAATGGCTTTGGACGCATCCGACGGATTCTGCGCCTGCGTATTGGAAATCAGAGTCGTTCCAATCAGGGCTGCAAGAGTGATTACGAACAGACGTCGGGAAGGAGCGGTCATCGGGGGTCTCCGCAGTTTGGTAGGATGTTGCTGAACGTATCTGACACTACTTCTATCGTTGCTGCAGTTTAGGTGGCAATTCAGAGAATTCCAAAGTCCGGCGACTCAGGTGAGGTGCAGATGGTTTCTCAATACGCTCTAGGATTCAAATCGGACGCCCGGCTGTCAAGCTCTACGGAAACGTTAGGGTCAACCATGATAGACTTTGCGCAGCTTCCCGGCGACGGGTTATCCGCCATCAGCGTCAAAATCCGCGCATGCAGAAAGCCCGATACGATTGTAATCGAACCGGGCTTCACAGTGTATTCAGGATGGAAACCAGACGTGACCGCCTATTTGCGGTGGCGAATCTTGGCTCGCATGCGACGCTTCTTGCGGCCAATTTTTCGACGTCCTTTACCTGTTCTCTTCGTTCCCATTCTTATGATTGCTCCGCAGTGCGGTCTGACCGCAAACAAATTTAAGTTAAGGCCTGGAACAGACCGGTCCGTTCCCGCTGGTGGCCCCAACAGATACCCGTGGAGTGTCCAACATTGTGAAACACACTCCGAAACAGCGAACCAGGAAGGATACCAACGCTTTTGATATCCAGCAAACTCGCTTTGCAGCTGTGTTGAAAGTATCCCGGAATTCTGAACGCTGAGAGAATTGTCGTGTTACTGCCCAGTGCTTTTGAGAAGTCCCAGGCTTATGAACGACCCTTTCGACCGCCTTTTCTGAGGTTTTTCCCTTTCTTTTTCGGAGTTCGAGTCTTCGAACTCGCATCTTTCCGCGACCGTTGCCCCGGTGCCTTCGATTTTCCAGGAACGGGCGAACGGCCCTTCGGTCGCTTTTTCGCAGACGCGACAACCCTGAGGTCCAATTGGCGTCGATCCACATCGACGTTCGCGATCAGAACGGTGATCGGGTCACCCAGGCGGTATTCCGCCTTCGAACGATCACCAGTCAGCGATCGCGACGTCTGGTCGTAGGTATAGAAATCGTCGCTCAGCGAACTGATGTGAACCAGGCCCTCGGCCGGAATGTTCGTTCCCTGGCAGAAGATTCCGAAACTCTCCACCCCCGTGATCATCGCCTCCATTTCCGTACCGACTTTGTCTTCCAGATATCGCAGCAATCTGATGCGTTTGAGTTCACGTTCGGCTTTTTCCGCTCGGCGTTCTGTCGTCGAGCAGTATTTGCCCAGCTGCAACAGCTCACCCATGCTGTCAATCTTTGGCTTTCGACCTGCCGCAAGTTCTCCCACGATGCGATGAATCGTGAGGTCCGGGTAACGACGAATCGGACTTGTGAAGTGACAGTAGTCATCTTCGCTCAGAGCGTAGTGGCCGAATTCTTCGGGACTGTATTCTGCCTGTTTCATGGCTCGCAGCAGAGCGAAGTTGATGGCTCGCTCGGCGGGTTCTCCGGCGACACTGTTGATCAGTTTCTGAATCTCTTTTTTGCTCTGAAACTTTTCGAGCTCGTAACCCAGGCCGCGACAGAACTCCTGAAAGTTCTTCAGTCGCAATTCGTCTGGCGTTCCATGAACCCGCCGCAGAAACGGAATGTCCCGGGAAGCCAGAGTCTGCGCAACCGCAATATTCGCCGCCAGCATGAACTCTTCGATGATTTCGTGGCTTTCGTCGTGGTGGCGTTCGTGTGCTCCCGTTACGTTGCCATCGTCGTCAAAGTCAATTTCCACTTCCGGCACGCCCATCTGCAGAGCACCGGCAGCAAAGCGTTTTTTTCGCAGAATCATGGCCAGCTCGTGCATTTTCAGCAGCAGCTGGGTGACTTTTGCCGACACTTTGCCTTTTTGGCTCTGCGGATCCTTGATGATTGGCATCACCTGTTCGTAGGCAAAACGTTTTGACACCCTGATCACAGTATTGGCAACCTCAGCCCCCTGAGGATTACCCTGGGCGTCGAATTCGATAAAGACGCTCTTGGTATAACGAACGTTGCCTTCCTGCAGACTCGCCAGCCCGTTGCTGATCACTTCCGGCAGCATCGGAATCACGTGCCGCGGCAGATACGTGCTGGTCCCCCGATCCTTTGCCGATCGATCCAGCGGTCCGCCCGGCGGCACAAAGTGAGCCACGTCTGCGATGTGTACTCCCAGCTGCCAGTGACCGCGTTTATCCTTGCGCAGTGAAATGGCGTCGTCGAAATCGCGAGCGGTGGCCGGATCGATGGTGACAATTGTATCTTTTGTCAGATCTGTGCGGTCGCCAAAGTCTGTTTCGTCGAAGTGTTCAGCCTGCAGCCGCGCATCCTCCAGAACGTCTTCGCTGAATTCGAAAGGCAGCCCCAGGCTATACACAACTGCCATCGTGTCCACGCCCGGATCGCCTCGTTGTCCGAGCACCTCCTTCAGCACGGCCTCACCAATTCGGTTGGCGGTGGGAAACCGGAGCATTTCGATGACCACTTTGTCGTCCGGCTGTGCTCCCTTCGCGCCGGGATCGCCGACGTGGATGTCGCCCTGGAAGGCCGTCCCGTCGACTCGGACGAACGCCTGCCCCTGTGCTTCCAGGTACGTTCCGACAAAAACGTTGCTCGCTCGTTCAAGAACCTTTTCAACCTGCCCGCAACGCTGTCCACCGGACCGGCGTCGGCTGATCAGCCGCACCATCACTTCGTCGCCCGTCTGTGCGTCTCGCAAATCACGTGACGAAACATAGACGTCCATTTTTTTCGCGGCCGTCGATGGCTTATTCGGAATGACGAAACCGGCTCCGCTGTTGATTTTTTTTACGATGCCGGTGACGAATCCGTCGGCGGCCTTCAGCTGCAGTCGACCTTTCTTTCCCTGCCGGATCTTCCCCGCTGATTCCAGCGCCCCAACGGCCGTGCGAAACTTCGGCATGCCCTTCTTGCTGACTTTCAGCTTCTTTGCCAGGGCGCCACTATCGATTGGCCGGTATTTCGGCGCAGACAGATGTTCGATGATTTGATCTTTTAACTTGCTCAATGTGTTTCCTTTTTTCATACAGCTGCCATGGGCAGCGGTGCGCACGAAATGCGTCTTGAATGATAATGAGCAGCGCAGATTCCGATTTGTTATATCGGTTCGGCGTCGTTGCCCAAAGTAAAATTGTGTGACAAACAACTGATGTGTCACGATTCGCCGGACCAGCATGTCGGAGAAGTGTCTCCGCGCGAATGTGGCCGTTCTGGAGTGTCGGCTGGCGGGAGCTTCAATTTCAGTGTCGGACTGACATTGAAGGGTGCCACTGGCTTTGCCAGTGCCGGGAGGCTTGTGAGAACACTGGCAGAGCCAGTGGCACACATTTCCTCACTCAGTCGCTGACGATCGAGTACGCCCGATCGCACGGGCCAACCTGACGGCTCACTGCAGCTCAAAGTTGCTTCCACGTTTCGGGCGGTAAGCTGACTGCCTGGTGCTAACAAACGTAAGGACACCGTGTCGCCGGAGAGGTTCACTGCAGCCATTGACATCCGAAGATTCGGGCACTTGGGTACGAAAACAATCAGGTAAATAGTTGCGGAAGGTTTCCGCCACTGTCTCCCCATATCCCGGCTGAATGCGTGCGATGATGCTCAAGAATAATCTCGGCCGCGGTGTCGGCGGGATTGTCGCGGATCATCTGAAACAGAACGTAACTTTTCTTCTGCATTCGCCGTGAAAGTTGCTCCTGATTCAGAGTTTGAATTTCCTCCTGGTCGCGATAGTTGGCCGGGGTCAGTCCGGTGAGCTCCCGCAATCTGCTGAGGAATACGGTGCCGTACATTTCGTCGTCGCACATTTCGGTGCCCCCCGCCAGCCATAGTCAGTCTTTATTGGTCGCGATTACTCTACAGCAACGACCTGAATTGCGTCGGCATGAGCATTTCCGCCTGCGCCGGCCGCCCTGATTTCTACATAACCTTCTTCGTCCTGCGTTAGATCAAAAATTCCTAGCGATATGAATCCATTCTTCAGAGGTGCTGGCTGCTTCATGTTGATTCGCTGAGTCGTTTCTTTGCCTGAGACAGACACCGACACGGGGACTGTCGCACCTCGGTTTTCGTGATTTGCGTAGGCCACTCGGATTTCATGTTTACCATTTGCCGGCGCCCTGAACGTGAAGGTGACGGAGGCGCCTGCTTTGCCGGAGTACAGATAACCGTAGCCCACAAATCCTTTCAGTCCGGCACCGGAGCCCCATTCCCCTTTTATTTCTGCGGCTGTGTCGTCGATCACCAGTCCTTCCATGTTCTTTGGATTCAGACCGGGCATCGGGCCTTTGGCGCTGGCCAGCTCCATGGCGTCGTCAGGGATTGCAATCGTGTCGTAGACGGTCTTGCGGCGGGCCTTGCCGGGCAGGTGCAACAGATCGATCAGCTCTTCCAGGTATCGATCGTATACGTGGCGAGGGTCACATTCGTGCAGAATGCAGATGCTGGCAGCGCGGCCCACGACTTCGCCCATCATGCCGCAGGTCTTCATCACTCGCGTTGTGCCCAGTGCCTGATGAGTCACACTGATGTTGCGTCCCGCCATGAACAGGTTTTCGATGTTGCGACTGTAGAAACATCGGTACGGCACGGGGTATCCGTAGCTGCGGTCCACTCCTTTGCCATGCACGGCAATCGATATAAACGGATTGTCGGGAAACTTTTCAGCGTATTGTTTCTTGGGGTAGTGCAGGTCGATCGACCATGTGCTGGGCACACAACCATCGGGAAACTGCCGCTTGGAAACGATGTCTTCCTGGGTCAGGACTACGTCACCCATCAGCCGCCGTGATTCGCGCGGCCCTCCAATATACGCCACCCACGTCAGGATGGCATTCCTGTGTTTGTCGGCGCCGTCACGATTTTTCATCGCGTTGAACGCACCGTAGACCGCTCGCAGATTGTGATCGCGGATGCCTTCGGCGTCGCTCAACGGGTCTTTGTCAAACCCGCTTTCCCAGAACCACTGGCCATGATGATCGCGGGGGTACGGGAAGTCCTTCATTTCCAGATCCAGCGCCCATGAGGTATCGGGGTACGTCGTTTCCCCGTCAACTTCTGCCCACGCCCACATATTGCTCATGCCCATGCGACCTTTATCTTCCATCTCCAGATCCGCGTCGACCAGTTCGCCGATCGTGCCATGGCCTGTGCAGTCACTGAACAATGTGCTGGTGAACTCCAGATGTTCGCTGGTTCTTGTGTCGAATGCCGTGACAGTTTTCAGGCGATTGCCTTCTCGTTTCGCAGCATACGCGTGGTGATTCAGAAACAAATCGATATTGCCTTCAGCACGAACGATCTGCTCTTTCAGTTCGTCGCCGAACTCTTCCTTAGTGCCAGGTGATTTGGTGGCGTGATCACAGAACTCTTCGATGATTTCACCGATGCGAGGAAACTTGCCACGCCGAATATTTCCCTTTGCCCAGACGCGCACTTCGCTGCTGCCGTTTCCACCAAGCACTGGGCGGTTCTGAATCAACGCTACGCGGCAGCCCATGCGAGCTCCGGATAGTGCGGCGCCCATTCCAGCGTAGCCGCCACCGACCACTACCAGATCGTAAGGTTTTTTTTGCGTGGGCGTGTCGTCAAGGCCCAGCTGATCGCGGCGCCATTCCGAAAGCATCTCGAAATCGTTGGGTGGTGCGGTATCGGATTTGGTGAAGAAGACAGCATCGCAGCGACCATCGAAACCAGTCAAATCATGAAGAGAAAGCTCCGCTGTTTTCGAAGAAATTTCGATCTCACCTCCATCGTGCCAGAACCAGTTGGCGCCTCGGGTGCCGAATGTTTCCTGCAGCGGTTTGTCGTCAATCAGCAATTGAAAACGGCCCGGCTGTCCTTTCGCATTCCAGCGAGCCACCCAGTCTTTGGTTCGCACGAAAACTCTGTACGTGCCGGTTTCCGGAAATTCGACGGTGGTCGTCGCATCGTCGAGCGGTTGTCCCAGGCCGTGAGCCAGCAGGTACGGCGAACCCATTTCGGTGATGAACTGAGTGTCCAGTTTCCACCCGCCGTGAGATGCAAAACTCTCCGCTTCGACAAGCACGTTCTGTGCGAAGCCGTTCGCCGCTACCGTCATTACCAGAGCAAAACCAAACCAACGCATCGCACACCCCATGAAGCGAAAAGAGTAACTTTTAGAGAGCCGCATTGTGATGTTGGCGTGTCACAACAGCAAATACTGATTGCCGCATTCTCACAGACCGCTCGAAAGTCCTGCCGATGAGTGTTACTCTGCAATTCGTCAGTCCGAACTGCTGCTTGTCCCGGATCGCAGGAGACCTCAGGAAATGAAGTCGTTCACCGTCGCACTATCGTTCACCGTCGCACTATTCACCGTACTTGTGGCCGGAGTGCAGGCTGATGATGTCAGTCGCACAAGTCTGACAATTCCCGGTGTCAAATTCCGGGTGCCCGCCGAGCACTACGTTGTCCTGAAACGTGGCGACGTCCAGGCGATCATCGTCGATAATGAAGCGATCGACATTCCGGCCCTGCCCGGACATCGCGCTGGGTACAACGGCGTTGCATCACTGACACACAAAAAACGACGTGAGAATTTGTTCGTCCCGTCCATTGCCGGACTTAACTTCGAACACATTCATGATGGTACAAAGCAAGGGCTGGTCGAGAAATTTGAGCCTCGTAAATTCCTGATGCAGTTGCGAATCGTCGACGAAAACACGGTCGAAGTTTACCAGCCTCCCACAGGAAACTGGATGCTGGAAAGCTGCGGCCGCTATCAGCTGCTTGATGACGGCACGATTGAATATACGTTTGAATGCATTCCGCGAGCCAAAGCCTATCGGCATGATTACATCGGGCTGTTCTGGGCCAGCTACATTCACGCACCCGCAGAGCGAGCCATCTTATTCAAGGGACGAACTGCCGGGTCCAATGCCGTTGCACGCTGGATCAAGGGTGTCACGCCAAAACACGGGACCGACAGCACTCATCGACCGACAGGTGTCGCCACTCTGCCGCCGGTGGACGGAGACTTTCCGCTAACTCTGGTGAATCATCCGTCAAAGTTTGAGTACACCGAACCCTGGTATTACGGCGTGAGTCATGACATGGCTTTCGTCCAGATGTTTCGACAGTCAGACCACATCTGGATGGCTCAGTCGCCAACGGGAGGCGGGAACGCAAATCCCGCGTGGGATTTTCAATGGTTCATACCAAAACCACAGATCGGCAAGGCGTATGGTTTCGTGATGAGGGCGGCGTATGTACCGTTTGAAAGTCGGGAACAGCTGATTGATTTGACGGCTGCTCATCGAGCCACACTAAGCGAGTGACCATTCGATGGACTCGGAGGACCAATCGTATGGTTGGTCCGTCGCTGGGTAGTGCCGTCTGTTCCCGAATGGGGGGCTGCTACGCAGCACTGGTTGCGAGCAACCGTGCTTCCCTGTGTCATTTGGAATTCACGACTTCAGCAACGGCATCTTCCGGCAACAGCGGTTTATAGCGGTAGTAGACCTCCAGCGTCAGCGTGGCAAGGGCCGTCGTCAGCAGGCGGCCACCCTGTTTCGCGTGGATGGCCCCTGTGCGAGGTTTCCAGCTGCCTCTGGCCGGGCCTTGTGCTTCCTGGCGGGCAATCAGATCGTCACGCAGGCGAGTATTCCATCGGACCCATTCGTCTCCTCCCCAGTTTTTCAGCAACTGAGTTGCAAAGTATGAACTGTAGAGATTCTCGTACGGGCCGGCCTTATCCAGCAATTCAACGCCTGCACGCAGGTCGCCGTCGTCGCGTCCCCAGCCCAGATAAATGCGGCACAGCAAGGCCATGGCTGTTCTGGCGCCGGTGTACTGTTTCTTTTCAATTTCATAGCCATAGCGACCTTCACCATCGACCTGCACGCTGTCCAGATAGTGCATGACTCCCTTGAAAACGGTGTCCGGGATGTCGATGCCGGCCTTCTTTCCTGCCATCAGTGCCATTACCTGAACAGCGGTGACCGATGTGGATCCGGGTTCCTGCGGGTTGTATCGCCAGCCCCCGCCTGTGGGGTCCTGGGAATTCACGATGAACCGTACGGCCCCCTCCGCCGCTTTTCTTAATCGACGATCCTTCGTCATGCCGTAGGCTTCGCACAGCGCGAGCGTGGCGGCACCGTGAGTGTAGTAGGCTTCGTTGGGAGCCTTGTCGTCACTTTGCTTGTTGACCATGCCGCGCAGGTCGTAACCTGCAGGAACGTTGATACCGATACTGGTCAGATAGTTCAGGCCCGCTGCGACCAGTTGCTGATAGTTTCCTTCACGATGAGTGTGCCCGGCTGCCAGAAATGGCAGCAAAGCGTACGCGGTTCCGCCAATCGGATTGTTGATCGTGCCCGCGTTGCCCGATGGCCCGACATTGCCAAAATCCCACCAACCCTGAGCATGCTGCACCGATGCCAGCCATTCCAAACCCTGGTGCACGGCGGATTCGCTGGCCTGGGATCCGCCATACTTCTGCAGCATGACTTTGCGACCAGTGTCACTACGATTGTTGACCGACGCCATTGCCACATCCGTTGCCGACACAGCGTCAGCGACCGGTTCCGGAGCCTCAGCCATTTCTGTATCGCTGACTGATTCCGGCTCTGCCGAGGTGGGTTCTTCCGTGGGTTTCTGTTCCGGGTCAGGCACCGGCTCGGGGGGCTCCTTTTCTGGTTCCTCAACGGGTTCTTCGACTTCCTGTTCAGTCTGCTCGCCCTGCTCTTGTTCCGGTGGTTCCACACGCTGTGCTTCTGCAACAGGTTCTGTGTCCGATGCGAAGGCAGCGACAATTGGATTCAACGGAACGACCTCTTCCAGTTGCCATGTGATCGTTCGCAACAGGAACACACTGAGTGCGAACAGTCCGAGACTGGTGAGAATCGAGCTGCCGTCTTTTGTTAACTCGTCGGTGGCGGTCCGCTGTTTCGGCTTCCGGTCAGACTTTCGTGCTCTAACTCGAATTCGCTTTGAGGCCGCAGGTTTCACGGATCGAACTCGTTCTACAAATCGACGCGTTGCGACGTGCCGTCGTCGTCGATTTGCGGACGCGGTGTGTGCCATCGAATTCTGCAGCGCATTTGTGTCCCGCGGTTCCGGGTCGGTCGGGGACGGCGGGTTCGAAGCGGAAGCCGCCCACAGTTCGGGAGACGCAGTGTCTGGCACTGCAACCGATCCAACGGAGCCGGAAGTGTTCGGGGTGGCCGATGGGGGCGGCAGGCAATCGTCCAGTGACGTCAGTGTCTGCTGAAGCTGAGCGATGTCAGTGGAGCCCGACTGTTCTGCCAGTTGATCGAACTTCTGTGACAGATCCATATATTGCTGCGCGAGCCGAGCGTGGTGTACTGACGCTTCGGCGGCCTGCCTGGCCCGGTGTCGCAGATGCCTCGCAAAGTCTTCGCGTGAATCTGATTTCTGGCCTGTATCGACTTCGGACGCACGACTCATGGCGGCGACTCGCGATGCTTTTGCGAAATCCGGCCTCGTTGCCAGCGATAAAAGCGTGCGTCATGTAGAATTCCACGCCACCCTTAGTGTAATGTGTTTTTATATCCCCTGCAATCGCGGGCGCGGGCGTTCACGAAAAATGATGCGAGGCATTCGATCGGCGAATGTCTTTGTCAGTCGATAAACAGGAATTCGTTGGCGACAAGCAGGACATGAGCATACTGCTGCCAAACAGCTGCACGTTCGTCTTCTTCGCAGGCTCCCAGATACTGCAGTCCGAGATCCAGTTCCACCGGCGTCGGCTGACGGCAATACAACAGAGAATAGGCCTGCGCAATGCGTTTACTGTCGTCTTCCGGAAACTGTTCGGCCAGTCTTGCGGCCAGGGCTGTCGCCTGATTTTCCAGCAGCGGACCGTTCAAGGCGTACAGGCCCTGAAGCGACGTCGTTGTACTGACGCGTTGTGGACTGTGCGACGTTGGATCGGGGAAGTCATGAGTCAGCAGCATTGTTGACATCTCGCGGCGATGTATTTTTGTGTAAATTGTCCGACGCACATTTTTTGGATCGTCCAGAGCAATGGCCGGTCCGCCCACCGTCAAATCCAGTTGACCGGACGCCTGCAGCATCGCGTCTCGCCAGGACTCCACGTCAAGCCGACGGCGATGCATCCGCGCAAGGAATTTGTTTTCCGAGTCGGATGACGAGTCGCCCGCACTGGACTGCCGGTACGCTGCCGACATAACGATTTCACGATGCAGTGTTTTCAGTAACCAGCCGTTTGCAATGAATCTCGCGGTCAGATCGTCCAGCAGTTCCGGGTGCGACGGAAGCTCGCCCTGTTGCCCAAAGTTACTGGGAGTAGCAACAAGGCCTCGACCAAAATGTGCGGCCCAGATGCGGTTGACGATGACTCGGGCGGTTAACGCTGCAGCCGGGCCAACGATCGATTCGGCAAGTTCCAGCCGGCCACTGCCGTTTGTAAACGGCGGCGGCGGGTCCGATGGCGAAAGAACCTGCAGAAACCGCCGTGGCACGACTTCTCCCAGACGATTCGGATTGCCTCGAATGAAAACGTTCAGGTCACGCGGTTCGCCTCGATAATCCAGTTTTGTGCCTTCGTCCGCTCGTTTGCCGGCTCGCTCAACGAATAACGATTGCTCGATCAGAGCACTGGCCATCGGGGCGTCATAGTGTGGCGTCGATGATTTCCGCTCACTGATTGTTCTGACCGTTTCCTTGACCTCTTCCTCGGGGACCGGTTTCTTTTTCCTGAGTGCTGCCAGTTCTTTCTCCAGTTTCTCAACCGCAGCCCGTGCGGCCTTCACTGGTTCAAAAAGCTGCTCGTCAATCATCGGACGTTCAGAAATGCGGCAACTGGCGAAAATGCCGGCCAGCGCGTAGTAGTCCTTCGTGCTGATCGGATCAAACTTGTGGTCGTGGCACCGAGCACATGCGACAGTCAATCCAAGAAACGTCCGCGAGACAACATCGACGCGTTCTTCCCATTCGTCGGCCACGATCACCTTGATGATCTCCGCCGGAAGCTTTAACTCCTTCCAGTAGTTTGGACTCAACCCCAGAAATCCCAGTGCGGCGATATCGCCCGGGCCGGTGTCGGGCATCAGGTCTGTGGCCAGCTGACGACGCACGAAGTCGTCGTACGGCATGTCATCATTGAAGGCCTGAACAACCCAGTCTCGGTAAAGGTGCGCCTGTCCCGTCGAATACAGCCACGACGCGGTGGTGTCGGTGTAGCGGGCGAAGTCCAGCCACAGACGTCCCCAGCGTTCCCCGAAATGCGGTGACTGCAGCAGACGTTCGACCTGCTTTTCATACGCCTGGTTACTGTCGTCGTTCAGAAAATCGTCCAACTGTTCGGGCGTCGGTGGCAGTCCCGTCAGGTCGAACGACAGACGCCGCAGCAGGTTTCTTCGATCAGAAGAATCAGACGGGTGGAGGTTGTTTTCTTCCATCACGGCCAGCAGGAAATAATCAATTCGCTGGCGAGGCCACGCAGTATCGCTGACGTCTGGTGGTGTTTGCTCTGCGACTGGTTGAAACGCCCAAAACTGCCGTCCAGCATCGAAATCGATTTTTCCCTCCGGACGTTCCGGAGCTTCCGTATCAGATGGAAATGGCGCCCCGCGTTTAACCCATTCCGTCAGGACTGCGATCTGAGCGTCCGTCAGTTTTCCTTTAGGCGGCATTTGAATGTCGCCGTCGTAGTGCAACGCTTCAATCAGCAGACTTTTCTGCGGGTCTCCCGGAACGACGGCCGCGCCGCTGTCGCCGCCACGTGTCAGCGCTGAAGATGTATCAAGACGTAAACTGCCGTGCACCGTTTTTGCGCCGGCCGAATGGCACGAGTAGCAGTGCCGGCTGAGCAGCGGACGGATGTGTTTTTCGAAGTGCTCGAAATCGGAGGCCTTGAATTTCGAATCTTCGGCAATCGTGCTGGAGACTAACACGAGGGCCAGAAGTGAGGCCGTTCTGAACAGGGGCATGTCTGGAATCCACTGAAACGCGTCGTCTGGTTCGTCAGTACGAGCCGGTTCATGGCTGGCATATTACGGTGAGAATCGT
This sequence comes from Fuerstiella sp., assembly GCA_014238335.1. Lineage (GTDB taxonomy): Bacteria > Planctomycetota > Planctomycetia > Planctomycetales > Planctomycetaceae > Fuerstiella. The sequence goes on from JABABI010000001.1 coordinate 40,077, forward strand.
CCGGGGGGGAGTACAGTCTATCAATTCGAAAATGCCAAATCCTGTTCTTAATGGCCCGCAGGACGATTCGTTTGTAGTTTTCAGTGAGATTTCACGACCGACAGGTATCGTCAAGTTGTCATGTTTCGTGGAGGGGCTGCAATGTCATAACCCACTTTTCATAAAGAGGTTAGGTTGATTGTGGGTGGATTTTTCCGGTTGTTTCCAGGAAACGACCGGACTGTCTGCCGAAACATCGTTTCTAATAACTGAATTGTTGACGAAACATGGATGCAGGGCGATAATGTTGTGTTCTTTGAGCACGTTGTCATTAAGACGACGGTCGAATTACCTATCTGATCAACATCAAAGCGCGGCTTGCTTTGATATGGGGACCGGGATGTTAAGTCGTCTTCTGACGGGAACGCTAATGATGATCGCCACACTGGCGATTTCAGGCGTTACGTCCGGTGAAGACGCACACCGGCATAAACACCACCCCATCACGCTTCACTCACGGCCCGTCATTGAGCGTCTTCCTCTGCGAGTCGTAGATCCGGTCGATGTGACGCTCACGAACTTTGGAGACACCCTGGTCGCCGACCGTGTGGGCAGGGTTCTGTTCCGGATTGATGCTGCGGGAACAGCCAGTCTCATTGGTCGAGACCTTGAAGGTTTGTCCCGAGTAGTTGATTCTCCTCAGATGGGAGCTCACGCACTGTTGGTAAGCCGGGGTTCGGGGCGCATCGTTCGAATGACGGAGACGGGCGTTCAGCACGAGGTTGCTCAGTTGCCGTTTCTTCCCGCTGGACTTGGAGCCAGCCCTTATGACGGCAGCCTGTTTACAAGCAACAGCCAGACGGGTGACGTTGTTAAAGTCGAAGCTGACGGCAGCGTTTCCACGATCGTTCGAGTGTCTGAAGCAACAAAAGATTTGACGGTGAACGCGATCGGAACGACTGTCAGTGTGCTGCTTAACAGCGGCAAAGTCGTATCGGTTGGTGTCGATGGCAGTCGTGAGACGGTCGGCTACGTACCAGCGACGGCGACGCGGTTGACGTTTCACCCGGACAAATTTTTGGTGGTCCTGTGTGAAGACGCAACCGGCGAAACTGTACTGTTGAAGCCTGCTGCGTCTCGAGCACAGCAGCCGCGAACGTTCGCAGGTACTCCCCGCGGAACCAAAGCGGTGGCTTTCGACACGCTTGGAAATCTGACGCTGGCCAATCCGGAGTTGCGAGCCATCACTCGAGTCACCAGCCGTTTTCAGCAGCAGTGCGATGACTGCGGGAAAATGATGATGATTAAGCTGTCAACGGAAACGCCCGCTCCGCAAAAGGCCACACGTCGCTCGTTCTGACGTCTGTGGCAGCCTCATCGGCTGGTCGACAATGGCTCAAATCACGTCATAATGCCGACCCAGGTGCATCCGGCACCTCCGATCTGTCCCAAACTCATCCTGCCGATTCAGGCCAAGGCTAACCGATGTCGATGCCAGTGATTAATTCTGATCAGAACGAAGTCTATGAAGATCCGCTGGATCTGATGAATGAAATCGACGAGTTGAAAAAGGAAAAGGACGCCAGCATTCTGGCTCACTTTTATGTCGACGGCGACATTCAGGATATCGCCGATTTTACCGGAGACAGTCTGAAGCTGGCACGGGACGCGACTCAGGTGAAGACATCCACGATAGTGTTTTCCGGTGTTCACTTTATGGGTGAGTCGGCCAAGATCATGAGTCCGGAAAAGCGAGTGCTGATTCCGGACATGCTGGCCGGGTGTTCTCTGGCAGAAAGCTGTCCGGCGGAACAACTGGCCGCGTTTCAGGAGCAACTGCGATCTGAGGGCCGCACGTTTGATACGGTTGCTTACATCAATACATCGGCGGCCGTGAAAAGTCTGTGTGACTGGATTGTCACCAGCGGCAATGCTCAGGAGATTATTGAGCGTGTGCCGCAGGACCGTGAGGTTCTGTTCGTGCCTGACCAGCACCTGGGCAGATATCTGATGGAAGTCAGCGGCCGGAAGATGATTCTGTGGCCAGGATCGTGCATGGTTCATGAAGTCTTCAGCATTCAGGATCTGATCCGAGCCAAACGGAATACACCAGGCAGCGTCGTGATCGCCCATCCGGAATGTCCGCAAAATATTCTTGAGATCACCGACTTCATTGGCGGCACGGAAAAGATGCGGCGGCACGTGATGTCCATCAAAGAGCCGACGACTTTCCTTGTCGCGACGGAATCGGCCATGATTCACGCGTTCGAAAAGTCGGCTCCGCAGCACACCTTCGTGCCTGTTCCCGGCATTATGACGTCAACCGGTGAGACATGCGCCTGCAACCGATGCCCGCATATGGCCCGCAACACACTGCAGAAGGTACGCGACTGCCTGAAGAACGAATCGCCGGAAATCGAGTGGAAGGACTACTTCCAGAAAGCTCGTGACGTGCTCGATCGCAGTCTGCTGCAATAAGCCCGTTCGCGGGCGAACGCCGCAAAGTCTTCTGTTCCTGAGCAGATGTGGTGCGCTGATATTCCGGTTTGAGATTTGCTGTGGCGCAGCAAACTCGTCTTGCCGTGGTGGTCAGCCCATAGACGAACATTGCCAGGCGTCGAAGCCGCGAAGTGGCGGCAGTACGTAGCCGTGGGTGTCAACCCACGGAAATTGAACGACATGAAATGAAATGCAAAACCGTGAAACGGCGACAAAAGTTTCCATTCGACGACCGACAGCACCAGTCGCCGTTTCACGGTTTCCTTCTCCGCTACATTGCGAATTCCCCGGGCGGGCCGGCGTGGGATGTCTTTGGAATTGCTTCGTTTACAGTCCCTCGCTCACGCTGCGGGATTTCGGATGTCGTGCGAGAGGGGTTCTGAAGCTGTTTCTGCGTTTATCCTTGAATCGGCCTTCCGTTCCGTTTCGCACTTACGATTTCAGAACATCGTCGAACAGGGGAAACGCGATTCTTCCGCTCCATTCATGCCCACCTTCGAATCGGTCGAAGTGCAGACTGTTACCAGCGTTCAGTGCCTTGTACACGCGACTCAGACGTCCGCGGAACACGTCGTCCCATTTTGGCACGATCAGGCTGTCTTTCGAACCGGTTTCCCACACGCAGGGACGAGGTGCGATCAATGATCCGATTTCTGAATAGTCGCCATACCTGAGCAGCCCAGGAATAATTTGTGAGCCGCAACTGTGTCGCAGTGTCATGCGCTCCTGCATCAGATTCAACGCTCCGCTGACGGCCGCCACACGCACTCGTTCATCAATGGCGGAGACCATCATTGTCATCCGCCCGCCATACGAAAGTCCGGCACAGCCGATTGCATCGTCGTTTACTTCCGGACGACTCTGCAGCAGGTCGATCGACCATCTCAGATCCCGCACGTTGGCTGTGATCGGCAGTTTTCCGAGTGCCTGCATTCGGACGAACGTCACTGCGCACGGGTCCTTGCCTCGATAAGCTTCGCTGTTCACGCGCCGTCCAAAGGGAATCATGCACGGCGCCGCCACGACATAGCCTCGTTTTACGAAGTGCACACCGTAATCATAATTCAGCTGCGCAATGTGTTCCGCTGCACCTTCCTGTTCACGTCGCCCAACAATTGCATCGTTGCCGAACGGCCCATGCCCATGCACACACAACACGGCGGGTGCCGTCCGCCCGGCAGGCAGCCCCTTTGGCAGCAGCAGGTACACCGGCAGTGACGGAACACCTTCCGCTTTCAGCAGCAGTTCGAGTCGGGTGTATTCGTCGAACTCAGTTCGACTCTGTTCGACAATCGCCCACTTCGGCGGCGGCGTGGAATCTCCCATCAACTCGCGCAGTTTTGCTCGAAACCCTTCCTGCCAGACTCGACACTCGTCCGCGGTGTGACCGCGAAACTGCAGCGACAAATCCGCCTTGCCGATAGCCGCTGCGAGATCCTGATGGACAATTCGAGCCGAATCGTCAGACTGACCGAATGATGGAGAAGAACAGGCAATGGTTCCGGCTCCAAGCAGTGCTTGTCCGAGGAATATGCGGCGGGGGCGAGCATATGAGCGCATGGCACTAATTCCAGGCTGTAATCAAAAGAGTTACAACCCGTACCATATACGTTTTCCGTTCCGGAAACACCAGAAGGACCCACTCGCAGGAACTGCATGCCCCGAATGACTGTGCGACCAATGACGTGATTAGTTGAAATCCGTGTCTACTTCCGTGGCAGCGTCTTCAGGCGTGTCAGAGGAGGATTTTTTCTTCTTCGGTTGCCGGTTTGATCAGGAGCGATTCGATTCGTCGTTCGATGATCCGGTCTTTCAACGGCTCCTTCTGCCGGATTCGCCGTTCGAGGTCCGCAAGTCGGGCCTGCAGAAACTCGATTTCCGCAAGCTGTACCCTCTGACGCACGTCAAAATCTTCCTGCACGGTTTGCTTCAGATCGGCAAGATCCTTTTTCGTGGCACCGTCTTTCAGGTATTGTTCGGCACGGGCGATGGCTTTGTCCTGCAACGATTTGCGGCGGTCCAGCAGTTGCTGTGAGGACATTTGTTTCAGCATATGCTCCGCGGCGACCACGTTTTCTTGGTTTCCTTTCAGGGTCACCATGTCGGCCGGGCCGATCTCCATTTCGACAGAATTCCTGTCTGTCTTCCGGCGTACCGTGGCTTTCGGTGGATTGGCTGCCTTTGCAGGAACATCCAGGACTTTCAGGATGTCCGGCAATTCTGCCTGCTGATTTGGGTTGCAGCCGTTGAAATCGCACAGTTTGTTGGTCCACCATGCCGCGTACGCCGGGCGTTGCAGCAGCAACCATCGAAACCGAAGCAGATGTGGCCCACGTCGGGACTGTGAATATTAGTGTCACTGCATCGACCGTGATGACTACTCGAACCGTCACTATTTTTTCATTTAGACACAGCTGTCGGCTGACGCTCGATGGGCCGCCAATCGAAATCTCTCTGAACACCGACGTCAAATAATGATGAGAACGATGCTAAGCAAAGACAAACGCCCCATCGCACAAAGTCGCCGGAAGGTATCCATCTGTTCAGATTCTGACCGTCAGACCAGCGCGTGCAATGAGTCCAGTCAGGGCACATACGATCAGCGCCATCGCAATGGACCCCAGAATCACACCCGACGCTTCCGGCGCATTCTGATAGCTGAGTAATTCGTCTGACAACCCGCAGATCGAAATCAGGGAAATCAATATCGGGTGCAGCAGATACGCGATCAGCGGATTTGCTCCCGCCGGCCGAGCGATGATCGACCACCGGACCACACCGCGAACGTCCATTACCCAATAGACGATTGTCCATACGGCACACGTTAACGCCGCACACCACAGACACCATGTCGGTGTTGCTGCGATCTTGTTGACGCCCGCGAAGTTGTCAAACACCAGGCCTGCCACAAACAGCCCCAGTACAAACATGGCCGCCCACTTGATTCTGGAGGAATGTTCATTCAGGTTTTGTGGCCCCGACAACGTCGTTCCCAGCAGACTCCCCGCCACAACGATCGCAGCTAACGATCCTGTGCAGCTTCCTAAATCCACAAAGTGGCCGACGAAGGAAACGGCGTTTTCCAGAAGACGAAGCAGCGGTTGCAGTGGATCGAGCCACACCTTGTCGGCGATTCGCGTGAAAAATCCTCCATCGCTCAATGCCAGATAATTGACGAACAGCAGTGCCATGGCGCCCATCAGCCATTCGCGGCGAGTGCGCAGCAGCAGATACACAACCGATGCTGTGAGATACGCCCACCCGATCAATCCCAGAATACCCCACCACCCCGTTCGCAGCCATGTCCAGTTTGCAACGGGACCGATGAACATGACTTCCGTAGCAGACGGTTCACTGCGGTAGACGATCAGCAGAATGATAAGACCCGCTGCGCCTAACGACTTCAACGCGATGAATGTATTGCGTCGGCGTCCTCGTGCGGACGGAATCACAGACCATGCCAGGATGATGGCCACATAGCCAGCCAGACCCCATAACGGATTACCCAGAGTTTCGTCCCCGCTTCTGTTCAATCCGATCAGTCCCATGATCAGCAGGCCAATCGTGCGCGTCAGCACGTGTGACAGCACCTGCGTACGTGTCCTGCCAGTCGCAAGTGCTCTTTCTGCGGCCAGCGGAATAGATATTCCCACGAGAAACAGGAAGGCCGGAAACACGATGTCGGCCAGAGTCATTCCGTCCGCGTCGGAAGGCTGAATATGGTGCATCCACGCCGGAGCGGCAGTGCCCAGGTCGTTCACGAAGATCATCAGCAGGATTGTCAAACCGCGGACCGTATCAACGGACGCGACGCGTTCGGAAGATGGTGCGTTCAACCCCCGGTTTGTGCGTGTGTCTTCCGGCGTGTCACTGTCTACAGAGGATTCCATGTGATCGGTCATTTATTCCGTCCCGCTGGTTTCCTGCCTGTCTAACTAAATCCAACGGCACCGGCACGATCTACGGGCGTGCATCAATGGCGGTGCGACTGTGCATTGATCATGTACGCTTAGAGCTCATCAAGAAATGTATCTTTCCTGGTTCTGCCCCGTTTACCCATCACAAAGTGTACTCTGTCCGAAGCGTGACTGCATATCGAACGCAAAAAATGCTGGCTTTATTAAAGCGACAACTGCGATCCGGGTCATTGAAAGTCATTGTGGCAGCACCTGGAATGTGCCGTCTTCAGTCACAGTGTGTCTCGCGTCGCACCGCTTTGAGAACCCTCTGAATGCCAGGCAGAGATATGCTGCGAAAAAGTGTTTCAGTTAGTCGGCCTGCCGGCTGACTATTCATTATCGGTGCGGTTGTGGTTGAGGGTACGAATTACTGTTGCAAAATTACCGTTCCCGGGCGGCAGTCCGCATCCGATGGCGGCCGGCACCGCCTATTTGGGAGCGTTGCTAAGGACGTATGCCAGTAGATCGCGCGTTTCCTGATCCGACAGTTTTTTCATGAGACCCTCCGGCATGATCGAAACATCCAGCGCTCTCAGTTCTTCGATGTCATCTCTGTTGATGAGCGTCGTTTCGTTGTTGACCAGACGTATCGTGACCGTGCGCGGATCCTGTTTGTCGATCAGTCCGGTCACCGTACGACCGTCGCTGGTTAACACAAGAAAATTTGTGAATTCCTCTCGAATCGCGGCGCTGGGATCGACGATGGCGGGAAGCAGGAACTTCAGATTCGTTCGTTCGTAGCCGGTGAGTTTCGGACCGGTGCGACCACCTTCTCCGAACAGTGTGTGACAGACGCCGCAGTTCTTCCTGAACAGTTGCTGACCGCGATCTGGATCTCCACTGTCCTGTTTGAGCAGTCTCGCCAGTCGCTCGATCTGCTGATGCTTTTCCTCTGACGTGGTGCTGCGGACTTGGCCCCAGTGCTTTTCGATCAGTTGTTTTATGTCCGCGTCGTCGTGGAGCGACATCTGCTGCACGACGTCCAGCGGGATTGACTGCGATTTGATACGGTATTCTTCGACCTCGGCCAGCAGACTAAGTGCCCACGATGTTCGTGTGGCCAGTACTCGCTGCGCTGTGCTGCGAACGCCGAGTTCATCCGGCAGAGTGGAATGATAGCGGCGACAGATGGTCTGCCCGATCACCGGATCGTCATAGTTCGCCAGTGCCAGCATTCCGATTCGCTTGGCGGAGTAGTCCGCAGGTCGAGCCAGCAGATTCAGCAGCGGTTTGACGACTCCGGGCTGTTTGATCTGTCCCAGGATTTCGATGTACTGCAGCCGCTGAGCGTGATCGGATTTGGTGTCTGATACGAAACGGATGGCGCGGTCGATGGCCTCCTGGTCGCCCAGCCGCAGGCCTAACGCGAGGTCGGATTCCCCGAGACTTTTTTGATAGTCGGACAGCGCCTGTGCCAATTCTTCCGGCACGTTTGTGATTTGTCGGCCGAGAAACGCTGCCTGCAGCCCTGACATCAGCAGGCGCGTTTCATCAGAACCGGGCGCCAGCTTCAACAGCCGTGCACATGTGATAAAATTGTCCGTTCCACCTGCCATCGCATACCGCTGCATGATGCGTTTCAGAACTGCGTCGCGGACCATGGGCAGGCGCCAGAACGCTGGTTCACGAAACAGATCCAGCACATCGCCACGGTCTGATTCCGTCTTCGCTTCAATGGCCCACCAATTCAGCAACGGAATGTGAAGGTCGTCCCGATCTTCTTCGCGCGCCAGCAGCTGCCGGACAATGGCCAGACCGTGCGTGGCAGAAAGTCTCTTCGCAGAAGAAGCCAGTTGCGAGCGGACTTCCGGGTCAGATTCTGTTTCCGCAAGTTGCGCCAGTTTGCTGCCCACGTGCGGTGTGACTCCCCGTGAATCGCCCAGTAGACGGACTGTCCAGCGACGCACGTGCGGATCCGTATGGTCGAGCAGTCGGCCTGCTACCTCGTCGTCAAACCCGCCCGACAGATTGAGCGCCCAAAGTGCTTCCAGCGACCGCGAGTCGTCAGCGCTGGCCGCAATCTGCCTGAGTATCGGAAGGACGGACGAATCAGCTCGTTCACCGAGCACCTGTACGGCTTTGTGCCGAAACCATTTATTCGGATGCGAGAACTGTTCGATCAGTTCCTCGTTCGACAGTATTGTCAGATCGAACGGTGCGATCGGTCTGGCGTTGCTGCCGCGCAGGCGATAGATCCGTCCGCTGGATTTATGCCAGTTGTCTCGAGGATCTACGTGTGTCAGCCGACTGTCGTACCAGTCCGCCAGATAGACGCCTCCATCCGGGCCCACTTTAACATCAACCGGTCGAAACCAGCGATCGCTGGAGACCACAAGCGGAGGCACGTCAACGGTCTTAAACGACGACGTATCAGTAAACAGACGACTGCCCCACACACGATTGTGCAGAGCATTGGCGGCAATCACCATGCGGTGATAACGTTCCGGAAACCGGCCGCCTTCGTAGATGACGAAGGTCTGAGCAAAGCGGTCGTTGTCTCCCTCATGCCGCATGTGCTGGTAATAGCCGAACGCGTAGGGGTTCGTGAGCGGTCCGTGTTTGCCCCAGTTCTTTTTCGCGTAACCGCCCTGGGCATAATGCATCCCGCGGGTGGCCCCGTTGTTCGTGCCTGAAAAGATGCGTCCCTTTGAATCATGCTCAATACTGAACGTGTTCCCGCCGCCTTCGGCATAGACTTCGAAGACTTTCGTCACTGGGTGGTAACGCCAGATGCACTGACCTTTGAAGTGGACATTGCGTGTTGCTTCTGAATTGATCGTGGCTGTGGTCGTGCTGCCGTTGGCGCCGTAGAGCCAGCCGTCCGGCCCCCAGGACAGGCTGTTCGCAACGGAATGGGTATCTTCGAGTCCGAAACCGCTAAGATGAACTACCGGGTCGCCATCGGGAATATCGTCGCCGTCAGCATCCGGGTAAAACAGCAGATACGGCGGATTCAGCACCCAGATGCCGCCACGACCGACAACGACCGACGTCGCGATATTCAGCCCCGTGATCACGTCCCTGGATTTGTCGTACGTGCCATCGCCGTTTGTGTCTTCCAGTACGGTGATGATGTCCTTTCCCACAAAATGATTGGGTGGCGGTGGTGGCACTTTGTCAAACACGGCCCGCAGGTACTGATCGTATCTCACGACCTTCAGCCCGGCCGGAAAGGGGTACTGCCGATACTGCACAACCCACATTCGGCCGCGATGGTCCCAACTCATAAACAAAGGCTGTGCGATCGTTGGCTCCGATGCAATTAGATCGATTTCAAAGTCTTCGTGCACCTGGAAACCCGCCAGCGCATCTGCCGCCGAGGTAGGCTCGCTGTCGTCACCCACTTCTCCTCGGCCGGCGAATTCACGAATCACTTTCTCAACGTCCTTGCTGTCCGCAAGACCGGCTTTGTACTTATTCCGCGCCGCTGGCGACATGTCTGCCGTTCTTCCTGAGCCCGCCACAGTCTGACCGACCATCGGCAGATCCAGGCACCAGCGCACCGAATTGATCAGCATCCCCGTGAATGTTGGCTGAGCGAAGTCGGTGGCGTGTCCGAGTGACGTATAGAATATGCGAGACTGACCGTATTGGTTGGTCCACGCGATGGGCACTTCGACCGGCTGACCGTCGATACGCGTGATACCTCGCAGGATGACACTCGTTTTCGATCCGAGTTCCGAGGAACGATACAGCGTTGCCTGGCTATGGAACGATTTGCGACGGATTCCCGTCATGATCGGGTGTTGTTCGGCACGCAGTTGTGTTGTTACATATGTGCCGCCCTTATTTCCGAGGTCCCCTTCGTAGTGGCCGCCCAGAACTTCCCGATCGAAGTTTTTCCATGCAACGTATCCGGCTGGTGGTTCCCCATTGCTCAGCGCGAACGCGTGACTCGACGTGCGAATCGCAATTAATGGCTTGCCGGCCTTCAGATGAGTTTGAACGATTCCCAGTTGCTTGTCCGTCAACGTTCGACGTCGCACGCTCAGGAATACGATATCTGCCTGCTCTACCAGCTCCAGACCGGGAAAGTGATTGGCGTTCTTCGGGTCGGCGGTGACGAAACTGCACCGGAATCCATGCGGCACCAATTCCTGTTCCGCAAACAACGGCAGGGTTTCGGCAGTCTTGTATCCGCGTTCACCGATGACGAACACTACGTGAGGCACTGAGGCGGTTTTATTCGCCAGCACTTCATCGCCGGCGCCCACGAGATCAACCAGTCCCGGACTCAGCACAATCACAGCAATCACTGCAAGGCGGCAGGTCGATTGAATCGTTCCGTTACCCGTGAGCCGTCCACCGGGAAAGCGACCAAATACTCGTGTCATTCTGCAGTCCATTTCATAGTTATTGCGGCCGACAGACTTGGCGTTCGCTGCGTTCCCCGGGATCTCGCATCATTCTGCAACGTCCACAATATCGGAAGGCACACTCAAATGCAGCGCGACCACAATCAAATTCGATGAAACGAAACGACGGCGTTTACGGGTTGTAAGTGGGGCATTCCGTGGAAAACGCTGTGTCAGGAAACCGCAGAAGTAGTATCTTTACATTCGGTCCTCTTTTCGGTGATAATGTCATTCTGCACACTTGCCTGCCTTCAGCGCGATCGCGCCATGAATTTTCATCGCTTCACAATTCCTGTTCTGCTGACCGCCTCCATCCTGAATGCTGCGTGCGCCGGCGATGAGTCTGCGTTGTCGTCGGCCGACACTCAGTTCTTCGAAACGAAAATTCGTCCGGCCCTGGCGAAGCATTGTTACGAATGTCATTCTGCGGATGCGAAGGAAGTCGGAGGCAAGTTGCTGCTGGACAGTCGTGATGGTCTGCTGAAGGGCGGAGAAGCCGGGGCTCCGTTCATTGCCGGCAAGCCTGATGAAAGTTTACTCATTCAGTCGCTGCGGTATGACGGCGTTGAGATGCCTCCTGAGGAGCCTTTGTCGGAAGCCGTCGTCAACGACTTTGTGGAATGGGTCAGACGCGGTGCACCGTACCCTGCTACGGCGAAAGCTGAGGCCCAGACAGCGGTCATTCATGATCCGGAATCGTTGTGGGCATTTGAGTCACCGAAAAACTCACCGATACCGAACGTGCAGAACACCTCGTGGGCACGCGACTCTCTGGATAGTTTTGTGCTGGCGAAGATTGAGGCTGCGGGGTTGCAGCCAGCGAACGATGCCGATCCCCGGACACTTATTTGTCGTTTACACATTGATCTGATCGGTATTCCGCCGTCATTCGAAGACGTTGAACGATTTGTGGCTGATCATGATCACGTCGGAGACGCTGCGGTCGAGCGACTCGTCGACGAACTGCTCGCAAGTCCGCAGTTTGGCGAACGCTGGGGACGACACTGGCTGGATGTCGCCCGCTACGGAGAATCAAACGGCAATGACGGTCTCGGCCGCAATCCAACGTTTCCTCATGCGTGGCGGTATCGCGACTACGTGATCGCCGCGTTCAATTCCGACACGCCGTATGATCGATTTCTGACAGAACAGATCGCCGGTGACCTGCTGCCGGCGGATTCTGACCAGCAGCGCGACGGGCATCTGGTGGCCACTGGATTTCTGGCCATGGCGGCCAAACCGGCCAAGGCGATGAATACTAATTTTGATATGGACGTCGTCGCCGATCAGATTGATGTGATCGGCAGCGGAGTGATGGGCATTAGCGTCGCGTGTGCCAGGTGTCACGACCACAAATTCGATCCTGTGCCTGCTCGTGATTATTACGCGCTGGCCGGAATCTTCACCAGTTCTGAAACCATGTGGGGGACAGCGGCCCACGAAGGACTGACGGCTCCGAAAACGGATCTGCATGTACTGAAGGCTGCGGCCAATGTTCCGCCACCGGAAGGCTTTGTCGAAACCGTTCTGGTACCTGAATCGAACACTGGAAAGCCAAAACCAATTCCGAAATCCAAATGGCCGGTTGGAACGCCGCTGGCGATGGGCGTCCGCGACGGAAAGACGCCCGTGGACTGCAAGCTGAATATCAAAGGTGACGCAAAGAAACTTGGCGACGCCGTGCCGCGAGGATTTCTGACCGCGTGCAGGTTCGAATCCGATGATTCAATCGAGGTTGCCCCCAAGCAAAGTGGACGCATGGAATTGGCGCAGTGGCTGACTCGCGGCGACCATCCGTTGACCGCACGTGTGATGGCCAACCGTATCTGGCAGCACCTGTTCGGTGCTGGAATCGTCAGGACACCGAATGACTTCGGCGTCTACGGCGAACGACCGACGCATCCGAAACTGCTGGATCATCTGGCGATTCGCTTTGTCGACGAACAGTGGTCCGTGAAGCGAATGATTCGAAACATTGTGCTGAGTCGGACTTATCAGCTGAGCAGTGATGCCGACGAGACGTTGACGGAAGCGGATTCCGGCAATCTGTTGCTGACCCGGCACAATCGCCGCCGACTGGACGCGGAATCACTGCGCGACAGCATGCTGAGAGTCAGCGGACAGCTGGACCTCACCGCGGCGGACGGTTCAATCATTCGGCATCGTGATATTCTGGTGAATCTTGCCGGCAATCTGCATCAGCCCAGCAATCATCGCAGCGTGTATCTGTGCTATCTGCGAAGTTCACCGCCGCCGGAACTGGCAGCCTTTGATCTGCCTGACTTTACGGCTGTCACGGGGCAGCGCAACATCAGCACCGTTCCGAATCAGGCGCTGCACCTTTACAATAATCCGTTTGTGATCGAGCAGGCTGAACGTCTGGCTGCCAATGTGACGAAGAAAGCAGAAGATCAAAAAGTTCGGCTGCAATTTGCGTGGCAGCAGGTGTTTGCCCGTGAGGCCACGTCGGAAGAAATTGAAAATGCCGACGAGTATCTGCGATTGACGCAGAACGATTTGGAATCTGAAGAAAAAGCGTGGAGCAGTTTGTGCCATGCGCTCCTGGTCACGAATGAATTCCGGTACGTGGACTAATCAATGTCAATCATGAATCATTCACGGCGCAGCATGCTGCAGTCCGCGTCCTGCGGTTTTGGCTTTCTTGCTTTGCAGGGTCTGTGCGCCCAGCAGGCTTCCACCGCGACGTCCGCTGGTCTCGCTGCTCAAACACCACCGCTGGCGGCGCGCGCGAAACGAGTCATCTTTTTGTGCATGAGCGGCGGTCCGGCGCAGATGGACACGTTCGACTACAAACCGCAGACGGGTAAAAAGAAGCATCCGGGTTCTGTTGTTCGATTTCGTCAGCATGGAGACAGCGGCCTGTGGATTTCGGAACTGCTGCCTGAAACCGCCGGACACGCGGACAAGCTGTGCGTTATCAACGGCATGTACGCGGATACCGGCATTCACGCTCAGTCGTTTCTGCAACTGCACACCGGCGAACGTCTTCGCAAACGGCCCAGCCTGGGTTCGTGGATCAACTACGGACTGGGGACAGAGAACCAGAATTTGCCCGGATTCATCAGCCTGAACACGTCCAAGAGTTCGATCTATTCCAGTGCTTTTCTGCCTTCGATTTACAACGGCACGCCGATTGGTGTGAACGGCGAAGACATGTCGGCGGCGACGATCGGCAATGTGGTGAGCGAGCACCTGCCGCTGACTGCCAAACGCAGACAACTGGACTTTGTGCAGTCGCTGAACCGACAGCATCTGCAGCGACGCCCCGGCGATGACAAACTGGACAGCGTGATTCAGTCAATGGAACTTGGTTTCCGCATGCAGGCATCGGCGCCAGCTCTGCTGGATCTATCTGATGAGTCGCCGGAAACACTGAAAAAGTATCGTGTCGGTAAGAAACTTAAGATCGGCACGTGTCGTCCTACGGATTTCGGCCGGCAGTGTCTGCTGGCCCGACGCTTCGCAGAAGCCGGAGTGCGATTTATCGAAGTCAATCATGGCGGCTGGGATCAGCATAAAAATCATCGCCGCGACCTGAAAGCAAACTGCGATACCGTCGATGCGCCGACAGCCGCGTTGCTGGAGGATCTGGATCAGCGTGGTCTGCTGGAAGACACTCTGGTTGTGTGTGGTGGCGAGTTTGGCCGACCAGGTCTGACGCCGGACGACGGCAAAGACGAAACCGGCCACAATGCACGCGGTTTCACATTCTGGCTGGCCGGTGGTGGCGTTAAGAACGGGTATGTTCACGGAAAGACGAGCAACACCGGCGACAGAGCTGTTGAAGGCAAGGTCCATTTCCGAGACCTGCACGCAACGATTTTGCACGCACTCGGCCTGCCAGCCAACGATCTGAAGTTCTGGCACGAAGGCCGCGACCACCGCCTGACGGGGCCGGAAGGCGGCAAAGTCGTGCACGAGTTGTTTGCCTGATCAACGACACACGTTTGCCAGCGCCGTGGGTAGTCGTAATTCGGTTAGACTGCCGCTCCGCGCTGAAGCGTGCCACTGATGACTACGTGCACGGGCTGACGTTTTCTTGAGGTTACGCCTGCAGCTTCAGGCAGCAGATATTTAGCGTTGGTCGATACAAGCACTCGGTGCGATCAAGCCGAACTTTGCGGCGGCACGCGTTAAGGCAGCGGGTCACAGACTATACCGGTGACCATGGTAAAGAATCCGGACAGTTGGACGAAGAAGGTTCTTGAGTTTTCGTCCCAGCGTGAGATCAGGTAGTACAGGGCGTAGAACGGAATAAACAGATACATAAACCCACACATGGCGTCCTCAGAAAATGCGTTTCCGAGCATCTTCATGCCCCCGCCGAAATTCAACAAAGTTCCCACAATGTAGGCCTGCACTGTAAGGTAATGGCCGACGTCCGGGTTGGACTTACCTACGACAGCTCCAATGATTGCAATGCCCATGGATACAGTGCACAGGATTACGCAGATCCCCATCCCACTGAAACCCGATGAACCGGAAGATGACTCGCGGCGTGAATTCGTTCCTACGGATTCATCACTGCGTTTTTTCCTGGGTGGAATGCCAAGACTGTCATAATCGTCCTCCTCAATCGCCGGTGAACCGTAGCTCGACAGAGGCTGGTTCCATATGTCATCCGATTCACGCGTACGCTTTTTGCGTCGACGCTTCTTCGGTGCCTGATCTGTCCTTGCGTGAGCCGCAGATTTTCGCGGAACATCCTTCTTTGGATTCTGCGAACCACGTACTGGCTTCTTTTTTGCGACTGCCTCCGGCGCGGCGCTTCGCGGCTTCTGTGATTCTGCAGCTGCCGCCGCTGGAAGCTGAACAACACCTTTGCACGCGGGACAGCGGATCTTCTTTCCCGCGTGCTGCTCACCGACCGCCAGTGTTTTCGAACACGATGAACATTGGGCTGTTATCTTCATGGGCTGCTATGGTCATGGGCTGCTATGGTCATGGGCTGCTATGGTCATGGGCTGCTATGGTCAGGAGCGGCATAATCAGATGGCGCCGCAAACTGTCGCTTTGTCGTCAAACACTGTGCGGTAGTGAGAGTTAGAACTGAAAATCTCCCGGCTTGCAATTGAACAAAACGACAGCAATCGCTGACGAGTCACATTGTCGGTATCGTCCGCCGAGTTTGGGTTACTGCTGACCGTAAACCGGCGGCTTCCAGTCCTTCGGTAATCGTCCCTGAGGCCGCACGCCGTGAGCGGCCTTTGGAATGGGGTGCGCGTCAGCTGTCTGCAGTGGCATGTCATCGGGCAGGTGTTTGATTCTGAAGTCCTTGTACTGAATTTTCATCGCAGGCCCGCCATGAACCTGCACGGCCAGCACGCCTTCCAGGACTCGGCCGGCTTCGTCGAGGTCGATCAGGTCTGCGGTCTGGTGTCCGTCGATCCAGTGCTGGTGATGATTTCCTTCGACCAGAACACGGAAGTCGTGCCACTCGTCGGGGGCAAATTCTTTCACCGGCATCTGACCGACAACCCATGGCTGTCCGGCCGGGTCGATGATGACTTTCTCGCCGGTATGCGACAGTATCCGGCGGCCTTTTTCTTCATACAGCATGCCGTTGTACTGCGGCGTGTTTGCGACAACGTCGCACTGGTAACCTGTGACGATGTCGAGTCCCAGATCAGGCCGTGATGTGCCTCGATACTGAATGCCGCTGTTGCCTCCGGCAGTCACTTTCACCTTAACTCGCAGATCGAAATTCCGGATCGTAGAATCTTTCCAGGTAATGAAACGATTCGTCTTCAGCGAGCCGTCCGTCACGCCGGTGAGCGCTCCGTCTTCGACCGACCAGTACTTCGTATCGCCCGTCCAGCGCCGCAGCGACTTGCCATCAAAAACGCGAACGAATCCGTCTTTGTCAGGTCTTGAGCCAACTGCTGCGGATGCTTCCGGATGAGGAACGGTAGAAGTCGTAAATTTAGCCTGCAGCGGATCAAGCGGCCCGCCGACCTCGTTCACACGCGATGTCGTTCGGTTTCGCATGGCTTTCAGGGTGTCCGCGTGCCGGCGATCGTCTGCGAGATTAATCAGCTCGTCGGGGTCGTTCTTCAGGTCGTGCAGGAATTCACGGTTGCCGTGATCGAAGTAGCGAACGTATTTGAACCGTTCGTTTCTGAGCCCTTCGAAGGCCGGGATACGAGTGCGAACGGCAAAGTGTTCATGGAAGGTTTCTGTCCGCCAGTCCGCAGGCTTGCCGGTTGCAACGACGGGTTGCAGGCTGTGGCCCTGATATCGATCGGGGATGTCGATGCCCGCCCAGTCAAGAAATGTGGCTGGCAGATCAAGGTTCAACGCCAGTGCATCAGTAACCTGGCCGCGCTGAGATTCCGGGACGCGCGGATCCGCCACAATCAGAGGTACTCGCAGTGATTCCTCAAAATGTGACCACTTCCCCGCCAGACCCCGATTACCCATGTGATAACCGTTGTCGGCGGAATAGACGATGATCGTATTGTCAGCCAGTCCCGCTTCTTCCAGCGCACTCATGAATCGACCAATGGCACCATCGATGCCGCTGACCATGCGGTAATAGGCTCGCATATTCGTCAAATATCTCTGGTCGGTGTTCCACCGCCAGAAGAAACGTTCGCGGTTGATGGTCGTTTTCAGAAAGTCAGGCAGCCCGTCAAAGATCGCCGGATCGTTTAGTCGCGGCGGGGCGATTTGCACGTCGTCATACATTCCGTCGACCGCTCGGGGCCACGGAAACGCGCCAATGCCCGGGCGACGATCGCTGTCTTCGGCGTGGCAGGCATTGAACCACATGTTCAGTGCGAAAGGTTTGTCTTTTGGCTGGTTCTTCAGGAACTTGATCCCACGATCGACGATCAATTCTGTTTCGTGTCGCAGACTGCCATCGGGTTGTTTCTTGTAAAATGGGTTCCGTCCGATCGCTTCGAATTCGTCAAAATGATCTTCTTTGCGGTAACCCCTGGGCATCCTGGCATGCCATTTCCCGAAGTAACCGGTGCGGTAGCCGTTCTCGCGCAGGATGTCCGGGTGCAGCGTTTCAACAGCATCGGGTCGTGCCTGGTCGGCGTTGGCGGACGTGCCATAACTACGACCGATCAGTCCAGTCAGAATCGTGGTGCGGCTCACCCAGCAGATCGAATGACTGACGAAGGCGTTTTCGAATCGCGTGCCACGAGCCGCGAGGGAATCGAGGTTCGGTGTCTTAACGACAGAGTTGCCATAGCAGCCGATCGTGCTGATAGTTTGATCATCGGCAAAGAAAAAGACGATGTTGGGACGTTCATCGGCACTCAGATTTCCAATGGGAAACAACAGCAGCGGAAGAATAATCAGGATCGTTTTCATGCGAGTAACTTGGTTAGTTATTTTTGCGACGCAGCAGGCGAACGCACCGCAGTGGCACGTCAGACAGGGATGATGGCGACTCTGTCGCCAAACGGAAGTCTACTCGACCCCGGAAGGCATGGCACTCGTCAGCGACGAAAAGAGTCAATTGCGGGCGGGACGTTCGGCCAGGTATTCGCCCACGGCGGTCGCCAGGTTAGCACCGACGGCTCGATAGCCTTCGGTCGTGCTGTTTTTATAGTTCCAGATCGTTTCAAGGCACAGGCTGACAGTGTGCGGATTACCTTTCATACAGACCCAATTGGAACTGATTTGCCGCCAGAGCGGATGATATCCGGCGCCAGTCACCTTGGGTTTGTTACTCATCGGGATCAGCGGCTTGATCCTGCTGATCCGAGCATATGCGAGGTCGATGAAACGGTCACGCAGGCTGATCATGGGCTCTTTCAGCATCTCCTGAGGAAGAATGTAGAAGAAGCTGGGATCACCCGGTGCCGGGTTGTGCAGATCGAGAAACACATCCATGCGACCGTCATCGATTAGTTCGCTCACCATCCGCTGAGCGGCCTGGACTTCGTTCCAATGTGGATTTGATGACCAGTCCCGATTGTGATCGTGAGGTAATGCGTTCTTACCGCCGTTGCCGGTTGCTGTGTTGTCGACATCCATCACAGGGACGATATAGATCTGAGCATGCCGTCGCAGCCATGCGGCATCCGTATCGTCGCTCACAATCCATTCTGCAAAGCCCTGCGCCACCCAGCTTGAACCGCTTTCCCACGCATGCTGTCGAGCCTGTACCCAAACGCCGAATCGCTCTTCAGTGGACCGTTGTCCTTCTCGCACATGCAGCAGCGGCACTGAGCGACCTTCGCGTGAACGACAAAGTTCGGCAGCTTCGGCATGCGGTGACGTCTTGCTGATATCCCGCACGAACGTCTTAGCAGTTCGCGGCGTATATGGCGGTCCCCAGGCCACGAATATTGATGCGGCGTCGGGCTGGAGCGTGTACGTCATCGATTCGCTCTGGCGCTGACCGTCGCCGGTGTGCAGCCATGTCGTGCCGTCGGCGGACCATGTCGCCTGCTTTGGCGTCGCCCATGACGCCGCCAGCGGTTTTTGTTGGCCGACGGTGGCCGTTGATCCTTGCAGTTTCAGCGTGATGGTTTCACCAGGATCTATCCCGTCAATGCGAAAGTACCACCAGCACGGCCAGCCGCGTTCAGGATTGCCGCCGGGCATGAAGCTGATGGAACGCATGGCCTGATCAATAGTTACGTCAGCAACCGATGCTCCTTCAAAGTTCGAGGCGACTGTCAGATTGCCGACGGACTCCGGCTGGTCCTGGCGATTCAGACGCACGCTGCCCATGGGCTGTTCATCGCCGCTAACGGCGAACGAAGCAATAACGGGTACCAGAATAGACAGAGCCAACGGGATATTCATGGGTGAACTTACCATTCGTTTTACGGCGCCCCTGCGTTTCGGTCATGGAACACTGTATGATCTCCTGGAATTCAGACATGTACAGTTTGACTCCCAGCTTCCAGGATTCCAGTCCGCATGTTTCACGCTTCGGATTTCCCCGGGCGGAACACGGGACAGACAAGGCCTGGTTTCGAGATCGGGCTTTCTTTTTCTCTATCCTCTGTTTCGACGTTCCATCAGACAGAATGGCATAACATGGCGATTTACATCAGGTTGATGGTAACCGTGACGATGTTCCTACAGGTCACAGTGTCCACAATAGCCGTCGGTGCGGAACCGATCGATATCGTTAACCGACTGGAATTATTCGTTGACAGTCACCTGATTAGCGGCATGGATGGAGACGTTGGTCGGCAGTTGATTCGTCCGGAACCGCAGGAAGTTGTCCTGGAAACGGGTGAGCCATGGGAAGGCAACACCAGTGGCTACTACACCGTGTTTCAGGACGGCGGCACGTACCGCATGATTTATCGAGGCTGGCGGCACGACGAAAAGATGAAGGCCGTTCACAAAGAAGTCACCTGTTACGCCGAAAGCAAAGACGGCATTCACTGGACAAAGCCGAATCTCGGACTCTTCGAATGGAATGGGTCGAAGGAAAACAACATCGTCTGGCTGGGCCCGGGAACGCACAACTTCACAGCGTTTCGTGACGCCAATCCGGCAGCTCCTGCCGAGGCGCGGTACAAAGCGTTTGGTGGTGTCGGCAGCTTTGGTGGCGGGCTGGTCCCTTTCACTTCCCCCGACTGTGTGCACTGGACGCTGGGTCAGGAAAAGCCCGTGATTACGAATGGGGCCTTTGATTCGCAAAACCTCGCGTTCTGGGATACGGATCGTGGCGAATACCGAGCGTACTGGCGTTACTTCGGCGACGGAGTTCGCGCGATTCGCACGGCTACGTCGAAGGATTTCATGCATTGGGAAAACGAAGCGGACCTGACATATTCTGAAGGGACGCCCAACGAGCATCTGTACACCAATGC
This sequence comes from Fuerstiella sp., assembly GCA_014238335.1. Lineage (GTDB taxonomy): Bacteria > Planctomycetota > Planctomycetia > Planctomycetales > Planctomycetaceae > Fuerstiella. Next base: position 60,684 of record JABABI010000001.1, read on the forward strand.
CATCCAGAAGTACTTTCGAGCGCCGCATCTGTTCGTTGGGTTTCCCACTCGATACGAACCGAAGAGCCAGCAGGTTGAACCGATCCTGATGACCAGTCGAGACGGGGTTCTGTTCCAGCGTTATGCTGAGGCTGTTATTCCTCGCACGGCCCCCAGGGATCGCAACCACAATCGCAGCAACTATATGGTCTGGGGCATGTTTCAGCTGCCCGGCAAACCGAATGAAATTTCTGTATACGGCACAGAGAACTATTACGAAAGTACTCCCGGACGAGTTCGGCGATTTGTGTACCGTGTGGATGGATTTGTTGCCCTGCGCGGAGGTATTGGCGGCGGTAACGTGTTGACGAAACCACTGCGATACAAAGGGCAACGGTTATTGTTGAACTACGTGGTGAACGCGGGTGGTGCGTTAACAGTAGAAGTGTTGGATAACGCTGGGCAGGTCATTGGCAGGTCAGGAACACTAAGCGGTGATGCGGTGGATGCTCCGGTTGTCTGGGAACAGAAGCCGGCGCTGGATGAGGGCATCATCCGACTGCGTTTCACAATCAGGAATGCGGACGTGTATTCGATGCAGTTCAAATAGGCGGCACCGGCCGCGGCGGATTCCAGCTGCGGCTCGGAAGATGACCGGACTGCCGGAACCCTGGTCTCAAAAGGGAACATGGGACCACATTTCCGCAAAGCGCGGCTTTGTCGTGCACAACAAGCCCATGCTGTGCGCCGATGCGAAACTTCCAGGATAAGTGCTCTCAGGCCGGAACCCGGGAGCAAGACATAAATCACAACTTCAACGGTTCGCGGCTGGCGACAGGACTCTGGCGGCGATGACAAACCCCAGTGCCTGCTTCGTGTCTGCGTAATTGGTGCTGTGACCCCCGTCTGGTCGGTGGATGCTGAGCACATTGGGGTTGCGTCCGGCAATTCTGCTGACAAGCCGCAGAACACTGTCAGCGGGTACGACGTTGTCCCGGCCGCCTGTTGTTGCGGCCAGTGGCATCGAGAATTTCTCCGGAGAGAACTCTGCACTGCGTTTGCGATACTCTTCGGGGACTTCCTTCTTTGAGCCGCCATACGAGGCAGTAATGGCGACCTGAAAACCTTCGTATTCAACAAGATTGGCCGTTCCGTTCAGAGAAACGACGCCGTCGATCAGTTCCGGATGCAGGGCAGCAAACGTCAGTGCGGCCGTTCCCCCCATCGATCCGCCGCAAATGATGACGTGGGACACATCAAACTGCTGCTTCAGAGCTCTGATGATCTGTACGACGTCTGCTTCTGCGGCCGGGCCCATCCAGGATGTCTTTGCCCGGTAGTCGGGAGAAACGAGCAACATCCCATAGGTGGCGGCGACGTCCCGTGTGGCACGGCATTCGCCACGCGGCTGACGGACGAACTGCCAGCGATCTGAACCATGTCCATGCAGTGCAATTATGATTGATACGGGCTGATCGGGTATGAGACCCTCAGGTGTTATCACGACATACTTTTGCTCAGTGCCGTCGTGTACGGCAATGAACGTCCGGTCGACGACACTTGCAGCGGGAGGAGTCTTGTCTGCAACGCACCGTGGGCATGCAAACAGCAAAACCAGACAACAGCCGGGTATTACAGCGGAGCACACCGTTGACGGATAGAACCGATTTTTATGAGCCATGACATCGAACATTGCAGACAGTTTCACGAAGGACATCAGCCGATGACACAAAGGTGATGGAATGGTCAATTGCTGACTGCCGTATCCGGAAGCGGAACCTGTTCTGCATGGCCCAGGTAAACGAGCAGGTCTCGCACCTGGTGATCGGTAAAGTCGCGGAGCATTCCTTCCGGCATCATCGACGTGTTTGACGTGCTGAGTTCTTCGACTTCTTTCATCGCCACTCGGATTCGGGCGTCCTGAGTACGGACGACCAGCCACGTGTCGTCCTGCTGTACCATAAATCCGCTCAGCAGACGTCCATCCGTCGTGAGCACCGTTGTCAGCCGATAAGCCCGGTCGATCTCGGCGCTGGGATCGATCAGGTTGCTGAGGATATAGTCCGTCTTCTTTCTTCCGGAACCGGTCAGATCGGGAGCGATCGTGCCTCCCTCGCCAAACAGCGTGTGGCACTTCGCGCACGTCCGCTGGAACACAAGCCGCCCCGCGCTGACATTCCCGTTGGCAAGGTAATCAGTAGACATCAGTTTCGTGTACTGGGCGATCTCGTCCGACTTCTTCAGCCGCTGCGCGTCATCAGCCCACAGTTGCTGAATTCGCAGTTGTAGTTCCGGATTCTTGAAGGCCCGCAGTTGCTGCAGCGCGAAGGCCGATACGTCGGCACGATTTATACGACCGTTGTCGATAGCCGTCAGCATTGCTTCGGCAAAACCGCGGCGAGTCGCCAGCACACTGATGGCGTCCCGTTTATCGTCTCGTGCGAATTCTGCATATTGGTCCAACAGCACGCTGGCTGTAGACGGGGCGTTGCTGATCACCAGTGCGTGCAGTGCATCATGTCGCAGCACGGAATCTTCCGCCACCAGCTGGTGCAGCATTTCAACAGGTGCGCCGTTCTTCACCTGCAGCAGTGCTCTCAGTGCATTACGGCGGTCGCTGGCGGCTTCCGCCTGGTTAAGGGCCGTTTCGCGGAGCCGGGAAATGGCCTGTTTGTCACCGAAAATGATGGCCAGACGAACAGCCACGGACCGTAACGATGGTTGTTCGGCAGACGAGACTTGCGGATAGAGTTTGCTCCATGCTTCGGGTGACGTCTGCCGGCCACGACCGTCTAATGAGTCGAGTATACCCTGCAGCAGGTCCAGTCGACTTGTTTCGTCGTGATTCTGCAATGCTGCGTCAACGACCTGTGCAATGGGTGGCGATTCCACGTCCACAATTCGACGCGCAATGTGTCGTCGGACAAGTGAAAGACGGGAAGACGCGGCCAGTTTCAATGCGGCGGGGGCATCAGTCGTGACGGCGGGTTCGATGCCATACCAAATCATCAGTGGAAGGTAGGGGTCCGTGGCATCCTCGGCATGAGAGACCAATCCCCGGGCAATGGCCATCCGGCGATTGATGCTGACGCGTTGCAGCGCACAGGCGAGTTCCAGCCTTACTTTCGGTGACGAGTCGTGGTGGGCCATCCTGACAAAGTGGTCGAACACGCCCCGGGGCAGAGACGATGATTCGTGACGCAGACGGTCGGTCAGAAAACGAACGGCCCAGCGACGCACATGAATGCTTTGATGGCTCAGCAACCTGGTCAGTTCTGATTCGTTCAGGTCGTCAACGACATACCTTGTCCAGAGTACGCGCAGCTTGAGCAATTCGTCTTTTTCGTTGTCAAAAATGTTTCGCAAACGCTGACGGGCGACGGTGAGGTCTGTTTTCATCGCTGACCGTTCGTGCAGAATTCTGCGGGCATGGCGAACGTACCACTCATTCGAATGCAGATGCAATTCCACCAATTCAACATCATTGAGTTGTTGCAGATCCGTGAGAGGGGGCGATGGTTCTCCGAATACGATTTTGTAGATCCGGCCACTGCTGCGATGACTGCCGTCGCTGTCGTGGCATTCACCAATGTCGTGCCAGTCAGAAACGTAAACGCCGCCGTCCGCGCCGTACTTGATCGACATGCCTCGAAACCACGGATCGTTACCGAACAGGAAGTCTTCGCCGTGTATGCCGACGTATGTCGACTTTGCGGGTACCAGCACATCGTTGTTCACTCTGTTGCCATGCAGGTTATTCGTAAAAAAAGTGCCGCGGTACTGCTGCGGCCAGTTGTCGCCCAGGTAGATCATCGCTCCACAATGAGCGTGGCCGCCGCCCGCCACGGAATGCGTATGATAATGGCTGTCCGGATCTTCGGTGTCCTGGCGCGAAGGCTGTTTGTTATTTCCTGATTTCCGACTGTTCCCTTTTCCACTTGTCGGCGCGCGAGACGCCTGCCAGCCGCCGCCGCCCCAGTGCAAATGGTCAGTGATGGATTGAATGCGATTGTACGCATACGGGTTATCCTGTTCTGATGCCCGCCGTTCGCAATACATACCCGGAACGATGTGCCACAGATGAGCGAGCACCGTGTTGGAGGTAATCAGGTCACCATACTCGTTGAAGTCCGCTCCCCAGGGATTGACCATGCCTTCGGCCAACTTTTCAAAGATGTGGTCGACAGGATGGAACCGCCAGATGCCGCGGGTGATGCTGGTCCGGTGCTCTTCCGCTGTTCCCGGCTTGCCGACCAGTGATTTCGAGGACAGGCCGATGGCTCCGTACAACCAGCCGTCGGGTCCCCAGTGAAAATTGTTGACAACGTTGTTACTGGATTTCTGAAATCCGTCCAGCATGACGATCGGTTCGGAATCCGGCACATCGTCCTGGTTGCGATCCGGCAGGAACGACAGTTCCGGCGTGTTGGCGATCCAGACGCCGCCGTGACCCACGGCCAGGCCGGTCAGGTAGCGTCCCTTGTCCCAGAACACCGTTCGCTGATCGAACTGCCCGTCGTGATTGGAATCCTCGAGAATGATGATGCGATCGCTGGCGCCGTCGGCTTTCCACTCGGGGTGTGAGTAGTTTTCCACCACCCACAATCGTCCTCGATCATCAACATCAAAAGCGATCGGCCGTCTAATGTTGGGTTCGCCGGCAAACAGCGTGACCCGAAATCCGTCCGGGACGGTGATGCGCGCCAGTGATTCCTGAGGTGAAAGTGAAAGGTCGCTGGCCTGCTGGGTGTTGACGACCCCGGGAGGCAGTTCGTCAGCCACCAGAGTCAGGCCGTACAGACAGATCACAACGAAGCAGTTCAGACGTCGCATCAGCAGATGGTCCCCTCAGGCGTTCGGTACTTGTGCCGGTCACACCTGAGAATCGTTTCGTGTCCAGGTTAATGCATCTCAGGCCTTGATTGTGATCCTACTTCAGCACTGATCGTCCTGCACGCAATTCGCCAGCAAACTTCGACACGACCGGACGAAATCATGAGCATCTCCCTGGTGTGCCACGATCCACCGGCTGCTGACTTCTGCTCTGAATTGCGCCTATGGACTGGTAGCAAAACGGGAGGCTACGCCCATTGCAGTTCTTACGTGTCAGCATCAGCAAGCTGTGTTCACGCAGCGCTGCTGAAGCCACAGACCTGCATGTAAACCGCTCAAAGTGACCAGATCTCAGACGCTGGTTATTTGCCGACGGATTTCATGGCCTGGGCGTACTTACCGGCAAAGTCTGATTCGGACATCGAGCGAATCTTGATGCCAGCTTTTTCGAAGAACGGTTTTAAACGACGGCTTTGTGCCCATTCGTCTTCCCCAATCGTTCCGTCCTTGTTCTTGTCCATAGCAGCAAAGTATCGTTTGGCTGTCGCTGCGTGCTTTTGCACCTCTTCTACCGAAGGTTTACTACCCTTTTCTCCGCCACCCATCCGGATCGCGGCAGATCCTGAGGACCGTGTACTACTGCCGCCGACAATTGTAATTCGTTCGCGTTTGTAGGACGCGACTTTCGGTTCGCCGCTGGAGATGACCTCGTCATAGACCAACAACTCTGACGGTGTCAGTATCCCGTCAAAGTTCATGTCCATCTGATCGAACTGGGCGAGCGACTCGCGTCTGGCGGTAATCCATTCGTAAAGTCCAATTTGACCGTCGTAGTCGATATCCAGTTCACTGTACTTGGGTGGCAGATCAACCGTCATTCGTTCTTTCGTACGAGCCCGGAAGGCAGAAGACCCGCCAGGATTGTCGGACCGAGAATCGTTGCCGCGGCCCGATCTGCCACCTTCTTCGCGAGAATCTTCGCGAGAACGGCTGAACTGTTCTCGCATTTGATTGCGAAAATCGTCCATTGAAGTGCCGGGCCGAATGGAGATCCCACGCGACTGCATGAACTGCCGCATACCGTCAGACATCTGGCTGATTTCGTTCTGGTCGATGCGACCGTCGCCGTTGCTGTCCAGCGTCGGTCGGCCACCTCGATCGCCACCGGGAGTTCCGCCGCCGAATCCGCTGCGTGTTGCACCACCTCGATCACCACCGGGAGTTCCGCCGCCGAACCCGCTGCGACTGCCCCGATCACCACCGGGAGTTCCGCCGCCGAACCCACCGCGACTGCCCCGATCACCACCACCCGGTCCACCGCGGCTACCCCGATCACCGCCGCCCGGACCTCGGTCACCGCCGCCAAATCCGCTTCGGCTTCCTCGTCCACCAGAATCACCGCGTTCCTGTGACGGAGCTGCTGGTGCCAGCAGAATTACAGCTATTGACGCGGCGACAAATGCGAATGATCGTCTCATGTGGCTGCCCGAAGAAAATGATGGTTTCCCGACATGAAGCAACAGTTACGAGCAAACCGCTTCAGTGATTTACTCGATGTATACAAGTTGTTTATCTGTAATGACTTATCACAATCCGCCGACTGCCGATGGTGGCGACTAAGCCTTGTCCAATCGCAACACAGCGAGTTCAGACTGTTGTTAATAAACACTAGCACTGATCTGGAGTATCGGACCGTCTGGAGAAAACCGCAAGAATTTCAGCAGCAAGAAAAACGGTGGCATGCTGAATTTGAGGACTATAACTGCCTTCACGGTGGAAGATTCTGATGTTTGCCAGTTGTCACAACCGTCAAGTTCCACGCAGATTACCCAATTCGCTTGCATCACCCTACTCCTGCCTAAGAATAGTCGGATTCTGGGTCGAATCTGTAAACTATATAGACTCTTTGCCAGTTTCCACGGGGTTCCGCCTGTTGGACATCCTTCTTTGTTTCCACACGCCTGCTACCACCTCAAGGTCTTCTTGATGGCTATGTCTGACCTCAAAACAACTCGCAGCCTGGTAATTCTAGGGCTCGTTCTTTCGTTCAGTTCGGAGGCGTCCGCGCAGCGTAGTCGCGGCGGTTCAGAAACCGACCTTCTTCGGCGTGAAGAAGTTCACGAGGAGCTGGGTCTGTCTGAAGAACAGGCGAAGAAACTACAGGAATTGCAGGCGTCGTCGCAGACAACTCGTGAGCAGTTTGAGGAGAACCGAAAAAAGCTGGAAGCCGCTGAAACGGACGAAGAAAAAACAAAAATTCGTGAAGAGTTTGCTCAGGGAATCATCAAGGCCCGAACCGCATTTCAGGACAACGCACTGACTATCCTGCAGGATTCTCAGCGTAAGTCACTTCGAGGCTTGTTTCTGACAAATGCGGGTCCACGCGGATTGGCCAACGAGGCGTTGGCAAAAGAGTACGGTCTCAGCGAAGAGCAGGTCAAGGAAATCGGTGAACTCAGCAGTGCTCAGCGGACTGCTTCACGAGCTTTGGGTTTTGGTGCGTCCGAAGAAGAGCGGGACACGTTCGATGAGCAGTGGAAAGCAAAGTACTCGTCTGTCCTGACAGCGGAGCAGAAATCTCGGTTCGAAAAGGAATTATCACAGGCACCCAAACCACAGGAAGAAGCGGTCGCGGAAAGATCCGACCCGGCCGCCGGGGATACTCCGCCGGGGGATGCGCCGCAGGGCCCCATGAATGAACCTCCGCCCGGTGTGGAGTCCGTTGCCAGTTTTGGTGGCAGCGTCGTTCCCGGTGAAAGGCTGCTGGTTGAGGAATTCACCTTCAACTTTCGCTACGCCCCGTGGGATCAGGTGCTGCAGATGTTTGCCGATGGAGCCGACCTGACGCTGGACCTGAATCAGGTTCCTCCGGGGACGTTCAGTCATATCGATGATAATACCTACAATGCCAAGCAGGCACTGGATGTGATGAATGGTTACCTGTTGCGAAAGGGGTATGCCATTGTTCAGAAGGATAATTTTCTGATCGTCCTGAATACGGACAACGATATTTATCCCAGTCTGATTCCTGATGTGAACGCTGAGGATTTGCTGAAGATCGGCGATGAGTTGGTCGTGGGTGACAATGAACTGGTGAATGTCACGATTGCGGTGGATGGGCTGGACGCCGGTCGGGCCGCTCAGGAAGTTGAAGCCCTGCTGGGGCCGCACGGCAGTCTGATTGCCCTAACCGAATCACAGATCATGATCGTCACGGACATAGGAGCCAACCTGCGTCGGATTCACGGACTGTTAACCGCGGCCATGTCCAAGTCAAAGCCCGACGCTCTGATTTTTACGGCTTATCATCTGAGGAACATGGATGCTGAGGAGGCGGAGATCGCTGTGATGACCCAGTTTGGCATGCGACAGAATGTAGCCAACGTCAGCGTCAGTGCCGAAGAGCGGTCTCGGGCGCAGGCACGCAGTCAGGCGTTTAACCGCGGTCAGACTCCTGCACCAGCCGCCAAGGCCGAAGAAGAGATTCAAGTGGCGGCTGATCTTAGATTGAACAGCCTGCTGGTGACGGGAACGGCCAAGCAGCATGAACTTGTGGCGACGATTATCGAAACGCTGGATGTCTCGGAGACTCCTGACGGAAATCCGCTGGCGCGGGGCCGCAAGGGCACATATCTGGAGGTTTATCAAGTGAAGTCCGCCGACGCGGGCGAAGTCACGAAAACACTTTCGGCGATGAATATTCCTGGTGTGCAGGTTGTCAACGAAGACCGTCGCACCGGACGAATTCACATCATGGCGACCGAACGCCAGCATCTGGAAGTGGCGGTGTTGATTCGGCAACTTGACGGAGCCGGCAACATCGGATCCGTGTCCGTTATTCCTCTGGCTCAGATGGATCCGCTTTCCGCGGCCGCCACACTGCGTTCTCTGTTCCTGGGTGACGGCGATGACGCCCCGACAATTGAGACGGACCTGTACGGTCGGCGATTAATCGTTCGTGGAACTATTGAACACATTACGCAAATCAAGCAGGTGCTGGCGGATCTGGGCGAAGATGGCACGGGCATACGACAGCGAACGGATGGTGGAACCGTGCGACGCTTCTCCATGCAGGGCCGCAATCCGGACGACTTCATCAAGATTCTGCAGCAGGCCTGGGAGGCTCAGGAAGGGACGAAGATCAACATCGTCATCCCGCAGGACCAGGGGCCGATTCGCAGTCGAAGGACCAGCACAGGAGAATTCGGTGAGGAGCCGGAGTCCGTTCCGGAAGCTCGCAGACCGCAGAACGAACGGGCCGATGCCCCTCCGTCTCAGCGAACGTCTCCACCGCCCCGGAGCATGATTTCGGATAGCCGCTGGCGCGGTGCGAGGCCTCCTTCTTCCGCATCCAGTGCTCGCGGATTAGAAATTTCCTCTCATTCGGCGGAGCGATTTATTCCTGTAAAAGCACCACATGCAACACAGACCGCTGAGTCACAGACCGATGCAACACAGACCGCTGAGTCACAGACTTTATTGGGAGGAGCACGTCAGAGTCGGCAGGCTCGCAACTTTGATGCTGTCGACATTATCGTCTACGGTGACGAACTAATCTTGTCATCGCGGGATGAAGCGCAACTGGACCGGATGGAAGATCTGCTGGACGAACTGCAGCAATCGATCCCTTTCAAGCCGGAATGGACCGTGGTTTATCTGAATTCCGCTGATGCGACAGAAGCGGCCGACATGCTGTCGCAGTTCTTTCCCAGCAGTTCGGTGGCATCGAGCTCCAGCTCTCTCGGCGGCAGTATGCTGGAGAGTCTGGGAGGCAGTTTTTCGTCGATGGGCAGCAGCCTGATGGACATGACGGGGCTCAGCGGCCTTGGGGCCAGCTCCACATCGATGAAAATTATTCCGGATCTGCGAACGAACTCACTGTTCATTTCCGGTCCTCAGATGATGGTGAAGGACGCGTTGGCCTTTCTGAAGGTTCTGGATTCCAACGACGTACCGGATTCACTGAAAGACATGCAGCCGCGAGCCATTATCGTGGAGCACGCAGACGTCAATCAAGTTGCCACGTTATTGGGGGACGTTTTCAAGCCATACCTTGAAGCTCAGGGACAGAACCGTCAGCAACAGCAGAATCCACTGGCGGCCGTGTTTGGCGGCGGAGGAGGCGGAGGACGAGGTGGAAACAACGAAGCTGGTCAGGTTCGGATGACGCTGGGCGTTGATACTCAGACAAGCACAATTTTGATCAGCAGCAGTCAGGCATTATTTGACGAAGTGGAATTCGTGGTTCGTGGTCTGGACGACCGTGCAAAAACCGCCAACAGAATGGTTCGTCCGATTCAGTTGAAGAATGCTGATCCGATATTGATTCAGCAGGTTCTGGCCAATCTGCTGCCGCGAGTTTCGGTGACTGCTTCGTCGACCAGGCCGTCACCCAGGCCGTCACCCAGTTCAAGTACTTCCGGGACGCCAGGTGGTCGGCCATCGTCTGGCAGTAATCCGCAGCAGGATGCGATCAACAGAGCTATTCAGGAGCGGATGCGCGGTGGACGTGGTACCGGTGGCGGCACATCCGGTGGTGGACGAAGTGGATTTGGTGGCGGTACATCCGGTGGTGGACGAGGTGGATTTGGTGGCGGCACACCCAGTGGCGGCGGCCGAGGGGGCCGATAGTGTCACGTTGTTCGCACTGGTCACGCTGACTGAGCGGCCGCCGATCGTACGTGAAAACAATGATACGAACGACAGTCCTATGTGCACGAAACTGCAAACTTAAGTCGAAATTATGGAACTCGGACAACTCTTTGTTGATGAAGGTCTGGTCACTTCGAAACAGCTTGGGCTGGCAAAAAGTGAACAGGCTGACGATCGCATTGACCAGACGCTCATCAAGATGGGTTTGGTGACCGAAGACGCCGTGCTGAAATTACTGGCCAATGAATTCGGGATGGAGTATATCGATCTTAAGGATGTCGAAGTTGACGTCGAGCTGCTTACGAAGTTCCCGACATCCGCGATTTATCGTCATTCACTGCTGCCACTTTATCGTCAGAACGGACACGTGGTCGTCGCGACGGATGACCCGCTCAATCTGGAAGGAATCGATGAACTCGGGACGGTCAGCGGCCTGCGTCTCGAACCCGTCCTGACTCGACGCAATGAACTGGGCGCCCGTATTCGCGAGCTGCTGGGTGTTGGCGGCGACACGATTAACGAACTGGTTCGCCAGCGCAGTGAAGAAGGTATTGAGCTTCTTGAAGACATTGAGGAAGACTACGGCGAACTGGCCGAAGGAGCTCAGGCACCGTCTGTTATTCGGCTGGTCAATGAACTGCTGATTGAAGCCGTCAAGGTGCAGACCAGTGACGTTCACATTGAGCCTCAGGAAAATGGCCTGCGCGTTCGCTATCGCATCGATGGCATGCTGCGAATCCAGTCTGTTCCGACGGAAATCAGCCATTTCTATTCGGCCATCGTGACACGACTCAAGATCATGTCACACCTGAACATTGCAGAAAAGCGATTGCCCCAGGACGGTCGTATTAAGCTGCGAGTGTCCGGCAGGGAAGTCGACGTACGTGTGTCCATCATTCCCATGACACACGGCGAAGGCGTGGTTATGCGTCTGCTGGACAAGGAAAAAATGACGTTCGACCTGAAGAACGTCGGCATGTCACCGACGATCGTCAAGCGCTTCCGGGATCTCATTTCTCTGCCTCATGGAATCATCCTGGTCACTGGTCCGACCGGTAGCGGTAAATCCACAACGCTCTACAGCGCATTGAATGAAATCAAAACGCCGCATTCAAAAATCATCACCGTCGAAGATCCGGTGGAATATCAAATGGACGGAATCAGTCAGATTCAGGTGCACAGCCGGATCGGCCTGACCTTTGCTGCCGGACTACGCAGTATCCTGCGACACGACCCGGACATTGTGCTGATCGGGGAAATCCGTGATGGCGAAACCGGTCAGGCAGCCATCCAGGCGTCACTGACGGGGCACGTTGTGTTCAGTACACTACATACCAACGATGCTCCCAGCGCTTTTACGCGATTGGTGGACATGGGTGTCGAACCGTACCTGGTGGCCAGTACCGTGGAAGGCGTTCTGGCTCAGCGGCTGGTGCGTCGATTGTGTCCGGATTGCAAACGTCAGGTCGTAACAGATTCACTGGATCTGCCTGAAGACTTTCCTAAAGAACATCCGGAGTTCATTTACGAACCGGTCGGATGCCGGGAATGCAGCGATTCGGGCTATTCCGGTCGAACCGGTGTCTTTGAGCTGCTGACGACAGATCCAGTGCTTAAGGAAATGTGCGCTGAAAACGAAAGTGCGACCAAGATTCGAAAACATGCGATCGCACACGGCATGTCAACGCTGCGAGATAGTGGCTGGGAACAGGTCATGGCAGGCGGAACCAGCGTGGAAGAAGTGGTCAGAATCACTCGCGGAGATGTGATCGCCTGACGCGGGGCGGCCCGCGAGCCGGTGCGAGCTGACGCTCGAAAGCCACTTGGACGCTGCGGGATATTTCACATGTTTTTAAGTCGTTGGAAAACTCAAACCGGCAACTGTTGGTTTGATAGATCAGAACAATGCCGGATTTTGATTACACTGCCAGAGAACTTTCCGGAAAGCAGGTGACGGGAACGTTGACTGCCGGCAGCGAAAAAGATGCGCTGGTGGCTCTGCAGACGCAGAGTCTGTTTCCGATCAAAGTGGGAATGTCCGAAGCGACGCGACGACAGGTCGTCACCGGATCACGACGCGTTCCTGGCCGCTATCTGACGACGTTTTATAATCAGCTGTCCGACCTGCTGCGTTCTGGTGTACCACTGCTGCGGTCGTTACAGTTGCTGGAAGAACAAACGTCGCATTCGGCATTGAAGTTTGTCGTACAGGATATCCGCGAACAGGTAGCCGACGGAACTCGACTGAACGAAGCCATGCGGCGGCATCCGAAGGCATTCAACAGTCTCACGTCCAGCATGGTCAGGGCGGGTGAAGAGGGCGGTTTTCTGGAAGATGTGCTGGCACGGGTCGCCGCCTTCAATGACCATCAGGAAGAGCTAAAAGGCAAAGTCACCGGAGCGATGGTCTATCCTCTGTTTCTGATGGGCGTCGGTTCGATCATCATCACAGTGTTGCTGGTCTGGTTCGTCCCTGAGTTCGCACAGATCTTCGGTCGCATGAAGGAACAGGGCAAACTGCCGTGGGCAACGACGGCGTTGATGTCGTTCAGTGAGAGCCTGCAGCAATGGTGGTACGTCATCCTGCCGGCTTTGGTAGGTGGTGTTCTTGGCTTGTTTTACTGCGTGTCAGAATCCAAAGAGGCTCAGGACAAACTGGATCAGTGGAAGCTTAAAGCGCCGGGATTGGGGCCCATTGTGCGGAATCTTGCGGTTGCTCGTTTCTGTCGCATGCTGGGCACATTGCTGGGTAACGGCGTACCTATTTTGCAGTCGTTGCGGATAGCCAAGGACGCCAGCGGCAACGTTGTACTGAGCGAAGCAATTGGAAACGCAGCGGACAGCGTTTCCGGCGGTAAATCACTTGCCATACCGTTGCGGGCCAGCGGACAATTTTCAAAGGAAATCGTGGAAATGATTTCTATTGGAGAAGAAGCAAACAACCTGGAAAATGTGCTGGTCGGCATCGCCGACAATCTTGAAAAATATACCAGCCGCAAAATAGACGTGGTCGTGCGGCTGCTGGAACCATTCTTGTTATTGATCATGGCGGCCGTTGTGACCTTCGTGATCGCCGCTCTGCTGCTGCCGATTCTGAATATGTCCAGCATTCGCTGATTGGTCAGATCGAGCAGGAAATTTCTGTCGCATTCAATAAAGTCCCGTTTTGCTCGAACAGGAAACACACCGTCAGGGGTTAATGCGAATGCTCTTTTGAACGAGGATATTGATGTGTGCCACTGGCTGCGCCAGTCCATTGAAGTTCACGAAAACACTGGCAGAACCAGTGGCATACAACCTCTTACATAATGCTGGCAAAAAGCCGTTGGTGCTGCTGTCTGTATGATGGTTCAAAATAATTCTCACACACGCGATCAGGGGGCCGGAAGGCTCGGTTTAATTAAAAAGGACCACAGAAAATGAAGATTATGAAAAGACGCCAACTCTCCAGTCGTCGCTCCGGTTTTACGCTGCTTGAGCTGCTAATCGTACTGGCCATTATTGTTGCTATCGCAGCCATGGTGGCTCCCAATCTGCTCAGCAGCCAGCAGGACGCCAACATACAGACGACTCGGGCCACCATTCGCACGATCGAAGACGCGTTCAAGCGGAAGGCTGTCAAGAACAATGGCGTTTTTGACGCAGCGAGCGGGTCAGAGGCTATTCGGACTTTGACTGAGCAATGGGAAGACAGTCTGGGGCAGCAGCAGCAGCCGCTGCTGGAAGAAACTCCACGTGACGCATGGAACAACGAGTTCCAGTATTCTTACGATTCCAATGCTGATCTGAAGCCAAAAATCTGGTCGTTTGGCCCGGACGGCGAGGACGGCGGCGGCAGTCAAACCACCGACGACATCAGCAACGTGCGGCGTGACACGGAGTAGTAGCGCGTCAGCCGAACAAACAAGAGTCCCAGGTCTCTCACAGCGACTGGGACTCTTCCCATGAAACGCATTGGTCCATGAAACGATTCCATCATTCCAATCCGGCGCACCGGCCCGGCGGTTTTTCGCTGATGGAGTTGATGATCGTGCTTGCGATTCTGGCCATGATTTCAGCCATGGCGGCACCGCAACTGATGTCGATGATTCGTGAGAGTACGGTTTTTGAGGCTGCTGATCGTGTTCGCGAAACGCTGGGGCAGGCCAGACAGTTTGCGATCGACACGGGGATCGACTACGAGTTTCGGTATGAGCTCAATGGTCCGGCCATGGTCCTGCTTCCTTCCGAAAGCGAATTGAATCTTGACGATTCCGGCAGCATGAGCACGACAACCGAGGAGTATGTTCGTCTGCTGGGTAAGCTGTCCGAAGACATGCGTTTGAGAGCTGACGAAGGCGTCGAAGAACTGTCTGAAACCCTGGACGCCGAACGATTCGGATCTCTCGGCGGCAGTGAATTGTCACGGAAAACCTGGTCAAGGCCGATCATGTTTCGTTTTGACGGGATGGCTGACGATTTTGTGTTTCGTGTGTCCGACAAAGAAGGCCTCACCTCGAAAATTGACTTGCGCGGAATCACCGGAACCGCTCGTACGTCGCAGGTTTATCAGGAGGAAGACTGATGAAACTGCTAACGAGGACTGAATCTGAATACGAGAAAAGTGGGTTGTCCTCCGCCAGACGGGTGAACTCCGCCGACCGTTCCGGCGTCACGTTGCTGGAAGTGCTGCTGGCCACCGCTATTTTCATGGGGTCATTGACGGCTATTCTGCAGGTGATGCGTGTCGGCCATGATTCGCGGTTGAGCGCGAAGCTGGATTCTGAAGCCGCCCTGCGGTGTGAAAGCCTGCTGGGCGAACTGGTTGCCGGGATCACCCCACTGACATCGGAATCCAACCAGCCGTTTACAGACAGTGAAAACTGGCGTTATTCGGTCACCGTCGAAGAAGGCCCGGGGGACAGCCTGCTGCTGGTCAGTGTGCGCGTAGAACACGTCATCGCCGAGCAGCTGCCCAATTCGACGTTCACTCTGGTCCGTCTGATGCGCGACCCACAGCTGTTTCTGGATGCAGCCATGGCCGCCGAAGAAGCGGAGGCCGAAGAATGAATTTGCGCCTACAAAATCAAGCGGGGCATTCGTTTAACCGCGTGCCCAACGGGCCGCGTGACATCGAAAATTTCGCATCCAGCGCACACGGCTTCACATTGCTGGAAGTTCTGCTGGCCGTTGGGCTGACCACACTGTTGATGGCCGCACTGTACACGGCGATGTCCGTTTACTGGACCACGGCGACAGAAAGCTATGACGAAATCGAACGAGCTCAGATTGCCCGGGCCGTACTGCGTCAGATGGCTCGTGACATTCAGTCATGCACGTTTGTGGAAGACGAATTGAGCACGTCCGACGAAGAAGAAGACGAGGCCGACGACGTCGACACCGACACGGCCATGGCGACATATACGAATGGACTGTTTGGTTCAGATACCGATCTGGTGTTGTACATCAGCCGTCCGGACCGCAATCAGGCCTACATCAGTGCTCAGGAGTTGATGCTGCCCAGTGATCGCAGCAGTGATGCGATGGTCGTTCGGTACCTGGTGGCGCAGGAAGGGGGCGGCAGCCTGGGGGGAGAATTCGCAGCTTCGAACGCAACCTTTGTTTCCGGGCCGTCAACAGGGCTGGCACGCATGCAGGGCGACCTGATTGGACTCAGCACAGCCATCAATCAGGGCGACATGGACATGCAGCTGGCAGCCACCGAACTGCTGGCGCCGGAAGTTGCGGCGTTGAAGTTTGAATACTTTGACGGAGTTGATTATCTGACGGAATGGGACAGCACAGCTCAGAATGCAATGCCGCTGGCGATCATCATTGAACTGACGCTGACAGTCGTCCAGGGCGAAAACGACAACCGCAACCTGGCGGAGACCGTGGGAGCACTGGAGGATACCGTCCACCGACTGGTTGTGCCGATTCCCGTTTCCACGCCTTACGTCGGAGAGACGGCGATATGAAACGCGATATTGCATCCGGCAATTCCGGGTCTGCCTGTCAGCCACGCCGTGGTTTCGTATTGGCGGTCGTCACCATCGCCATCGTACTGCTCTCGCTGGCGGCTTATAACTATTCGGGCACGATGCTGGTGGAACACGAAGCGGCTGCTATGGGCGGTCGAGACGTAACGGCTCGAACCGCCGCGGAATCTGCCATCGAATACGCGGCGACCCGCATCCTGGAACGCGATTACGACGATGCGATCGACTTGTATAACGATCCTGACGTTTTTCGAGCTCAATTACTGCTGGATTCCTCGGTTGATCGTGGACGAGTTCGTTACACGATCATCACGTCGGACGAATCCAACACTTCGACAGGCAACATTCGTTTCGGACTGGGCAACGAGAACGCCAAATTTAACATCAACAGACTGCTGGACCTGGACGCATTGGAGTCGGCACTGCCGGAAGAAGAACAGCTCGGCCTCGTGTATCTGGCAACATCCAGTATTCCGAACATGACAGACGATATCATCGACGCCATTCTGGACTGGCTTGATTCAGATGAAGATCGTCGCCCAGGCGGTGCGGAATCGAACGAGTACGAGGGACTTAGCGTTCCCTATCCCTGCAAGAACGGCCCTATGGATTCGATTGACGAGTTGCTGAAGGTCCAGGGAGTCACTCCCGACCTGTTCTATGGAGAAGACGCGAACCACAACGGCATTCTGGACGCCAATGAAAACGATGGCGAGCAGACGCTGCCCTTCGACAATGCGGACGGCATTCTGGATCTTGGCTGGAAAGATTATCTGACCGCTCGCAGTCGTGAACGAAACACGACGCCCGACGGGGAAGCGAAAATCAACATTAATATGGGCGAGATGACCGAACTATACGACGCCATCGAAGAAGAGTTCGGCGAAGAAGCCGCCAGCTTTATAGTGGCTGTGCGTCTGGCGGGTACCGAATACATGACGCCCGGTACGCCGGCGGCGGAGTCCGGCATTCAGGACCAGATCTCGCGGAACGACATTGATTTGACTGTTGTATCAACGTACCAGTTCACGTCGATCTACCAACTGATCGCTGGGCCCTCCAATGCCACCAAGATGCTTACCGGTGTCGACAGCTCTTTTGAAAGTCCGTGGCCGGAAGACGCTAACACCTTACTGAACGTGCTGCCGGATCTGGAGCGAATGCTGACCACGACAGACGACTCATACATTGAAGGCCGGATCAACATTAATCAGGCTCGACTTGAGGTTCTGACCGTGATTCCCGGACTGGCTCTCGATGTTCCGGCAGATCTGCCGGATGCGATTCTCGGGGCGCGACCACCGATCGATCTGCAGAGTTCCTCTTCCAATATTACAGCCCGCCGCAACACAGCGGCGTGGATTCTGGCGGAAGGACTTGTCGATCTGGAAACTCTGCGTAATATTGGCCCGTACATCACCACGGGTGGCGACGTCTATCGTTTTCAGGCCGTCGGTCATTTCGACGCGGGCGGCCCCAGCACTCGTCTGGAGGCGATGATTGACGCCACTGAATACCCACCTCGCATTCTGTCCGTTCGTGATCTGACGTCGCTGGGCCGCGGTTACCACCCAAACACGCTCACACCCACAGAATCCGGCCAGTAACTTCCAGACAATCGTCGCAATACGGCGTGCTACGACCAAAAACGACCTACCATTCAGAAATCAAGGCCTCGCTGCCGCGAAGCGCACCCAGGATGCATGCAAAGCGTGTGTTTGTTCTCCACAAGGCTGTCGAAACGCAGATACCAATCGTCATAACTCCGGACCAGATATTGTGTTTGGTTCGCACCGACACCACGATGGGGTTGCCGGTGTTTAACACGCATAAGCAACATTGCCCGCCGCTCAGGAAATAGATCATGGCTGAAACACTTGTCATTGAATGGGATCGCGACCGCCTGATCGCCGCTGTCGGTTCGACGTCCGGATCGTCTGTGCGGGTCCGTGCCTCCGTTGCTGTTGACCGTGAAAACGGTGTATTGAAGGCCAGCGAACTGGGCGAAAAGCTGAGGACGGCACTCTCCACGGCCGACATCAGCGCAACCGAAGCGATTGTCGTATTTCCTCGCCACCAGGTGACGTTTAATCGTGTTGAGCTGCCGAATCTTTCGGGTGACGAACTTCCGGACATGGTGCGCATGCAGGCGGCCACACGCCTGACTGTGCCGGTCGAATCCGTTGGCCTCGACTTCGTGCCCCAGCCTGTTGCTCCCGGCGCCCAGACTCGCGACGTCTTGCTGGTGACGCTGCCTCAAAAGCATGTGGATGACGTTCACGAGGCTTTGGCCGTTGCAGGCCTTGAAGTGGCTGGTATTCGCATCAGCTCGTTCGGTATTGCGGAAGCTGTCGTAAACGCGGGTTTGCTTTCGAAGAAGGTTGATCCCCAGGCCGTGGAGGCCATTATTTCGCTTAGTTCCGATTCCATTGAAATGATCTTCATGACCGGGCACAACGTTGCCTTCTCGCACAGTGGAGCGTCATGGTCGTCTCTGGACGGTATTGAGCAGGCTGTGCGGGCCGAAGTGTCGCGTGCTCGCCTCGCGGCCGCTGAAGACATCGGCGAGTATGCCGTCAGGCGTCTGACAGTGATCGGCAGTCCCGACGTCTCAGCGAAGGTTCCTGACTCGATTACGAAACGATTAAACGACGCAGAAGTTGTTCGTATTGATCCCAACGGTACTCTTGTTAACGGTCACCTGGCAGAAGGGCTGGCAGCGTCTGACATGCTGGCTGCTGTTGGCGCGATTGCCAGTTTTCAGACAACATCGGTGGAAGCGGTCGACCTGGCGAACCCCAGAAAGACTCCGGAAAAGAAAGATTACGGTCGACTCAAAACCATGTTGATCGCCGGTATCACAGTTCTGCTGCTGGCTGGTGGCTGGACATGGAGATCCGATAAAGTCTCTGCCCTCAATAAAGACGCCACGGCTCTGGCCGATGAAGCCGCCGATATGAAGGATGCCTACAAGCTGGGAAAGAACGATCTTCTGCTGGACGAGCGTCTGACGGAATGGACGGATCGAGACATCAGCTGGCTGGATGAGCTAAAGAAGATTCAGGAGATTATGGGCAGCACGGAACGTGTCTTTATCAGAGAGTTCAAGTTCAGCCTGCGGAAGGGAGATTATGTCGCCACTTTTGATGCCGAGGGCTACGCCAAATCCTCCCGCGACGTCGAAGATCTGATGCGAGTTCTCACAGATGCCGGCTATGAAGTGGCGGCGAACCCGATTCAACAGACTCCACGTGATCCCGACTATCCCACGGAACTCATTCTGGAAGTCAGCATTCCAGCGCCTAAGACAAAACTGGTGACGAAGCAGAAGAAAGCCTGAGGCAGATAGAATGGACGATAAGCAACGAACAAAAGTACTGGCAATGATCCTTGCCGGAGTCCTTGGACTTGGCGTACTTCGGCCTTTGGTCGACGATGTCGTTATGGGGCCGGTCCGCGATGCTCAACGCAAGCTGGACAACGCCACCGCCGAATTCGAGCGGGAAGAGGTGAAGCACATGCAACTGCTGGTGGCGAAGGAGCACATCAGCCAGGGGCGTGCTGCCAGTCTGCCGCCACGGGTCTCTGATGCGCAGTGGTTGTACCAGATCTGGATCACCAATCTTGCGCAGCAGTGTAAGTTTGCGCAACTGCAGGTGAATCCTGGCAGGACCGACAATCGTCGAAACCAATATCTGACCGTCAATGTGGGTGTGGAAGCAGAAACGGACCTCGCAGGTCTCAGTCGGTTTCTCTACCTGTTCGAACAGGCAGGTCTGATGCATCGCATTGCGAATCTGGAAATTCAGAGCACCGGTTCGCAGGGTAACCCTCGTATGGAAATCGTGCTAACGGCGGAGGGCATGAGTGTTGCCGGTTGCCCGGACCGCAACGACGTGTTTGTCCGCAGTGAACTGCCGCAGCCGGTTTCTGCGACGGATACAGAACTGACAGTGAAGTCCGCTGCAGGATTTCCCACGAAGGTTCCATTCCTTGCTCAGCTTGGTAAAGAAATGGTGAAGGTCATCGCGATCGATAGTGAGAACAACCGCACATGGACGGTCGAACGCGCTCTGGAAGGAACCACTGCCGCAGCACACACCGCGGCAGAGAATGTTCAGCTGTTTCCTGTTGCTTTCGGGCGGCGCGAAGTGAGTTTTTCTGACTACAAGAACTTTCTGAGTTCGTCGCCGTTCGCCAAACCGACTCCGCCGCGAGAGTTCAAACCGCGCATTGCCTCTGTGGCCGACAAGACCATTGCTCCTGGCGAGTCTGTAAAAATGACGGCACGTGCGGAAGATATCAATGCAGACATCGGTGTTCCTGTGTTTGCTCTGGAAAATGCGCCGGAGGGCATGGCGATCAATTCCGAATCGGGTCAGCTGGAATGGGTGACAGGCGATGACATCGAACCCAGGATTTATGAGGGCACCGTCATTCTGACTCAAAAGAACAACGACGATCTGCGCGTGGAAAAAACTCTGGCGATCACCGTCAAACTGCCGAATGACGCGCCGGAAATCACTCTGCCGGAGGATGCCATCGCCGTTCTGGGGCGTGAATTTATCCTGACCGTCGCCGTACAGGACGATGGGCCGAAGGACAATCTGAAGTATTCGCTGGAGGGCGACGATATTCCGGAAGGCCTGGCTGTTGACGAAAACGAAGGTGTTCTGAAGTGGACCGCACCTCGCACGTTCACGCCTGGTGAGTATCCGGTAAACGTCAAGGTAACCGATGGAGGCGAACCTGCCATGTCGGCCGTGGGTACGCTGACGTTGAAAGTCACCGACGATACGGCCGCATTGACACGATTCACTGGTGCTGTCGGCCTGGATGGTCGGCCCGTTGCATGGTTCTGGAATCAGGCGGAAAATAAGAAACCCGAACTGCGAGTCGGAGATCGGATCGTGGCGGCAGAAATCGACGCCGAACTCACTGAAATCGCCAAACGGCACATTCTGATGAAGGATGCGGAAGGAATCTGGAAATTAAGTCTTGGGCAGAATCTGCGAGGGCGAGTGCTGATCGAACCAGCCGCCTCGCTTGTTGCTGATAAAGCGGCTGACTATGACAAGGATCCGCCCAGCTCTTCTGAAGAATAGTCGGCCCCATTCTTGTTGTCAGTGATGCGAACAAGACGGATGCGGCGTACACTGCAATTCCGGACCAATCCCACGATGTACGTCCCATTCAGCCGATTGGCCAGAAAACCCCGGTGACGAAAGATTGAGCAGGCGGGACGGGAAAACACAGACCGCTCTTGTCGCTTTGTTTCGAATCGGATGACCTGGGTTTCCCGGACGGCGCCCCGCACTGCTTGCCAGCTTTCTTGAACAATGCACAGACTCATCGCCATTTTCGGCCTTATTTTTGTCTGCAACCCCGGTGGTGAAGCGGGTCAGCCGGACGATATTCGTTTTTCGCGAGACGTCCTGCCTGTTCTTTCGGAGAACTGTTTTTTCTGTCACGGGCCTGACGAAGCACAACGGCAGGCAGATCTGCGATTTGATACAGAGGCCGGCGCGGCAACGGCGCTGGACCGCGCTGCTCTGCCTGGCAGTGCATTGCTGAAGCGAATTTTTTCTTCTGACCCCGACGAAATGATGCCACCCCCGGATTCCAATCGCAGTCTGTCGACGGTTGAAAAAGAGAATCTGAAACGCTGGGTGGTCGGTGGAGCAGCATGGGGGCGACACTGGTCCTTCGAGCCACTGATTGCTCCGGCGGTTCCGGAAGCGAATTTTGCGGCTCATCCCGTTCATAATCCCATTGATGCCTTCGTGCAGTCGAAACTGGCGGAACGAAATATGCGGCCATCTGCGGAAGCAGCTCGTCATACATTGTTGCGGCGTGTGACTCTCGAAGTGACCGGACTGCCTCCGACACTGGAGGACATCACAACATTTGCCAATGATGAGTCGACGAATGCATATGAGAAACTGGTTGATCGTCTGCTGAAGTCCGAAGCTTACGGTGAACGTATGGCCTGGGAGTGGCTGGACGCAGCTCGCTATGCTGACAGCAACGGCTATCAGGGTGACCGCGAACGCACGATGTGGCCGTGGCGCGACTGGGTCGTGACCACGTTCAACGACAATATCCCGTTTGACCAGTTTACGACTTTTCAACTGGCTGGTGATTTATTGCCGGACGCCACGTCGGCACAGATACTGGCGACGGGTTTCTGTCGCAACCACATGATCAATGGCGAAGGTGGACGTATTCCGGAAGAGAATCGAGTCGACTATGTGATGGATATGGCGGAAACGATGAGCACGGTCTGGCTGGGCCTGACACTTAATTGCTGTCGGTGTCACGATCACAAGTATGATCCGCTGACTCAGCAGGAATATTACCAGTTGTTCGCGTTCTTCAATCAGACTCCCGTGTCCGGTGGAGGAGGCGATCCACAGACTGCTCCCGTTCTCGCCGTGCCGACGGCTGAACAGCAGAGTCGTCAGAAAGAAATTAAGAAGCAATCAGAAGAGGTCACCGGGTTGCTGGCTGCCAGGGCAAAAACAATTCAACCCCGCCAGGCCGAATGGGAAAAAGAACGGCTCGCCAGCCGGCAGCCCAGCGAGAAATCAGGGCGATCTGATTCAGACAGTGATACGCTGGTCGCGGACCTGAATGTCGATCCTGCGCGTCGTACCGAAAAACAAAACGATCACATCCGCACCGCTTTCTTGCAGCAGGATGCGGAGTACGCAGAACTCAGCAAACGCAGGAAAACGCTGGCTACCCAAATAGCCGCCATTAACAAGGCGACCCCCAAAGTCATGGTCATGGCCGACCAGGACAAGTGGCGACCGACGTACGTACTCAACCGAGGTCTGTACAACGACGTCACAGAGCGTGAGGTCACGGCGCAGACACCCGGCAGTCTTCCCGCAATGAAATCGGGTGGTCAGCGCAGGAATCGCCTGGATCTGGCTCGTTGGTTGCTCTCCGACGAACATCCCTTAACGGCCCGCGTAACCGTCAATCGTTTCTGGCAGCAGCTGTTTGGCGTCGGTTTGGTGAAGACGACCGAAGACTTTGGAGTTCAGGCAAAATATCCTGTGCACAAAGATCTGCTCGACTGGTTAGCGGCCGACTTTCGTGACAGCGGCTGGGATGTGAAACGGTTGATCAGAACCATCGTAACCAGCCACACCTACAGGCAGTCTTCAGTTGTTCGCCCTTCGAAAATCGCGGGTGTCGACGGTGCCCCGTTGATGCTTTCTGAGGTGGACCCCGAGAATCGTCTGCTGGCTCGATTTCCACGGTACCGCATGCCGGCATGGATGCTGCGCGATCAGGCTCTGGCTGTTTCCGGACTGCTGAATCAAGGGACTGGTGGGCCTCCTGTAAACACATATCAGCCGGCGGGGGTCTGGGAAGAGGCTACGTTTGGCAACAAGAAGTATCAGCAGGACACAGGAACGAAACTCTACCGACGCAGCCTCTACATTTTCTGGCGACGCATTATCGCCCCCACCCTGTTTTTTGATAATGCCTCACGGCAGTACTGTACGGTTAAGATGGCCCGAACCAACACGCCGCTTCACGCTCTGCTGACGCTGAACGAAACGACCTGGGTTGAGGCGGCTCGTGCGCTGGCCCAGAATCTAATGGCCGATGAGCAATTGAAGGGTGATACACAACGGATCCAGCACGCATTTATGCGCATTCTGGCGCGTCGACCGACGGATGCCGAACTTCACGTGGTCTCCGCAGGATTGAACCGCAGTCGAGCTGAGTACGGTGCTGACCGGAAGGCGGCGATAGATCTGCTGTCGGTCGGAGAATCACCCCGCTGCGAAGACCTTGACCCGTCGGAACACGCGGCATGGACCTCCGCGTGTCTGACCCTGCTGAACCTTGACGAAGCACTAAGTCGCGAGTAACCGATACGGCTCGGCTCGCCTGCCATTCGCTGCCCCATAACATTAAATGCGTGATGTGTCAGAGAGCTCGCGAATGTGTTGACTCAGGTGGTAGGGCAATCACGTAGTTGGTCGCCGAAAGGCATCGCCGTCGTCGGGCCAATCCAATATTCCCCGAAAACGATCCAGAACTCGGGCAAGTACTGACATTCCCGTCTCGATGATGATGGTACCAAAATAGTCTGCCATCCGGGCTCGGACGATTGGAAACGAGCTGATGCCGAATCGCAGGAGATCACTAACCAGACTGCCTTCACTGCCAACGATTGCAGTGGAGATTCTTAGAGTCTTTGGTGATCCGGACGCGTCCATCCAGAAGGTTGCTGACCTCGTTCAGGCTGACCCGGCGATTGCCAGCAAACTGCTCAAGGCCGCCAATTCCAGTCGTTACGGACTGCGACGCGAAGTTGCTGACCTGCGGCAGGCGATTGTGCTGTTGGGCAAAGCGAAAGTAACTCCACTGGTCCTGAGTTTTTCACTCTCGATTGATTTACAGGAATCTCAGGAATCCGCGAGTCACTTCAAGCACTTCTGGCTTCGTTCATTTGTTCAGGCATCAGCTGGTGAAGTACTTGGGACACTCTTCGGTGCGAGTATCGGGGCCGAGTGTTTCACAATCAATTTGCTGGCCGGCATCGGCCAACTCGGCCTGCTGAACCAGGACGCCGACAAATATATCGAATGTGTTGAGCAGTCTGAGCAAGGCGGCAGGTCCCTGGCGGATATTGAACGAGAGGTTTACGGAGCCACTCATCATGAAATATCGGTGGACATACTGGAGCATTCCGGATTACCGCTCCGCTGTGTGGACGCTATCAATTCGCTGCTGCCTGAGTCGGCTGGACAGCGTCTGGATGCAGAGATGCAGCGACTGGCAGACGTGACGCGAGTTGCCGATGCATTTGCACGTTATCTGTGCGACAAAGACACCGGCGTTGCTCTGGTTGTGCTGCAGGAACGGCTGGTGATGTTGAATATCGGCGAAATGGACGTCGAGAAACTGACTACAGCCGTCCGGGGAAAACTGGACGAATCTGCCAGACTATTCGACATCGATCCGTCGTCCTTTCCCGATCCGGATGAACTGCTCGAGGAAGCGCTCGACCAACTTGCTGACTTAACCGAAATGATGCACGACGAGTCTCGCGCCATACCGACCGAACTGGTCGCGGAGAATGGTCGGTTGAAGATGCAGGTGGATGAACTTGTCAAACAGACCACCACGGATGTTCTGACTGGTACAGCCAATCGTGCTTTCTTTGACCGTCGACTGAAGGAGATGGTTCACCAGTGCCGGCGCAACGATGTCCAGATGGGTGTTGCAGTTGTTGACATCGACCATTTCAAGAACGTAAATGACACGTATGGTCACCAGGCCGGCGATTATATTCTGCAGCAGGTTGCTCGCGCACTTGACGGCGTAACGCGTGCGGATGAAACGCTGGCTCGATATGGTGGAGAAGAATTTGTCGTTCTTCTGGAAGACATTGTTACGGAGGGCATGGCTATTGTTGGCGAACGGATCCGCTCGAAGATCGAGGGACTCGACATCGTCTTTGAAGGCACAGGGATCCCCATAACTGTCAGTATTGGACTGTGCTGCGGTATCCCACCGGACGGCGAATATGGTGCGAAATTATTTTCCCATGCGGATGCCGCCCTCTATGAGGCCAAGCAGGGCGGAAGGAATCAGGCGGTCTGCGATACTTCACTCAGCTCCCCGTCAAACGCTTGTTCCACACCGTCGCCTCAAACGGATACGGCCGCAGCATCCTGATGAAGCGTCTGGCTTATCACTGTGTCGCCTGACTGGTCCGTCGTTCTCTGGACATTGTCGGTGCAAGCCCGGGCAAAGGTACTTCACTGCCCCGAAAATGTGTCATTCCGAACTCCTCCGACGATTTCTCAGGCTACGATTAATCTGGGCTTCCGCCAGAATAATGTGCTGTTGATGTCCCCCTCATGGTCGCATTCGGCAGCAGGAATCGGTTAGACAACATTCAGAGACTGCGGTCTCATGTACTAGAGGACAAGACGTGAATACGTTACCGGACGCTTTCGTTTCAACGGATGAAAGTGCTGCCGAGTACTCTGTATGTCTGCAGCTGAAAGCCGGGAGTGTCTACGTGGCCGAATTTCGGACGCTGCAGGAAGCCACATTGATTGCCCTGCACGCCTGTCAGCGCGGCGACGGTACCGTGAAAGTGCGTCATGATGGCCGCGACGTGCAGGTCCTGCGTCAGCCGGATTACTCAGTCGGAATGTGCAACGGGAGCGTCCAGCCGGATCGCGCACCGCGGTGACGCAATCGGCCGATCGTATTGCCGAGTCATCGTCTGCTTCCGGAATCTCTTTTTCCCCACCAACGCAGAGTCCATGACGGAAGAACAGGTTCTACCCGGCGTCAAACGCCTTCGTGATCTCAGAGATGGCCTGCTTGCCGTCGCCGAACAGCATCAGGGCGTTGTCGGCGGCAAATAACGGATTGGCAATTCCTGCGAATCCCGGACTCAGGCTGCGTTTGACGACGATCACCGTCCGTGCTTTGTCGACGTCGATGATCGGCATACCCGCAATTGGGCTGTTGGGGTCGGTACGTGCCAGCGGATTGACGACGTCGTTGGCTCCCAAAACAATGGCCACATCGACCTGATCCATCATCGAATTGACTTCGTCCATTTCCTTAAGACGATCGTAGTCGATATCCGCTTCAGCCAGCAGGACGTTCATGTGTCCCGGCATCCGACCTGCCACGGGATGAATGCCAAACTGCACGTCCACGTCCTGATTCAGAAGCAAATTTGTAAGATCACGGACCGCATGCTGTGCCTGGGCGACCGCCATTCCGTAGCCAGGAACGATCAGCACGCTCTGCGCAACCTCAAGCATCATCGCGACTTCGTCGGCCGACGTTGACTTGACGCTGGTGTAGACTTCTTCGTCCGATAGAGAACTTCCCCCGGACTTCATCGTGCCGAACAGGACGGCCCCCAACGAACGATTCATGGCGTTGCACATGATGCGCGTCAGGACGAGTCCCGATGCGCCGACCAGGGCTCCGGCAATGATCAGCAGATTGTTGTTCAGTACAAAGCCCGTTGCAGACGCTGCGAGGCCGGAATATGAGTTCAGCAGGGCAATCACTACCGGCATGTCGGCCCCGCCGATCGAAATCACCAAAAGGACCCCGAGTCCGAGGGCCACCCCGGCCATCACCCAATACCACAACTGAGCGTGTTCCGGTTGTGTAACCAACATCCAGCCGAGGCCGATTGCACCGACCGTAAGCAGCAGGTTCACCAGCTTTTGACCGGGAAACGACACGTCCTTGACGAACTTCAGCTCCTGAAGTTTGGCGAAGGCCACCAGACTGCCAGACAGGGTGACAGCACCGATCAGACCCGATGCGGCGGTGGCCGTCAGAACATCGGCGAAGCAGGCACCGGAAGTAACACGTTCTGAAAACTCCCGGCCTGCCAGAAAAGCACCAGCAACCAGTACGGAAGCCCCGCCTCCAAGACCGTTGAACAGAGCCACCAGTTGCGGCATCGCTGTCATTTCAATCTTAAGAGCCAGTATGGTGCCCGCAATGGAGCCGATGCCAATGGCGATCAGCAACCCGGTCACACTGACAATATCCTGATCCAGCATGGTGGCAACCACGGCAATCAGCATCGCCAGAGCGCCCAGCAGGTTGCCGCGCACCGCGGTACGTGGTTTTGTCAGCCCCTTCAATCCGATGATGAACAGGCTGGCAGCAAGCAGATAGCTAAGGTCGATCAAATCTGGACTCACGAGACTTGGTTCCGCTTATTGAATAAAGTGCGAACAGTAGAGAATCTGAGGTATCGGGCTGAACTATTTCTTTGTCTTGAACATCGCGAGCATGCGGTTTGTCACGACAAAACCTCCCACCACATTCATCGTGGCGAACACCACGGCGGAAAAACCAAGTATGCCAGCCCAGGTCCCGTTGTCGGCACCAGTCGCCAGAACGGCCCCTACCAAAGTGATTCCGGAGATCGCGTTCGATCCGGACATCAGTGGCGTGTGCAGTGTCGGCGGGATCTTCGTAATGATTTCGACGCCCAGAAAAACGGCCAGCGCGAAGACCGTGAGCAGCAGAATCAAAGGAGCAGCACCGCCGCTTTGCTGAACGGCTCCTGCGAGGGCTTTCACCACGCCGTCGACTTCCTGCATGGCAAGAGTTGAAAACAACATTTGAGTCTTTCGGAAAACGATTATCCGTCTTGTTTAAGTGATCAACGAACGAGGGACAGGGATTTTGAATGATTTGAAGTTTCGCGGAACATTCCGTACGGGAAGAGAACGACTATGGAGCTGCCGAATCGCCCGCGACGACACTTTCGTCGCTTGACTCATCCGTCACGGCCGAGTCCCCGCCATTCTCAGAACTGGCCGCCGGATCCAGCGGTTCCATGTCGAGCAATTCGCGAACGCGACCGTTGGTAATTACGTTTCCCTGAGTCAACAGCGTATCGCGGATGATCTCATCTTCCAGGTCGATGTTGAGTTTGCCGTCTTCGATCATCAACTGTAAAAACGTGACCGCATTCTTACTAAACATCTCGCTGGCATGAACCGGTACATCCGATGGCATATTGCACGGTCCGAGAACGGCGACACCGTTGTGATCGATCGTTTCGCCCGGATTCGTGACTTCGCAATTGCCGCCTCGTTCGGCAGCCAGATCGACAACGACTGAACCTGGAGCCATCGCTTCGACCATCTCCGTCGTGACCAGAATCGGCGCCTTTCTGCCTGGGATTGCAGCTGTCGTGATTACAATGTCGCAATCGGCGATGACTTTCTTCATTGCTTCACGCTGGCGACGATAGAAGTCTTCATCCATTTGTTTTGCGTAGCCGCCCTGAGTCTCAGACTGCTCCGATTCCAGATCGAGTTCCACAAACTTGCCGCCCAGACTTTCAACCTGTTCGCGAACGGCGGGACGAATGTCATAGCCATAGACGACCGCTCCCAGACGCTTTGCTGTTGCGATGGCCTGCAGACCTGCCACCCCGGCGCCGATGACCAGTACGCGTGCAGGCTTGAGTGTTCCTGCTGCTGTCATCATCAGCGGAAACATGCGGGGAGCCGCTGTCGCTGCCAGCAGCACGGCGCGGTAACCGGCGACTGTCGCCATTGACGACAGAATGTCCATGCTCTGAGCCCGGGTGATGCGTGGCACCAGTTCCAGAGAGAAAGCCGTTACGCCCTGTTCGGCGACCGCTGTAACACTGTTGGGGAAAGTCAGCGGATCGCAACTTGCGATCAGTACCTGTCCGTCGTGAAGTAATGACACATCGTCACTTTCGACGCCATCGTTCCCACCCAGTGCTCGAACCTGCAGAACGATGTCCGCGTGTTGCAGCAATTGAGTCCGATCGCTTTCGATTTCCGCTCCCTTGTCCAGATACTGCTGATCAGGGAATCCTGCCGCCCTTCCGGCGTTTGTTTGCAGACGCACATGCAGCCCGATTTTGGTCAATGCGGGAATCATTGCGGGAACCAGCGCGACTCGTTTTTCCTTCGGGTCCGCTTCCCTGGGAATTGCCACGACTAACTCAGTATCACTGTTCGACATCAAGCACCCCTTCCGGTGCGAAGATTCCGGGAATCGACGTCACGTCACGTAAAACCGATTGTAGAGGAACAGACGGCCGCAATACAGTCACCTGAAATACGAGCCCGGATGCCCAATTCCATTACCGTCCGGGCCCCGAGATTACTCACTGGTGACCCATCTCATGCAATCCGTTGATTCGGAAATCGTCGGCCAGACGTGTGCGCCGGACTGCGATGTCGTCTTTGCCGTCGCTAACGTCAGGTGATTTGTGGCCCTGGAGATTTTTGACGGGTAGAATCATCATGTACGAGATCGATCAGTTGAAGTTCAACGCACCTGCGTGCCCAGAATTGGAATTCCGTTCATGCCCCTATTTTCCGGAATCATCCCTCCTGTTGTTACTCCGTTAACGCGACCGGATCAACTGGATACTGATGCAGCTCGTCGTATCGTGGAACACCTGCTGTCGGGTGGTGTGAACGGCCTGTTCGTTTTAGGGACGACCGGCGAAGGCCCGTCCTTAACGTACCAGATTCGCTATGAAATGGTAGAAGTCGCCTGTGAAGCTGCGGCCGGTCGTGTCCCCGTGCTGGTCGGTGTCACGGACACGTCACTGCAGGAATCCGTTCATCTGGCAGAACACGCCGCGGCTAACGGAGCAGCGTCGATCGTGGCGGCTGCTCCGTACTACTTCGCCACCAGTCAGAACGCGGTTGCGGACTGGTTTCGCGAACTCGCGAACGCGTCGCCGCTGCCGTTGATGCTCTACAATATGCCGAGCTGCGTGGGAATTCACCTGGCGCTGAACACAGTCGTCGAACTTTCGGCTCATCAGAATATTGTGGGGGTGAAAGACAGCAGCGGCGACTTCGATTACTTTCGGCAGCTGTGCGGAAAGTTCTCTGACGATCCCGATTTCGCTGTTTTCATGGGGCCGGAAGAGTTGATTCCGCAGGCTGTTGCGGCTGGAGCGGACGGCGGCGTTTGTGGCGGAGGCAACCTGCTGCCGCGCACGTATGTTGAACTGTTCGAAGCGTCAAAGCGCGGTGATGACGCGGAAATTAAGCGCCTCAGGAACGTTGTGGAACATGTCTTTGAACACATTTACCGGGACCCTGCCGGCGACATGAACCTTATTCCTGCCTTAAAACTGGCCATGCGGCTGCGCGGACTCTGTACCTCGTGCACAGCTTTACCGCTGCCACCATTGACGCCCGAACACGCGACGCAGATCACCAGTGACCTGGCGACGGTGCTGCACGCTGCCGGCATCGACTCCACATCGCCTGTTGCAATGCAGTAAGTTCGCGGAACAGGCACATGTTTGCGCCTACCCGTTCCATGGTCTATTGAACGTGCCTGCCCGAACTTTAGCCGTCGCGCACTCCAGATTTTCAGGGGCACTGTGATTGGCAGAATCGACTCAGAGTGAACTGCGACCGGCAGATTCCGCAGGTCTGACTACCAAGTTGCCCCTCAGCCTGTTCTGAGCAACTGTCAGAGTCGACCAAAACACATGTATCCTGACAAACGGGCGTTGAGGTGACGGTCTGCACCTCTGCGCCAGTAAGAATTTCATGACCAACGAAAAGAGAATACCCATGCGACGATTCCTGACAACTGCCGTAGCGCTGATTATTGCGTTTTCAGTCACAGCCGGTTCTGAAGCGGAAGCGGGCAAACGCCGTGCAGCCAAGAACAGAGGGGCGCGTACAGCGGTCCAGTCACGTTCCAACGGTGGCTTTTTCGCCAGGGTCATGGAAGTTGAACGACGGAAGAACGCGTGGTTGCGAGCTAACTTCACCCGTGGCTAGAGTTTTGCGTGCCACTGGCACACATGAACAAGGGACGGACGTTGCACGCGCGCAGACCTGACCAGAGATCCATGAATCGGCTGATCCGGGTTGTCACGAAGTAATGTCGTTGTTCGTTCTGCGCACCATGGGTTCGCGGAACGTTCAACGGCATACCGGTGACGGCTTCGTTGGAAATCACTTGACGTTGACTGGGATCTTCCGCCCGCGCTCTGTGCAATACAATTTTACAGTTATCGCGACCCTTGAACTGGTGGCGTCAACTGCCTGGGAAGAGCAATCCGAGTGCGCTACGCGGCTTTTCGTTCAGTGTTTCCACCTGACGGAAACTGCAGCGCGGTGACGGAAGAAACGGCGTCACTCAGTACAGTGGCCACCCGCACCAGTTGCTCGTCCGTCAGCTCAGAGAAAATTGGAAGCGACAGCACTTCATCTGCTGCCCGGTTGCTTTCCGGAAAGGCTTCAGCGCTGTAACCCAGGTATTCGAAGCACTTCTGCAGGTGCAGTGGAATCGGATAATAGACTGCACAACCGACGCCTTCGCTACGCATGTACTGCATCACGGATTCACGCATTCCACCGCGGATTCGCAGAGTGTACTGATTGAAGACGTGTCGCTGATCAGCCGCCGTCACAGGGGGATCAATGGAGCTCAGCAGATTCAGACCTCGGAACAGTTCAGAATAGCGTCGAGCGTTCTGACGTCTCGCCTCTGACCATTTCTCAAGGTGCCTCAGCTTCACTCGCAATATGGCTGCCTGCAGAGCGTCCAGCCGGCTGTTGAAGCCGACTTCCACATGATTGTACCCGCCGACATCGCCATGCACTCTCAAGCGTTTCAGCCGCGCAGCTATCTCAGCATCGTCGGTCGTAATAATGCCACCGTCACCTGCCCCGCCAAGATTCTTGGTGGGGAAGAAACTGAAACAGCCAACAGTTCCCAGCACTCCGGCACGGCGGCCGCGGTATTCCGCACCAATCGCCTGACAGGCGTCTTCAATCAGAGGAATGTTGTTACGAACGGAAAGCCGCCACAGCGTCTCCATGTCAGCACATTGTCCAAAAATATGGACTGGCATGATGGCTTTCGTGTTCTCGTCAATCGCATCTTCAACCTGCTGCGGATCCAGGTTGTAGGTCACCGGATCGATGTCCACAAATTTTGGACGAGCACCAACGCGGTGAATCGCACCGGCCGTCGCAAAGAACGTAAAGGGACTTGTGATGACATCGTCACCCGGGCCAATTCCAAGCGCCAGCAGCGATAAGACCAAAGCGTCAGTGCCGGAGGCACAGCCAATGGCATGGCGTGCGTCGCAGTAATCGGCAATTTCTGCCTCTAACTGGTCGACTTCTTCACCAAGCACAAAGTGCTGTGTTTCAAAAACCTGATCAACGGCCGCACGGACCTCCTCTTTGATGGTCTGGTGCTGAGCAACCAGATCAATAAAAGGCACCGGTTCCGGGGCTGTCGGGTGGGTGGGATCATTAAAGGCGGGCATCGAGCGTCTCCATTCGCTGCTGAACGCCGTCCGAAGACGGCATATCTCCGGCAGACTAGGCCAAAGATTCGGGGCTGTCAAGATGTTCACAACGGCCAGAAATTTCAGTAAACCGTTGTTGAGCATAGAGTTATCAATTCTTTTACGGTTGAAAATCTACTGCTCTTAGCTTGTTATCGTCCGGTCGGTCGTATCAACCACAGCGGTCAAGCGGATTTTTCCACCATCCAGGAATGCAACAGACTTTCAGCGGCGGCACAATCGCGGGTGGCTCTGTTACTTGCAACAAGGGTTGTGCAGCAACAGGAGCTCTGTCATGCCCTCCCGCTGCAGATCGGCTCCGATCGTCAATCGCAGCCTTCCTGTGCCTCCGGCACCCCGTTTGTGAGCAAACCTGGCCACTCACGGGGCGAAATCACCATCTGTGACTGCACCCTCCAGCTTGTGAATGATGCCGTCACGGAAGACACCCGTCAGACGTGTCGCTAACCTTTGTTATGGCCCGAATTCCATCCCCTTTGCCGACAAAGCCAAACTCCTATGCGTCCGTGGATTCTTTCTGAAACGAACTACACTCAGGTCAAAGACTGCGAATACAGCGTGGCCGTACTGCCAATGGGGGCGACGGAGCCACACAATCTTCATCTGCCGTACGGAACAGATACGTTTCAGGCTGACACGATCGGTTCACGAGTCTGTGAAGCCGCCTGGAATCGTGGCGCAAAGGTCGTGATGCTGCCGGCCATTCCGTACGGTACTGAAACGAATCAGGCCAAATGTCGGCTGTCGATGAACGTAAATCCGTCAACGCTGACCTGTGTTATTCGGGACCTTGTGGATTCTCTGAACGGACACGGCATTCACAAGCTGGTGATCCTGAACAGCCACGGCGGCAACGAATTCAAACCATTGTTAAGAGAGCTGCACGGGAAGACTCCCGTGCAGATTTTCCTGTGTGACTGGTTTCGAGGTATTACGGCGGACGTGCAAAAGGAGATCTTCGAAGACGCGGGTGATCACGCGGGTGAAATGGAGACAGCTCTGGGTCTGGCTTTCTTCAATGACTTTGTGCTGAAGAACGACGATGGTTCCATCGTGGCCGACGACGGAGCCGTGAATGCAACTCGCTTTGACGCGATCAATAATGGCTGGGTCAGCATTACCCGCGCCTGGCATTTGTTGACCACGAATACCGGTTCTGGAAATCCTCATCCCGCAACGGCAGAAAAGGGAGAGCGGTTAATGCAGGTGATTGTTGACCGCCTGTCCACATTCCTTGTCGAACTGGCAGCGTCCCCCATTGACGAACAATTTCCGTTCTAGAGTTTTTCTCAACCGCTCTCATCCAGGATGAATCGACTATGAAGACCGCGTGCACATTGCTGCTCCTGTGCGTCACCAATTCTGTTGCTCTTGGACAAAGTGTTCACGACTGGACGGAAGCGAATCTGGATTCACTGGTCCAGCTGTACTTCCACTTTCATCAGCATCCGGAATTGTCCTACGAAGAAAAGGAAACGTCGGCGCGGATTGCAAAGGAATGGAAAACGGCCGGGTTTGAGGTCACTTCCAACGTCGGCGGGTTCGGCGTTGTTGCACTGCTGATGAACGGCGACGGGCCGACCGTTATGTTGCGCACGGACCTGGACGCCTTGCCAGTGACTGAGAACACCGGACGTGAATATGCGTCACAAGTCGTCGTCAGGAACACCGACGGCAGCCAGACCGGCGTCATGCATGCCTGCGGTCACGACATTCATATGACCAACCTTGTCGGCGTGGCTCGCTATCTGGCGGCACACAAGGATCAGTGGCACGGGACGCTGATGCTGATCGGGCAACCAGCAGAGGAACGTGTTGGGGGTGCAAAAGCCATGCTGAAAGACGGACTGTTCGAACGATTTCCCAAACCGGACATGGCCATTGCTCTGCACGTCGCCGGTGACATGGCGGCCGGGAAAGTCGGTTATCGCAGCGGCTACTCGCTGGCCAACGTTGACAGCGTGGACATTACGATGAAGGGACGGGGCGGTCATGGATCGGCACCGCACACAACAATCGATCCTGTGATGTTGGCTGCAGAACTCGTCGTGTCGCTGCAGACAATTGTTAGTCGTGAGATCAAACCGCTGGAACCGGCCGTTGTGACAGTGGGCTCTATCCACGGTGGAACGAAACACAACATTATTGGCGACGAATGCAAACTGCAACTAACCGTCCGCAGCTACGCGGACGATGTGCGAAAACATTTACTGGAAGCCATCGAACGCAAGGCCAAAGCGGTGGCGATCGGTGCACGTGCCCCGGCACCCATTGTCACCGTTTCGGAGGGCACACCGTCGCTGTACAACGATGACGATCTTGCCGCACGAGTGGGTCCTGTGCTGGAACGCACGGTGGGAAAGAAAAACGTAGAACACGTTGAGCCTGTCATGGGGGCCGAAGACTTCAGCCTGTACGGCAAGGCTGGTGTACCGATTTTGATGTACCGGCTTGGCAGTGTCAGCGAACGACGTCTGGAACAATACAAGGTCGCTGGGCAAACGCCGCCGTCATTGCATTCGCCGATTTACTACCCGGACTTTGAACTCACCCTGCGAACCGGTGTGGCCACGATGGTGGAAACGGTGCTGGAGCTGATGAAAAAGTAAGGGACTGCGAAAGCCGGAGCCACATTTGGAATTCTCGGTCCTATACCGGAGCTTGGGAGCAAGAGTTGTTCAGAACACATCGACGGATGAAATCATGTCTGATCACATCTCCATTCGATCGGTCTACAAGAAAATACGCTAATGGGTTCTGGCCGTGGTCCTGATGCCAGTGATGGTGATCGTCGCAAAGTGGCTGTCCGGCCAGAGCAAATAGAATTCACAGTTGGCGGTGCCGCGCGTCTGCCGACAAATGGTGAGGAGCTGAACGTGTTCTAGAAAAGTGCCCGACGGAACGGATGGCACCACTGCCGTCTGGATGAGCGCCTTAAAGATGGTCACCGCAGCAGACGTTTCTGCACGAGGCAAGGACATGCCACTTGTCGGGGACGCGCTCGGGACGATTCCAGCACCTGGCGACGGCTGGCCGGAACTTGCGGCCAGTCGCATTTTCCTGGGCGAACTTACTAAGGAATTCGCAGCCATCCGCACGGCTGTTGATGCAGGCGGTGCGATTTCCCATTGTTTATCGTGCGGGGACTGAGTGGGCAGTGCTCCAAATTCAGAGGCTGGTAAGTGTTGTGCGTTTGCTCCAGCTTAGCTCGCACGTGAATGCCCACGATGGCAACACCCAGCAGGCGTTAGATGACATTCTCGGCCTGTTTGCAGCTTTGGAGGCACTGCGTGCGGAACCATCTCAGATTTCACTTTTTGTGCGAACTGCTGTCCACGTTACTGGTTGTGGCGCGGTCCAACAGTTCATTGGCCAATCCGGTTGGGGACAACTCGCAACGCTGCAGCAGGCCGGCCGAGGCGTAGATTTTAAACGCGAGTGAGAAAAAAGTTCTGTGCGGCGAGCGAGCGATGGCTCTGATGTTGCAGAACGACCTGCCGATGCCATTACGTCAGAGCGGTCGCAGAGAAGTTGTTTTGCTGTTTCGGGAATCGATTGAGCGGCTTTCCGGTGCGTGGACTGAAGCGATTGATCGACAGCAGACAGCGAGCCACGACTTGAGGCAACATGCGAAGGGCACTTTGGGTCGTGTGTATCGATCGTTGGTACCAATAACCTTCACATCTCCTAGGTTCGCGATGACCTTCAGCGCCGAATCAGAAGCTCATCAGAAGTGCGTCATTGCCGCTGAACGCTATCGACTGAAGTACGGCAGGTTTCCTGAGGCGCTGACGGACATTGAGCCGCTGTTATTCGGACGTGACCCGGAGAGTGTGAAATCACGGCTTACCGGTCCCTTCAGTAATCAGCCTTGACGTTATCAGTTCAGCGATTCACAGGTGTTGATCTACAGCATCGGTAGAAACCAAAAGGATGACGGCGGTGCGTGCCATGCAGAGCAGATGAACAAGCCTCCGGACATCGGTTTACGGCTGGAAAGATAAAGTGCGTTGTGCCTGACCGTATTGTCATCGCAATGGCCGATCGTGTGTTTGCGGGCATCACCCTGACATTTACACGCAAGTCAAAAACATGCGGCGGAGCCGCAAAAGCACGCAGCCGTGGGTGAAACCCACGGAAGAACTACGTGCTGCGGGCTTGTATCAAGACGAAAACCCACATGAGACTCAACAGCAGAGCCGGTGGTTTACCGTAAACAATTACTCCACAGCCCAGTCCTGCAGTGTTTTCACGCTCGGTTCCGGCTGCGCGGCGAGTGCCTCCAGTGCATCGACGACTGCCAGACAGCCGGGCAGCGTCGTTACACACGGCACTCCGTGCACCACTGAGGCGGCTCGGATTCGGCCTTCATCCGTTCGTGCGCCTTTTCCACTGGGAGTGTTGAAGATGAAGTGGATCTCCTGATTGGCCATCAGGTCCAGCAGGTTCGGTCGCCCTTCCTGCAGCTTCTTTACGGTATTGACGTCCAGCCCCGCATCTTTGAAGACTCGTGCCGTTCCTGACGTGCAGACAATGCTGAAACCCAATGCCAGCAGGCGTCGGGCCGGTTCAATCATCTTCTGTTTGTACGTCGATGCGATACTGATGAACACGTTGCCCGTGCTGGGCAGATTCGCACCGGCGGCTGTTTGAGCTCTGGCAAACGCCATGGGGAAATCGTTATCGATGCCCATCACTTCGCCGGTCGAACGCATTTCCGGACCCAGCACGATGTCCACGCCAAAGAAACGATTGAAGGGAAAGACGCTTTCTTTGACCGACGTGTATTTCGGTACGATCTCTGACGTCACGCCCTGCTCTTTCAAAGACACTCCTGTCATCGCTTTGGCGGCGATTTTTGCCAGCGAGCGGCCCGTGGCTTTGGAGACGAATGGCGATGTGCGGCTGGCTCGCGGATTGACTTCCAGAATGTAAACCGCGTGGCCGTCGTCCTCTGCTTTGACAGCGAACTGAATATTCATCAGTCCGCAAACCCGCAGCTCTCGCGCGAGCGCGTGGGTGGCCGTGCGAATCTCGTCCAGCACGTTACCTGGCAGAGAATGTGGTGGCAGAGCACAGGCGGAATCGCCGGAATGGACCCCGGCTTCTTCGATGTGTTCCATGACACCGCCGACAACGGTGTCAGTCCCGTCCGAGACCGCGTCGACGTCTACTTCGATGGCGTCTTCCAGAAACTTGTCAATCAGAACCGGCTTGTTCGGCTATACGTCAACTGC
>JABABI010000001.1:99251-202972 GCA_014238335.1 Fuerstiella sp.
CGTCTGGTCATAGCAAATTTCCATGGCACGCCCACCCAGCACGTAGCTGGGGCGGACCAGCACCGGATAGCCGACCCGGTCGGCCGCTGCTCGAGCCGCTTCTGTGGTGGTGGCAATACCGTTCGGTGGCTGCCGCAGATTCAGTTTTTCCAGAATCGCCTGGAAGCGTTCGCGGTCTTCGGCAGCATCGATCATGTCCGGCGACGTACCGATGATGTTGGCACCGGCGGCTTCCAGGCCACGCGCGAGATTCAGAGGCGTCTGGCCACCAAACTGTACAATGATTCCGTCCGGCTGCATGCGGTCGCAGATGTTCAGCACGTCTTCCGTTGTGAGAGGTTCGAAGAACAGGTAATCAGACGTGTCGTAGTCCGTGGAAACCGTTTCCGGGTTGGAATTGACCATGATGCTCTCGATGCCGAGTTCTTCGAGAGCGAAGGCTGCCTGACAGCAGCAGTAGTCGAATTCAATTCCCTGTCCAATGCGGTTCGGTCCGCCCCCCAGAATCATGATCCGCTTTTTGCCTGGTTCCTTCGCCGGAGTTTCGTCTTCCTGTTCGTATGTGGAATAGTAGTAAGGTGTGTACGCTTCGAACTCCGCCGCACAGGTGTCGACCTGTTTGAATGTGGTTTCGATGCCTAGTTGTTTGCGGTGTGTTCGCACCTCAATCTGCGACGTGTCCCACCAGAAAGCCAGTTGAGCGTCCGAGAATCCGTTTTCTTTGGCCCGACGAATGAGCTCTGATGACACATCCGACAGTCGCGTGACTTCACGGATTTCGTGTTCCAATTCCACCAGCTGTTGCAGGTTTCTCAGGAACCATGGATCGATGTCGGTCGTCTCATGCAGTCGTTCGATCGACATCCCTGCTTTGAGTGCATACCGCAGATAGAAAATGCGGTTTTCGTTGGGCACCGATAATTTGTTGAGAATCTCGTCTTCGCCTGGCCGGCGATCGGTATCCCATAAGTCCTTCTTGCCGCCGCCGAGTCCGAAATGCCCGGTCTCCAGCCCGCGCAGAGCCTTTTGCAGAGATTCACGAAACGTGCGGCCGATCGCCATGGTTTCGCCCACGGACTTCATTTGTATCGTGAGTGTCGGATCGGCTTCGGGAAACTTCTCAAAGGTCCAGCGAGGTATTTTCGTAACGACGTAGTCGATCGTCGGTTCAAAACACGCCAGCGTTTCGCGAGTAATATCGTTCTTGATTTCGTCCAGCCGATAACCCACGGCCAGCTTCGCAGCAATCTTTGCGATCGGAAATCCGGTTGCTTTGGACGCCAGCGCACTGGAACGGCTGACCCGCGGGTTCATTTCAATGATCACCATACGGCCGTTGTCCGGATTGATCGCAAACTGCACGTTTGAGCCACCGGTTTCGACACCGATCTCACGCATGCACGCCAGCGTCGCGTCCCGCATGCGCTGATATTCTTTATCAGACAGCGTCTGCGCCGGAGCAACCGTGATGGAATCACCGGTGTGTACACCCATCGGGTCGAAGTTTTCGATCGAGCAGATGATGACCGCGTTGTCGGCGCAGTCACGCATCACTTCCATCTCGTACTCCTTCCACCCGAGGATTGATTCTTCGAGCAGCAGTTCACTGATGGGAGACAGAGTCAGCCCCTGTCGCACGAGGTTTTCAAATTCTTCGATGTTGTAGGCGATGCCACCACCCGTACCGCCCAGCGTAAAGCTGGCACGAATAATGATCGGCAGACCGATTTTCTTGACTGCAGTTCTGGCTTCTTCCAAATTGTGAACAACGAAGCTCTTGGGGACATCCATTCCGATTTTTGTCATCGCTTCCTTGAAGGACTCGCGTTCCTCTGCCTTCTTGATGACGTCTTCCTGAGCCCCAATCATCTCGCAGTTGTACTTTTTCAGAACACCTTCGCGAGCAAGGTTCATTGCCGTGTTCAGACCGGTCTGCCCGCCCAATGTGGGCAGCAGGGCGCTGGGACGTTCCTGCTCGATGATTTTTTCAACGTATTGCCACGTGATCGGTTCAATGTAGGTTCGATCAGCGGTGTCCGGATCCGTCATGATGGTGGCTGGATTGGAATTGACCAGGATGACCTCATACCCTTCTTCACGAAGAGCTTTACATGCCTGAGTTCCCGAGTAGTCGAATTCGCATGCCTGTCCGATCACGATGGGACCGGAGCCGATAATCAGAATCTTCTTTATGTCGTCTCGACGTGGCACTTGGTGAAGCCTTTGGGGGTGTACTTGCAACTTGTGATCGATATCACGAAAGAACACAGTCCATCGGGGCTGCCCGACACTGAATCTGTTCCGGCGTTCGTGACGTTTCCC
Organism: Fuerstiella sp.; assembly: GCA_014238335.1. Lineage (GTDB taxonomy): Bacteria > Planctomycetota > Planctomycetia > Planctomycetales > Planctomycetaceae > Fuerstiella. Next base: position 101,574 of record JABABI010000001.1, read on the forward strand.
TCGTTCTACCACACGGCAAGCGCGCAGAGTGACCGCTGACGGAGTTCGGCGATCGTTCCCAACGGCAGCGAGTGACTTTGCAGGCAGACAGGAGCGGCAAAGCGCGCAAAATTTCGAGAAGGTTAGCAGCAAATCCGGGGCGTTCAAGAAGATTGGCCTCCTTGGCGGGGAATTGCGGGTGCAAGGCCATCGTTTCTTCTATCAAAGAGCATTTTTCTCTACAGTGACGCGGAGTTGCGGTCCTGTCATCAGCCAATCGTCTGCCGGAACCGGTACATTCCACCTTGTGCACAGATTTCTGCCGAGATTGGGATTCTTCTGCCGGCACGGACCGACGGTAACAGCGTGAAAAAACGCACGAAAGAAGCACGTTGCCCCAGAAAATCATCATTGACGCAGATCCCGGCATCGGTGACGCCTTTGCGGTGCTGACCGCTCTGGTAGATCCGTCTCTGGAAGTGGTTGGGCTGACGGCAACAGCAGGGTCAGTCTCCGGACGGCAGGCCACACGAAACCTGAAGTTTTTGACGGATCTGATTGATCCCGTTAAGTATCCCAGAATCGGTCAGTCTGAATTGCCCATCGTGGCTCCACGTCTGTCGTCCCATACCGTGCCCACACGCCACAGTTTGTTCGGCAGCCACGGACTCGGTGATGTCACGGTCGATATACCGGACCTTCACAATCGACGCGAATCAGCAAAACTGATAGTGGATCTCGTCCGGGAATTTCCACACGAGGTAAAACTGATGACCCTGGGGCCACTCACTAACCTGGCGGCCGCCTGCGATCTGGATCCGGAATTACCTGAATTGCTGGATGCGATTGTGTCTCTTGGCGGAGTCAATAACGCCAGCGGCGACGTCACTCCTGTGGCTGAGTTCAACATCTGGTGTGACCCGGAGTCCGCTGCTGCCGTTCTTCGTTTACCGGCGCTAAAGACGCTGATCCCTTTGGACATCAGTGGAACACCGGTGCTGACATTTGAAGACGTCGACATGCTGTCGCAGCTGACGGAGTCCACGACCAACGGCGCGGTATTGTCGTCGATGCTGCAATACGCCATTCGAGCGAATCGTCAGGAACTCGGATTTGAAGGTATCCCACTGCATGGTGTTGCAGCTCTCGCAGTAGCCGCAAGGGCCGAATCATTTTCTGTGGAAGCGCTGTCAGGCGAAGTCGAAACCAGCGGCCAGCTGACTCGTGGAATGACGGTTATCGAGCGCCGCCAAGTCGTCACCGGGCAGTCGAATCTGGATCTGGTGTCATTGATCGACGCTCCTGGTGTAGTCGATTATTTTTCTCGCAGCTTCCGCCGCGCGGCTCGATGACGCATGAACACACGGCCCATTATCTGCAGTTTCGAAAGCCGACGAGCCACGGAAATGCGGTCATTGATTGAACGCTTTGGTGGCTGTGCGATGATGGCACCTTCGATGCAGGAGGTGCCGGTTGAAGAGAACTTAGTCGCTCTCGACGCGATTCAGCAGGTGATTTCCGGAGCTGTTTCGCACATGGTGCTGCTGACGGGGGTCGGCATCGAAGCGATGCTCAAAGTGGCAGCATCACAGGGTCTGGAAGAACGCCTGTTGCAGTCAATGGGGCGACTGCCGTTGCTGGTCCGCGGCCCCAAACCGGCGGCCGTGCTGAACCGCCACGACCTGAAATTCACAGTCAGGGCGCCGGAACCCAATACATGGAGGGAATTGCTGTCTGCCATTGATCAGGCACAGATTGAACTGACTGGCCAAATCGTCGCTGTCCAGGAATACGGCATATCCAACCCGGAACTCTGTGATGGCTTGACTTCGCGTGGTGCCAGGGTGGTTCCGGTTCCCGTTTACCGCTGGGCGCTGCCGGACGATGTTGAGCCCCTGCGCCAAGCCATCCGACAAACAATCGAAGGTGAAATCGAAGTGTTGCTGTTCACAAGTGCTCAGCAGGTTCGTCATGTTTTGCAGATTGCTGATCAGACGAATCAACGCGACGACTGGTTGAATTCTGCCAACAGGAAAGTTGTTGGCTCTATCGGCCCAACCTGCAGCCAGGCGCTGCACGAGGAAGGGTTTGTCGTCAGCGTTGAAGCCAGTCCACCCAAAATGGGACCGCTGGTCAGAGTTGCCATACAGCACCTTACAGACGCGCCATAGTGGAAACACGTTACGACGCAGCGACCGTCCGGCATCAAACGAAAAAACGGTCGCAGGGAATTCTTCCTTGCGGCCGTTTGTAATTCAGACACTTCGGTTACTGCGACGGTGGAGACGCAGCGAGTCAGGCGAGAACCGAGTCACGCTGAGCGTGCACTCATGAATGGTCCGGGCCTACGCAAATAATTTGAGACCTCCGTCGGCGTAATCCGAAATGTCTGATGTGCGGTTTGAAGAGACGATATTCCTCTTCGGTAGTTGTGTTCGCTAAGTAGGATGATCGGCAGTCCGATCTGCGAGCTGCACATTTTTGTCGTAGTGCGTCGGCGATTCAGAACTGTGTGCCCGAACGTGAGTGTTCTCGGTTGTTATTTCCTGATAAGCCGAACGGCGAATCAGGGATAATACTCCATGCCATATCATGTCGCTGACGCTTCTTCTTACGAAGACCAGGGAAGATGTCGAGCGTGCAGGATAGACCTGGTAATCTTGCTCAAAGTTTCAGGCAATGCCGCAGAGCATTCCCATGCCTGACGCCTTCTCCAGCGACATCCCCGAACCAGAGTCCGACAGGACTCTAGCCTTTTGGCTCTTCGTCGAACATCGTGACGACGGTGGCCTTTGCTCGAAGATCCCGCATCGTCTTCTGGCGGGCCGCCCTGGCTTTTTCAGCTCGAACGTGTTGCTCGATTTCTTTCTGCATCTCCTGAAACGGAGCGGTGCGTGCCGGTTGACGATCAACAACCCGGTAGACTTCAAAGCGATCGTCCCGCACATAAACTTTTGTCATGCCACCTGATGGCAGCCTGAACAGTTGTTGTTCAAGTGCATTGTCCGCGAGACTGCCGCGGGCAAGCCAACCCATGTCGCCGCGTTTTTCGGCACTCAATGCATCCGAGTATTTTGTCGCCAGTTCTGCAAAATCGGCATCCTTCTGTAACTGCTTGACGACCTCGGCCATCCTGTCTTCAGCACCTTCACGGCCGCCATTGCTGGCGAACAGAACGACCAGTTCCTGCCAGCGGATTCGTTCTTTCGTTGTGAAGTCGTCGCCGTGTTCGTCATAGTATGCCAGCATTTTGACGCGACTGATTGTGTCCGGGCGTTCTGCAAGCGTGGACAGATATCCATTCACCTTTTGAATTCGGAAAAAGCTTTCACGCAGCAGATCGACGGAAAGGCCTTCAGCGGACAGGACTTTATTGAGCTCTTCATCAGTGGTTAGGTTGCGATCCTTCTTGATGTTTGCGATGACTTCGCCGAAGGGTTCTTCCAGAGATTCTTCAATGACCTGCTGGCGATCCTCGGGGATCTTCTGTTTTAGAGCCTGGATAACAATTTCCTGTTCGATGTAATTGTCAAGACGTCCTTTGATCTGTTGCTGCAGAATCTGTTGCTGCTGTTCTGCGGAAAGACTTTCCTCGGATTCGATCGCCAGTCGCAGACTGCCGATCAGGTCGTCCACGAAAATTGGACGACCATTGACCTCAGCAACAACCGTATTGCCAACGATTTTTGTCTCCGGTGCCCCCGTAAAGCTGACAGCCTGAATTTGAGATTCACCTTTGCTGTCATCCGATAAAGCGACCGTTGATTTGTTGGTCAGTGACCGACGGGGCGGCGCTTCGGCGAAAACAGGATTGTCGTCAATCAGGCTTTTGCCCTGGCATCCGGACAGCAATACCACAACAACAAGCAGTAATGGTGCGTGTCGCGGTTGCATGGGACAGAGCTGTGAGTGTGAAATGCGAGCCACAATTGCTTCCATGCAACGGGGGCGAAGAATGAATCGAGAGGCGGGAACTATATCGGTGTTCGGCGTTCACCGACAAGGCCGGATCGGCCCATCATCGTTGCTGTTTGCTGCATTTTATGCGGCAAAAACTGCCGGACGTCCTGTCGTGGGAATCGGACGGGGAATGCATGTGGGCCACGGTTCCCGGTTTCAGTCGAGCCACTCATCGGCCGGGTCGAATTCCGGCAGAACAACAATCAGGACTTTCATACGTCCTATGGCTCGGTGGCGGACACCGGGCGGAATTACGATGCTGACGCCTGAACGAACAGGAATGATCTCGTCGTCCAGTTCCATTTTTGCGTCAGGACCGCAGTCCAGAAAATAGTAGGTTTCCGTCAGTGTTTTGTGATAGTGCTTTTTGGCATTTGCACTGATCTCAGTGACGTGAATCGTTCCAGGGAACTCGTCAATGCCCAGAAAAGCTCGCCGAGCTGTACCGCAGGGACAAGGTACGCCTTTGATTTCTGAAAAGTCCGCAATCTGATAGCGTTTGGTGGAGGTCGTCATGGCAGGTGGGGCTCTGCGGATATGCGGACGTATGTTCATGGGCATCTGGGAACGGACACACAGTTGATCAGAACAGCGACGTTGTCCGACTGCAAATCAGGATTCCATAGGTACCAGGTTCAAAACAGTTGAGACACAAGCCGTGGGGATTTCAATGGTCTGAGCCGCAAAGTCTGCAACAAGATTAGATTCTTCTGCCCATGCCCAACGGTAACCCGATAATCCTGCTATGGTTGCAGCGACATGGCAACAAACTATCCAGGTAAACAACGATGAAACTCACGCTGAACTTATTGTTTGCCTGTGCCTGTCTGGGAGTGACTGCCGCCAGCTGTTCGGCCACTCAGCCGAACATCATTCTCATCTTTATCGACGACATGGGATGGAAAGATGTTGGCTGCTATGGCAACGATTTTATTGACACGCCACGCATCGACCAACTCGCAGCGGAAGGAGTGCGTTTCACGGATTTCTATGCCGCAGGTGCCGTATGTTCTCCGACTCGATGTGCTCTGCAATCGGGGCAGAACCAGGCACGGATCGGCATCACGGCACATATCCCGGGGCATTGGCGACCGTTCGAACGTGTGATTACTCCGCTGACGACGATGGCTCTTCCTTTGGACACCGTTACCGTGGCTGAAGCACTGCAGGAATCCGGTTATACCACCGGCTACGTCGGCAAATGGCATCTCGGCGGCGGTCCGCAGTTCCAACCGGACAAACAGGGTTATAAATTCTCTGCAGTTATCGGAGGTCCGCATTTGCCCGGCAAGTACCGTGTTCAGGGCAACGCGGGGTTCAAGCCGAAGCCGGGACAGTATCGAACCGATTTTGAAGCTGACGTGTGCGTGGATTTCATCGGTCGCAGCAGCCAGCAGAAAAAACCGTTTTTCCTGATGCTTTCTCCGTTTGCCGTGCATATCCCGCTTGGTGCGATGTCAGAAAAGGTGCAGAAGTACACGAAGAAGGCCGCCGAGCTGAATCGAGATCTGCCGCATCCGGTGTACGCCGCCATGGTGGAACACTGTGACGACATGGTCGGGCGAATCGTTGATGCGGTCGATACGGCAGGCCTGACTGAAAATACGCTGATCGTTTTTACGTCGGATAACGGTGGCCTGCATCGGCGATACGACTATCGTGAACATGCCGACGACAACGTCAGTAGCCTGGCACCCTTAAAGGGTGAAAAAGGATCACTGCACGAAGGCGGAGTTCGAGTTCCGCTGATCGTGAAATATCCTCCGCTGACAAAACCCGGAACCGTCTGCTCTGAACCCACGATCAGCTACGACTTCTATCCTACGTTTGTTGACCTGGCAGGTTGTTCGTTGCCCGAACAACAGACGATTGACGGCCACAGCCTGAAGCCGCTGCTGGTGGAACCGGACGTAAAACTGGATCGCACCGCGCTGTACTGGCACTATCCCCACTATCACCACGATCGGCCGGCCAGCAGCTTACGTGAGCGTGACTGGAAACTGATCGAATATCTTGACGGTACCGGCGATATCGAACTCTATCATCTGACCAGTGACATCGGCGAAACGACCAACCTGTCTGCTGAAAAACCGGGCCGAGCAGCTGACCTGAAACGCAAACTGCAGAACTGGCGGCAGCAGGTTACCGCTCGTATGCCATATCCGAATCCGCACTACAATTCAGAGCGGGCTGGCGAGTGGTGGAGTCTGCGCACTGGAAAACCTGTTGACAGCGACAGCCGCAGGCGTTTTCCACCAACAGAGAAGGATCTGTGAGAGTCTCCGAAACGACAGCGAATGCGTTGGCTGTCAGATAACGGACCCCTTGTCCCGCAAAGGCACGTCATGAGTATCGCAACTCACACCAAGACGTCGTTGAATCTTCCGTCATTCGTTGTGCAGACCTACCTGCAGGACCTGACGGATGTCAACTGCTCATTCGTCCGCACGAGGGGGCGAACCACACGGCCTGGCAGCTTGGTCACTTGACCGTTGCGGAACACAGCCTGAACAACATGGTCTGTCCCGATTCAATGCCGCCGCTGCCGGAGGGATTTTATGACAAGCATGGCAAGGAGACGGCATTAAGCGGCAATCAGAGTGATTTCTGCACGAAAGACGAATGCCTCAGACTGATGGAGGAACAGCGAACTGCGACACTGGATAAGCTGAGTGACGGAGAGCTTGAACAGCCAGCTCTCGAAAAGATTAGCAGTTCGAGGCCACGGTCGGTGCGGTCATTGGCGGCCAGTCAGCGCACTGGATGATGCATGCCGGACAGTGGGTGTGCGTTGCCAACTGGGTAAAGAAGCGATCTTCTGATCGGCAGGCATACCGTGCCGGCAACAACGACATGGGAGCCGGAATCAAATGTCCAGCTCTTTGACATCCAACGCGTGTTTCTCGATGAATTCTCGCCGCGGTTCAACGTGGTCGCCCATGAGAACTCGGAAAATTTCATCGGCCGCAGCGGCATCGTCCATTTGAATCTGCAGCAGTACGCGTTTTTCCGGGTCCATACTGGTGTCCCAGAGTTCTTCGGAATTCATTTCGCCCAGACCTTTGAAGCGTGTCAGCGTCAGGCCCTTTTCACCCAGTTTTCGCAGTTCCGGCAGAACTTCACGAAGGCTCGTCAGTGGCACTGTCTGGTCATCTCGTTCGATGCGAAATGGGTAAACCTGCTCGGCGTTTTGCACTCCGGCAGAAACAAAATCGGGAAATGTGAAGCCAAAGTCCTTCAATTTCGTAAGCTGTTCGTTCAACGTCTTGATTTCGTGCAGATCGACAAGCTGGCAGGCAGGTTCGACATCGTCTGGCGTCTGATCGTTGCTGTCCGGTTTACCTGCTATGTTATCTTCGCCGTTCGCCGTCAATTTTTCGGAGTGTTCCTCTTCCAGCTCTTTGACAAAGGCGTCCGCTTTATCGCGTTCGAAGAACCACCGTTCGGCATCACCCCACAGAACTCGAAATCTTGGCAATCGCGTTTCCTCTGCGCCGCCTTTGACAAGAAGATATTTGAGGTCAATTCCACGGCGTTCCATCAGTTCCAGCGGATGTTCCATTTCGCGGAGCACACCAACAACTCGCTGCAGATTGTCACCATCGAAGACTGTTCCGTCGGTTTTCGCGACAAGGCCCGCCCCGTCGAGACCCAGATCCGTCAGCTCCAGCATCATCGTTTCATGTGTCTGCACATAACGGGGAGCCTTGCGGCCCTTTTGAAGCACTCGGTACAGCGGTGGCTGAGCGATGTAAACGAATCCGCCTTCCACGAGTGGTCGCATATGGCGGAAAATAAAAGTCAGCAGTAACGTGCGAATGTGACTGCCGTCGACGTCGGCATCGGTCATCACGATGATTTTACCGTAGCGGCGTTTGCTGATATCCATCTCTTCCCCGCCAGTGCCTGGTGAGACCCCGATGGCACGAAACAGATTTGAGATCTCGTTGTTGTCAAGGACCTTGACGAGCTGCGCTTTCTCGACGTTCAGAATCTTGCCGCGAAGCGGGAGAATGGCCTGGATGTTCGAGTCACGTCCGGTATCTGCAGACCCACCGGCAGAGTCACCTTCTACAAGGTACAACTCAGTTGACTCAAGGTCGCGACTGCGGCAGTCTCGCAGTTTTTCAGGCAGGCCGCCGGTTGTAATGGCGCCTTTGCGACGCACCATTTCGCGTGACTTGCGAGCGGCTTCGCGGGCTTCTGCTGCGTTGATCGCCTTGGCGATCAGCTTTTTGGCATTGGCAGGATTTTCTTCCAGATACTTCAGCAGCCCTTCACCCACGACGGACTGAACAATTCCATCGACCTCCGGATTAACCAGCTTGACCTTTGTCTGTGCTTCGAACTGGGGATCGGGCACTCTGACGGAAATGATAGCCGTCAGGCCTTCACGAAAATCTTCGGCTGTTGGTGTGAAGTCCTTATACAGGTTGTTTTTCTTCGCATAGGTATTCAGTGACCGCGTGAGGGCGCCCTTGAATCCGCTGAGATGCGTGCCGCCGTCTACGTTACAGATGTTATTAGCGAATGCCCGCAAGTTATCTGTGTAGCCATCGTTGTGCTGCATTGCAACGTCAACTTCGACGCCGTCGCTTTCACCACTGACCCGAATTACATCGTTCAGGATCGGAGTCTGAGTTCGATTCAGATATTTTACGAACTCCACCAGCCCTTCTTCATAGTGGAAAGTTTCCGTTCGATCGGCACGATCATCCTGTAATGTGATGCGGATGCCAGGCGTCAGAAACGCCAGTTCCCGCAGACGGCGAGTTAACACATCGAATGAAAAATCCGTCTCCGGAAAGATCTCAGCGTCTGGCAGAAAGGAAAGTTTTGTGCCGGTCTTGTCTGAACGGCCAAGTTGCCGAAGGTCTGACGCGCGAACACCTTTTTCGAAGTCCATCACCCATACGTGACCTTCGCGATTGATTTCTGCGGTCAGCCATGAACTCACCGCATTGACGGCCGTAATTCCGACGCCATGCAGGCCACCGGTTCCGGTCTTGTAACCGCTGTCGCGGTCGAATTTTCCGCCCGCATGGATTTCCGTCAACACGACTTCCACGGCCGAACGGCCATCGCCCTGAACTTCACTGACGGGGATGCCGCGACCATCATCCGATATGGAAATACTTTCGTCGACGTTAATTTGGATCTTCACTTGCGATGCATGTCCGTTGACGGCTTCGTCGATGCTGTTGTCGACCACTTCGTAGACCAAGTGGTGCAGACCGTGAGAATCGGTGCCTCCGATATACATGGCGGGCCGCTTGCGAATTCCTTCAACACCCTTGAGATGCTGAATATCGTCACCGGTGTAGTCGTTTTCTGAAGGAACCACTTCTGACACGTTTGGGCTTTCTGAGCGTATTGAACGCCGCGAACGGCGATAACAAACTAACGAGGCTGGTGCCTCAGACTATGTGAGTTGATACTCGAAACTGACGACCCGTGTCCGCCGGTCAACAGGACAGACTTAACGTCGACATGTTTTCGTGAATAAGCACAGCTAACGAGTTTTAATGAATTTCAGGGACTTGATTTGTCGTTCCGGATTTCGTTGCTGCATCGTGGTGAGCAATTCATGCTGCAGGTAACTCCGGAGTTCTTCAAGAATGGTTCCATTCGAGACGCCGATTTCAAGAACGCCGCTGCGAAGACGTCGAACGTAACTTCTGGCGGCCACACGTTCACCCGCCGCCGCCTTCCAGATTTCATTCAGCTCCTGACCGGACGTCTGTTCGGCCAGGCCTTTCGTTCTCACAATACGCTGCAGCAAATGCCCCAGCCGTGATGGTTGTTCGTAGTGGCTCATCATCCGCCCAGGCGGTTTACCGTGAACTTCCGCTCGATGTCATAAACTCAACGATTCCAGCGATCCGCACCGGAGACTGCCAGGAAGAGGTGTCCGTGTCCTGCCGCAAATGAGCGGAGATCAGCTAACGGTTCTGTGACAACGGCATGATCACATAGGTATAGGAATCATCGACTCGAAACACGGCTGCGTGCTCAGCACTGGTGAGCTGCAGGTCCACCAGTGTTTCCGGTGGCAGCACTTTCAGAAAATCAGCCACGTAACGCGGGTCAAACGTAATACAAATCTCTTCGTGGTCAAATTCGATTGGCAGTTCCACTTTTGATTCGCCCACATCCTGAGCCCGACTGGACAGCGTCATCAGGGCGTTGGCAAAAACGAAGTCTACTCCGCGGCTTTCTTCGTCGGTGACGATCTGAGCCTGACGAACAGCCGCATGAAAAGGGCTGGCGGCCAGAGGAATACTGACGCTGCCCGAATCCGGAATGACGTCTCGATATTTTGGGAAACGGCCTTCCACCAGTCGGCTGTAAATGATGCAACGTCCGGTCCGCATCAGAATTTCGTTTTCGCGAACCGCGACATCCACAAATTCGGCGTCTGCATCAATCGACCGTTCCAGTAACGCCATGGCCCGGGTTGGCACGACGGTCGTCTTCTCCGGAGCTTTAGGACTGCCCTCGGATTCGCAGGCTGCTGTTGCGACGGCCAGACGGCGACTGTCGGTTGCCGCTACGGTTACTTTGCCGTCTTCGAACTCCAGCAGCAAGCCACCAAGTGCGTACCGTGTGCTTTCGACGTCCGTGGCAAATGACGTTCGGCGGATGATTTGGCGAAAGACGGATGCCGGAATTTTGAAGTAATCACTGTCGCTGAATTCCGGCACGGGTGGAAAGTCCCGTGGGTCTTCTGAAGACAGGCGAAACTGCGAACCGGCAGCCTTCAGCGTCAGCGACTGTTCTTCCACATTGATGTCAAACTGATCATTCTGCAGCTCACGCAGAATGGAAGATACGCGAGCCGTAGGAAGCAGCGCTTCACCGGTAGATGTTGAGGTTACACCATCAACACTGTAACGAATCGCAACTTCCTGATCCGTACCGACCAGTTCCACACCACTGGATCCCAGGTGCATGTATACGTTGCGCAGGACGTCTTTGGGGGTTCGCGCCGGAACTGCTGAGGCCGCAGCTTGAAATGCTGTGGAAAACAGGGCTCGATCACAGGTTAACTGCATTGTCTGTTACTTCCGATGACGTCGCCAATCATGCGACGGAACGTGGCGTGGACTTCATGTCAGGAGATCGACCGGTCCCCTCCGGACCGCCTGAGGTATCTCAGGATGACGATGTGAAGTCGTCGATTCTTCGAAGCCACCACTGTAGCAGAAAACAGCCCGCCGTGATACCGCTCCAGCGTGCCGGATAAGCTGGAAAAACACTATTCGGGCCGTGTCTCACGTCGTGCGATTTGCGGCTCTGCCGGTAGGCCGTTGCAAGCCCTGCGTGAGAGATTGCCGATCGGGAATTCGGCATCTGCACGACCCGGATTCAGGCGGCCGCGCGGGAGGTTGCATGTTCTGACACAGCCGTCGGTGGCGACAACCGTTTGCGTCGCGAACCAATCGCGAGAAACGCCGGCAGCAGGATCAGATCGCCGACCAGGGCCGCCATTAACAGGCAAAACATCAGCACCCCAAAACGCATTGTCGGTCGAAACGGTGATAAACCCAGCGCCAGCAGTCCGGTCCCTGAAATTACGGCTGACGAGATGATGGGCATGCCGGTTTGTAACAGGGCTTTTCGGACCGCTCGATAACGACAGCCCTGCAGGGTGCGAGCGTCGCGATAGCTGAACAGAAAGTGAAACGTTCCATCCACAGCCAGCCCCAGCGCGATACTGGCGGTCATCATGATACCGATGTCGATGGGGTAGTCACACCAGCCTAGTGTGCCGAAAACCAGCAGGATCGGTGTCAGATTGGGAATCATTGCCACCAGGCCTGCCGTCAACGACCGCAAGGCAAAAACCATGACGACGGTAATCAGCACAAATGCAGATGCGAAGCTCTTCCAGAAGCCATCAAAGATCTGCCCCTGAGCATTCTCCAGCAAAGGGCCAATTCCGGTAAAGGAGACCGGCATGTTCGCACATCGAGACTTCAACGCGGAAACGGTCTGCTTAAGTGATGCGGGAGAATCATCTTCAAGCCGCAGTGAGATTCGCCATAGTCGGCTGCCGTCTGCCATCAGCCCGCCGACGACCGTGCTGCCTGACGACGATGCAAGGCTGGAAAGCGACAGCGTGTTTTCCGAAATTTCGTCAGGAAAAAAATCGGCAAGTGACAACGCGTGACAAACATTTGGAACGCCTGTCACGATGGATTCGATCTCACGAATCTCACGAAGACGATGTACAAAAGAGGTGTCTGCCTGTCCAAAGTCCACGACCGCCTCGATCGACGTGGGGCTCGTCAGTGTTTGAGCGACCAGACGGGTGTCCTGTACCACTCGATCGTCTTCCGGTAGAAACTCAAGCGGATCGATCAGCGATCTGAGATTCTGCAGACCGATGGCACAGACAGCTGTTGCGACCAGTCCCGGCACCATGACCCGCCAGGGGCTGTTGACGATGGACATGGCCAGCTTCTGCAGAGACTGTTCCTTAGTCAAACTGGCAGTTGACGGTGTGTATTTGAGTGCCACCAGCACTGCCGGTGTTAGAAAAACTCCAACGATGAAACTGAAGAAAGTTCCGACGGCGGCGACTACTCCGAACGCGGGAATGGGACCTACATCAGAAACGGCAAGGCATGCCAGGCCTATGATTGTCGTTAAGGCTGCAAAACTGCTGGGGCGAATCACACCGGACAGTGAACGTCCCACAGCCTCCCTGTGAGGGTATTCGTGCCGATAGTGACCAATGAAATGAATTGCCGCGGCCGTCGTGAAGACCATGACCATGACTGGCAACGACGACATCAAAAAGTTCATCTCGTAGCCCGTGGCCCAGATGGCCGAGAGCGTCATTTCGATACAGAACACATTGGCCAGTATTAATGCCCCGGATGTCTTCCAGCACCCGATGTTCAAACGCAGCAACACCAGGCAAATCACCAGCGTCAGCAAAAACAGCATTGAAGATCGCTTACGGCTGCCAAGGTGATCGAGTTGTGTGGCGACAATGGGGCCTCCGGCGAGTATCGCGGTGCTCATGTTGCAGTATGCCAGTTGCCCGCGAATTGCGGCAACTGTCTGGCGGCGATGGGCGATGCCGTGGTCGTTGATCGAAACCAGCATGGTCTCAAGATCGTCATTGACAGTCGTCAACAGGTTCACCAGCCGATCGTTGGCAGTGGCTCGCTGAACCTGATTGGACAGCATCGACTCCACGATACGTCGTCGCGTCCAGCAGACGGACACGCCAGGAAGCCCGGTAAGCCGATCAGATGCCGCCTGCAGTCTGGCGGGCTCAGGGAACGGCTTTTCGAATGCAATCAGAATGGTCTCGTCGCGACCAAACGTATCGCAGAAGCTGTCATAGTTGTCTCTGATCTCACTGTTACGAGGCAGCCAGGTTTCGATGTCGTTGTTGGAGGAAACCTGATTGCCAAGAAACGTCAGGACGGGCAGCACGACGAGACAGCAAAGCAGCAACGCTATGGATTGCCGTCTGTAGAAATCTGAAACCATGCACACGCGCCGAGAGAAGGGAGAATTTGCTTCTGCACCCTTCTTTGTATCGAATTTACGGCAATACCTGTGTGACGACGATTCCGATGCGAATTGCGTTCCGCTGAATCTTTATGCTGCTGCACAGAATCCTCCGCAGATCCCGTGGTTCAAGGTTGAACACTTAAAACGTTACTGACTCCTTGATCGGAAAGGTCAACCGCAAGGACGCTGTCGTGAGACCCGTAGCACATAGAACGACTGACACGACCCGCAGGTTGTACCGAGTGTTCTAATCGTCATCGCTGGAAAGGAAACGTCCACCGCTCATGAACATCCCGTTATCGCAGGGATGGCACCACTCGATGAGAACCCGGTATTCGAACTCCCGAGTCTCACTGGCCAGTCGGACTGATGCTTTACCAGGTGAAACGGATCCGCGATGCAGCATCCCGATGCCGGTTCGGCTGATTTCCCGGGTCATGGCGGAAATCGTATTCCCACGCTGCGTCTTTATTTCTGCTGGCACAGACAGCTCAAGTCGTTCATTGGTGCGAAGGTTCGTTACGTCCGGCTTGCCAATGCTCTCCAGCACATCCTTCAGATCTTCGAGGGATGGACGACTCCATGGATCCTTTGTCATGAATAACTCCACAATGATTTAATGCTGCCCGCAGGCAGGCGACCACAGATCAGGTCGCCTTGTTCAATGTGGAGTCTAGGATCCGTTCAGACCGAGCGCGCGGTTCGATCAGCAGAAGTTGGGTAAGCGAGACGTCGTTGCCTGCCGGATTTACGCTTTGGGGCGATTCTGACGGGCAGGCGCGAACAACAGATACGCCACGACTGCGAAACCGATCAGAAAGATCCATGTCCGCATTGGCCACCCGTCTGCAACTATTACGCTGGAGCCGGTTCTGGCTTCCGGGCTGGCTCCGATCAGTGTCGCATCAAATGCGTCTTCGAAATCGGTACCCGCAGGTTCAGCGAAATCCAGAGGGGCTTCTGTTCGTGGCACCTGCTCGGTTGTCGTTGCCGCAAACTGTTCGAAGTCATTGCTTGGCAGAGGCTGAGGGGCAGGTGGGGTTGGTATTGTCAGCCCGGCACTGAAATCCGTCGACAATTGAGCTCCCCCTGTGACTCTCGCCGGCCGATCAGACGTTGAAACCTGCTGAAAGACCGGCGGAGGAGCTGGTGTTTCAAAGTTTTCGAGCACCGTTTCGTTGACTGCCAATGCTTCTGACTGAGGTGTCTGCGACTGGTGTCGCCAAACAAATCCATCAGGCTCAGTCGATTCCTGAGGCGCGACGTCGCTTATGTTTTGTGCGGCATTACCATCCTGCCTGGTGAACGCCGCCCACGGATCCTGCCGTTGAACGTCATCAAATCCATGTTTTCTGGAAGCCACCTGGAATGGATCCTCGGTCGCGGCCAGCGTTTCCAGGTGGGGTTGAGGAGGGTTCTGGATAGTTGCCTCCGGCGATGCGTTCAGGTCGAGACCCTGTCCATCTGCCGCCGGTCCGACGTTGCCATTGGTCATCAGCTGGTCGAGTTCCGGAAACAACTTCGACGAGAAAGCGTCTTTGACAGGCGTTTCGCTGCTCAATTCATTTGCGGCGTTCGAATTTTGATTCATCAACCGATCAAAATTGCTTAGTTCGGTCGCGTTTCTTGCCGCAGCAATTGCAGGTTCTGCTGCGAACGGATTTCCCTGTCCGGCATCAGCAATGACCTTAGTCAGCGTTGACCGGACTTCATTCGGGGCAGATTCAGTGTCTGTTCCATCACGATTGGCAATGAAGTCGGCGAAAGACTGCTGGCCGGATTCTGAGAGCTCGGTGGTTGGCATGATTTCCGGCAGTTTGATTCGCTCTTTGACGGATTTCTCTGCTTCTGCAGCAGCCAGTTTGTCGAACATTCCCTCCGCCTGATCTTCTATTGTTGTCATTGTGGCGGAGTATCTTTCTGTTGCTTCTGCAGCGACTGTTTTTGTTTCTGCCGATTCGCTGTCGTCGTTCGCTTCTGCGGCGACTGTTTTTTCTGTTTCCGTCTCTGTCTCTTCGACGTCAACAAAAGGATCCGGACTCAATTCAGAGTCATCCGACGACCTGCCCAGTAGGGCGGCGAAACTGAACCAGGATTTCTTCTTTTCGTCGCCTGACTTCTCATCGTCCTCGGACGACTCCTGCTCGCTGGAGACCAGTTTTTCGCTCGATTCGGATTCCGCTGACTCGGCGACGGCCGTCTCGGCGGCCGCATCCTGAGCTTCCAGTTCTTCCATACTCATGTAGTCCGATCGAGTGATCAGATTCCTCAGCCGAGTACCGGAGCATCCGGATGCACCAATCAACAGACCGGCGACCAGGATTGTCATCAGTTTGTTCGGAATCATCAGACCGAACCTTCTATGAAGAGCGTTTCGGAAATCCAACAACGTGCGCCAGATTGGGCACCGCCTATTTTATTGCATCGACTATTCCGATGATTCCAGAAAATCCCGTTGGCGCAAAGACACTAGCATTAGTGACAGTAGTCTCCCTGGAGTTCCGATCCGGCAGTTGAGGTTGTTTGCGAAGATGAAGCAGTAAATAGCGGTGCGACGGGAGCAACTTCCGGATTCTTCCGCGTTCAGCAAAAGATGGCTCATGCTGCAGGGACCGCAGACCAAGGCGACGCGTGATTGTCGGCAGATGGTTCAGCCATCGGCTGCACGGATGTCGTCCAGTCGCATCAAGGTCGTCACAGAAGACGCACTGCACGGAGCTTGCGCCATGCGGCCTGAAGTTCAGAGCAGCTCAATTCAGCGATGCGCGCAGCGTTTACACAGCAAAAAAAAAACAGGAAGCAACGAAACGTTGCTTCCTGTGGAATTCTTCAACTGTGGCCTGTGCCGCAGTCTTCTGCAGCACAGATCATGTGAACTAGTTCTGATAGTCGACGACGATGTGTCCCTTCTTAATGCGTACATCCACGGCGTATTTGCCGTAATCGTACCGCACACGGTCTCCATGGCGTCGGCATCTCACATGTTCGCACCCGCATGGTGGCACGCAGATCTGAATATAAACGCATTTTGGAGCGCAACAGTTGCACGGGTCATCACAGGCACACGGATCATTAACCTGAATGATCTTGGGAACGGCACACGGGTGCATTTCCCGCTTGTCGACGTACCGAACGCAGGTAAACAGCGGCTCAGGCGCTTCGTCAACATACACGGCGCCGTTCAGAACGTGTCCACCGACTGTTGGCCCAAACACCGCGCCGGGTACCGCCGGGATGGGAGTCAGGTCGGCTGCAATTGCAGGACCAGCGATACAAATGGCCAAGCAAATGCCTGCCAGTTGAGTGAGTCGTTTCATTGTCTTTCCTTTCGTCTTGTTTGAGTGACTTGTAAATTTGGGCAGCACGAATGGTGAGACATGCGTCCTACCTGTTTAAATGCCATCTGAAATCCGTTAGTCAATGTGGATGTGAAGATAGCCGCTTGTTTTGGCGACGAATACTCCGTTTGCACCTAAATCGGACAATAGAACCTGTACGTTATTCGGGCAAAGTAGTCAGACTCAACCGAAAGTGGCAACAAATTCAGCAATCTGGGAAAGGTGCTTCGTTTTGGTCATTCCCTGGGCCTGTGGGTTTTGGGGTGTATTTACTGGACAGTTGGTGTGAACTGGCGAATAAGGCATTGCATCCACGGTCGTCGTCCGCACGTTGACGTTTTTCACCACCAGACCGCCGTTATGTCTGTTGAGTCTGTGCCCCGGCAGTGAGTTACATCTTGGCCGAACTCAGCTTTTGCCCTAGCATCCCAGGGGACTTCCGCTGATCATCATCAACTCATCCGGCCGAGGAACGTTTGTCGATGGACTTCAACATCCGTCCTATGTCAAAAGTCTGCGCCGCAACCGGAGAATTGCTGGTGGCTGGCAGCGAGTGCTGGTCGGCGCTCGTTGAAGAAAATGGCAGGACGGTACGACATGACTTTTCATTGGACGGCTGGACAGGCCCTCCGGAAGCAACCGTTGGTTATTGGCGATGCCAGGTGCCGGTTGATTCCAGCACGGGACCGCAGTTGATTGATCCGGATTCATTGTTTGACTATTTCGTGCAGTTGTGTGAGTCTCCGAACACGGTGGAACAGGACTACCAGTACGTACTGGCGCTGTTGCTACTGCGAAAACGTCGGCTCATTCTGGAACAGACAATGGAAATCGATGATCGACCTGCCATGCGTCTGAACGGAAGCGGTGGCGAGGGGCCATTCGATGTGGAGGAGCGTGAATTGACGGAACAGCAGATTCTGCAATTACAGGATCAGCTGTTTGGCGGAACGACCGAAGCCGCAGCGTGACGAAATTGTTGGCCACGGACAGGGCCGCATCAGGATCATGGAATGATCGACTACTTCTTTCGAATTCTGCCTGCTGTCGTCGTGCTGACGATCAGCAGTGGCTGTCAGCTGCCTTGGCACAAGGAAGAGACTCGGTACGTCGATCCCGCCCTGCCGATGACTCTCAACACCACTGAACTGGTCGATTATCTGAATCGGCAAAACCAGGGTCTGGAAAGCTGGCGCTGCACGACAACTCGTATGGAAGTCCGACTTCCCAATGTGCTACCCGTGCGTCTGAAGGGCAACATTGCCTGTCAGGCGCCACGACATTTCCGACTGACCGCCGACAACGTGATTGCTCGAGCAGACCTGGGTTCCAACGACAAGCGTTGCTGGTTCTATTCAAGACCCGGCGAATCCGCTGTGATGACGTGGAAACACGAAGATTCGGCCATGATTCAGCAGGTGCCCAGCGGTGTTCCCTATATCGACCCAAACTGGTTGATGCTGGTGCTTGGAGTGAAGCCACTCGACGTCGGCGACTACGATGTCAGCAAGGGTCTTTCCGGCGGTAGAGAACTGTGGTTGAGTGCAATCGAAGACAGTCCGTCCGGACGACCACTTCGCCGAGTCATCAAAGTTGACACGATTCGCGGTGTCATTCGAGAACACTCCGTTTATGACAGTGAAGCGAATCCATTGGTCCGAGCACACCTGAGTCGACATCAGTCCTGGAATGGTCACCTGATTCCCAAGCTGGTCAAGCTGCAGTTTCCTCAGATGGATTCAGAGATCACACTGACGTTTGAGGACATCGAAACAAACCCACATCTGCCGGAGGGATTGTGGAGACTGCCGGACAACAATGTTCAGGTGGTCGATGTTGGCAATGTGATTCGGCAACGATTTTCTGCTCCACACGGTCAGCACAAAATGGCGTCTCCGCCGACTCATTCGCCTCGCGTCCATTTGGAGCCGCCAGTCTTTCGACACAACGAAAAGACGGCCCTGTCACCGACTGAACCAACTTTTGATGGTGCGGCGGCAGCACCGACAGAGATTGAAGCGCCGGACTGGGATACGCCGATCTCGTTCAGCAAACCGGCCACGTCTGGTGACAGGCTCAGAACACAGAACGCAGCTACTCGACCGTCAAAACCGAAGAGCAAGTGGAACTGGAAGTGGTGGTAGCGAGGCCGTTGCCTCAGACCATACGTACTGGCGTTCGAAAGCGGCTAAGCGACTGCATCAGTTCTTAACCGGCAGCGGCGACAGCAGCCTTCATCTTTGCCAGACCAGTCTTTGCCACTGTCAGCGCATCCTGTTTCCAATAGTCTCTGTTGAACAGTTCCAGCGACAGAGCGACTGAACGTCCGTTTCCGCCAATCATGTTCAGGATGTTCGTGAGCGGCGCGATTCCGTCCCCGGGATAAACGCGGTGCGAATCATTCATCTCTGCTCGAATGGGTGAATCCGGGTAGTCATTCATGTGAAATGCGTGAATCGCCGTATCGCTCAGCAGGGCCAAACCGCCAAACTGCGATCCGCCTTTGAAAATGTGATATACATCGGGCAGCAGGCACGCCTTCGGATGGCTGGCTTCGACGCAAGCCATAACGGATTCTCCCAGTCGTGACAGGTTCGTGCTGTGGCCCCAGACTTCAAGCTGCGGAACCACGCCAATTTCGTCACCGACCTCCAGCAGAGTCCGGTAGCGCTCGGCGACAACAAACAGATCCAGCTTCGGCCCCTTCGTGGCCCCTGTCGGGGGAGCAGCAATCCGTAGCGCACCGATCTGCGCGAGAATGTCCATGTCCCGCTTTGCATCCTCCAGTCCCTGTTTGCGGCGCTCCGGGTCGTCAGCGATCCACTGAGCGAATCCGATCGCGCTTTCGACGGTTAATCCTGCATCGCCGATCCTCTTTCGTAATTCGGCCAGGCTTCCGCCCGCTTCGACATACTGCGACAAATGACGCATCCACGGTTCAATACCGGTGTAGCCAGCGTCCGCAGCGATCTGAACCTGCTCTCGAATGTCCTGAGTCTGTTCGCGAATCGTGCTGGTGTTCAGGCAGAACGTGAATGAATCAGCTGCTGCCGTGGTTGTGGGCGTTGCGGCGGTTGCTGATGCTGCCGCAGGAAGAACTGTGGCGGCAGCAGCCGAGGAAAGAAAATTGCGGCGGGTGGTTGTCATAAGAATTCAGCGGCTGGAGAACGACGCACAGACGCGAGTTCCGGGGTTTGAAGAAGAATGAACGGGAGCGGCATTCTGGCGGCAGAACGCACGATATGGAAGTCTGTGCCTGCCAAAGCGTTAAACCCTCCTACTAAATAGGTTGAGTTGAAATTCAGAAGCCGCTGGGATTAGAGAAGTCTTTACGAATCTGTCCTGTCCGGGCACACCATGAGCCAGGATTCGATGTCGCCGCATTTCATGAGCAGATTTCTCGGCAAAGCGGTGTCTACTGTTTGCTGGCAGCTGCTGCGTGCACCAATTCGGTGAGCCGGCTCGGTTCACGCCGGATCCCACTCAGCACAGAATGCCATGTGTCGGAGCCGTGCTCCCGAGGACGTTCAATTCGGCAATTGCTGCCGGTATTCGCGCGCGACGCCTCTGAGTCCCGGTTGTGCCGAATGTTGTCTGCCGAATGCACTATCTGCCGAAGTCAGGCGTTGAGGGCTGACGTCTTTGTCGACGCGATTCGATAGCCGCCGAAATCGTATTGCGTGGCACAGGTGACCGACTTATTGTCTGCCCTGCTCTCCGGTCACGTCGGGTTCGTGACCACCATTGTCGGACGGTTGCTGTCTGAGTTGTTGCTAATCGGGTCTGCGGCTTCTCACTCTCGCAGATGTAACACTCAGTTCACTCCACCGACGTAAGTGTTTTGTTCAGGTCTGGCCCTAACCGGCCTTCGCTTCCACTACTCCAACCTTCGTGCGTCCTGTTTTAATCGGGACACAGCGATGCCTTTCCTCTCACTCTCCTGTCTTTCCTTCTTCTCCGCGGTTTTTGCACGTTCGGTTGCCATGCGCGACAGACGATGCGTTCCGCAGCCATCATGGTAGTGACCGCCATGAAACACCGTATCTTACTTAAGATCATCATGTCTTACATCTCACGACAGCGCCTGTTGGGCATGCGCGTCCTGGCGACAGGCGCGCTGTTATGCAGTTGTGGCTGCGCCAGCAGTCTGCTGAATCTGTCGGGAGCAAATGCCATTGGCTCAAAATTTGCCGGCATGATTAGTGGCGAGCGACAGCAGGTGGTACGGAAGGAAGAAGACAACGATTTTGGCACGAAAGTCGAAACACCCCTGCTGCGCGAGTACATCAGCGTCACAGGCAATAATCTGGTGGCGCTGCGTGGTGTTGGTCTGGTGATGGGGCTTGACGGAACTGGTGGAGATCCGCCGCCGTCGCATCTGCGCACGGAATTACTGGAAGAAATGACGCGACGCGGCATCAAGAATCCCGGTCATATACTCGCGTCGAGAAATACAGCGGTTGTCATTGTAACGGCCTATCTTCCTGCCATGGTCAGGGAGGATCAGCGTTTTGACGTACGAGCTGTCCTGCCTCCCAATAGTGAGGCCACCAGCTTAAAGGGAGGCTGGTTGCTGGAAACACGTTTGTCCGAAGAACAGTCCATTGCCGGTCGAGGTAATGTTAAGGGGCATCAGTATGCGATGGCTCACGGAGCAATTCTGACGGCGCTGGGTGACGGAGGCAGCAAAAAGGCCAGTCCGGCAATGCTGCGTCGAGGTTCGATTCCTGGCGGTGCTGTGTCGAATACAGAACGAAACCTGAAGGTCATCCTGAGAAATGAGAATCGCGGACTCAAGACGTCCAAACGAATTGAGAATGCGATTTCCAGTCGACTGCACGATTACAACCGATTCGGCCAGCGGATTCCGATGGCCGAAGCCAAGACGGATCTGATGATCGAGTTGAAGGTGCATCCGCTGTATCGCAACAACTTCCCGCGGTACCAGCAGATGATCCGCAGTATCGCTTACAAAGAGACCGATATTGGCCGCCGCTTACGAACAGAAGAACTGTCGCGGACGATAATGGAACCGGAGACGACCGAACGAGCAGCTCTGCAGCTTGAGGCGATCGGAAGCGACGGCATTCCCTTCCTGAAAACAGCTCTGCGAAGTTCGAATGTCGAAGTCCGTTTTCATGCAGCTCAGGCACTGGCGTATCTGGAAGACAGCAGTGGTGTCGAGGTACTGAAGCAGGCAGCCATGGACGAATCTGCGTTTCGGGTATACGCCCTGGCGGCCCTGTCGATTATCTCTGATGCTGACGGTGTGGTGGCTTTGCGGGATCTGCTCTCAGAAGAATCACTTGAGACGCGCTACGGAGCGGTTCGGGCGCTGAAGGAAAACAACCCGAATGATCCGGGTCTGGGAACAAAGATCTTTCCGCACAAGTTCGTCCTGCATGCGATTCCATCCGATGCCCCGCCGGCGGTTCATGTTGTGCGTTATCGTGCTCCGGAAGTCGTCGTGTTCGGTTCACGGCAGGAACTCCGTTTACCAGCCGTGTTAAACGTTGGTAACAGAATTCGCGTGATGGGTCACGCCGGTGACAGCAAGGTTACCATTTCGACATATGCATTGGGCCGCGACCCCGAACGTTACGTCGTGTCAACAAATCTCGTGGAAATTATCAACAGTGTCGCCGAGCTTGGTGCCAGTTATCCTGATGTCGTGCAGATGCTGCTGGAAGCGGATGCTCAGCACAATCTTACCGGTGAACTCGGAATTGATCGTCTGCCTCAGGCTGGGCGAGTCTTCCTGCGGCGGTCCGGCGCTAGTGGCAGTACAGAAAAGGAAGCCAAACTGGGAACACCGTCACTGACACCTGGTCTGTTTGATCGGGTGGAGGAATCTGAACAGGACACGACCGACGAAGACAACTCTTCACTGGCACGGATGTTTGCGGCGCGAGAGACGATCGACGACGAAAACAGTACCGCCGCCGAAACGTCAGGCGGACCGGCCTCAGGTGCGGTACCGGAAAGTGTCAACGGTGAGCAGGCCGCTGAAGAAGCGCGGATTAGTGTCCCTGATCTTTCGGAAGAGGATACGGCGGGCGACGCTTCGAACGAATTCGAGGTGGAACAGTCAGAATTTCGTGAGCCGCTCACTTCAAGAATGCGTCGTGTTTTCTTTTCGCCGTTTCAGAAAGAAGAATGACTTTTCTGATACGCGTTCTCAGGCCGGAGTCTGAGAGTCAGTCGTCAATTCATCAGGCCCAAACAGACCGTTTCTCTATCCAATGCTCAAGTCGCTCGAACTCTTCGGCTTCAAGAGTTTTGCCGACAAGACCGTCTTTGAATTCCACGAAGGCATCACCGGTGTTGTGGGACCAAACGGCAGCGGCAAGAGCAACGTCGTAGACTCAATCAAGTGGCTGCTGGGCGACCAGAGCGCAAAAAGTCTTCGTGGAAAGGAGATGACAGATGTCATCTTCAACGGATCCTCAAGCCGCGGCGGCGCTCAGTTCGCTGAAGCCACGCTCGTTTTTGACAACTCTTCGCGTTTTCTGCCACTGGAACACGACGAAGTTTCAGTGGGACGGCGTTTGTGGAAAACCGGCGATTCTGAGTATCTGATTAACCGGAATACGGCACGCTTAAAAGACGTTCGTGAACTACTGGTCGGAACCGGTGCCGGCGCTGCGTCCTATTGCATCATCGAACAGGGGCGAGTTGACCAGATTCTGCAGTCGAACGCTGCGAACCGCCGGCTGATTTTCGAGGAAGCCGCCGGCATTAGTCGCTTCAAGCAACGTCGCAACGAAGCCGAAAGAAGACTGGAACGTGTCGAACAGAACCTGCTGCGTCTGACGGATATCGTTGACGAAGTGGAATCGCAGGTTAACGCGGTGAGAAATCAGGCAAAGCGAGCGATGCGGTTGCGTGAGGTGTCGATGGAACTTGAAAGGCTCTGGGTGGGCATGGTGGCGGACGACTTTCGTCGGCAGTCAATGGTCCGCGAGACTCTGACGAAGACGAAGGACGAAGCATCGGCACACCTCACAGAAATGCGCAAGCAACAGCAGCGGGCGGAACGAGAGCTGACGGATGCCGATCTGGCGCTGGCAGAGGTTGACGACGAATTGCGCGAAGTGGAGCGGAGTCGGGCGGAACTTCGCAGCCGTATCGCCAGTCTGGAAACAACGTTGCGGCATCACGCCGGTCGCGAATCGGAACTTCAGTCCGAGGGGCTGCGGCTGACACGTCAACGGTCATTGATGGATGGGCGCGTCGCTGAAGCGGAGAAGGAAGACGAACATCTGCAGAACGTCCTGACGCTCGAACAGAAGCGTTTCACAGAACGAAAGGCAGAACAGGAAGGCGGGGCGAAACGGCTGCACGAACTGCACGCTTCGCTGGATACGGCTCAGGCCCGCATTCAGGAATCCCGCGAGCAGTTGATTCAGCAGAGTCAGCAGAATACCGAACTCGCGACACAGTTGGGCGGCTTGCGACATGAACAGCAGTCACTGCAGCAGCGTCGCAGCGAATTGCTGGAAGCGCAGGACGTTCTGACTGCTGAAATCGCAGATATTGAGCAGCAATTGAACAAACAAAACGAGTTGCTGGACACGGCACAGGCCGCACTGAATGCTGCCGAAGAATTCGGGGACCGTCTGCTGAATGAACGTGAAGATCTGCTGCATGAACAGTCCCAGTCACGTGATTCTTTGGCCGAATTGCGCGAACAGAGAAGTGCGGCTGTTGCCAGAAAAACGGTGCT
Organism: Fuerstiella sp.; assembly: GCA_014238335.1. Lineage (GTDB taxonomy): Bacteria > Planctomycetota > Planctomycetia > Planctomycetales > Planctomycetaceae > Fuerstiella. The sequence goes on from JABABI010000001.1 coordinate 126,111, forward strand.
TGAGGATCTGGAAGACCGTCAGGAAGGGTTTGGTCTCGGTGCGCGGGAGATACTGAAGCGAGCAGAAGAAGGTGCGTCCGAACCGTGGAGTCTGATTCGTGGCAGCGTGGCTGACCTGCTCGACGTTGACATGGAGAACGCAGCGCTGCTGGAAGTCGCGCTGTCAGGCAGAGCACAATTACTGGTCATTGACCGGTTGTCGCCTCTGATTGATTACCTGAACTCGGGACGGTGCCAGATTACAGACCGAGTTGGCTTTGTGTCGCTTGAAGTTTCCGACTCCGTTGCTGCTCCTGAAGAAGATGCCGCTCTTGACCAGGGAACGAAGGTCCGGCTGAGCGCGGAGGGCACGGCGAATGATCGTTCACAGAATCCGACCTGGTGCGGTGATCTGGCGCTCGGAATGTTCGGAGACGACTGGCTGGATTCTGATATCGGACCTTCGGTCAGTGACGAATTCGTGCCGGAACTTAATGTCACGTGGGTTGATGAAAATGGTGAAATTCCGATAGCAAAATCTGTCTTCTCTTCTGTGTCTTCGCAGATTGTCAGTCTCATCGGCATGCCTGGCGTCGTTGGTCGTGCGGACAGTTTGGCGCGATCGCCCAGACACATTCCCAATCTGGCTTTGCAATTGCTGGCGGACACATGGGTCGTTCAGTCCCTCAACGATGCTCTGCGTCTGCAGAAGGAAGTGGGAGACCATTACAGATTTATTACTCTGCAGGGAGAACTGGTTGAAAAGGACAGCACGCTGTTCACGGGCAGCATTCGCAGTGAATCTGCAGTCGTGTCCCGCAAGAGTGAACTGCGACGTTTGAAAAATGAACTGCATCGCATTGAACACCTTGTTTCCGAACGAAATATTCGGCTGCAGAAGCTTGTCGATTTCATTGAATCGGCCGACGAAGAACTGCAAACCGGGCGAGATACCGTGGATCGCTGTGCCGCGGAACTCAGAACACACCAGCAGTCTGTTGCCGAATTGCAGCAGGCTTTGAACGCTGGTGAGGCCAATGACAGGAAACTGAGGGACCAACTGGGATCGTTGAGTGCAGCGATTGCGGCGCTTGAAGAACAGCTTGTTGACGGTCGTACAGAACAGGAAGCCGCAGAAGAACAATTCCAAAAGCTTCAGGGTCTGATAGAAGCGGCAGAAGGCGATCTGGCCGAGGACCGTCGACAGGTTGATATTCTCGAAAAAGGCAGGACGGAAGCAGATCTGGAACTCACCCGTTCGGAGGAAAGATTGCTGGGGATTAGTGACGCCGTTGAACGGCTGGAAGACGATCTTCAGCAGCGGAGGCTTCAGCAGCAGGAAGCTGCCCGGCGTCAGAAGGTCGGTACAGAGCGGCTGGCGGAGCTGAATCTGAGTCAGTTAAACGTCAATGCTGAGATGTCCGAGCTGCAGGTTCATGATGATCAGCTGACAACCCGGATCATGCAGCGCAGCGAAGCCCGTTATTTACTGCGGCAGCGGCGGCAGGAGGCCACTGCTGCTGAGCAGCAGGCACGCGAGACCTGTCGTCAGTACGAAACGATGTTCCACGAAGCAGAAATGAAGATCAATGCGATCAATCACCAACTTGAGACCTCAGCAGAACGCATTCAGGACGAGTTTCAGATTTCAGTCGAAGAGGCAGTGCAGTCCGGACGATCGGCCGTCGCGGTCTGGTTGACCGAACAGGCTAATGCTGACGGTGGCCCATGTTCGGCAGACGACGATGGGCAGAACGGTGTGAAGGCCGACATGGACGATTCCTCGGAGGCGGCAGAGACAGATACCGGTGACGACCCGTTTGACGACTCCATCGAAATAACCGTTGACGACGCTTCTGTTCAGCAGATTCTGCGCGATGACGAACGGTACGACGCTTTGCGCGGTTCCGTGGACGAACGCGTCAGTCAGTTGCGGCGGCAACTGAAAAAGATGGGAAACGTTGGCACGGAAAGCCTGGATAACCTGAACGAACTCGAAACTCGCTTCGGCCGACTGCACTCGCAGTTGCAGGACCTTGAAGCCGCCCGCGATACCCTCCGTGAAATGGTGCGGCAGATTAATGTTGAGAGCCGGCGAATGTTCGAGCAATCCTTCGAGTGTATTCGAGGGCATTTTCGCGAATTGTTCAGACGGCTGTTTGGCGGAGGCGAAGCGGACGTCATTCTGGAAGATCCAGAAGACGTGCTGGAATGTGCGATTGATGTCGTCGCGCGGCCGCCGGGCAAGGAGCTGCGCAGTATTTCCCTGCTTAGCGGTGGAGAGAAGACAATGACAGCGGTCGCGCTGTTGCTGTCAATCTTCAAGAGCAGACCTAGTCCGTTTTGCATTCTGGATGAAGTTGATGCTGCCCTGGACGACGCCAATATTGGGCGATTTGTTGGCGTTCTGAAAGATTTTCAGCAGGAGACCCAGTTCATCATGATTACTCATCGCAAGCCAACCATGGCGGTCACCGACGTTCTTTACGGTGTGACCATGGAGGAGTCCGGAATTTCAAAACGGTTGGTCGTCAGGTTTGAAGAAATCGACGAGAAAGGCAACTTCAGTCCGCGTCGAAGTGACCGGAATCGCGCCGCCTGACCACATTTGGCGTGGACCAGGCCGCGGACGGTTGTCACTGGTGCCTGTTCGTCAGTCGTCACTTCTGACCAGCATTCGCGGCAAAATTGCAGCACTCAGCGTCCGCCCCGCAGAATTCCAAAGAAAAGTTTGCATTCCGAATGCAGCGCCGGACACGGGTGGGAAAGCTGCGTTGACTCTGCCGGTCTGGTGATCTGAGAACGGTGGCAGGGACTGGATGGCGACAGATTGTGCCTGCAAGTCCGTGAATGCGAGTTATGAAGAAGATAGGCAAGTCTTACAGCAGGTCGTTCTGCTTCAGGTGTTGCTGACGGGTCAGATGGCACTCTGTGCAGCGCTGTTAAGAAGCTTAAAGTCGGCGCTACCGGATTGACGAAAAACTTCTCAGGCGGATGTCACCTGTTGTGGCAGTGAGCAACCCGATGCTCACTGTAGGGAGGCCAGGAACATGACCGGCTCGTTCGCCAGGGGGGATAATCAGTTTCGACCGTGCAGAATGGAATCTGTCTGTGTGGTTTCGTGTCTTTTCTTAAGTCGCGTGATCCTCGATCTCTGATCATCCTTCCGTCCCAATGTGTTATGTGATGACACAGGGTTGCCCGCACGCAGCTCAAATTGGACCCCTGTCACTTCCCCGACCCGTAATCTAATTGCGGTCACACGACGTTTTGATTTTTTGGACTTGTTCCGGCAAATCATCCGCGGTTGGACAGTAGGGGGTGACGATTCGGTTTCTCTGGATGGGAAGCCGGGTTGTGAAGTGAGAATTGATTGGAGAGCCCGCCCATGAAAACGATCTTCACTACTGGACAGGTAGCTAAGATCTGTAAAGTTGCCCCGCGCACAGTCTCGAAGTGGTTCGATTCCGGACGACTTCGCGGCTATCGAATTCCTGGCTCACAGGACCGACGCATTCCACGCGAACATTTGATTCGCTTCCTTAAGGAACATGGAATGCCCCTCGGTGAGTTGGAAGACGAAGCGATGGGTAAGATATTGTTGGTTGGATCAGACGGCATGACTCGTTCGAGTCTTGACGAAATGATGGCCAACGATGACTTTAAGATCGAAACTGCCTCCAGTGGCTTTGAAGCCGGAATCCAGGCTGAGTCTGTTCACCCCGATTGCGTGGTGGTCGACTTTGTTATGGGCCGAGAAGAAGCTTTGATGATCGCACAGAATCTCAAGAAAAACGGTGAGTACGAAGAAACCGTTTTGATTGGACTTCTGAGTGACGAAGACAATGCGTCCGGTTTCGACCGTACGGTCTTCAACGAAACGTTCCGAAAACCATTCGACGCAGCCTTGCTGGCTGAGCGAATTCGGACGCTCGTAAACCGCAGAAAGCAGCTGGCCTAGCCAGTTGATAAGGCAAGGTACTGTTCGCAGTGCTGACCCTGGAAATATGCCATCATGGAGTTCATTCTTTCGGGAATGAGCTTCTGGTGGCATTTTTTTGCGCCCCTACTGAACGGGTGACGCAGCCGTAATGACGGCGTTGCAAGGGGACAGCGTTTTCGCAACACCACTCACAGGCCCGCTGGGTGGTCCTGTTGCTCGAAAACGGTGCCACTCAGCGGAAATCGCACGCAGGTAACATCCGGGCACTGACGTAGCCGGCTCGCCAGGGTTCCGGTAACCCGGTCCAGTGCACCTCAGATCGACACACGTTGCCGTTGATCATTCAATCGCTGTGGCAGACCTGCTAGGATTCCGCCGTGTGTTCATGACGGACGAAGTGACTTCGTCGCACGTGACGCGAAACGATGTTCAACGCCCACAACCTGTGTGGAACTTCACCATGAATCGCTTGCTTACACTTCTTGAATCGCTGCTGATCGGTACGGTTGTTTCCGGACCTGTCCTGTCGGAAGACGTTATGCCGAAACAGATTCGATCGATCGAAGGGATTACCGAATACGAACTGGAAAATGGCCTGCAGGTGCTGTTACTGCCGGACTCGTCACGACCGACCGTTACAGTGAATCTGACGGTGTTTGTCGGTTCACGGCATGAAGGGTATGGCGAAGCCGGCATGGCTCACCTGTTGGAACACATGGTCTTCAAAGGGACTCCCGATCATCCTGAGATTCCGAAAGTGATGAAAGAACGCGGAGCCCAATTCAACGGAACAACATGGCTGGATCGCACCAATTACTATGAAACTTTGCCAGCCAGTGACGAGAATCTGGAATTCGCAATTCACCTGGAAGCGGACCGTATGGTTAACAGCTTTATTAAGGCGGAAGATCTGGCTTCCGAAATGACCGTCGTTCGCAACGAATTTGAGCGCGGCGAGAACAGTCCGTCAAGAGTGCTGATGCAGCGAATGATGGGAGGTGCGTTTGAATGGCACAATTACGGAAAATCAACGATTGGCAACCGGGCGGACATCGAACGTGTTCCCGTTGTCAATCTGAAAGAGTTCTACAAACGCTTCTATCAGCCGGATAACGCAATGCTGGTTGTTGCCGGCAAGTTTGATCCGGAGCATGCCCTGAAGTTAACTCAACAGTATTTCGGTGCACTGCCACGGCCGGAACGAAAGCTAAACAAGACCTATACGGAAGAACCTGCTCAGGATGGCGAACGACTGGTGACTCTGCGTCGTGTCGGCGAAGTACCGATGGCCGGATTGACCTATCACATCCCCTCCGGCGGGCACCCGGATTATCCGGCGATCGACGTCCTTGCCACGGTGATGGCAACTGAACCGTCCGGCCGCCTTTACGAAAACCTTGTGAAGAAAAGACAGGCAGCGTCTGTCTTTGGATTTACCTTTGCCCTGCACGATCCGGGAATCGTGATGTTTGGCGCTGAGGCCGCTCAGGGGATTGATGGTGCTGATCTGCTGCAGGGCATGATTGACGTCATTGAAGGCCGAGGCAATGAAGGCATTACGGAACAGGAAGTGGAACGAGCCAAACAGGAACTGCTGAAGCAGCGGGAACTAAGCGTCGCCAGCTCTCGAGGCATTGCCGTTGAACTCAGCGACTGGGCGGCACAGGGCGATTGGCGTTTGTACTTTCTGCATCGAGATCGTCTGGAGAAAATAACTGCTGACGACGTTCAGCGAGTGGCGTCGGCCTATCTGATTCAGAACAACCGCACGGCTGGCCTGTTTGAACCTACCGAAGGACCGGAGCACGCCACGGTTCCGGCTACGCCGGACCTGGCAGAAATGATTGGTGACTATAAAGGTCGCGAGCAGATTGCACAGGGTGAAGATTTTGATGTCGCACCGCTGGCAATCGAAGATCGCATTTCCCGTGATACGCTGAATTCGGGGCTCAGGGTGGCACTGCTGCCCAAGAAAACTCGAGGCGAAACTGTAAACCTGCGACTGATCCTCAGGTATGGCAGTCTGGAGACGTTAAAGGGCAACGCGACCGCTGCGGAGATGATGTCATCGATGCTGACAAAAGGCACGGAAAATATGTCGCGGCAGGACATCAAGGATGCTCTGGACACCTATCGTGCCCAGTTGCGGGTAACCGGGAGTCCAGGCGAAATTCAGGTTACGCTGCAGACTCTCCGCAGCAACCTGCTGCCCGTACTGGAAATCATCAACGAGGTCCTGCGGAATCCCAGCTTCCCGGCAGAAGAACTTGAGTTGATCAAGGAAGCACGACTTTCATCTGCTGAACAGCGGTTGGTCGATCCGACGGCGATCGCTTCAAATACTGTTCAGAAGAAAATCAGCGTCTATGAACCAGATGACCCGCGTTACGTTGCCAGTTTGCAGGAAGAGGTCGATCGCATCAAAGGTGTGACGATCGACCAGGTTAAAGATCTGTATTCGTCACTGCTGTCCGGCCGGCACGGCGAATTGTCCATTGTAGGTGACTTCGATCCCGCAGATGTGGTTCCTGCGATTGGTGCCATCACCGCCGGCTGGCAGTCCTCTGTGGCATACGATCGCATTCCAAAGATTCCGGTGAACAATGAGAAGGGCGATCTTCAGAAAGTAAATACACCTGGTAAGGCCCAGGCGACTTACTTTGCCGCCATGACGTTGCCCATTGGAAACGATGACCCTGATTACGCAGCATTATCGCTGGGTAACTACATTCTCGGCGGCGGAGCGCTGTCGTCACGACTGGGCAACCGTGTTCGTCAGGACGAAGGCCTGTCGTATACCATCCAGTCCGCCTTTCAGGCATCAGCCGTCGATAAACGCAGCGTGTTCTATGTGTTTGCAATCGTTAACCCTGACAATGCTGACAAGCTTCACGGTGTCATACGGGAAGAGCTGGACAGGTTGTTAAAGGACGGCATCACCGAAGACGAGCTGAGTGAACAGAAAGCTGGCTTGCTGCAGCGTCAGGAACTTTCCCGCGCCAGTGACAGTTCGCTGGCATCTCTGATGGGAACTCACTCTCAGACCGGTCGCACAATGCAGTTCACTGCCGAATTCGAAAAACGACTTACAGACCTAACAGTGGATGACGTGAACGCTGCTCTGCGAAAACACATTCAGCCAGACCGCCTGTACATCGTAATGGCTGGCGATTTTGAAAGAGTAAAGGCCGAGTAATCATGAAAATGAACGTATTGCTGTTGGCGCAGTTTATCCTGGCCGCTTCTACATCATTCGCACAGGACACCAACCTCGTGTATCCCGAGACAAAAACGGTACCACAGGTTGACGACTTTCACGGTACCAAAGTCGACGATCCCTATCGCTGGCTGGAAGACGATGTTCGTGAATCCCAGGACGTCGCTGCATGGGTGGCAGCTCAAAACCAACTGACGTTCGATTACCTGAAACAGCTTCCCGGTCGGGATCGCATCGAGCAACGGATCACGGAGCTCTGGAACTACGAAAAGATCAGCGCTCCGTCCAAAGAAGGGGGCCGCTATTACTTCTTCCGTAACGACGGACTGCAGAATCAAAGCGTTCTGTACGTGCAAAAAACGCTGGATGATGAACCCAGAATTCTGATCGACCCGAACACGTGGTCCAAAGACGGTACCGTCGCGCTATCGGGCTCTGAATTCAGCGACGACGGAAAATATGGTGCGTACGGTATTCAGGACGGAGGTTCCGACTGGCGGACGTGGCGAATTATGGAAGTAGAATCCGGCAGGCTGCTGGATGACGAACTGAAATGGATCAAGTTCAGCGGCATCGCATGGACGCCCGACAGCAAAGGTTTTTTTTACTCGCGCTACAACGAGCCGGAAGAAGGGGCCGAGTTTCAATCGCTTAACCTTAATCAGAAAGTTTTTTATCATCGTGTAGGAACGGCTCAGTCGGCAGACGAGCTTATCTATGAACAGCCTGACAATCCGGAATGGGGCTTTGGTGCCGAAGTGTCGGAAGACGGCAGGTACCTGGTGCTGACGATCTGGAAAGGCACCGATGATCGCTATCGTGTCGTCGTCAAAGACCTGCAGACGCCGGGTGCCAGACCTTTCATCCTGATCGATAACTTTGACTACGAATACAGCTTTCTTGGTAACGAAGGCTCGACGCTGCTGTTCCAGACAAACCTGAAAGCTCCTCTGCGACGTGTTATTGCTATCGACCTGAACAAACCGCAGATGGATAACTGGACGGAAGTGGTTGCGGAAGCGGAAAACACGCTCACCAGTGCCAGTATCGTGGGTGATATGATCGTCGGACGTTACCTGAAGGACGCCAGAACACAGGTGCGCTGGTACGACATGGATGGCAAGTTTGTTCGTGATGTCGAATTCCCCGGTATCGGTGCCGCATCCGGGTTTGGTGGAAAGAAAGACCACAAAGAAACCTTCTACAGCTTCAGCAGCTTTGCAACTCCTCCCAGTACCTATCGGTACGACATCGAAACCGGAGAAAGCACGCTGCTTCGTCAAGCCGACGTGAAATTCGATCCGGAAGATTACGAAACCAAACAGGTTTTTTACGCCAGTAAAGACGGCACCAAAGTGCCGATGTTCATCTGCCACCGCAAGGGACTTAAACTGAACGGCAGCAACCCGGTACTGCTGTACGGCTACGGCGGATTCAATATTTCCTTGCCGCCGTCGTTCAGAGTAAGTCGTCTGTCGTGGATGGAACTGGGTGGTGTGTATGCGATGCCCAATCTGCGAGGCGGTGGCGAATACGGAGAGCCGTGGCACAAAGCTGGAACAAAACTTCAGAAGCAGAACGTCTTTGATGACTTTATCGCAGCAGCGGAATGGCTGATCGAAAACAAGTATACGGCGTCTAACAAACTGGCCATCCAGGGAGGCAGTAACGGCGGTCTGCTCGTGGGTGCCTGCATGACTCAGCGCCCGGATCTCTATGCAGCCTGCCTGCCGGCCGTGGGTGTCATGGACATGCTCAGGTTCCATCAGTTTACGGCCGGTCGCTTCTGGGTAGACGATTACGGCAGCGCCGAAAATCCGGACGAATTCAAAGCGCTGCTGGCCTATTCGCCGTATCACAATCTGGAAGGCGGCACTCAGTACCCGGCCACTCTGGTTACCACCGCCGACACCGACGACCGAGTTGTTCCTGGTCACAGTTTCAAGTTCGCAGCACAGTTGCAGGCCTGCCAGTCCGGAACGAATCCCACGTTAATCCGTATTGAAACGCGAGCCGGCCACGGTTCCGGCAAACCCACTGCCAAGATCATCGAAGAAGTCGCCGACCTATGGGCATTTCTGGCGAAGAACCTGAACATGAAGCTGCCGGAATAACGGCTCTCCTGCTCTGCCGAGATGTTTGCACGGCCGGGTGAGGCGACATCACCATCGTTCCACCGGTCCGTTCGGAACCTTCACCAGCGCAGTGGGAGTCGTTGATTTTCGTTCGCCATGCCGCAGACGAATTTCATCGACGATTCCGTCGAATTCAGCAGTCGATTCAAAACGCCGCAATCGATCTTCCAGATCTTCCGGAATGCCCAGTCGAGCTCCATACCAGGCCGCGAACTTGCGAAACAGCTGGCAGCTGTAGTCACCGTGTTGTCCGGTCATAAGTTCAAAATGGTCGGACAGGAAAGCGATTTGCTCGTCCGTCGTCGGTTCTCGTGGTTCCTGACCAGCTTCGATGTCATTCAGTTTGCGAAACAGCCACGGATCAAGCATGGCTCCGCGTCCGACGGCGACGGCCGCGCAGCCGGTTTCTTTCAGCATCGAAAATGCATCTGCCGGCGTACATACGTCACCGTTTGCAATTACCGGCATCGATTTTACAGCGTTCACCGTTTCCGCGATTCCCGCTCGGTTGACTGTCCCTTGAAATCCCTGATGTCGAGTTCGTCCGTGCACAGTTACGGCCGCAACGCCGATCTGTTCGAAGGCAGCAGCGAGTTCCGGCGCCGTGAGATTGTCGTTGTCCCAGCCCAAACGCATTTTGACAGTCACCGGCAGACTGACCGCATCGATGACTCGACCCACCACTTCAGTTGCGCCGGACGTGTCGCACATCAGGCGTGCGCCACCCCCGGCCCCGTTGACTTTGGCCATGGGGCAACCCATGTTGATATCTATGCTCTCGTATTCGTGGTCCTCCAGCCAGCGGGCGGCGGCGACCAGATGCTCGATGACTCCGCTGAAAATCTGCACGGACAGCGGCCGGTCCTCCGGCGAAGTTTCGACCAGCTCCATGGACTTGCGAGTCTGCGAAACCAGCATCTGAGCCTGCACCAGGTCCGTAGTCGCCAGTCCCAATCCGCCCAGTTGCCGCAGCATGACCCGAAACGCCAGATGGGTGTATCCGGCCAACGGCGCCAGAAAGAATCGGCTGCTTAGTTTTCTGCAGCCGATCGTGATTTCACGCGACGCTGCGGAGGATTCGTCAGCGATTGTTGTTGGCTCTTCCATTATTCCAGCACGCCAAAGTCCCGCAGGGTGCGCGTGACTTCCATCATGGGCAGACCGATCACGTTGGTGAAGCTGCCTTCGACGGCTTCAACCAGCACAGCTGCGCGTCCCTGAATTCCATAGCCTCCGGCTTTTCCAACGGATTCATCGGTTGAGACGTACCAGTCTATGATCCAGTCATCCAGTTTACAGAACAGGACCTTTGTCTTGACGATCGATTCGCGGGATTGATGCCCCTGTGTGATTCGAAAACACGTCCAGACTTCGTGATACCGGCCGGAATAGTACTCGGCGAACCAGTGTCGCACGGTTTGCCGCCATGAATCAACGGGAGGTTTTCTCAACACGGTGGATTCTTGATCCGCATTTCGGGCGACGACAATGGTGTCGGCACAGATAACGACGTCTGTTGTCAGAGTCCCCGACAGCTGTTCTGAGACGTCAGCGTGCTTAAGTTCTACGATTTCTCGAAGCCTTGTCTCAAATTGTTCGGTCGTATGCAACCCGTCAAATCCAGGCTCATCGTCGGACAACGGTGGTTCGACTCGGAAACCGACACCGCCCATGACTGACTGCAACAGCTCACATCGGCGCGGTGAACGTGAACCCAGAACAACAGACATCGACGATTTTCCAGACACAGAGGCTCAGTTTGGACGGGCAGCCATGATAACATGCTGCTGTCCGTTGACAGTCGCAAAGGTGCCAAAGAACAGGAAAACATAACGTGAAGTCATTGACTAAAGAGTTGTGGGTGGAAGTTCCTCAGCGGCGAGCGATCCTGTCGATTCATCGCGACGTTGAACAGCTTGTTGCGGATAGTGGCGTGCAGGACGGGCTGGTACTTGTCAACGCGATGCATATCACCGCCAGTGTTTTCATCAATGACAATGAGTCGGGACTGCATGCTGACTACGAACGCTGGCTGGAAGACCTGGTGCCCTTCGACGCGGGCAGCGACCCGGCCAACGGCGGTTACCTCCACAACCGTACCGGAGAAGACAACGCCGACGCTCATCACAAACGTCAGGTGATGGGGCGCGAAGTCGTTGTTGCAATCACGGATGGCCGGTTGCACCTGGGCCCGTGGGAGCACATCTTCTACTACGAATTTGACGGTCTGCGGCGTAAACGCATACTGGTGAAAATTATCGGCGGCTAGGCGACGTCCGGATTACAATGTGTGTGCTGTTTCTGTTCAGGTGGCGACCCGCGTTTCAGAATATAAAACACATTTGATTACGCGGAATCCAGCGAGCCGAATCGGTGTTGCGGTAGATGACGTTCGCACCTGTTTCCGGCGGTCAGAACCGCCCACCAGCGATTCACTTTGCCACGGATATTCCGTTGAACTGGCCTCATGATCCGGCTTTCACGGCAGCTTCCGAAAATGTCGAATATACGAATACCGCTTTCTGCATGTGGCCCGAGGGTCACATGCCAAACAGAAACGCGGCCATAAACAGGACTCTATTTCCGTCTCTGGTGCAGAAGTTCATGAAACGCGCAATTGGACTGATCATTGGTATCGTTGTCTCTGTGATCTGCTTTGCGTATTCCATGAAAGGAACATCGCTGGCTGACTTACAGGCTGGTTTTCTGCAGGCCAACTACCTGTCGCTGCCGCTAATGCTGGCCATGTTGTTTGGCTTCTATTGGTTGAAGGCCATGAGATGGTCATGGCTTCTGACCCCTGTGTCGCCACTGACAGCTCGCCAGCTGTTTCCGCCCCTTTTGATCGGATTTGCAGCCAACAATATTCTGCCGGCGCATCTGGGTGAGTTTGTGCGGGTCTTTGTTGTCCGCAAACAGCACAAAGTTCCATTCAGCACAGTCTTTTCCACGGTCGTGCTGGAACGAATCTTTGATGTGGTGGCGATTCTGGGCCTGTTCAGCGTTGGGTTGATGTTCACCAATGACCTGCCCGACGACTATCGGAAGAGCGCCATCTTTCTGGCGGCAGGCTGCGTTTTCGTCGTAGTCTGTGTTGCGTTCTACCTGATCTGGACGGACTGGTTTCTGAGCCTCACCGAAACCATCATTGGGTGGGTTCCGTTTATTCCGGCATCGCTGACCGGAAAGATTCTCGATGTGCTGCGTGCCGGTGCCCACGGTCTGGCGGCATTAAGAAGCGGCAGGACCGTTCTTCTGATCATGTTGAATTCGATTGCTCAGTGGCTGTTGAACGGTCTTTTGGCTTATACGGCGCTCCGGGCCTTTCACGTGCCCGTGACACCGACAGCCGGAATGATCATCACGGGCGTGATCGCCATCGGTGTGACAATTCCCTCGTCACCGGGATACTTCGGGGTTATTCAATACTGTTTCGCGATCAGCATGGCCGCACAGGGACACGACGTCGATCCGTCTCGGGTGCTGGGAGCTTCCCTTTATTTTCACATCAGCATGTACATCCCGGTGACCGTTCTGGGGCTGCATTATCTGCATTCACTGGGCATGCGAGTTGCTGATCTGAACAAGGTGGTGGAAGACTCTGCTGACCAGGATTCGCCGGATCAGACAACGAACAAGGAGAAGGCAGGAGAGTCATCTGTCGTGTCGGAGAACGTGTCACCACTCGACAGTCCCTGATTCCTGTTATCCCCCAATTTTGTCAACAATCAACGGCAGACGTTCAGCTTCGTCGGACACGGTTATCGCTTCTTGAATTGGAAAAGCATATGCCTCCGAGTCCTCACAATATACTTTTGCGATTGGCTGTGCTGTCTGCACAACGTCGCCAACTCTGACAAGTATCTCCAGTCCCACGGCGTGGTCGATCTGGTCGGTCATTTGCACGCGTCCCCCCCCCATCCAGATGATCGAAGCGCCCAGTTGTTCCGTATCGATTTCCGAAACGATGCCGGACCTCGCTGCGGTAACCTCAGAACAGCGTGCGATTCTGAGTTCAGCATCAGGATCTCCGCCCTGAGCACGCACCATTTGGCAGTACTTTTCAAAAACCGTGCCATTGTCCAGCAACCTTGCGGCGTTTTGGGCCGCTGCATTACGGTTTGATTCTGTTCCCGTGGATAACAGGATTTCCACAGCAAGTTCAATCGTCAGCAGCCGCACATCCTGCGGACCTTCCCCTTTCATGACGGCGATCGACTCACGGATTTCGAGCGCATTGCCGCACATTCTTCCCAGCGGCTGGTTCATGTCTGTCAGCAAAGCTGTGGTGGTGACTCCCATGCGGTTGCCGGTACGCACGAGCGAACGGGCCAGCTGCGTCGCCTGTTGTCGCGTTTTCATGAAGGCTCCGGAACCGAATTTCACATCCAGTACGAGCGCATCCAGTGTTTCGGCCAGCTTCTTGCTCATGATGCTGGCGGTGATCAGCGGTATCGAACTGACCGTTGCTGTGACGTCGCGCAACGCGTACAGCTTTCGATCTGCCGGAGCCAGTTCCTTTGATGCTCCCGTGATGACGCACCCGACATCCTGGGTCAGGCGGTGAATCTCGTCCAGCGACAGATCTGCGCGAAAGCCGGGGATAGACTCCAGTTTGTCCAGTGTGCCGCCCGTCGCGCCAAGGCCTCGGCCAGACAGCATTGGCACCTGGAATCCCAGACACGCCAGCAGCGGCGCCAGCGGGATTGATGTCTTGTCACCGACGCCGCCTGTCGAATGTTTGTCGATTCGAACGTGCTGATCATTCGGCCATTGCAGAGTCGTACCGGATTCGAGCATCTGCTGAGTGAGTGTTCCGGTTTCACGTTCCGTCATCCCATGATGATAGATGGCCATCGCCAGCGCGGCCGTCTGATACTCCGGAATTGTCTCATCCGTAAGACCAGTGACAAAGAATGCGATTTCCTTGTCAGATAGTTCTGCGCCATCACGTTTTCTGGCAATGATCTCCGCGGGAATCAACGTTGTGTTCCTGAAATGCGATTGTTAAGCCAGCTGATCACTGTCGCGACCTGTCTGGTGTCCATGCACAGATTTGTCTTTCGACGAAAAAATCACTCCGATGACCACGACCAGCAGAGTTCCCACAACGATAGCCATCAACGGGTGAAGATAATCCAGGATCGGACTTGCGGCGTTGCAGAGCGGCGCCATCCAGTCAGGAGGATTCTGGATGTCCGCCAGCACAATGGCGCAGATGGAAGTGATGCCGACGAAGACCCCCAGACCGGATCCAAAGGACCCGGTCGCGTTGGTAAAGCGAGCCAGCAGGATCAGTCCCAGTGTGCCGCCACTAAGGATTCCCGAGATTTTCCACCAGACATCCAGCATTGATTTGATGTCCATCATGGCAAGGGCTGCGGCAATTCCGGCGACGCCGAGTACGACCGTCATGAGTCGCAGAAACCGAAGTTCTGCCGCTGCCGCACGTTTCGCGGTGTCAGCCGACAGTTCCGTGTTCCTGACAAAAAAACGATTCCTGACATCGCACAACAACAGCGTTGCTGAACTGTTCAATGAGGAATCGACCGTGCTCATGGCAGCAGCAAGAATCGCAGCGATCAACAGGCCGGCCATCCCCGTAGGCAGTTCAGACATGATGAAATGAGGCAGAACGGAATCTGCGGATGTCCCTTCCGGCAGGTTACCGACGGTGCTGTAAAACACGAACAAACCTGTGCCGATGAAAAACAGAACAGCTGAGATTGGCAGGTAGGCCAGAGCTCCCAGCCATACGCTGCGACGAGCTTCCTGTTCAGAACGAGCCGCAAAGTACCGTTGCACGAAGGTCTGGTCGGCCGCGAAATTCTGCAGGTTGATGAACAATCCAAAGACCAGCGTCATCCAGAATGTTGAAGTGGAAAAATCAAAGTCCAGGCTTCCCAGTGACAGCTTGTTTTCGACGGGTGTCCGGGCACCTTCGATGATACCGAAAAAGCCGCTGGGAACTTTCATCAGCAGCAGGACCACACACACCAGCATTCCGCCGATCAAAATGATACTCTGAACAACATCCGTCCAGATGACTGCTTCGATTCCGCCCATCAGCGTGTAACCAATGACCAGTACTCCCAGGCCGATGATCAGCAGCCACATGGGTACATCGATCAACGCGGTGACCGCCAGTGAAACACCGAATAGAATCGTTCCGATGCGTCCGATGTGGTACAGCACATTGAACGACGCAGAATACAGTCGCGCCCATGCTCCGAATCTCCGTTCGAGATGTTCGAAGGCCGACAGACTGCCACACTTGCGAAAGAACGGTACAAAGTAGACCGTCGCGATTAATGCGGCGTACGGTAACGACAGTGCGAAGACGAAGGGATTCCAGTTACCCGAGAACGACTTTCCAGGATTCGCGATAAAGCTGATACTGCTGACAAAAGTGCCGATGATAGACAAGCCGACGACCCATCCCGGCAACGAGCCTCCGGCAGAAATGAATTCGGTTGCCGTGTGCGTCTTCCGAGACATCACGCAGCCCAGAATTGTGACGGCCGCAAGATAAACTGCAACAACGACAAGATCGGTAGGACTGGCTGTGGGCATTGAATAACCTGGTCGGGACATGGGCGTCTGATTTTCAGACCATGACGGATCAGCATCCGCATGCTAACGACTGACACGAACTCAGCCAATACGATCAGGAAAGTAGCAGCACGCGTTGTCTTGGACTCGGTGATGAACACCCCTTGTACCTGGCAATTCGCCGCGACTCCGTCGGAACTGAATGCCTCGTTTCGAAGCACAGTTGACTGTGCAGTCTGAGCGACTTTGTCAGACCGGCGGGAACATGGCGATCATGAGGAATATCAGGTCCGATTGTACGGATTGGTCCACGTGTGTTGGATGCCTGATCTGAAATTTCATACAGTGAACCGGCACGGAACGCTGTAAAGGAACTAGACTTGCAACGTACGTTTCCCTAAGCCCACACCACTCCTGTTGCCAGGTGTACGTGGCCTGATTTTCTCAAGCTGGTTTGGTTTTCGTGTCTCAAGCCTCTGTCGGCCAACAGACTTCCACAATGTATTGTCAGCTGACGCCGGCAGTCCCGACGGACACCTGCGCCGTGCTGAATCGTTTGCTTGCATTGTGCGAACATGCTCGAAGCGAACTGGCGTCCAGCAGCAATCGACCACCAATTCCCCGCGGTGTGATCACGATGCTGCTGCGGGCCATGAAGGTTCGCGATCCGGCGATCATCCTTCACGGGCAGCGAATTTCAGCGATTGCTCGTGGTCTTTCAGAACTCATGGGCTGGGAAGATACGCAACGTGCCGAACTTGAACTCGCAGCACTGGTGCATGATCTTGGCAAAATCGGTGTGCCCGAACATATTCTGAAGAAGCCGGGGAAGCTAAGCAGCGAAGAATACGATTTTGTCACGTTGTACCATCATGCTGCCATCAACCTGCTGCAGGCACTGCATGTCGATCATAATCTGGTAACGTTACTGACGCTGTTGCACAACAATTTTGACGGGGCGGGTGTGGAAGCGAAGGGCAGCGGTGTTTCGCAGGAACTGCCCCTTGGCCCGCGCATTCTGGCGGTTGCTGATGCGTACGATTCTCTCAGCTCGCCGAAGCCGTATCGCCGAGGTATGACGCACGAAGAAGTCATCAAGATTCTGAATGAACAGTCAGGAAGTCGGTATGACGGGAACGTTATTCGTACGCTGAATCGATGGTATCAGAGCGACGGTGATGTCCTGTTTGCACTGGGTGACCCCTTTGGCAGCCCGGACGAACCGATCCGAATTGAGGATGACGAATGTACGGAAGTCGTGGTCCTGACGCAGATTCTTCACGTGCTGTATCAGTTTCAGACGCTCTACGACGGCTATTTTCTGCTGGATGCAAGTGGCAATTACTGCATCTGGTCCGAAGGCATGGAAGAACTTTCCGGCAAGTGTCTGCGGGACGTTGCTGGTCGAGCCTGGCTGGCGTCAGATGTTCGGCTGTCCCCGATCACACAGACGGTGAAAAAAGGCCTTGAGCCGTCTGAGGAGATTGTTCCACAGGTTCTGCGGAACGGGCGGCCCCAGTTTACAAGTCGCGTTTGTGACGTTGGTGAGAACAGGCAGATCAGTGTCGACGTCTATACGCTGCCGATCACGGACGGTCCGAACAAGGTTACCGGACTGGTGCAGTTGTTCCGCTGCAAAGGCGGGGTGCGACGCGAAACACGTGAATACGTGGAACTCAAGCTTGCGGCCACTCGTGATGCGCTAACCGGTGTCGCCAACCGGGGTCAGCTGGAAACTCAGTTGCGGCATTTGCTGGACGATTTCCACAATCATGAAGGGACGCGCTCACTGAGTACTATTTTTCTGGACGTTGACAAGTTCAAGAGTGTTAACGATACCTATGGTCACAAGGCCGGAGACCAGGTGCTGGTGGATCTGACGCGACTTCTGCAGCACGAAACTTATTCCGGCGAGATTATTGCCCGCTACGGTGGCGAAGAATTTGTCGTGCTGTGCCCCGACACTGATTTGAAATCTGGTGTTCGTCGTGCTGAGCGGTTGCGGGATGCAATCGCAAAAAGTTCCGTCGGCGGCATCAGCAGCCTGAACATCACATCATCCTTTGGTGTGTCCGTCGCTCGCCTTGGTGACAGTGTTCAGACGCTGCTGGAACGGGCTGACAGCTGTCTCTATCGAGCGAAGGAAACCGGCCGAAACCGTACCTGCTGGGAGGATCAGGACAAAGAGGCCCAGGCAGAACTGGAACGCGAGATCCTGAACGAGGGGCAGGAATCAAAGATAACCACAGTGGACGGTGTTCGGCAGTTTGTCGACGAGGTCCGGATGTCAACATCGCTCGAACTGACGGCCATGAAGCTTAACGCTTATATCGCCGCCTCCAATGTCAAAGTCACGAAGCAGGAACATGGGCATCTGAAGATGCGATCCGGTTCGGTAGGCTTTACCAAACGCTGGGGCAGCACGGCGGAACGACAAGCTGTTGAGATCGACGTGAAATTTGAAACGACGCGCGAGACGGATTCAAGAACCGGTGAATCCAAGACCAAACGCCACATCGCGGTGACCATGAGTCCCATCGGTCGAGTGCGCAACGACGCCATACTTGAACTTCGTTGTGAGCAGATCATGCTGCAGCTGCGTTCTTATCTGCTGGGTGACTGATCGACATTGTTCCAAAACCAGCTGTCGGCGGCAGGGACGTATTTCAGTCTGAAAAACTGGCATTCCCATTGGCCAGAATGGGTTACGTGAACAAGTAAGCTGTTTTATTTCGGTGGATCGGTCCGCGACTCTGACGGTTCGTCAAGGCGTCGACTTAACCAGATTTCGAAGTCACGCTGACGTGACTCAGCGGCTCCGGGAGTAGGGGCGAACCGCAGAGTCATCTCGTCCAGTTGTTGCGAACTGAACCCTCGTGCACGCCACCAGTTGCTGTCGGTAAAATCAGTGTCCTCAAGGTGAGTGCCGTAAAAATTAGCCAGCGCGAGGTCTGCTGACTTCAGCACGGCTGCTTCCAGATTTCCACCGCTCAGGTCGGCACCGGTCAGGTCGGCTTCTGTCAAATCTGTCATGGCCAGGAAGATGTCTCCCATTCTGGCCGCCACGAAATTCGCTTTGTGAGCGTTGGCCTGTTCCAGAGTTGCAGACAGCAGGTCGGCATTCCGAAAATCCGTTTCGGCCAGCGTGGCTTTGAAGAAGGACGAGTTTCGCAGATTTGATTGTGACAGATCTGCATCGCTCAGATCACAAAGATCAAAACCTGTTCGGTTCATGACACCTTCGGACAGGTCTGCGCTGGTGAAGTCACAGGATACAAAACTGGCTGAGTCAAGGTTCGTACCGGACAGGTCTGCGTCTGCCAGAGTCAGCTTCTTCAGTATTGCGCTTTTCCACTCGGAATTTCCGCTTGCCGCCAGACGAAGAAAATAATCCGTGCGTGCTTCGGCCGTAATGCCCGGATGGCTCAATGCCCAGAATGCCTGCTGCTGGCTGTCCCGGGAAATATGCCGTATTTGCGAAGACAGCAGAAACAGATTCGCCGTGAGCACAGCAATTGCGCTGAACGAGGCGATCCACAGAAACGCCCTCACCTTTCCTGCATGTCCGGGCGATGACGCTGACGAGTCCTGATCGGTGATTGGGCTGATCCCCATGATGGCTGTTCGAGACGGTAGTATGCGGAAGAAGGACTAATAAAAGCGGGTTTCAACTTCGTGTCAAAAACTCATCCAGATTGAGGATGACACGTGTCACAGCTACCCATGCCGCATTCTCCACGGCAGTAACGCCTTTTGCGGCATGCGGTCCAATCAAAGCCGTTGCTCCTTCCGCATCTTTGGAAAAGTGTTCGCGTGAGGCTGCCAGCAACGTAAGGATTGTTGCCATTTCCGACTGACTTGGCGCACGTCCTGTCGTGATCTGAACAGCATTGGTGATTCGGTTTTCATCCGTATCTGACGAAACCGACTGCAGCAGCAGACGCACTGCAAATGCCTGGGCGGCTTCGTGAAACACTTCGTTGTGCATCGTCGCCAGCGCCTGCAACGGATTGTTGGAGCGATCGCGCTGTGCTCTGGTCAGGCTGCTGTCAGGACAGTCGAAGGTGCTCAGGTTTGGATCGATTGCCGTACGGCGAAAAAATGTATACAGCCCGCGTCGGAAACGGTCCTCGCCCGTCGAAACTTTGTACTTGTTACTGCCCGCATATGTCTGCTGAGCCACGATTGCCGGCAACGGCGGAAAAACACTCTTCCCGCCAACTGTGGTACTTAACAGTTCCGCGGCTTGCAGGCTGATGTCGCGAACAATTTCCGCTTCCACGCGAAATCGGTTTTGTCGTGCGAACAAACGATTGTGGGGATCGATATTCATCAAATCAGCGCGGGTCACTGACGACAGCTGATATGTCTGCGACGACACAATAAATCGAATCAGTTTCTTTCGACTCCAGCCTGCGTCATCCATGAACCAGCGGGCCAGGTAGTCGAGCAATTCCGGATGAGATGGAACCGACCCCCGTGACCCGAATTCCTGTGGTTGATCGGCGAGCGGCTGACCAAACAGGTGCATCCAGACCTTGTTGACCGTCACTCGAGCCGTCACTGGATTTTGTGAACTGACAAGCCAGTTGGCCAGATCCAGCCGTGTCGGCACCGAGTCACCAACTTTGATACTGCCGAATGCAACAGGAATGTTGGCGACAACCATGCCCTGATCAACCAGTGGCCGCTGGAAATCGCCGCGCGTAAAAATATAGGTCGGTCGCCGCTCATTTGACCGTTCAGTCATGTGTCGCGTGAAGCCCTTACTGCTGTCGTAAGATCGCAACTGACTGAGTTTGCTTTGAGTGGTGTCGCTGTAGTTTTTGTCAGACACCTGCTTCTTTAGCAAGCCGGCAAGTTCCTTCACCTTCTTATCGCGTTCTTCTCGCAGTTTGTCGGCGTCTTTGGGTTCTTTGCCCAGGAAGTCGGCGGCAAAGTCGGTGTTATTGAAGAATGCATACAGTCGGTAGAAGTCTTTCTGAAAGAACGAATCGTACGGGTGGTCATGACACTGACAGCAGCCGACGGACGAACCCATCCACACGGAACCAAGTGTACCCACGCGGTCGATCACTCGCTTCGTGCGGTCTTCTTCAGAGTCCACTCCTCCTTCGAGGTTGAACTGCGTCTGCAGATGAAACTTGGTGGCAATCAGGTCGTCCTGCGACGGGTCGGGCAACAGATCGCCGGCCAGCTGTTTTCGAGTGAAGTCGTCGAACGGCATGTCTTCGTTGATGGCTCTGATAACCCAGTCACGAAACTGCCAGGCGTCACTCTTGACCGAGTCTTTTTCGTAACCTTCGGAATCGGCGAACCGAGCTTCATCAAGCCAGTGCCGTGCCCAGCGTTCGCCGAAGTGCGGCACAGCAAGGTAGCTGTCGATGATGGTTGTCAGGGCGGGCGAGTTCCCCGGGAAGGGGGTACTTGAATCGTGCAGATGCCTGAGTGCCTCGACATTCGGCAGCAGACCGGTCAGATCCAGCGACAATCGACGAACAAGCGTCAACGCATCTGCAGGTGGCGATGGTCTGATGTCCTGCTCCTTCAGCTTTCTGCTGACAAACCAGTCAACCGGATGCTGCCCCTTGAATGAGTCGGCGTTGGGTAATGGCGGCACGGCATCGTACGCCCAGTGCGACGGCCAGTCAGCGCCTTCTTCGATCCACTTTTTCAGCAAAGATGTTTCGGCTGGACTCAGTCTGTCGTGACCTTCGGGAGGCATACGAGAATCAGAATCTTTCGCACTCACGCGTCTGAATAATTCACTGCCGGCCGCATCTCCTGGCACAACGGCAACCGTTCCCGAATCCGTTTTCGTCAGCAGGAGTCCGCGGCTGATAACGCTGAAGCCACCGTTCTTTTTGACGCCTCCATGACACCCTGCACAGTGATTGTTCAGGATTGGCCGAATGTCGCGGTCAAAGTCGGTCTTGTCAGCCAGCGTGCAACGCGCATTCACGGCCAACAGTAGAATAACGTGCAAAAGCACAACAGATATTCGCGACATGTCCGGGCAACCTGCGTGAACGATCATCAGTCAAACGCTCACCATGCTACTCAAAAGCGCATCTGACTACAAAGACGCTCATGACAAATGCGACAGCGCAGGCGTTCGCTGTGCGTTCCGTCATGCCTGCGTCTCTTCTCCCGTCGGGGCTGTGGACGTCTGTTCCGGCTTGAGCTTGTCCAGAATCCCATTCACAAACGCCGCTGAATTCTCGGTCCCGAACGCACGAGCCAGTTCGATCGCCTCGTTCAGTGCGACGGCGGCCGGCGTGCCCAGTTGCTGCATTTCGAACAGTCCCGCGCGAATCGTATTACGATCAGTCGGGGCCATGCGATCGATTCGCCAATTCTGCGCTACGTTGGTGATTTGCCGATCCAGCTCGTCCTGACTTTCGCGTACACCGGTAATCAGCCGCCAGGCAAATTCGATCAGTTCTTCGTTTCCCAGATCCAGTTCCACGGTGGCACGAACTGTCTGCAGATCGGCATCGGAATTCTGGTCCAGCAGATACAACATCTGAAGGGCACACTTGCGGGCATCAGATCGGCGAGGCATGGACTAAAACTTCTTTAACAGATTGATCATCTCAATGGCCGCAAGCGCAGCCTCAACTCCTTTGTTGCCAACCTTGCCCCCGGCACGGTCAAGGGCCTGATCCATCGACTCGCATGTGATTACGCCGAACGTCACAGGAACGCCGGTATCCCTGGACACGCTCATGATTCCGGCGGCAACCTGACTATTGATGTATTCGTGATGTGTGGTGGATCCCTGAATGACCGCTCCCAGACAGATGACCGCCGCGTATTTGCCGCTTGAGGCCAGATTCTGAGCTGCCAGTGGAATTTCAAACGAGCCAGGCACAGAAACGATGTCAATTTTGTCTGCGTTACCGCCGTGACGCGTGATGGATTCAGTCGCGCCGTCGACAAGTCGGCCTGTGATCAGGTCGTTGAAACGCGACACCACAATGGCGATGCTGACATCGGGACAGATAAGATCACCTTGAATTTTGGTGGGCATGTGATTTCTATTCAGTTCAAATTCATGCTGATCAGAAATTCTTCGTTGGACTTTGTCCGTTGCATTCGGTTGACCAGAAGTTCCATGGCTTCAACGGGATTCATGTCGTTCAAGGCGCGTCGCAGCACCCAGACAAGTTT
This sequence comes from Fuerstiella sp., assembly GCA_014238335.1. Lineage (GTDB taxonomy): Bacteria > Planctomycetota > Planctomycetia > Planctomycetales > Planctomycetaceae > Fuerstiella. Next base: position 149,110 of record JABABI010000001.1, read on the forward strand.
CAATTCATCTTCGGTCATCAATAATTCTTCACGCCGAGTTCCTGAGCGGTTGACATCGATTGCCGGCCAGATTCGTTTTTCGACCATTCGGCGGTCAAGATGAAGTTCTGTGTTACCTGTTCCCTTGAATTCTTCAAAAATGACTTCATCCATCCGGCTGCCGGTATCGACAAGGGCGGTCGCAATGATGGTCAGGCTGCCACCTTCTTCCACACACCGAGCCGCACCGAAGAAGCGTTTTGGATTCTGCAGAGCATTCGCGTCAACACCGCCGGAAAGAATCTTGCCGGAGTTTGGTATTTCCGTATTCCATGCGCGCGCCAGTCTGGTAATCGAATCAAGAAAGATGATTACGTCGTGACCATACTCGACCATCCGCTTGGCCTTTTCGATCACCATTTCGGACACTTGAATGTGTCGCGACGAAGGTTCATCGAACGTACTGCTGACGACTTCGCAATTGTCGCTCTTCAGCTTGCGTTCCATGTCCGTGACTTCTTCCGGACGCTCGTCGATCAGTAGGACAATCACGTATGAATCCGGATGGTTCTGGCGCACGGCGTCGGCCATCTGCTGCAGCAATATGGTCTTTCCGGCTCGTGGTGGCGACACGATCAGGCCGCGCTGTCCCAGGCCGATCGGGGCAATTAGATCGACCACTCGCGTGCTGAGGTGCGGTGCGTTGTCAGCAAGCCGCAGTCGCTGCTTCGGATGCAATGGCGTCAGGTCGTCAAAGAATACCTTCGCTGTCAGCAGATTCGGATCCTGACCGTTGATCGCTTCGACTCGCAACAGCGCAAAATAACGCTCGTTCTCCTTGGGCGGACGAATCTGTCCCGCTACTGTCGCGCCGGTACGCAGACCAAAACGTCGAATCTGACTGGGACTCACGTAAATGTCGTCCGGGCATGGCAGATAGTGATAATCGGGACTGCGGAGAAACCCGAAACCGTCCGGCAGAATCTCCAGCGTGCCTTCACCGAACATCAGCCCGCTCATCCGAGTACGTTCTTTCAGAATCCTGAAGATCAGGTCCTGTTTCTTCAGTCCATTGAACTCAGTCAGTTTCTCGCGTTCTGCAATCTCCAGCAATTCCGTCATTGGCATTCGCTGCAAATCTGCGATATTGAAATCAGCAACTTTGGACGGTGCAAATGCCGTTGAGGCAGAATTCGACGTGTCATCGCCGACGTTCGCCAAACGCACTGTGTCGGAGTGACTGGCTGTTGGCGGGCGGTCGCCTGAAGATGGAGAAGTCATAGATGCAACGAGCCTCCTGAAAAGGCTGAACTGAAATACTGAAGACGGGATTGAGCGGGTGCCGGAACGGCAAAGAAATGAATCGAGGTGCTGAGCGGGGGGGGAGACGAGTATTATACTCTTTAGGTAAACTTGTTGCCGGAATCTGCCGGCAGCAGTGACGTAAAAATCTGACTCATGCTTGCAGCGGCGTCATCCATCGATCCGGAATTATCGACGATGAAGTCAGCCTGGTTACGTTTGACGCCCATCTTCCACTGAGTCGCTTCACGCCGGGCGAACTCCTCAGCAGACCAACCACGGTTCCGGACGACTCTTTGTTCACGGATGTCCGCAGGCGTATCAACAAAAATCAGCCAATTGCATTCTGCGTCCCATCCTGCTTCCAGCAACAGGGCCGCATCAAGTACCACTGCGTCAATATCCCTGGACTCAGTTTCGATTTGCGATTGTATTTTCCGATGAATAGCCGGATGAAGTATTTCTTCGAGTTGTTTCAGAGACTCATTTTTAGCTACGGACGTTCCAAACACGATTTCGGCGAGTCTGGAGCGGCCAACAGCCCCCCTGTCATCAAACACAGTTGCACCAAAGGCGGTTCGAATCTGTGCCTTAATATCTGAATTCAGCAACAATTCGTGACCGATCCTGTCTGCGTCAACAATCAGCAGATTGAGACCGGATACATGTCGGACAACCGAAGATTTACCGGAACCGATACCGCCCAGGATTCCAAAGACTGGTGGTCTGACGGGATCAGCGGAGTTTGAAGAGCCGGAAGACAAAAGAGGAAACTGAACCGTGAAAGACGAGGTCTCGCGGATGCGAGTGAGTGACTGGATTCGGGAGAGAACTGCAGAAAGGTGGATTGTGGCACATTGTAAATCCGCCCAACGCAGCCACCGACTGTAAATTATGCGGCCATGACAGCCCGGAAGTCAAACGGTAGACTTCCTGTAAACCACGTTTTTACACAGTTTTCATTGTCCTGCGGTGTCCATTCCCATCAGAAAGACTGACATCGATGTCGGCAGAAACCATTTCGAAGATCGATCGGGCGAGTTCCGGAGGGAAGCTCACCACCGCCACTGTACAGAACATCAAGGCCTGGCTCAGCAAGGACTGCATGAGCCAGTACCACGCCCGGATTGTGGAACTGGTCGATGCTGAGCAATGGGGACAGCTGGACGAGCTGTTCTGGACGGCGATTCCATTCGGAACGGGTGGTCGTCGTGGACCAATGGGCGAACTCGGACCGGCCAGCATCAACGACCGTACCATCGCTGAATCTGCCCACGGGCTTGCTTGCTATCTGCGCGAGTCGGGTGTCACTGAGGGCGGGTCGGCCGTGATCACGTGCGACACTCGCAACAAATCGATGCACTTTGCCCGACTGACCGCCACGACGTTCGCGGCTCACGGCATCAAAGTTTATCTGTTCGAGAGTCACCGAGCCACGCCGGCGCTGTCGTTCGCGGTCCGCAAGCTTGGTTGTGATATCGGTGTGATGATCTCGGCATCGCATAACCCACCGGCGGACAATGGATTTAAAGCTTACTGGTCGAACGGCGGTCAGGTGATTCCACCGCACGACAAGGGTATCATTGCTCAGGTCGAGAACGCAGACCTCATTCCGTCGGTTGATTACGCAGAGGCGGTGGCGTCCGGCAGGATTGAAGTGGTCGGGGCAACCCTGGATGCTCAGTACATCGATGAAGCCGTGGCTCTCAGCCTAAGCAGTAATCGCGATATCTCTGCCGTCTTCACGCCGCTGCACGGTGTCGGTGAAACTTCGATCTACAGGATTCTGCAACAGCTTGGGTTTGACAGGGTGGACATCTTTGAAGATCACCGACAGCCGAACGGCAACTTCCCGAATGTGCCCAATCATCTGCCCAATCCGGAATTGCCGGAAGTCTTTGATCCGGTTATTGACTGGATCCGGGAAACTAAACACGACGCTGACTTGATTCTGGCCTCAGATCCGGACGCAGATCGACTCGGCGTGATGGTGCGCAACATTGAGGGGGGCTTTACCCTGATCACCGGCAACCAGACGGGGTCGCTAATCACCGACTACCTGCTGAACAAGCGAAGAGACGCCGGCACGCTGTCGTCTGACGATTACGTCATCGAAACACTTGTGACTACTCCGCTGGTCAAAGCTGTGGCTGATGAATACGGGGCACGCACATTTAATGAACTGCTGGTTGGATTCAAATGGATCGCGAGGACGATCGAAGAAAATGGCGCTGATCACTTCGTGTTTGGCTGCGAAGAATCCATCGGTTTTCTTGCCGGAGATTACTGCCGAGACAAAGACGGTGCTGTCGGCGCGGTGTTCATCCTGGAACTTGCGGCTGAACTGAAGGCTGCGGGAAAAACGTTGCTCGACCATCTGGACGCACTGTACACCCGTCACGGCTATCATGCGGAAGGGCAGAAATCGATTTACTGCACCGGACCTACCGGTAAGGCAAAGATCGACGGTTTGATGCAGACTTTGCGCGAAAACCCACCGGCGGAATTCGGCTCTGTACGATTTGTTGAAGTGGCTGACTATGCGGCAGGAACCCGAACTGACATTCCCGGCGGTGATTCGATCGGCACCATTGATGAACCTAGCGGCGACCTGCTGATCTACAAGTCCGACCCGAACAGTCCTGTTCGCGTTCAGATTGCCGGACGTCCGTCCGGCACGGAACCCAAAATCAAGTTCTACTTTTTCTGCCAGTCAGATCTTCCCAACGGTGGCGATCTTAACCAGGCCAGAGTCGCTGGCGACTGCGTCATGAAGGAAGTCCAGGAGGCGCTGTCCACGTGGGCCAACGAACAGCTGGACGACTAGTGTTTGATCAGAAATAAGTTTTTGGTACCCGACCCCCTTTCTTGGCGAATGATTCAACCCCACTTTCCGGCTTTGACAAAGCACTGGAGGCTTCAGTTGAACGTTTGTCCTCTGACTTTCTCCCAGTCAGATTCTGATGCGAACCCCAGAACTTTTGTGGCTCGGAACGTTATCCCGGGATCATCACTCTTCCACCGCTGGCAACGACCGTCTGGCCGGTCATGAAGCTGGATTCATCGCTCAACAGGAAGCGGATGACCGACGCGATTTCGTCCGGTTCACCTTTGCGGCCCATCGGTGTGGCTTTGACGATCGCTTCGTGAACTTCGGGAGCCAGTGTGTACGCCATTTCGGTTTCGATAAGTCCGGGGCAGATGCAGTTGATGCGTATGTTGTGCTTCGCCCAGCCCTGAGCCATACAACGGGTCATGGCGATCACAGCGGCCTTCGATGCCGAATAATGCACCTGGTTCTCTCGTTCTCGCAATGCGGCGATCGAAGAAATGAGCACGACACGACCAAACTCGCGCTGAATCATTTCGTTCTTCAGCGCGTAAACCATGTTGAACGTACCATCCAGATTGACGTCCATCGTTCTGCGCCAGGTTTCCCACGTCACGTCCGTGGCGTGTTCCACGATACTGATGCCGGCCGAGTGGATGAGCATGTCGACCGGGCCGAACGCAGCACGAGTTTTCTCTGCAATGCCGGCTGCTTCAGCCGGAACCGCGACGTTGCCCTGTACAGCGATGGCCGTCCCGCCGGCCGCTGCGATGTCAGCCACGGTTTCAGCGGCTTTCGCTTCATCAGAAACATAGTTCACGGCCACGCGGGCACCTTCACCGGCAAGCCGCAGGCTGGCAGCTTTACCAATGCCTCGGGAGCCTCCGGTGATCAGGACCGTGCGGTCTGCGAAGATGAGGTCGGTCATTGTTTCTCGCTCTCCTGGTTTTGTCCACGCTGTTCTTCGGTCTTTACACCGACTGCTTTGCTGCCTCAAGCGTATTTCTCAGCAGCATCGCAATCGTCATTGGTCCGACTCCTCCGGGTACCGGCGTGATCGCGGACGCCTTTTCCGCAGCCGCTGAAAATTCAACATCGCCAACCAGTTTATCGTTCACTCGATTGATGCCCACATCAATCACCACGGCGCCGGGCTTGATCATATCGCCCTTAACGAATTCCGGAATGCCGACAGCGGCCACCACGATGTCTGCCTGTCGTGTGACGGCGGCGATATCGGTTGTGCGGCTATGGCAAACTGTCACTGTGGCGTCGGCTCCCTTCTGTATCAGCAATCCGGCCATCGGTTTTCCCACGATGTCACTGCGGCCGATCACGACGGCGTGTTTGCCTGCCGTGTCGATATTTTCGTGTTCCAGCATTTTCATGACACCGTGGGGGGTACACGGCAGAAAACGAGGTCGTCCCTGCAGCATCAGGCCAACGTTTTCGGGATGAAAGCCGTCGACGTCTTTGCTGGGGCGAATGGAATCCAGCACAGGAGTCGAATCCAGATGTTTCGGCAGCGGCAGCTGCACCAGGATCCCGTGAACGCTTTTATCAGTATTCAGTTCAGCCACCAGGTCCATCAACTGCTGCTGAGTTGTCTGATCTGACAGTCGGTACAGTGTGCTTTTCAATCCGCACTTCTCACACGCCCGCTCCTTGTTACGGACATAGACCTGACTGGCCGGATCGTCGCCGACAAGTACAGCTGCCAGTTGCGGAGTGACGCCGGTTTCAGCCGTAAATGCTGCGGTGTCTTCCGTGACCTGCTGACGGACGGAAGCAGATATCAGTTTTCCATCAATGAGTTTTGCAGACATGGGGCTTCTAAGATGCCGGGTTGTGTGGACGTTCCTTCTTCACCGTCATCCTAACGCGGCGGGGCGGCAACCGAAAGTGGCGGGTGGTTGTCACGACTCTGTTGCCCCTGGAAGTTCCGGTCCCGCAATCTTCGTCCGGCAGCCCGACGAAGTGGCTGGCGACTATTTTAGACAGCCCGCAGTGGGACAGGGATTTCGGTCGGATCGTGGCTATTGGTCGTCCCGCGCGATAAGCTGCAGCTCCGGATTTCTTGAGTCCGCCCACCCGTCACAGCCCTGCCCGAATTTCACACATCGTCCGAGGTGCATTGTGAGTTTCAGTCGCCACACCGTTGTCTGTTTGATTGCCCTGGTTTCTCCGATCGTCGCGCTGACGGCGCCAGCAGCAGAGTTCGAATTCAAGAAGGGCGACCGCATTGCCATTGTTGGCAATACTCTGGCTGATCGGATGCAGCACTACGGTTGGCTGGAAACGATTCTGCAGTCTCGGTTTCCGCAGCAGGAACTCGTTTTTCGCAACCTCGGGTTCAGTGCGGACACGCTCATCACGCGGCCGCGTTCTCAGAGTTTTGGCACGCCCGACGAATGGCTGACTAAGGTGAAGGCGGACGTCATCTTCGCGTTTTTTGGTTACAACGAATCATTTGCCGGAGAAGAAGGTTTGCCTCAGTTCCGCCAGCAACTGGCAGACTATGTCGATCACCTGCAGTCCCAAAAGTACAACAGCAAGTCTGCGCCCGGATTAGTTCTGTTCAGTCCAATAGCCCACGAAGATCTGAAGGATTCGAATCTTCCGGATGGCAGCGAAAACAATGTTCGCCTGAATTTGTACACAGCCGCAATGAAACAAGTTGCCAGCAAAAAAAGTGTAACGTTCATTGACCTGTTTGCTCCTTCGAAAAAATTCTTTGAACGCCAGGGTGCCAACAATACGATCAACGGAATTCACCTGAACGACAAGGGAAACGCACTGCTGGCCCGCGTTATTGCGCAGGCATTATTCTCGACGCCCGGAACCGCAGGCGTTGCCAGGGTTCAGCAGAAGGTTGTCGCTCGCCGGCCAGGCACGCCGGACAAAGTGGCGGCAATTCGAAAAGCTGTCCTGGCCAAAAACCATATCTGGCACAACATCTATCGAGCGACCGACGGCTACAGTGTTTTTGGTGGTCGGTCAGGTCTGAAGTTTGTCGATGGGCAGACGAACTTTGTGGTGCAGGAACGTGAGCTTGGAATGCTGAACGTAATGGCCGCCAACCGCGACAAAGTGATCTGGTCAGCAGCCAACGGGAAGACAATCGAAGTTGACGACAGCAATCTGCCTGACCCCATTCCCGTAATCAGCAACAAACAGGGCCAACTGGAGGGTGGGAAGCACGAGTTTCTTAGCGGCGAAGAAGCCATCGAGATGATGACCATGCACGCGGGCATGGAGATCGGCCTGTTCGCATCCGAAGAGCAGTTTCCGGAACTGGTCAACCCTGTACAAAGCGCGGTCGACACCGATGGTCGTCTGTGGGTGGCGGCGTGGCCTACTTATCCACACTGGAATCCACGGGAGGAAATGAACGACAAGCTGCTCATCCTTCCTGACGACAACGGTGACGGAAAAGCGGATCGGTGCATCACGTTTGCTGACGGTCTGCACAATCCAACGGGATTTGAATTCTGGAATGGCGGAGTACTGGTGGCGATGGCTCCGGATATTTTCTTCCTGAAAGACACAGACGGCGACGACAAGGCAGACATCAAGGAACGAATTTTCCACGGCATTGACTCTGCTGACACGCATCACACAGCTAACGGTTTTGTGATGGGTCCGGCGGGGCGGTTTTACTTTTCTCGAGGCATCTTTCACTATGAGAATTTTGAGACACCCACCCGCACTTATCGAGCAGACAGTGGCACCTGCGGTGTGTTCCGTTTCGATCCCGTGAAGTTCGAAATTGATCATCAATTCAGAATCTCACCGAATCCACACGGCGACTGTTTTGATCAATGGGGTCGGCAGATGGTCAATGACGGCACCAGCGGCACGGGTGATTACGTCGGTTTTCCGGGGCGAGGTGCACCAAAGCGATTGTTTAATAAACGAATGCGTCCTGTCCCTGCGACTCTCATTCTTGACAGTGACCACTTTCCGGAATCTCTTCGCGGCAACATGCTGATTGAAAACGTGATTGGTTTTCAGGGAGTCATGCAGTACGAATTCGAAGAAGACGGAGCCAGTCTGCATGCTTCAGAAGTCGAGACGATTGTCTACTCGACGGACCCCAACTTCCGACCCAGCGACATGGAAATCGGGGGTGACGGTGCTCTGTATATTCTGGACTGGCAGAATCCACTGATTGGTCACATGCAGCACAATCTGCGGGATCCCAGTCGCGACAAACTGCATGGTCGCGTCTATCGCGTCACCGCATCCGGCCGCCCGACGATGCCGGTCGCAAGAATGAAGGGCAAGCCGGTCGCCGAAGTCGTGAAGTATCTCAGTTCTTCCACGCTGGGAGAACGTTATCGAGCACGCCTTGAACTGACCGGCCGGGACAGCAGGGAAGTCGTTGCCGCAGTCGCGGAATGGGCGGCGCAGTTTAACGCGGCAACACCGGAAGATGGAGGTCCACTGACCGAAGCTCTGTGGACTCATCAGCGTCATCGTATTCCCAATATGGATCTGCTGAACAAAGTTCTTGGTTCTGCAAACGAAAACGCTCGAGCGTCGGCCGTGAAAGTGCTGACGGAATGGGCGGGCGTTGAGGCCGGTGGACGCAGGACCGACAGCGGAGTGATTGGCACCAGTGATGCGATAAGAATGCTGATTCGTTATGCCAATGATCCCGGCGCTAAGGTGCGGGCCCAGGCGGTGATCGCGGCGGCTGAACTGGGCGTGCCGGCGGCTGCTGAAATTATTTTCTCTGCGTCGCAGCATCCCACCGATATCCAACTCGAATTCAATATCAAAGAAGCTCTTAAGACGATTGACGCTAATGCTTACATTCGGGAGCAACTGGCATCAGGGCGCGGCTTGTCGTCCGCAGCAAATGCATTTGCTTTGGCAAACTCCAGCGTCAATGAGCTGCTGAAGATGGAGAAAACCGAAGCCGTTTATCAGGCGATTATGACTCGAGAAAATGCTCCCGTTCAGGCGCTGCAGGAATCACTGGCCGGGCTGGCAAAGTTTCGCAGCACGTCTGAAATCGAACAGCTGTTCAATCTGATTGAGGGCCTTAACGAAAAAGCTGACGTGAATGTCCTGAACAGTCTTGCTCGGTTGCTGTCCAGTCAGCCAGCGGATCAGCTCCGTTCTGTTCGCAATCGTATCGCTCGTCTTGCCACAAACGGCCACAGTGCAGAAGCTCGCCGGGTAGCGCTGGCGTCGTGGATGACGGCTGACGGCAACTCCGACGGGGCATTTGCTGCGGCTGGCACGGGCAATACTTCGCTGCAGGAAGTTCTGTCGTCTGTCAGCCTGATCGCTACAGATGTCGCCCGAGATTCCGCGTTCGGAAAGGTAGCGACGCTGGTGCCGACACTGCCCGGAAGCATCGGATCCAGCGTGATGACGAAGCCGGGCCTGGCGGTGGATTTTTTTGCTCCTAATCCCGGAAATGTTGCGGTCGAAACACTTGCCAGGCTGAAGCCGAAAGCCAGCGGCGGCGCGTCGACCATCATCATGGACGTATCCGCGCTGAAAACACGAGATGCATTTGCACTGCGTTTCACCGGGCATATCAAGATCGATCGGCCGGGAGACTACACCTTCTACATCGCATCGGATGACGGCAGCCGCTTCTATATCGATGGAAACTTATTGATCAACAACGACGGATTGCACGGAATGGTTGAGAAAAGCGGTCGTGTCTCGTTGACCGCGGGTGTACACTCGATCGTCGCCACCTACTTCGACAACGGCGGCGGCGATGGCCTGAAAGCCAGCTGGTCCGGTCCGGGATTCCGGAAGCAGGAGATTCCGGCGTCTGTTTTGGTGACCGCCGCGGAACAGACTCTGCAGGAAGTCGGTATCGCATCCATGATGCAGTTGCCAGGGCATGAAGCCACTAAGACGGGGGTTCTGGCAGGTTTGTTGAAAAAGCGTCAATCTGTGACAACGTCGTTGGCGTCGCTGGCCACCATCCCCGGAAAATCATGGCCGCAGGATCAACTGGGAACGGTTGGTGAAGCTGTTCTCTCGTTTCTGGCCAGCAAAGAACCTCGTGAACGTAATTCACCGCAGGCTCGTGTCGCACTGGATATCGGCAGTACTTTGCGACAACGACTGGACGACGCTGGGCGTCGACGATTCGATCCCAGGATGGCCGAACTTGTGGTACCGCTGATCAGAATCGGCACGGTGCCCGAACGAATGATCTACGACAACGACACCATCGCTGTACAGGCGGGCCGACCAGTTCAATTCGCTCTGTCCAACGCGGATAAGATGCCTCACAATTTTGCCATCGTACTTCCAGGGACGATGGAGCAAGTTGGTGAGCTGGCTGAAGCCACTGGCCGTGACAAAGATGCGGAAGCTCGCCATTTCATTCCTAACTCGACCAACATCCTGGCCTCCAGCAGGCTGCTGCAGCCTGGGAAATCAGATTCCGTATTCTTTGCAGTGCCGACGGAACCTGGCGTGTATCCATACGTCTGCACCTACCCGGGGCATTGGCGCAGGATGTACGGAGCGATGTATGTGGTCGCGGACCTTGATGCGTACAACACAGATCCTGCTGGCTATGCAGCGGCCGGCGGACTGGAAATCAGAGACGAACTGCTGAACTACCTGGGTCGTAACACCGAATGGAAACTGGCGGATTTGTCGGGCGATGTCGAACACCTGCATCATCGCGGCAACAACTTTGCTGTGGGTGAACAACTGTTTAAAGTCGCCGCCTGCATCGGTTGTCACAAGCTCAATGAAAAAGGGAACAACGTCGGGCCGGATCTGGCTAAGCTGGACCCGAAATATTCAGCGGTTGACGTGCTGGAACACATTCTGGATCCGTCGAAGAAGATCGACAAGAAGTTTCAGTCTAACCTGTTTGTGCTGACGTCGGGCAAGGTTGTTACCGGGCTGGTGGTCAAAGAAACCGACGGAGAAGTTCAGATCATCGACAATGCGACGTCGCCGGAAAAAATCCGAACGATCAAAAAGTCGGATATTGATGAACGGGAAATCAGCAACGTCAGCATTATGCCGAAGGGCGTCATGAACAAGCTGATCAAGGAAGAAATTTTGGATCTGCTGGCTTACGTGATTGCCAGAGGAGACAAGAAGAGCGACCTGTTTGCAGAGCACAATCACTAGAGCATTTTACGAAAGCACGTGGCCCGTGTTCGGCGGCTCATGTGAGCCGCCGGTTTGAAAGTGTTGATGTTCGCTGCGGCGTGATTGTACGAAATACTGTCGTCCGGTGCCGGTTTCGAGCGACAGTAGACCGCCGGCACTGCCAGCGCTTATTCGCTGCGAGCAGTAATCTCAAGCAGGTGGTAACCAAACTGCGTCTTGACCGGGCCGTGAACTGTGTTCATCTCATCGTTGAACACAACCTGATCAAATTCAGGAACCATCTGGCCCTTTGAAAACGTTCCCAGATCTCCGCCTTTGGCGCCGGATGGGCACTCGCTGTGTTCCTTCGCGGCATCCGCGAAGTCTGTTCCGCCTTCAATCTGTGCCTTAAGTTCAAGGCATTTGGCTTCATCGGGGACGAGAATGTGACGGGCTGCAGCAGTGGCCATGACAAATTGTTTTCTATGTAAGAGGGATGTGGCAACGATCGATACGGAACACGACCATTCGGAAGGTACCAGTTGCTTCCGCAGCCATCGAGCCAATATCTGAACGGATGTGCAATTTTCCTGGAAAGATGGAGCGTCCCTGACCTCTGTTCCCCTGATTGTGGATAGAGCATATCTTGCACAGAACGCTCGGTCAGCAGACTGAACGATTGGAACAGACCAGGGTTACCATCCGGCGAAGACAGATATGACAAAAATCAAGCTGACACGCATTGCATCGTTGCTCAAAGATGCGGAATTCGAAAAAACTGTAACCGTCAAGGGCTGGGTTCGTACGCGCCGCGACTCCAAAAACGGTTTTTCGTTTATCGAATTGAACGATGGCAGCTGCATGAAGAATCTGCAGGTTGTTGTCGATGGTGATATTCCGGCATATGCCGACACAATCAAGAGCGTCACGACCGGCGCGAGTGTGTCGATTGAAGGTACGGTGAAGGAGTCACCCGGCAAGGGCCAGCGTATCGAAGTTCACGCGGCAACGCTGCAGCTTATCGGGAAGGCCGATCCGGCCAGCTTTCCTTTGCAGAAAAAAGGACACAGCTTTGAATTCCTGCGCGAGATCGCTCATCTGCGACCGCGCACCAACAGTTTTGGCGCAGTCGCGCGGGTGCGAAACTGCATCAGCCGCTCGATCCACAATTTTTTTCAGACACGTGGCTTCCTGTACATCAATACGCCCATCATTACGACCAGCGACTGCGAAGGTGCGGGCGAAATGTTTCAGGTGACCACGCTGGATCTGGCTGCACTTGCGAAAGTTCAGACCAAAATTGACTGGAAACAGGATTTCTTCGGTAAACCTGCCGCACTGACCGTCAGCGGCCAGCTGGAAGCTGAAATTTTTGCCACCTCTGTCGGTGACTGTTACACGTTCGGACCAACGTTTCGTGCCGAGAACAGTAACACCACGCGGCATCTTGCCGAGTTCTGGATGGTTGAACCGGAAATGCCGTTCTTTGAACTGACCGATAACATGGACCTGGCGGAATCGTTCGTTAAGACGATCATCGGCGACGTTCTGGAACAGTGCCCGGAAGACATGGAATTCTTCAACCAGCGCATCGACAAGACAGTCCTGGAAACGCTGGACAATATTCGCAACAACGAATTTATCCGGCTGCCGTACACCGAGGCCGTTGCGTTATTGCAGAACAGCGGGCACAAGTTTGACTATTCCGTCGAATGGGGCCACGACCTGCAAAGTGAACATGAACGGTTTCTGACGGAAGAGCATTTCCAGCAGCCTGTCATCCTGTTCGACTATCCTCGCAGTATCAAGCCGTTTTACATGAGATGCAACGACGATGGAAAAACAGTACGAGCCATGGACGTTCTGGTGCCGCGAATCGGTGAAATCATCGGCGGAAGCCAGCGAGAAGAACGACTGGACGTACTGCTGCAGCGGATCGAAGAGTGCGGCATGGATCCGGAGGAATATTGGTGGTACACCGAACTGCGAAAATTCGGATCTGTGCCACACAGCGGCTTCGGGCTGGGTCTCGAACGCGCTGTGCAGCTGATCACTGGTATGGCAAACATCCGCGACGTCATTCCCTTTCCGAGAACTCCAGGCCACGCCGACTTCTAGAGCAGTTTACCCAAACACGTGGGTCGTTCGGGCTCGTGAGAGGCACACATAGTCGGCCAGAAAACATTTTTCGCGGCCACGAATCAGCCTAATACGCTGTAGCCAGGCCGCCGAGTCAGTGTGCGGACAGACTGGACGTATTAATCCGTCCTTCGATCAGTACATCGTCGCCGAATTGGCGAATCGTCGTATTTCGCAGCGACGGCAGTTGCGGAACCTGGGCCAGGCCCTGACCACCGACGGGTGCAACGGCTTCCTGACCGCCAACGATTTTGGGAGCGACAAAGACGTGTACTTCGTCAATCAGGCTTTCGTCAAAGAATGAGCCCAGCAGACTGCCACCAGCCTCGACCAGCACATTGGTTAGTTGGCGGCGCCCCAGCTCTTTCAGCAGCAGCTGCAGTACCGACTTGTCAGCATTTATTGCAAGGACTTCAGCTCCCAGATCCTTCAGTTCGTTCAGGTGATCAGTGTTTGCATGTGCTTCTGCAACACCGATCAAGACCGGGGCTTCGTTGATTGTGCCCATCAGCTGGCCGTCGGGTGTCACGGACTCACCGCTTCGATCCACAACCACGCGAACAGCAGTTCGTGGTCCGGATGGTCGGGCGGTCAGCAGCGGGTCGTCGGCTTGCACGGTGCCGGCTCCAGTGATAATCGCATCCATGCGACCGCGCAGGCGATGCACTTCGGCTCGGGACTCTTCGCCGGAAATCCATTTCGAATGTCCCGTGCGAGTTGCGATGTGGCCATCCAGAGTCATGGCCCACTTGGCGTGGACCCAGGGCACACCTTCCAGCATCAGTTTGCGAAACGGTGCGATCAGTTCCTGCGCGTCGGTTTCGCAGACGCCAGCCGTGACCGCGATTCCGGCAGCCGTCAGTTTTTCGATGCCTTTGCCGGCGACATGAGGTGCCGGATCCTGACATCCGATCACGACCTCACCCAATCCCGCAGCGATCACAGCGTCTGCGCAGGGTGGCGTCTTTCCCTGATGGCAGCACGGTTCCAGCGTCACAAATATCCGGGCGCCGCGAGCTCGTTCACCAGCCGCCGTGATCGCATTGATTTCGGCGTGAGCACCGCCGAATTGTTGATGGAAACCCTCTGCAATCAGGTGGCGCTGGCTGTCAACAATTACGGTACCAACGGCCGGGTTCGGTTCCACCGCGCCGAACCCACACGCTGCCAGTTTCAACGCATGCTGCATGACACTTTCGTCGTCAGGAAACGGTTTATGGTCACTTAAGGGCATTTGTGTGCCACTGGCTCCGCCAGTGCTTTCGTTCCACCGCGACGCTCTGAATGGCACTGGCCAAGCCAGTGGCACATCAACGCAGGATTTCCAGGTATCATGCTCGACCTTGCATCCGTCAGAAGATCAGTCCTGCCCGGGAATCCACAGCTTTTCGGAGCTCGCTGCTTTTTCTTCTTTTTCCGGTGTCCACAGACCGCCGTCCGCACCTGCTGCTGCAGATTGCAGCTGATCCAGCAGATGAGTGCAGCCGCTATTGATGAGTTCTTCCCGGATCACTTCTTCGATTTCCGGAATCTTGACGAAATATCGTTCACGAATGGATGTCAGCAGCGCGGGCAGCTCCGGATCTGTGGGATCGTCCAGGCGAAAGCTGAGTTCACGGATGTCCAGCTCCAGTTTGGTGCGGAAGGCATCCTGGTTATCAGCAACAGAGCGGCGCGCATCCTCAAAGCACTCTGATGCCATGTTCAGATCATTCTTCTCGCGAGCCACCGTGGCACGCAGCATGTGGGCACGCATTGGAGTAAATCGTTCCAGAGCTGTTGGACGTCGGATGAGTTCAGAAACGGCTCGTTCTATCAACAGCAGGTGCCGGACGAGTGTCACGCGATTCGTGAAGTCGACGACCTGATCATCTGACAGTTCCGATTCCGCCAGCCGCGCGAACTGCAGCAGGGGCAGGGACGTGATCGCCTGTTCTTCATCAGGCTCCAGCTTTAACGGCACGGGAATGCCCAGTCGCGAGCGAATATCCGCGAGATCCGGATCATATCCCATGCGATTGCAGACAACGTCCAGCGTGATTACGCTGGCTCCCACCTTCACAAGGTTATTGGCATCTTTGGCGGCCTCAATCGGACTTTCATTACCCAGCGATTTTGACGGCTGTTCAAGCCACAGCTGCAGGGCCGAATTCAGTCGCTGTCGATCGATCTTACGGAAGTGGCTGCTGCCCAGGTGCTCGGCATGGTGAGTCTTCCAGTCAAACAACCGGCAGGCCTGCGGCAATCGTGATACCGGAGTCGGCTCGTTATCTTCGTTTGAATCGGACAGATCTCCGGCCACGCTGCGGAATAATGCAGTTGCCTCTTTGATGTCGTCGTCGAGAGCAACGATCAGCACCTGAGCATCCGATCCAGAGGATTCGTCTGCGTCATACACGGTAATGTCGGCCAGAACATCGGGCAGATTGTCCGGGTCGACTTTATCCGACAACGGTTCTGTCAGCAATTCGTACTCGGCGGCAACTCGGGCCGTCTGTTCATTTTCGTCATTCGTATTCAACGGCATTCGAGCAAGGCGGCCGTCGGAGTCCAGAGATGTCAACAGCTGTGACACGGACTTCACAGGTGCATTGACCTGAACAATTGAGTAGGCATCCCCATCCACTTCAAGATCCAGCAGCTGAGCCAGGGCTTCTGTTTCAACAGCGGTATCGAAGTCATCGATCAGATCGGCGGCCTTATGAAACGCTTTCGCAGCTTCCGCAACGCGGCCGTCCCACGCACGAAACAGTCCGAGATTATGCCACAGCACTCCGTTCTGAGGCTGTTTTTCCACAAGTCGACCGTACAGGATGGCGGCCGGTTCCCAGCACCCGATCTGGCTGACCTGTCGTGCCCGACGCTCTTCTTTCTGAAGTTCTTCATCCAGTTCGACGGGCAGCAGAGCAAAGCGACCACGAAAAGGGTAGGGAACTGTTCGCTGCGACTCAAAGTTTGCAAGCTGCATCAGCAAGGTGTTTCGTTGTTCCGGTGGAGCCATGCGAACCGACAACGCCAGATGTTCACGTACGGCCATGGCACAGCCCGCCCGGGCCATCTGCTGGGCAATCTGCGACGCCAGCATCGCAACGCCGGCCGGAAATTGACGGGCCCCCAGCTGAAACGCGCGGTGAATAATGCGCCGCGAGGCGTCAAATCCCTGAGTCGCCAGGCACACATCTGCCAGTGCCAACAGCGCCCGCGGTTCGTCCGGGTGACGACGCAGGAATTCGACCAACTGATTCCGCGCATCGTCGAACTGACCTTTGCGAGTCAGGACAGAGGCCAGCTGAGTGACCAGCACTTCTTTGTCTGAGTGTTGGGTAATCAACGATCGCAGCAGTTTTTCGGCCGCGTCGGGCTGATTGTCGATCAGCTTTTCGACTTTCACCAGATCAGAAAGAATGTCCTGACAACAGAACTTCAGTTTCTTACCGCTGCCGCACATGCACGGCGCGTAGGGATCATGTACCATAATTATCGACCTGTTTGATGTTTGAATATGGTTGAGCAGTGGCCGCTCAAGTATGCCCGAGCCGGGCGTGTTTCATGGAAACGACGGCCTTCGAAAAAGCGTCGTGATGGATCAGTTGAAAACCATGCCGGCCGTTCAATACGCAGTATTTCTGGTGGGACCAGATGTCTGCTGTCATGAATTCGACAGCATTTCCTGCCGAATCTGCCGGAGAAGTTGCGGTTGAAAATCTGCTGAAGGTGATTCTTGAGGTGACGGGGACTCTCGCAATCGAGCATAGAGCCGGGAAATGTTATCATCTTTCCGACACCACTGCACACGAACGTCCGGTTTCCACACCAAATCTCCGCCACCCGGTTTACGTATTTACTGTGTTTTCAGGGCGGAATGGTATGAAGGGGTGTCAGATGGCCCCCCGGCAATTAAACAGAAATTTCCTCACGAGGGCACGCCCCTCAGGTCAGATGCGAGCTGACGCTCGAAAATCATTTCACTGTTCCCGCTGGGCACTCGAAAGATACGCGCAAGTTGTGTCGATGGCGCGAAAAACCCATACATCAACCCAATGCGTGTCAGGA
Organism: Fuerstiella sp.; assembly: GCA_014238335.1. Lineage (GTDB taxonomy): Bacteria > Planctomycetota > Planctomycetia > Planctomycetales > Planctomycetaceae > Fuerstiella. The sequence goes on from JABABI010000001.1 coordinate 166,505, forward strand.
CTTGCTGACTGACGCGTTGGTTACTTCCGGTGCTCAAAGGATGGAGCTATGCAGGACCAGATTGCCGAGTTTCCGGATTCGGCGCAGGAATCAACGTCACTTCAGTTGGGTGACTTCTGCCCGGCGTGTGGTGAGATTACCAGTGGCACCAGTCGTTACCGCTTCGATTCCGGTCGCGGAGAAATGCTGTGGGCCCGCTGCTCCTGCTGTGCAACGTATTTTATGACCGGCGATTATGACGAGGCTGCCGAAACGGATCACACCCGGCACATGGCATGGGGCAACGAAGCCGAAGGCACGCGGCTGAATCAGTTGAAGCAAAACGGTTTCAAGTCGACACTCGATCAGATTGAGGCGCTGGGATACGGTTGCTCAAGGATTCTGGATGTCGGCTGTTCGTTCGGGGGTCTCCTTGTCGAAGCTGAAAAACGCGGCTTCGAATGCGCCGGACTGGATATCGTTCCCGAAGCTGTTGACTATGTTTCGTCGTTGGGTTACTGCGCAGAACAATGCTGTTCGCTGAATGACTGTACGCTGTTTTCGCAGCAGAATCCTGTCGACGTCATATCCGTCCTTGATGCTCATATCTACTGGCCGGACCAGCCCGCTGAGTTGCGAGCGGCCCGCCAATTACTTCGAGACGACGGATTGCTGGTCATCCGAGCTGTCACCAAATCCGCTTTCATCACCACGGGACGCATGGTTGGGACTGTGTCCGCCGGCATTTCAAAGAAACTGATCCGCCGAGCCATCGCTGACCATCGATTTTCTATGCCGTTAAAGAGTCTGTTAAAAACAGTGGAAGACGCTGGTTTCGAGATCCTGTCTGCATCTCCCAGAGGTGCTCAACACACGGATTCAACGTCACTGGGGGCCCGTGCGGCCTTTGCGATGGGGACGTTGCTGTGGCACAGCATTGGCCTGTCGATCGCTCCCACAACCTTAGTCTTCGCCAGAAAGAAGGCCGAATGATTCCACGCCATCGCCCACCGTTTGGTTCGGCGGCTCTGGCCTGCACGGCTGTTCGCAGTCTGTTCAACAACGGTGGTGTCGAACAGCTGGAACGGCAATACAGGCAGAGGCTTGGTGTAAGACACGCTGTCTGGCTGCCTTCAGCACGCTACGGCATTACTCGAACGATTCAGTTCCGCATCGCCAGCGATGCAGAGATCATTTGTTCCGCGTTCAACTGTGGTGCCGTACATCACGCCGCTGTGGAGTGCCAGCGAGCAGTTCGCTATGCCGACTGTTCGCCCGGCAGCCTGCAGATGGACTGTTCCGGCACGGTTTCCGGTGGTCACGGCGTGATCCTGTCAGAAATGTTCGGGCATCGCTTTTCATCGGTGGACCTGAATCAATCTCTCGTACGGGACGCAAAGCTGCGAATTTTTGATATGGCCATGGCCATCCCGACGCCTGCGGACATGCGGCGGATGCAGAGATCTGATGTGACCGTGCTTAGCTTCGGCCTTGGCAAATCACTGTACGCTGGCTGGGGCGGCATGGCGCTGACGCAATGTGGTGACATGTCTGCAATGCTGCTGCGATGCCGTGACCAGGACCTCGCCTCTGCTCGCCGTATGGGACGTCTTGCCTGGAACGCAAATGTGGTTCTTCGAACCGTCGCACACGAACCGGTTCTTTATCGCCAGCTTCGGGCCCGCCAGCAGCGGCGAATGTCCGAAGCTACAGATTGCAGTTCGTTGTTCACAGTCAATTCACACGAATGGCACCGTCCGTCCACGCGACTGCACGTCACCCAGGCATTACAAAACCTGGAACAGTCCACTGCTTTCAGCGAGCGACGAATGACACTCAGTGACGAATACAGAAAGCACCTTCGCGGGTGCTCGGATTGTATGCAACTGCCACCGAATGACCTTTCTGCTCTCAGCCATTTCTGTATTCGAGTTCCCGGGCAACGTCGAGAAGCCATCCGACAGCACCTGTGGAGTCACGGTATCGATGCCGGCACTCTGTTCCCGTTTCCGCAGCAGACGTGTTGCGTCGAAGAGTTTCCGCAGGCGTCCCAGGCGGCTGCAGAAGTCCTGAATCTACCGCTGTCCACACAGCTTGACCGCCGCACCATCAGGGGAATTTGTGACGCACTGAGAGTTGCGATGGACCTGAAAGTTACCGACGGGATTGTAACACGACGTAGTGCCGCCGCCTGAGTCATTTTGTTGTCGGCGCACTTCGCTGCACAAGGTGGCCCCTGCACACCGCAGCGCATTCCGGATACAACAGAATTGATGTGGGTAATTGCAGGGTTTTCAAAAGTTGACCAAAAAATCTGCCTTAGAATGTAACAACATTCAACGGGCAACGCTTTGGTTGGTACGTCCTTACTTCGAACGAATCCACGACAGCCAATGCACTCCGTAATAACAGGTGTTGCCATGTTTTTCCCAACAAACAGAATTGCCTTCGCCCTGCTCATGACAGCGACGACTCTGGCCGTTGCTGACGATCATGACCTGTTCTCCGACGTTCGAACCAACACGGTCTTTGAGAGCGTCGTTGATCCCGACAACACTGAGAAGACCGGCACTACGCGTCCCAAAGCGATCACGAATGCTGAAGCTTTGCGTGACCTGCTGAAGTCAGTCGGATTTGATGCCAGGGCTGATGGGAATCGTTCTGTCACGACGACAAAGCAGCTGGACCCCTGGACCTTTCCGGTGCTTGTTACCATTTCTGATGATGAAAAGAGCATCGGAATACGTCTGGGACTCAGCGTCATCAAAGATGAAAACCTGTTGTCGACGTCAATCTTGCTGAAGTTGATGTCGGCCAGCCAGAAACATGCACCCGCTCAGTTCGCCTACAGTGCAAAACGACAACGCACCGAACTGTCCAAATTCGTGACTGGTAACCGTCTGACAGGCCAGCAGCTTCGCGATGAAATCAATCGACTGGCGGTACTGGCAAAAGAGACGTCGACTATTTGGGTTGTCGCCGATACGAGTGCTGAATCTGAAAACCCCGGCACTGTCGATCCGACAGCACCGTCCGCACCGCGTACATCGACGGATGTCGGTTCGCCGAAATATCTCAGTGGCAAATGGTCGGCCACTCGATCGGACACCGAAGCGTTTGCCGTCGCATTCAACGCCGATGGAACCTTCAACCTTGTGTATGTCAACAACGGCAAGCAAACGAAAACGTCAGGAAAGTTCATCACCGACACTGGCTCTCTGACGCTGGCCGGCAACGATGGAGTCCGGCTGGTCGGAAAACTGACAAGGGTTTCTGATACGAAATTTCGGTTTGCACCAGCGAATACCGTTGTTCTGACTTTTACCAGGGCACAGTAAGCAACGGTCCGCTGCTTAGTGCATTTCCAGCTGTCGGGGTCCCTCGGCGACGTCCTGTGTTTCGATCGTCAGATTCTCTGTCATCTGAGTGACATCGTCGAGCACGTCAAATGCATCCGCGTCTGGGTCATCGCTGTGATTCAAAGCCTGAATTTCGGCGATGACTTTGTCCGCACTACCTGTCTGCAAACGCATTTCAATCGTCTTCAGGAGATTCGCAATGTCTTCTCGCACGGAGTTACGGATGACAGCTCGAGTGATATATGCACCCGCTCCGGCAGATATGAGCATCACCGTGACGACAAAAATCGGTGCGCAGCATCGCCGCAGCCATTTGACGTTTGTTGATTCACCAACCGTCCAGCCCCACAGCATCCAGCCGGCGAACAGCGCAAGAAAAATGGGTATGAGAATCATTTCAGGTGGGTCCCTGTAGCGCGTCGATCGGCGCGAATAGCATCTGCAGTGTCTGCCTTACAAGTCGTCGGAATCTGTCGTTTTTGGCCAGCAATTGGCCGGCAGTGTACCCAGACCGAACGACGGGCAGATTCCCGACGCGTTCGTGGCTGTAGAAACGACAATTACGCCGAATGCTTTGTAACAACTGCAAGATTTGCCTGAGTCCGGACCGTTTCTGCCGCCCCGGCATTGATTTGCACAAACTGTAAGTCATTTGTAAGAAACGAATTGCGCACACATTTGCTTATTTTGGACGGTGTCTGGACCAACTGGTTCGGCATTTGCGGCTGAAGAGTTCTGTCACCGGGAATGGATTCGCCGGTGTTTGATCGTCTGCCAGCGAGCTGACTGCCGGCAGACTGCAGTTTGATGACCTACGCATAGGGCGAGCATGGAAGCTCCAATTCTGCGATCCAGTTTGATCGTGCTGTCGCTGTTCATTTCAACGGGTGCTACGTTTCAGACGCGCAACTTCGTCGTCACTGCGCCGACAGCAGACATTGCTGAACAGGCCGGCAAAGCTGCTGAGACCTATCGTCGCGATCTGGCGAAATTTTGGCTGGGTGAAGCGCTGCCGAACTGGCATCGCCCGTGCAAACTGCGAGTTCGCCCGGGCGCCCTTGGTGCCGGTGGCCAAACCACGTTTCAGTTTGTGGGTACAGAAGTCATCAACTGGAATATGTACGTGCAGGGATCGATGGAACGAATCCTGGATTCCGTTCTGCCGCATGAAGTGAATCACACGATCTTCGCCAGCCATTTTCGACGACCTTTGCCACGCTGGGCGGACGAAGGCGCAGCCACTTTGTTTGAAGACCGTTCAGAACAGATGAAGCAGCTAAGCCTTCTGAATCAGGTGATCGACAGCGACCGTGACTTCATCAGTCTTCGGCGTCTGCTGACGATGAAGGAATATCCTAAAGGCTATCGTCCGATGCTGATTCTGTATGCCGAAGGATATGCGCTGGTCGACTTTCTGGTGCAACAGGGAGGCCGAGCAAAATATCTGAAGTTCCTGGCGGACGGCGAACGTATGGGATGGACAGAAGCGATCAAGTCGAACTACCACCATGGTGGCGTCGATTCACTGCAGAAAAACTGGCAGGGCTGGGTGATGGCCGGAATGCCCAAACTCACGTTGCCGAAAGGCCAGATGCTCGTCGACGCGGGCACAGTCAATGATGGCAGCAGCCTTCGAGGTCAAAACGCTGTTCGACCGGCCATCCTGGACGAATATGCATCAAATACAACGGTCCGGTTACAGAGTCCTGATGCGAAGCCAGCGACAACGAACGGTGTTGGCCAAAGAGTGGCTGTCACTGAACGATCAACGCCTCAACGCGGTGCAGCGACTAATGCTCCACTGTGGCTCGGCACGCCGGACAGCGGTCCTCGAACACAGCTGCCCGCCGCTGTCGCAAAAAATGAATTCCCAAACCCCACTGCCAGGACTTTCGGTACCGGAACGGCCGCAGCGATTGATTCCCGATTCGGATCGGCAAATTTTGAAGCACCGACGCCACGGAGAGAGACGGCGGTTCGAACATCGCTAAATTCACAACAGCGGCGTGCGGCAAATGTGAACGGTCCCGTCAGACCGATCAACGCCGGTGGAAATCCGCCCTCTTCGGTCCGTGCGGGATTTGAAGCGACGCAGCTGAGTCAAAACGAAAATAGCGCCAATAACTCTTTTCAACGAAAGCACCTCACTCAGGAACGCAGGGCGGTCACCGGATCCATCCCGCAATGGGCCGGTTTCCCAGGGCAGAAGGAATTGTTCTGATTCCGTCACAGAGGGCCACGAGTCACTCATGACCCGCAGTTTAAGAGCCGCAGCTTTGGTTCTCTCCTCCTTGATCAAAGCTGCTCTTCTGTGAATGCCAGCGTTTCTGTCGGGCGAGTCATCAATTCCGTTGATGACTCGCCCGATTTCTTTTGCTTTCTCCGTCGGCGGACTTCGGCACGCCGCGCGCAGTATTTTTAATCTCGTTGCAGCGATGAACGAACGTCTTCGAATCGATTATCGCACGGTCTGCTGTCCAAAATTTGTTTCATGCGGCATACTGCGTGGACCTCGGACGATGGCCCTGTCATGGGTTGCCCGAATTGGCTGTAACCTCGAAAATCTACAGCCGATTATTGAGTGAGGTCGGCAGACCTGCGTCCAGGCGGACCCAGTACATCAACGGAAATCTTGGAGCTGACTTCATGAATCAACAATCCCTGATGTCGCACATCGTTTTTTCCTGTGTCGCGCTGACGCTGTTTTGCGGGAGTCCCTGTCGCGGACAGCAGCACAAGACGCTGAATCGCGACATTGTTAAGGTGGCTGCTGTTCAGGTCAGCGGCTACGACAAGGGCGACGTCCCGCGGCCGGAATACGATCCGACGGCTGACTTACTTCCCTACATCGACCGAGCCGGGAAAGACGACGCTCAGCTGGTCGTGTTTCCGGAATACGTGCTGGGGCATATTCCGGTACCGGGTCCTGACACAAAGAGAATCGCGGCGGCTGCCGCCGCCAATAAAATCTACGTGATCGTAGGCTGCTGGGAGAAATATGCGGATGGCACGTTTGCGAACGCGGCGCTGCTCTTCGATCGCAGCGGGAAAATCTCCGGACGCTATCACAAGACTCACGGTGCCATCGACCATTTTGATGGCGAGCCTCCATGGGCGAAACCTCCGGCGGGTAAGACTCGGAACTGGATGATCAGGAACGATCCGGAATGGATCATGGAAGCCGGCACAGACCTGCCGGTTTTCGAACTCGATTTTGGAACGATCGGAATTATGACCTGCTATGACGGATGGTTTCCGGAATCGCCTCGTGTGCTGTCGCTCAAGGGTGCCGAACTGATCGTTTGGATCAATGGTCGAGGTGGTTCCGTGGAGGACTTCATCCTGAAGACGACCATGTTTCAAAGTCACGTTGGGATGATTGCCACCAACCAGGCGTATGGCAGCGGTACGATGATCGGCGACTGGCCGGTTCGTATTGCCGCGCGCTGTCCGGATAAGACGGAAGCGTACATCTCAGCAACCATCAACTTGAAACGCATTCGCCATACGCGATACAACAGTCGCAATTTTCGGCAACGCAGACCGGATCTGTATCGCACACTCGTGACGCCGAAGTCCGCGGCCACACCGCCCGCGAAGTCTCCATAAGCGGTTGAGAATTCGGCGAATGACATTAAATATGCTGGTCTGGTAACCCGTCTCGACTTGCTGACGCAAACGTTCTATCGTTGGCACCGTACAATGGAATGACGTCGTTGGCAGGGACCTGCAGGCACGCGGTGATTTCAGGATGAGAAGTCTTTTTCAGATACCGTTTCTAGTCCTGATCATACTGCTGTGCGGTACTGTCGGATTACATCTTCTAACAGGACAGGGGCTTCTTCACAGTTTCTATCAGGCATTCATTTTGTTGGCGACTGTGGGTTCCCAGGAACCGCAGCCACTGACCGACGCAACGATGGTGTTCATCATTGCGTATTTGGCATGCGGACTGGGAGTGTTTGCGTACAGCGCAATTCAATTCGGACAAATTCTTGTTAACGCAGATCTTCGAGTACTTCTGGAGCGACGTCGTATGGAAAGGCGGATCAACAAGCTGGAGGGTCACTTCATTGTGTGTGGTTATGGACGAATGGGCCGCGAACTTTGCAATTACCTGCACCAGCGTCATCAGCCGTTTGTCATTATTGACGAAAACGTCGAACTGCATACGCCGGAAATGCGAAGCGACGATTGGTTGTTTCTGCAGGGTGATGCGACTCAGGACGACATTCTGGAGGAAGCCGGAATCCATCGGGCCCGAGCCCTGACGACGGTGTTGTCGACAGATGCCGACAACCTGTATGTCGTACTGTCATCCCGATTGTTGTCCCGCGATCTGCAGATCGTGGCTCGGGCAAGTGATGAACAGGCTGCTCAGAAAATGCAGAAAGCGGGTGCCACACGAGTCATCAATCCGCTGTCGTCAGGAGCCATCCGCATGGCTCGTTTCATGCTTTCACCGAGTATTGAAAACTTCGTGGAAGTCGCTGAAAGCGAAGGTGTCGACTGGGAAATTGCTGACGTGCGTGTACCGCAAAATTCTCCCTTGATTGACCAGCAGTTGAAAGAAACCAACCTCAGAGAAGAGGGCATCATGCTGCTGGGTGTTTGTCGAGACGCAGGAGAAAAATTCTTTCCTCCCCCCGGCGACCTGCGAATTCATTCCGGTGACACCCTGTTCGCGTTTGGGAGTTCTGACAATCTAAGAAGGCTGACAGACCTATTGGAAGAAATCGCCTAATACTTAGTTCTGACAATGCACTAGTCAGCAAACGCAGCAAACGCAGGAACACAGGAATATGGTCAACGCGATCTGGAATATCTGGCTGGAACTTGCACCCTGGCTGTTGTTGGGCGCTGTTGTTGCCGGGCTGATGCACGTTGTTGTTCCGGCCGGCTGGCTGCGTCGGCAGCTTTCCGGTCGCCTGGGCGTCGCCAAGGCCGTGTTGGTCGGCATACCGCTGCCACTGTGCTCGTGCGCCGTGATTCCTGTGGGGCTTGGACTGCGCAGCGAAGGAGCCAGCCGGGGAGCGTCGGTCGGATTCCTGATCAGCACACCGCAAACAGGCGTCGATTCCTTCCTGGTGAGTACGTCGTTTCTGGGCTGGCCGTTCGCACTGCTCAAAGTCGTGGTGGCACTTGTGACCGGGCTCGTTGGAGGGCTTGTCGCCAACATCGGTGAAGCCGCCGACGAGCAGTTGGCTCACTCGGCTGCCCCGGATGCTGAGGGTCTCGACGTTGGATCACCTGCCGCTGTCTCCAAGCCTCAGGCCTTCCTGGATCAAACCATCGCCATCGTGCGATCGATTTGGGGCTGGCTGGTTGTCGGTGTCGTCGTTTCGGCCGTCATTACCAGAGTTGTACCAGCGAATTCGTTCTCGAATGTTGGGGCACTCACCGGACTTTCCGCGCTGCTGGTCACGCTGGTGATCTCATTGCCGCTGTACGTTTGTGCCACTGCTTCGGTGCCGATTGCAGCCGCTCTTGTTGACAGCGGCTTGCCGCCTGGAGCCGCTCTGGTCTTTCTGATGGCAGGGCCCGCCACCAACGTTGCAACCGTGGGGGCTGTCTATCGGACTCTGGGACGTAGATCGCTGATCGTCTATCTGGCAACAATTGTGATTGGGAGTGTGACTGCCGGACTGGCATTTAATCAGGTTATTGACACGTCGGTGACGCTGCATCAGGTGCACGACCACATGAGCTGGTGGCGAATTGTCTGCGGAGTTGTGCTTGCTGCTTTGATTTCCTGGTTCGCCATCAGTGACGGTCTTCGTTTCGTCAGGAAACGAAGTGTCGGGCCGCTGGATGGTGAAAATTCGATAACGTTACAGGTGGACGGCATGACCTGCGATGGGTGTGCCACGCGACTTGAGCGGCTGCTGGAATCATCGGACGGAATCGAACGAGCAGACGCCTCGTTCGCAGAAAGTCGTGTCACCGCCAGCGGCGCAGCTTCGCGCAACGCTGTTGCGGAAGCCGTGCGGGCAGCCGGCTTTTCCGTCCCTAACGGTGCTCCCACAGTTGCGGTTAAATAATCCGTCGAAGACGGCCTACTGCACACGATCGAACCGATACACTCCCTTGCCGCTGACCGTCTCCAGCGTGTAATACATTTCGCCGGCTTCGTCTTCTCCGAATGCCAGCACGGGCAGGCCCGTCGACGCGACCCCCATGCTTTGAGTCACCCTGCCGCTGGCTTCGTCGTACTTAATAGCTCGAATACTGCCGCTGATGAAGTCGGCGTATATGTACCAGCCCTGCAGTTCGGGTAATAGCGAACCGCGATAGACAAACCCACCGGTGATGGACTTGCCGATTTGATGGTCGTACTCCCAGACGGGTTCAATCGGCGTGTCAATGGCTTCGACCGGCTTGTTGTTGAACGGATAAGAAGCCTCGCGAACGCTCCAGCCGTAGTTGCCGCCGGATCGCACGATGTTGACCTCTTCCCAGAAGTCCTGTCCTACATCAGCCGCCCAGATATCCCCGGTCTTGCGGTCCACGGTCAGCCGCCACACGTTGCGCAGACCATAAGCAAAGATCTCGGGCCTGGCTCCTTCCCGATCGGTAAAGGGGTTGTCAGCGGGAATCGCATAATTGTTCCCGTCCTGTTTGTTATCCACATCGATTCGCAGAATGGAACCCATCCACGTTTTGAGATTCTGCCCGTGTCCCAGAGGATCGTTGCGGCCACCTCCATCGCCCAGACCGATGTACAGACAGCCATCGTGACCGAAAGCGATCGATCCGCCGTTGTGGTTCGAAAACGGCTGTGGTATTTTCATTACGATCTGTTCGCTGTCGGGATCTGCGCGGTTCGGATCGCTGCCCGACACCTGAAAACGAGACACCATCGAAACTCGAGGTTCCTCTGCGGAACTGTAGTAAACGTAGAAGTACCCGTTCTTCTTGTAATTCGGATGGTACGCCAGGCCCAGCAGGCCTTCCTCGTTGTCATTCTTCCAGTCGTTGACTTTTTCGCGGATGTCCAGAAACAGCTTCGCCTGCTTTGCTTCGGGAGTATTCGAAAAGACGTAAATGGCGCCCCGCTGAGTTCCGGCAAACATTCGGTTGCTGCCGTCCCCGGCGTGAGTCAGCGACATGGGACGAATGTTTCTGGTCTTGCCGTTTTCGTCCACACCTTCGAACCCCTCCCACTTCAGGTCCGGGAAAGCAAGAGTTCCTCTCAGCGGTAATTGTCCGTCGATCGGGTCGGCAACGGTGCCGTCATCTGACAGTGTGCGAATTTTGATGTTGCGAAAAGCGACGGGATTGCCGTGGTCCTGCAGACAGATATGTCCCTTTTTCGCCTTGCCGAAGTTTGCGAATGCTGCAAACTTGCTGGCGGCCACGCGTTTATCCCATTCTGCCTCGCCCTTGCGGAAGTAGTAATAGCTGACGCCATTCACCGCGACCTCGCACTGCCGTGGAGAAATACGAAGATAAACCTGGTTCCACTGCCCGGTCGGGCGAGTGGCGTCGTCCATGTCGATGCCTTTGAACCCGACTTGGTTTTCAAACTTCGTGGCCCACGCCGGTTTGACGGGTTTGTACAACTGATAAAGCCACCCCGCTTTCTCTGGGTCATGGCCATCCACGTTGTCCTGAATCTGTACCTCGGGCCCGGACATCCATGGTGCGGGCTCATCTTCAGTCACGTGAAACATGAGGCCGCTGTTGCCGCCTTTGGAGATGCGATATTCCAGTGACAGTTCGAAGTTCCCGAACTGTTCCGTTGTGACGATGTCACCGGCGCCGTTACCGACTCGGTTCAGCACACCATCTGCCACGGCCCACCCGCTGCCCATTTTTCTCTTACGATAATTGCGCCATCCGGCGGTTGTTTTTCCGTCGAACAGAAGCTTCCATCCACCGCGTTTTTCCGCTTCGGTCAGACCGTTCAGCGGCACATCGGCAAGGCAGGTTTGGTCGGACTTAAGAATCAGGATGGAAGCGAGCAGAACAAGTCGAGTCGAAAGATTCATCGGATGTGCTTTGTGTTGCAGGTGGCTGGCAGAGGGTTGAGTCAACAGCGAGGATTGCGAAGGATGGAACGCGCTATCTTAAGCGAACCTGAATTCTCCCGGTAGCGAATACGCCTGCCGTTGGTCAGGTCTGGACTACTGTATGCCGCGCATCTTCTGAAATTCGACGTGGCTCTCCCACGCGATGCGTTGCAGATCGGTGCGGTCTTTGTCGTCAAACTTGCGAGTGACGGGATTTCCGTCGCGGTCTTTGTTCCGGTTCGCTCGGTCGTTGTCAAGAAAGCGAATGTCGGTCACTGAGTCCACGGACAGACCTTCCGGGCTGCGATCGAATATCGCTGCGTACAATGTGCAGGCCGTCAGGTAGGCCATCGTTTGGTTCAGGTGCGCGTCGTTTATAAATCGCAGAGTCAGATCCGGCCTTTGTGTCTGACAACGTAACCCCGCCAGCGACATGGACGCGACCGCCACATCAATGCGGTTGGCCAGTGCCGCGATTTCGCGAGCCTTCTTCATGACCGGAGCTGCGTCAGGTCGAGTCTTTAACGGCTCAGCATTCTGAGTCGTCGGCGTCGTTGCGTAGAGGATGACACGGGCTCCCTGTGCTTTTGCGAGTCGGGCAAATTTCGGTGCGTATTCGGCGTACAGCGAAGCGTCGCCTTCCTGATCGTCGCGATAGGACTGCAGGACGACGACGTCCCATTTTGGCCGTTCCGTTTTCAGTCCCTCCAGCAGCTTGCGGTGACGTGCCAGCGCGTTTTTGGCATGCCCGTCACCAGGATTCATCAATAGCGTCTTCTGGAGAGACGCTATCGTTGCTTCCTGTTCTGACCGCGTCAACGAGAGAAGTTTGACGATATTTTGAGTCCCCAGCCGCCAATGATCGGCCAGTGTGCGTCCCCCGTAGATCACGGTCGAAGGGTTAAACGAAAGACCGGGATGCCCCTCTCCGGCCAGCGTCCTGACGACGTCTGCCAGGTTATGTCGACCGGTGTAGCTGTTACCGATGAACAGCACATTGAGCGATTTTTCAGCAACGCTTTCCGTCGAACTTTGAGCAATCACGCGGGACGGGCCGATTCCGGCGAACGAGGACGCACTGATGATAAGAGCCATACAGCACGTGGGAACGATCGATCGAATTTTCAACATCAGGGCGAGTTCTAGAATCGGTAGAGTATTTTCCAAAACTGTTTGCATACTTCCGGTCGCGGGAGTCCATGTTCTCCGCAGCAGAGGCCGTTGGCCACGTGCACATCCGAGCAGATTCCGTTCTGAAACACGGGCCCCAAAACACTTTCAACGATACCTCGCGACGAGTTACTAAATCCCCACGGATTTGCGCCAGGTCTTTGCCATTAAAATGTGGCCGGCCTGCGTCGGGTGTACGCCGTCCCCTGCCAGATCGCTCGGTTTGGTACCCGTGGCAACGGCGTCGTCGAACATTTTCTGGAATGGAACCCAGGTAGCTCCAGCCTTATCCGACACTTCGCGGGCGAATTGGCGGCGAGTGTCGAAGTCCGGAAACCACTTGTCTTTGTTCTGCTTCACCGTTCCGCTCATCAGAACAAAAGGTTCACAGATGGCCAGAGTTGTGTTTGGCAGACTTTGTTTTGTTCGTTCCAGCAGTGCCGCGAAACCGTCGCGATACACTTCCGCTGTGCCATCGTAGCGCCCGGCCAGCTTGTGCCAGATATCGTTCACGCCGATCAGAATGCTGAGAATCCTGGGCTTGATGTCGACGCAGTCTCTGTCCCAGCGTTTGGCGAGGTCCGGTACTTTGTGACCTGAAATGCCTCGATTGTGAATCTGAAGTTTCAGCTGTTTATAATCACGATGAAGATCGGCCGCAACAAAGGACGGATATCCGCGACCCAGTCCCTCGTTGGGCACCGGATCCTTCTTGTTGCGACCGGCATCCGTGATGGAATCGCCCTGAAACAGGATGACGTCGCCTTCGACGAGAGAAATCTTATCCGCTGCAAAAGTGCATTCGGTGTTGAGCCATGCGGCAGCTCCGGTGGCGACAGCGGTGGAAATGAAGGATCGACGATTCATTGCGGGTACTTTTATGGTAGGGATTATGGGAAGAAAGAATATCCATTCTGGAACAACATACCGACACGGACGCCGGAATTAAAGTTGTTCGTCTCTGCCAATTATCGATATCAATGGTAACGTTGAGGTACAGATGCTCGACAGTTCCTGTTGACCTTTTCGGCGCAACCACTCGGATTCATGTGCCTGATCAAACGGATCCTGTCGCTTCGGGGCTTTCATGCTGTCACAACACACGGTACTTTGTCGTTTCGCAGATCGCATTTCCGGCTTTTTTTTCCTGCTGAACGTGGCCTCCGAAAGGTGCCCTCAAGATGTTTCGCTTCTTCTTCACCTGCCTCATTGTTTTGTCCTGTCTGTCTCCGCACGTCACCAGTGTCGACCTGTATGCGCAGGAACAGCCTGCGGAAGACAGCACTGAGAGCTTTGATGAAGTTCACGGTGAATGGGACCGGATTGATGGACAGCTTGATGAACTGATCAAGGCATACCGCACGGCAGATGCCGCCGAACGTGAGAAGCTGAGAAAGCAATACGATATCCTGGTGGCACAAAGCAGGAAGCTGTTGCCGAAGCTGCGGCAGACTGCCATCGTGACGTATCAGGCAGCGCCCAATCAGGATAAACGCGTCACCACGACGCTGGTCGGTCTGCTGGCGAGCGATGTCCAGCAGGACAAATATGAAGCCGTTCTTGAATTGGCTCGAATGCTGTTCAAGAACGACTGCAAAGAATCGGCAGTCCTGGGTTTCGCGGGAATCGCTGCCTACTGCATCGATGATTTCGCTCTGGCCGAGACGTATCTGAAAAAAGCGCAGGCTGCCGATAGCCTCACGCAGCTGGCTGAGGTTGCCCTGGCGGACTTGCCGACAGCAAGAAAAGCGTGGGGACGGGAGCAGGAGATACGTGCGCAGGAAGTCAAAACCGACGACCTGCCTCGTGTGAAAATGGAAACCAGCAAAGGCCCGATCGTGATCGAACTGTACGAAAACGAAGCACCCAAAGCTGTCGGCAACTTCGTTAGCCTGGTCGAGTCCGGATATTATGATGGACTTACGTTTCACCGAGTCCTGCCAGGGTTTATGGCGCAGGGCGGTTGTCCGGACGGAACAGGCAGCGGCGGCCCGGGCTATTCAATTTTCTGCGAGTGTCACCAGGATAATTATCGCCGACATTTTCGGGGCTCGCTCAGCATGGCTCACGCCGGTCGCGATACCGGTGGCTCGCAGTTCTTCTTGACCTTCAAACGAACGTCACATCTGGACGGCCGACATACGGTGTTCGGCCGCGTCATCCAGGGACTGGAAGTACTTTCCGCACTGCAGCGGCGCAACCCTCAGCAGGGCGGACAGCCCAATCCCGATCGGATCGTAAAGGCTGAAGTCGTCCGCAAACGCGATCACGAATACAAACCTACAAAAGTCCAGTAGGCCGCGTGCAACGTTTGCAGGAGGGCATTGGTTTTGCCGCATTCTATGCGGCCTACGGGGCGTCCGAATTCAGTGGCTACGGTCTGCTGCGTCTGGCAAGAACCATTGACGATCTCTGAAAAATTCTGCGTTAAAAGGGTGAAATCGGTGTACACTTCATACAACAGCCGCCGGTGCTTTTGTCGTCAATACAACGGCAATTGAATATGATTGCCACCTAAACCCTCCCGCACGAATTCCCTCCTGTATAAAAGCCATCCAGGTGCCAGCCATGGACACTCAACGTCAACAAGGCCCCCTTGGTCGTCGGTCCTTTCTTGAAGCCGGGTCGTTACTGCTTGGAGGCCTGACTCTTAGCGACATGGTCAAAGCCCGGGCTCAGACGAAGTCGGCCGGCCGGCCGGTTGCCGATACATCCGTCATTCTGATCTGGTTGCAGGGTGGACCGAGTCATATGGAGACGTATGACATGAAGCCGGACGCCCCGATCGAATATCGGGGTGAGTTGCTGCCAATTCCGACTGTTGTTCCGGGCATGGATGTCTGCGAACTATTGCCGCTTCACGCGCAGGTCGCTGATAAATTCAACATCATCCGTTCCATCTCACACGGCTTTGCCAATCACGCCGGGGGGGCCGGTCGTTTTCTGTCGGGATATAATCCGTTACGCCCGCTCGATCCGCTGGCGCAGTTTCCGTGTCTGGGACCTGTGGTCTCAAAGATGCTGGAAGGGAAACGCGATCCGGCTATGCCTCGTTATGTTGGCAGTGCCGCGAATGTTTATGGCGGCGGAGCGGCGGAACTGGGACCTGCCTATCTGCCGTTTGTAGTCGCAGCCGACCCGAATGCTGAGAATTTCAAAGTGAACAACCTGTCGCTGGCAGCAAGCATGCGGGATCGTCTGGGCGACCGAAACACACTGCTGAATGCGTTTGACGGAATCAGGCGAAATATCGATCAGTCGGGCGTGATGGACTCAATCGACAAGTACAACCAACAGGCCGTGGAGTTGTTGACCAGTGATCGCGCTCGCGAGGCGTTTGACATCACTCAGGAAAACAAGGACGTCCGCGACCGGTACGGGCGGCACAAGTGGGGCCAGCGGGCTTTGCTGGCCAGGCGACTGGTCGAAGCGGGTACCAGCTTCGTAACGATGCAGATGCAGAATCCCGGCATTTCCGGTGGCATCGGCAACTGGGATATTCACGCCGTGAACGGTCACCTGTATGACGATGCGCGTGCCCGCCTTCCGGTGTTCGACCGCGCGATTGCGGCGCTGATTGAGGACATCTACGAACGGGGGCTGGATAAAAAAGTGATGGTGATCGTCACCGGCGAATTTGGACGGACACCGAGAGTCAATCCACAAAATGGTACTCAGTCCAAAGTTCTTCAGCCAGGACGTGATCATTACCCGGCGGCCATGTCGGTGCTCGTGTCCGGTGGCGGAATGCAGACGGGACAGGTCATCGGCTCGACCACATCAAAAGGCGAACGGCCCCAGGATCGTCCGCTCGACCCCAATGACCTGCTGGCCACGGTCTTCGGGCATTTGGGGATAGACCACACGAAGATGACCCTCGACAACAGTGGCCGCCCTGTGCCGCTGATCCCGCACGGCGAGGCGATTCGGGAACTGCTGTAATAGTTCGGTGACAGCGGATAGGGCGATTTCTCCGGTTTCCCGTCATTCTCAGCAGACGTGCTGTTTGAATCTTGTGGTACGGCCACGTTATGGTTCACGTCGCGAGGCATTCGCTGGGGCAACGGGCCCTGTGCGAGATGGAAGGCGTTCCCGACTGTGATGTTACGTCAACTGAAAAATCGCAGCCTGCAGTAACCAACGATCAGTGCCGTCTTCTCGGGAGTGCCGCGTCCCTTTGCGCCATTGAAGACATTTGGAGAGGATCGTATGAGAACCAACGTACTCGCCATTGCTGCGACGATCTTGCCCGTGTTTGTGAACAGCAGTGTAGCGGCCGATCAGCCCAACATCGTCGTGATTCTGACAGACGATCAGGGCTATGCGGATATCAGTCTGAACCCGCATCACCCCAAGGAGGTCTCGACGCCGCATATGGATGCCCTTGCAAAAGACGGCGTCGTATTTTCACAGGGATACACCAGCGGGCATGTTTGCTCACCCACGCGAGCCGGACTGATGCTTGGTCAGTACCAGCAGCGAGTCGGTGTTTATTCGGCTGGCGATGGCGGACGCGGATTCGATCCTCAGAAACCGATTTTCCCGTCGTTTCTGCCAGGTCAGTACGTTAGTACTGCGATTGGCAAGTGGCATCTGGGCCTTGACGAAGATTACCCGGAACTGAAATGGCACGCGATGAGTCGTGGCTTTGACGAGTGCTACAAGTTTATGGGCCGCGGCGGTCACAGCTATTTCAATCTGCGCAGCGACAGCGAAGGAAAGTTTGCTCATCCCATCTATCGCAACAAGTCACGCATCAACGACGATGGTTATCTGACCAATCGGCTGAGCGAAGAAGCAGTTACGTTCATCGACCGCAACAAGGCCAAACCGTTCTTTTTGTACCTGGCCTACAACGCCGTTCACGCACCGGCTGAGGCACCAGCAAAAGACATCAAAGCGTATCAGGCAAAGTTCCCGGGGCTCAGTCAGGAACGCGCCATTCTGATGGCGATGCTGAAGCATCTGGACGACGGGGTTGGTGATGTCGTCGCCAAGCTGAAAAAGGAGGGACTGTTCGACAACACGATACTGTTTTTCCTGACTGACAACGGTGGTTCAAAAGCGATGAGTGCTGACAATTCGCCGCTGCGTGGTTTTAAAGGCAGCCTTGACGAAGGCGGTATCCGCACTCCATTTATCGTCAGCTGGCCGGAGAAGTTCAAAGGCGGTCGCGATGTTGACACTCCGATCATTTCGTTCGACATTCTTCCGACGGTGCTGGACGCAGTGGGCAACCTGCCTGTGGACAACGAATTTGACGGGAAAAGTCTGTTGCCGTTGCTGACCGGTGCTTCGAAGAAGCATCACGAGACAATTTTCTGGAGCAAAGGGAAAGATGACGAGTGGGCCGTACGTCGCGGTGACTGGAAACTGCACTGGACGAAAGGGAATCTTGAACTTGTCAGTCTTGCTGCTGATCCGTCCGAACAGAAAGATGTCGTCGCGGATCACCCTGCCAAAGTGCAGGAACTCAGGACCGCATACGACCAGTGGATCGCGAAGATGGCGGATCCCATTACAGGCGGGACGAAACGCGTTGATTCGGTAAAACCAACGGATTCAGTGCCGCAGAAGAAGGAACTTACGGAGCGAGAAATACAGCGAGAAAGAATCCGGGCCGAAAAGAAAAAGCAGCGCGCGGCCAAGAAAAAAACGAATAAGGCTCCCGTGGACACGACGAATTAATCGCCTTGCGGCAGAAATCCAACACCAGGCCCATGCTGACTTCTACAAAGTGATCAAATTTCATGAAACTTACGAGCCAATTCCTGGTCAGTGTCGCAGCATACATCTCGTTGGCAACACCGGGCATCGCAGTCGACAGGCAGCCCAATGTTCTGTTCATCGTGTGTGATGACCTGAATACGCACGTTTCGACGTCCGGTTATCCCCACATCAGCACGCCTGCTTTTGACCACCTGGCAGCAGAGGGACTAACCTTCCGCCGCGCATACTGCCAGTACCCTGTGTGTGGACCTTCGCGAGCGTCCTTTCTGCACGGTCTGTATCCTCAATCGACCGGCATCCTCGATAACAAATCTGACATTCGCAATGTGCGACCGGGCACGGTGTCGATGCCGCAGCGGTTCAAGGAATCCGGTTACTGGACCGGAGCGGTGGGAAAGGTGTTTCACAATTCCGGCGCTGACCCGGGTGAGGTGGCATGGCACGAAGTGCTGCGGTTCGAAAACGACGAAATGCCGCAGGTGACGCCGATCCGTAAAAAGTTTGAAGCTGAGCATGGATCCGTTGATCACGGAAAAGCCCGAAGACTGTGGCGCCAAAAGTACGCCACGATTGCAAAGCAGACGCGCGGCCAGCAGCCTGGTTATGGCCCCAGTGGTCTGCAAGATGACCAGCACAAGGATGGCAGAAATGCTCGTCAAATAGCGTCGTGGCTGGACAAAAAAGCTTACGGAGAAAAACCGTTTTTCATGGCATGCGGCATTCAGAAACCCCACGTTCCATTCCTTGCACCGGACAAATACTTCGATATGTATCCGCCAGCCAGCCTGAAATTTAAGCCTGCCTTGTCGGAGTTTTGGCAGCAGACGCCAAGAATCGCAATGGTCAAACGTTACGAAGGCTTCGGCTTTAAGTTTGGCGTCGAAAATGATTCACTGCGACGCGAGTACATGCAGGCCTATCACGCCTGCATCTCATTCATCGATGCGCAAATCGGTCTGGTCTTTGATGCCCTCAAACGCACGGGGCGCTGGGACGATACGATTGTTGTTCTGACATCCGACCACGGCTACCAACTCGGCGAGCATTTCATGTGGGGCAAAGTCACTTTGTTCGAGGTCTGCGACCGAGTGCCGCTGGTGATCCGAGTCCCTGAAACCTCGACAACAGTGCAGACCACAGCTGGTTCATCCAGCGAAGGACTTGTGGAACTTGTCGACCTGTTCCCGACACTGGCGGAGCTCTGCTCGATGACGCCCCCCGATGATCTACAGGGCCGAAGTCTGGTTCCGATGCTTAGTGATTTGAGCCATACGGGAAAGCCGTTTGCTTACACCGTCGTCAGCCGCGGACAGGAACTCGGCAAGGCGATTCGCACGGGGCGGTGGCGTTACACAAAGTGGCCTGGCGGAGAGGAACTCTACGATCTGCAGGACGATCCGACCGAGCAAAAGAATTTTGCCAACTCGAAGCAACATGCCGACACCGTCAAAGCCATGCGCGCCCACCTTGTCCAGGTTGAAGCCGTTGCTGTTGCAGAACTGAGATAGAGACGGTGCCCGGACAATCAACCCTGAATTAAAAAGTTGCAGCAATCGTTCGTTGGCCACTGAACTTCCACAACCGGCCTGGACTGACGCTTCGGCTGCAATAACGGGTGCGCTAACTCAGTGCGACATCCAGGAGATCCGCCGTTAGACTGTACTCGTGCCCCTCCTGTTCTCGTGAACAAATCGAAACGAGCAGGTTTTGCTTAAAATGCGGGGCTGCGCTTGGACCGGAGTATGAAGTGACCGTGACACACAGTGCTGCCGTTGATTCATTGGGCCACAGACTGCAATCGGCGTTTCCAAAAGTTCACACCACGGCCGATTTCTGCCGAGGGCGAAATTTCCGACCGGAATAACATCGTCTCGCTGGTCGGCCAAGGAGACATGGAAAAGTTTACAGAGCTGACGATCGTAAGCTTGACCCTACGGTTGCACTGAAGCTTTTTCGAATGATCTTGCTGCCGACCGGAGTACTTTCATTGCGAAGTGCGATTCTGGCGGTTGCGACCTTCGGGGCTTATACATTGTTGGGTGGCCGATCAATTCTTCGTGCTACTGATGACTGAGTGACTTGATACGGCGACGAGTCGGATGACGTTGGGCTGTGGTCGGCATCACAATTGCCGGGTGCGGTGGCACGTGACGTTGACGGATAAGGCAATTTTCTGACGCGGATTCAGGTCATTAAACTTTTCCACGAATGGAATGACCTGCCCTCATTGTAAGAAACACACGTCCAACTTAAGCCTGCGACAATATTTGACTGCGGGAGAGGACAACCTAATCGTCTTAGCGAAACTGGCTGTTCTGAGTGGACGGCAGCATTCCTGAGCCAACAGTCGGATCTTCATCAACAGACTCCAGCAAGCGTGTGCACTGCGGTCAGTCACTGGTCAGCTTTTCGAATCTGTATCATTAAACATGAGCGACGTAGAACAGTGCTCACTTTTGCAAACGATGTCTCACGTAACTTCTGTCTTTCCGGTTCCCCAAGAGCAATGAACACTCGTCCGTCCGGTTGTTGCTGTACAATTGTCCCGAGTTGTCCGGCCCAGTCCGCAGCAAAGAAGCTACACCGCTGGCCCATAGGAGAGGAAGTTTAAGATTAAGCCCGATCCCGCCAGCCAGAAGACTCTCGCAAAACATACGCAGCATTTCGAGGCCGTCAAAGCCATCGGTTCATGCTCGTTTGTGCCAAAACGGTGGCTGTTCCAGCAACGAGATTGAAGCGTAATTCCGGTCGCGCGGTCATTGAGACCGTAATCTTGGTCGAGGTTCCTTAAACGACCGAAGTGCCCGGGACCATCGTTCCGTTTCCCCAGGTTCCCTATCAAGAAGGGGCGGATTCCTGTCCGGCCTTGTGGCAGCAGCCTGACTTTACAACGTCGAATCATCAGTCGTATGCAGGACAGCCCCGGGAATTCGAATCGCCGATTGCACAAACCGACTTCATGGCGAGCGTGCGGGTTACTCGCCCACGACTCCGGGTCGAACGCTCCGTTCAACTGTAAGAAATCTCAGTAATAATCGGCCGCTTCGGCACCCGATTTTTCCTGAAAAGTAACCCCGGCAATCAGCGACTGCCGGGGCTGTGTTTGTCCAGACGATGCGGACATCCGCAACTCGTCACTTACCGTACGTTTTCGCTACGGCTTGGAGAGACGAGTTTTGAACAACGTTTCCAGGCGAAAATTACACCTGCATCCCGCACTGAAAACATGGCGAAAGAGTGCTCACTTCAGTTTGGACCTGGTGCGCGGAATCCGTTCGGCCTTTCCGTCACCTATTTTGCTCCCATCTCTTCAATTTTCGGTAAGCCGTCACGGGTTGGCCCGCCGTCTGGGGGCCCAGAGGTGGGATTCTCGGGGACAATAGGATCGCTCGATGAGCCACAACCCACCCAGCACATTGCCAACAGGCTAAACACGGCCACTCTTACACACCTCATAAAGATCAATCCTTGCTGATTTTTGGGATACCGACGTATTACTCTGACTGGCGGTGGCGACCAACGCGTTCCTGCCTGAAAAAACAGCAGGCCACCAGTCATAACGGTTAACCCGAATTAGTAAACTGTTGCCAATACTGAAACGTCGCTTGTGAATGTTTTAAGCCAGCAAAAATACCGACGCAGTTTTCTGGCCACGATGTCTTCTGACAAGCGACGTTGCGTTACAATTAAACGTGACGACGCAAGCTGTTAGTACTCGCCGACTATGTTGCCTTCCCCCATTGAAGCCAGACTGTGAAGCACACCGTTGATCCACTTAGAGTCGATATTCTCGGAAATAAATCGCACCGATCCGTCGCCCAGCAATACCTGGACCCCACCTTCATGAGCGCTGCTAAGCTGGTGAAACCCGTCCCCAAATCCCCACGCGGTCGGGAAAGCACCATTATCGATCCACATGTAGCTGTATTGGTCGCCACCTGTCACTTCGACGAAGGCAAATGTGTTGCTGGATCCGTCAAGAATGTCTCGAAACCTAGTCTTTACTCCACTGCCGAAGACACCTTTGTATCTGCTAAAACCATTTGTCAGATGGCCGCCAATCGGACCTCCCGCAGGCAGATAGTTGGTCTGTCCAATTTCAGGGACGTTGCCAAACCAAAACTCAGTGCCCCATATTCCACTGCCTCCCGACTCCCAGGAATGAAGGCCAGGCAGTTGCCCGCTTGTCGACAATCCAGGATCTGAAGGGCAAAGAAAAGCCGGGAACGTCGTTTGGGCATCGTCCCAATCCTGGGCCCACCAGTTAACTCTTCGGCCTTGAGGATCCGGGTCTGGCAGGACGTCGTAACCTTTCCATGTTGCCAGATCGTTGTACAACGCGGCCTGATCCATGTACGGCAGCAACAGCGCATGGACGCTCAGTGCGGGGTTGCTCTTCGTGATCGTGAGATCCCATGAGCCAAGCTTTGCCGGCAACGGAGAATCTTCAAACGCGACTTTTGCCGGTGGGAACGAACCCTGGGCGTCGTGATGATTGTGCAGTGCCAAGCCAAGCTGCTTCAGATTGTTCTTGCACTGTGTTCTCCTTGCGGCTTCGCGGGCCTGCTGAACAGCAGGCAACAGCAGGGCAATCAGTATCGCAATAATTGCGATTACGACTAGTAACTCGATTAGAGTAAATCCACCACGTAACGGCCGAGACTCGGCCTGCCTGAGCTTACGATGCATTGTTCTACCTTTTGAAAGACTGGAAAAGAAAGGGGCTCAAATACCGGACTTCGTATTGCGAAGGACAAATGCGGGGCGATACCCGTACACATGTGTAAGGCTGACTATATCCCAAACGTTATTTTTTTCACGTCCTTTTTCGATATATCTTTATCCTACCCATGCATGGTTTCTGGGAGACCAGATTCAGTGTGGTGTTTTGTACACGAGTGGGTGGTATATTGTTACATGCCTTAGTGAAATTATTCCGGCGTGCTTTTTTACACCATCGTGAGTTGCGGTCGTGTGGTCTTGATTGTTGGCACATTCCAGAAATGTCGCGTGTTGCTCTCATGGCGACCTGTCAGGGCCAGTGTTTTGGAACGTGAATGGTAGTGCAACAGGGAATTGCCAAGTGGCTTTGCAGCCGACTGCCTTCGCTATCGCAGCTGAATACGGAGTTGCAGGCGAACGATCATGAACCATGACGACCAGGTTACGTTTCAGGAATTTTCGTCCGCCACCGGTGATGGGGTTGTCGATGAGCTTAGCCGTTGGGATCGCAATGGCGATGGCTTTGTCACGCCAGGCGAAAGTTATCTGCTGCGAAATCAATCAAGCACCTACCAGAGCAATGATGCGTTTGTCACCAAACCGGGTGCATCCGTAATATCGGACATCTGGATTGAAGACGAGGTGCCGATTGATCGGCTGCAGGTTAACGTCTGCATTACCAAAGACAGTGATAACTTCGTGGTACTAAGTCTTGTCAGTCCCGCAGGAAAACGAGTGCCGTTATACGCGGGAGACGGATGGCGACCGTGGGGTGGTGGGCTGATATTGAACGGCAATTAACTGATTGTTTCGACCGAGTTGGTAACGTGGTTGCTGGGCTGTCTGACAATTCAGCCAGGCGCAGATCTGCCAGACTGGTTCCTGGAATCAGATGGCGATCGGGGTGGGCAGGTGACGCTTGCCGAGTTCATTGCGACGCCGTGCCCTGCAGCAATTACGTCAGTCGTCCGGGGCGGCCAGCTTAAAGTTACGCGTGCTGTCCTACCGAGGCAAAAACGCGAGGACGTTGCGATCGCCCACGAGCTGGGTGTTGACGCTCAGCTAGAACCTGTCCTGTACACACTCATACTGGGCCATCCCGTGCAACGTCCTGATTTGTCCGACCATTGACAACTGCTGCCAGGTCATCAGTCCTTCGTTTGACACTTCATCGAACAGGTTCCGCAGTCACTGCTGAAGACCGGGTGCTGTACCGAAGGCGTGGGCTGCGGGTTGTTCACGTCGCAGCAAAGTGGCCGGCGCTGGCTTCTTAAACGAAACCCTCTTTCGAAATCCGGCGATGCTCAGAACGAAAGGATTTGCCACAGGCCCGAGTAGTCGTCGGTCCAGTGCAGGATACGGTCCGTTTCGTCCCATTCGCTGTCGACGTCCTGAATGTCAGGGGCGCTAACAAACGCTTCGCTGGATGTCAGTAGAACCCATGTTGAAGAAAAAACGCCCGCTGAATCATCTTCGTCGTTTTCGATGCGCACAGCGTGCCAGCCGAGATGCTCGGCCATTCCACGGGTGATTGGGTCGAGTTCCAGGAAGCGATTGGAAATATGAATCGCCAGGACTCCACCAGGCCGCAATTGTTCACGGTAGAGGTCACCGCATTCTGTCGTCAGCAGGTGAACCGGAATGGCGTCGCTGCTGAAGGCATCGATCGCCAGCACGTCGAACTGCTGACTCTGACCGACTGCCAGTTCGCGTTCCATAACGATCCTGGCGTCGCCGACGACGACTTCCGTTTCGGCTTTTGAATCACTTAGATACGTGAAGTACATCGCAGCCAGACCGCGGACATCAGAATTGATGTCGTAGAATCGGAAATACTCACCGCTTTGGCCATACGCAGCGATCGTGCCGGTGCCGAGTCCCACCACGCCGACTCGCAACGCGTGTTGATCCGTATCTTCCCTTGCGATGTCTCGACAAAGTTCGATTGCGATGCCGACACCGCTTTCCAGGCCGTAGTAGGTCGTCGGCTGCGTTTTCCAGTATTCATCCAGATACTGGAACCCGTGTTGGATCTGCCCATGCCGCAGTGAGATGCGGCCGGGCATGCCGTATTCTTCGGATTCGTCCGGGGTCTCCTCCGTCACCCGCAGCACTCCGTAGAAATTGCGCGTTGTGTGAAGCACATCCACGTCATCTTCCGCCACGATATCCTGCAGACGGTTGCCCAGAAAACAGATGAGCGCGATGGACGGCAGCCACAGCCAGAATCCCGGCGATGGCTGTTGAGGTCCGCGAAAATGTCGTACGGCGAACTCCAAAGCCAACGCTGCGCAGACACTCACGCCGAAGGAGCTGGCCTGCCACGACGCAACAGTTTCTGAATACCAAAGTGCGGTGACCCAGAGCGCCACGATGCCGAACACCGCAGTACGCACGACAAATTCGCCAAACGTTTCTCGCAGTCTCCCGATTCCCAACAGGACGCCGACGGCAACCAACGCCGACGCAAGCGTACCCACGGCGATGGCAGCGTACTCGGAACCGGCCACGTCAGCGGGAAAACGCCAGCGGGCGTATCCTGTGAGCCATGCCAGCTGCACGAACGACGCGACTGTCCAGACTCCGACAACGACGCGTTTTCGCGTTTCGAAGGCCGCTGTGAACGCCAGCCCGGCCACTTGAATCAGCAGATAGATTCCGAAGTAAACGGTGCGGTCGATGTCCTTGAGCGACGTTGACTTCGGGACATAATACCACGCGGCCACGGTGAGCACCTGCGCGGTGGCGGCCAGAGTCCAGATCCAGAACGTCGGCGACCGGGGTTGCCTCCATACCCGCTGGACGTTCCACGCAATCAATGCAATTACACATGTTGCATATAGACCAGCGTGGTATTCGTAATATCCCGAAAACAACAGCGGAGCCGCAATTGCCACGAACACCCCGCCCAGTGCACCACCCGCCGAAACAAGCAGGTAGAACAATGTCAGATACTTCGGGTCCGGTCTCGTATGCACCAGTTCTCCATGGCAGATCATGCAGCACGCGAACAGAACGACCGAGAAAATCGCAACCTGATCCATAATTTCCATGCTCGGTCCCTCGCGTAATGCGAAGCACGCCATGGGACTGCAGCCCAGCAGCAGCAGGCCAAACACGCGACGGTCGTACCAATGAGGACTGTCGAAACAGATGATGAACGAAAGCAGATACAATCCCAGCGGCAACACCCACAGAAATGGAACGGTGGCAACATCGATACACAATTGATTGGTTGTGGCCAGTAACATGGCGGAACCGCAGGTTGCCAGTCCCAGCCACAACAGCATTCGCCCCCAACCAGGAGCCGCCGCGGCGACGTCGGACACTCCCGTCTGCTCGGGGACTGCTTTTGTCGTGCCGGTCAACGGATCAGGTACGCTGTGTCGCAAAAGTCGAATGGCGCACCAAACGGCAAAGCTGACGTAGACGATGTACACGAATGACCATGAAAGCACCTGATGTTGCAGCTTCAGCCAGGGTTCAAAGAGCAGCGGATAACTTAACAGCGCCAGCAATGATCCGACGTTGGACAGCGCATACAATCGATAGGGAGAACGCCCCGGAGACGTCTGGTTGAACCAGCGCTGCATCAGCGGGCCGGTGGATGCGAGCATGAAATACGGACCGCCGACGGTTGCCAGCAGCAACAACAGAATCTGCAGCATGGGCGATTCATCGCCGACCGGTTTCCACGATTCGGACGGAGCGATCGGTAGAAACATCACCGACAGCGCCAGCAGACTCAGGTGCGTCCCGACCTGTGCACCGCGACCAAGTCGTGAGCACAGCAGATGCGAGTAAAGATATCCCGCCAGCAGCACAATCTGAAAAAACAGCATGCAGCTGGTCCAGATCGACGGTCCGCCGCCGAACCACGGCAGAATGAATCGACCGATCAGTGGCTGCACCTGAAACAGCAGAAACGCACTGATAAAGATCGTGAGAGCATAACGCAGCATGCAGACCCCTTCGTAAAAAGTCAGTACTTTACTGCGCAGCCGCACAAAAAAAAGTTCCGCATCTGCACACGGTACAAATACTGATCTTCCCCCGCTTTTAGTACCAATCTAAGTGAGAGAATCGGGGTTCATGGGGCCGGTGTTCCTCTGCAGTGAGGCCGTAGTCCGATCGGAAGAAGAACACCGTGCGGCAAATGCCGCACGGGTCTGGTAGCCTATCGAACTGTGAAGTCTATGGTGGTTGTAGTCAAGCCGCCAACGAGCTTCCGCCAAACTCAGGAACAGCTCACCATTGAGCCATTCCTCACGAAGCTTGCCATTGAAGCTCTCCACGAAACCATTTTCCCATGGGCGACCTGGCGCAATGAACAATGTTTGGACGGTGGCCTGTTTCAGCCATTTGGTCAGCTTCCTGGCCAGGCATTCTCGGGTGAATTCATCGATCACCTCGCACAGCCTGATCATTCGTCCGTCTTCAAGCCGATCGGCCACGAAATCGTACGACCAAACGTGATCCTTGTGTTGGGCACGTCGACGGACGCCACTGTTTTCGCCGCCGCAATGCGGTAACCGTCTACGACGGTGCTGTTTTTCTAGGCACTTGCATGTTCTCTTCCCCGAGCGGGCAGGAAACTCAGGCGAACTCAAAGTGCCGCATTTCACACGATTTAGGGCGCGCCAGATTTTTGCATCTCAGCCGCTTGATTTCACCTGCCGGCCCCGGAACCCCAAGGATTTTAGGCGCCGACCATGTCTTTCCGTCTTCAGCCCTTGCACATTCTGCTGGCAACCATCTGAAGCCGGGGCAATCACCAGCGTCAGCAGCAGATCATCGAGTTCCAGAATGTCCAGATCGAAGCCCCCATTGCGATCGTCGTCGTTTTCTCTCTTACTCATTCACTGTGTCTTCACTGTCCGACCGTCCGCTTCCCTCGCGGCTATCAGCTATCGCGCAACGGCTGGTCGGCGGAGCTTTGAAACGCGCTAAAAGTTGTTGATTCTTAGTTTGACGTTACCCTCGCCACGCGGCTTGAGTATGGCTTCGATGTCGTCCTGGGGCATGAGTGCCTGCAAACTCGCTTTGATGAACCGCAGGTCGTCTCCGTTGTAGGAGTTCTCGCGATGTGCGACGACGAGCTGACGAACGATTAGGGCGAGATCGTGTAATCCGGCGTCCTGGAAATGCGACGACAGCAACTCCAGTTGTTTGACGCTGTCCTGAGCAGGTGACGTCTGGGAAAATCTGTCCCAACTCGGTTTGGCTTTCGTGCTCAGCGCTTGGAAGCGTTTGAACTCTTCGGCGCTGAAATTGCCCTGGTACGCAGACATCATGAATGGATCGAAGCGTTTGGCTTTAGCAAAATACGGCTTCGCGACCTTCTGGCCGCTGCCTCCTTTTTCTTTCGTGCCTGCCTCCAGAGAGTAACCAAGCTCATAGAGAGCAAGTGAGTGTGACGGGACGACGCTCAGCACGTCACGGTACACCGCTGCTGCCTCGTCGTATTGCTCAAGATCGTGAAGTTTCGTGCCGCTTTGGACAGCCACGTTTCCCATGGAAATGAGCCGCCCTGCGGAGACCATCAGTCTTGGCATCTCCTTCCTGAATGGCGTTTCGACGGGTGAGTGCATGGCGAGTTGTTGCGAGTAGAACGTGCGGTGAGCCTGCCCGTTTAAGGCGTACAGCGACGCGTGAAACCACATTAACAATGGATCGGCAGGTGTGATTTCGTAGACTGCGGACCAGTAATTCGGGTTGTGGATTGCCAGGGTGTCGACATTGATCAGTTTCCAGTTGCTGGGTGGCCCGTCGGGATCGAGGTCCCTGCGGGCCTTGCGAAAATCTCGCATGAACGCGCTCACGGCAGGAAACGTATCGGACGGCGCCTTTTCCAGTGTCTTCCCGATTCCGTCTGAAAGGACCCACGCGTACCGCCGCAAACCATCGATTTCTTTCGTAGTGGCGTCTTTGTCCCATGCGGGAAGCTCCTGTGCGGAGGCCGTTTGCAAGATGATTGCAGGTAACAGGAAAACGAAAATTTGTGTTCGGACAAGGAAAGCCTGCATTGGAGTATTCACTGATTAAGGATTCATTCGGTGATTGACGGGGCAGTCGGACGTCCGTGGATTTCAGAAACTCAGCCGGATCGCAAGTGCCTGCAGCCTCATGGGTTGGGACCGCCGGGATTCTGGCATTTCCACCGAATGATTTCACTCATCTCGTCCTGGAAGCTGTTTAATTTTCGTCAATTCTCTGTGTTCCTACGTCGCCGGTGCGGCCAGCGCGGGCGTGCAAAATTCCATACAGAGAAATCGCGAATCGTCGGTACCCAGTATGGAACGCACCACTGCTTCGGCGGCTACTCATGTTCTACTCCTTTCCCCCCCCACGCCACCGGTTGCGCACATTCAGAGCTTCAAACCCGGTGTATTACGGGCCTATGACCGTTGCGCCGGGAAAGAAAAGAGGCTGGCCTGTGAGCAATTGTAAAATGGCTGTCCAGGTTCAGCTGGATGTACGTCGTTTGATCCATAATGCGAGTTTGAATGTGCCGAAGACGACCGCCATCCCGAACACGGGCCAGGCGAAAACGATCCATGGATAATCGGCGGCGAACATCAGGAACAAAGGGATGAATAACCCGGCCGCCAGTAGCATGCCCAGGCAAAAGGTGCCAGTAATAAAGCCGAAACCCCCAAGTGACAATACCGGTGAGAACGCGGTCTTGCCTCGAGCTTGCAGAGGCACTGCAGTTCGTTTCTTCGTTTCATTGGACACGTCGTTGTAGATGTCGAGGAGCTGTGGTAATAAGTTCGATATAGCGGAGGGCCGGGTGCGATGTTTGTGCCTCCAGATCGCAATATGCGTGTCGCCGAGTTCGACGTTCCATGCCCGTTCTGAAAGCAGCTTGCGCATCAGGTCCAGGTTGACGACCTGTGCGAGACGCTCCTGCAGTTCATCGTCTGGGATCACCGCACGCGCCTTTCGCGAACTTCCGCGAGTCAGGCCCTGCGCGATCAGGTAAGTGTTGTTGAACTCATCAAGTACTCGCCGGTCGTCATCCGAGATTTCTGTATCGCGTGGTTCGAATTCAATGCCACGAAAATCAAGAACGTCCATCGCAAGCGTCAAACGCTTTTTTTTTACAAGAAACTGCGCGATGATACCGCTGGGCTCCGGTCGCTCGAGCAGAAATATCGTTTGGTTCTCGTGTCGCTTCGTTGAGCCTGAATTTTTAGAAGATCGCGACACGATCTCTGTGTGCAGGTCAAAAATTGAGATCGCCGCTCCCTGAATTCTGCCGGACATCCAGTTACGACCTTCTTCCCAATTGTCGAATACTCGCATCGTACGGGCCGAGCCCAGTTTGGATTTATTGAGTGAGGATTCGAAGGTGAGCATGTTGAATAAGGCAACGGACTCCATGGCCCGCGTGCGACACGCACGCAGGAAGTTGTTGAGGAAAGTGCCCAACATGCCAATCGCAGCACCACCGGCGATGCAGCAGCCCATATTATTGATGGGAAACACCTGCCGTTCGAACCATCCCTGACCTTTAACTTGCGTGGAAGCGTTCACAAAGTACCAGACGAATCCAACGATAAACGCTGCTCCAAAAGCGTCGCGGAAGTAGTGGCTGGAATTCTTCATCGGGAATCACCTTAATCATGACGCATCATCGCAACGAAGTCTTCTCACTGATTGACCCATCAGGTTGGAAACAGGCCAAAATTAGACACCACGACGAACCAACAGCGGCAGCAGCACTGAGCCGGTGTGGTCCAGAACGTCGAGAGGTCTTCATTGGGTTTACCAACCGTCGCGTGATTATAGGGCATTGTGCTGACGATGTCCTTTTGTTGCGGTATCTGGGCCGAATGAACGCATCCGCGGCCGGGCAGTCTGGCGGTCGAGCGACCCGCTTCGTGTTATTTTCAACGTACATTGTTTCGACAGGCCGACTGCAGTAATCGGACCTGGCCATGGTTGTTCTTCGGCCTTGCGGGCTCGATTCCACTCGGTGTGTTGTCTCGGTCCGCGAGGCAGTGTAGGTTCGGGGGGAGTCTCTTCGTCAGACCTGTCAATCGGCAGGAGTTTGCGGCGTGTACAGTACATGTCCAGTGTCAGAAACGATCCCGCTTCGCGTACGATGATTGAGCCATTGCTGGACAGAGTCTGACCATGTCCTAACTCGTGTGGTGGCATTTTGCACTTCTGGTCTGTTGAGACTGCGCGGGGCTTTGCGTGTCCGGAGGACTCATGGCCGGCACCGAACATGCTTCCTGCCACAAGAAGCCGGCATTTGAAGCGTTTCTGACAGGGGTGCAGTTGCTGACGACCGGAGAAGTTGCGCCACGTCGTGCACGAAGAAGTCAGAGCAGACGAGTTCGCCGAAATCATGTGAGCATTCCGTGGGGGCGAACGTCCTGCCGTGCTCATGATCCTACAATCTGCAGTGGCTACGCTTTCCTGGCATCTCCACTGGGCTGCAATCGAAACCCGCGTCACTATCGAAGGATATATTGAATGTGCGTCAACCGGATCTCCACCGTTCGCACGGTTATTCTGTGGTTCCTTTTTCTGTCGGTCGGGCCGCGATTTGGTATAGCAGGCGATTTCAGTCAACCGAATGCGGCGTCTCTGCCGGAGCTGTTTCGATGGACGGACACCTGTAACGTCTACGTCCTGCGCGATGGCGATGCGGCGATGCTCATCAATCTGGGCGACGGCAGTGTGTTGCCGAGGCTCGCAGACATTGGCGTCACGCAGGTTGAGTGGGCTGTATTCACGGATCATCACCGTGAGAACTGTCAGGGTGCCGAACAACTTGATCGTCTTGTCACCAAAGTTGCTGTTCCGACGGCAGAACGTGAATTGTTTGAAACGCCCGCCGAGTTTCGGAAGTGGTATCCGAAGCTTGGCGACAGGTATTCCGTCCACGGTGCGAGTTATGTGCGCCCACCACGACTGCCTGTTGCGGTTGATCAGGGGCTCGATCCTGATCAGGTATTCTCCTGGCATGGTTACCAGCTTAGGTGCCTGGCCACCCCCGGTCATTCCGTGGGTGGAATGACATACCTGCTGAGCAGCAAGAGCGGGACATGGGCGTTTACAGGCGGCATCATTCATGACGGTGCAAAGATGACCAATTGGTTCGATACGGAATGGGACTACGGTTTTGGCAAAGGTATCGACGTATTGACCGAATCCGTGGCCTCTGTGCTGGCGCGGAAGCCGGAGGTTCTCCTTCCGTCACAGGGACCGGTCATCCAGAATGCTCAGGATCAGCTGCGGCAGTACGGACGCAGGCTGACTCAGTTCCGCGAACGTTATGTGCGCGGCTACCCGGTCTTTGACAGGACTGAGTCCAAACGTGATCCGATTTCGCGGCCGACAAAAGTGCCGCTGCTGAATCAGGTCACAGCGCACCTGTACAAACTGAATCACTCGATGCAGGGGAAAAACTTTTCGATCATCATCTCCGACAGCGGACACGGTCTGGTCCTGGACTGCGGCCTGTTTCCGGAACAGACCCTGGAAGAAATCGTGGTTGGGATGCGGGAACATCTTGGCCTGAAGCAAATTGATGCCGTCTGGATTTCACATATGCACGGCGACCACTTTTTACTGGGCAAAGTCCTGAAAGAAAAGTACGGCGCCGAAGCATGGACTTTGGACCGCATCGTGGACCGTTGTGAACACCCGCGACGCTACGACTACGCAGCGCTGATCAACACCTATGGCGATGGCTTCGACGGAATGAAGATTGACCGTCCGATTCGCGAAGGCGAAGTTGTCAAATGGGAGGGATACCGGATTCACGTTGACTGGATGCCGGGCCAGACGGAATTTGGCTGCTGTCTGTGGCTGGAGCTCGACGGTCAGCGGATCGCTTTTACAGGCGACAATTTGTTTGGGAGTCCGTCTGATATCTCTCAGGACGGACACGAATGCGTTGTCGCCCGCAACAGCGGTATCTTTGAAGAAGGATATCTCTACGCCGGTGAGTACCTGCAGAAACTGCAGCCAGATCTCATGATGGGCGGGCATTCCTATGTGATGCCAAGACCGAAGGCGTTTGTCGATCGCTACACAAAATGGGCTCGTGAAATTATCACGGTTTACCGTGACCTGCTGCCCGATCCCGATTACGAATATCGGTTTGATCCGTATTGGGTGTCGGCGTATCCTTATCGCGTTGATTTCAGCGAATCTGCTGAACAGACGATTCAGGTCACCATCCGCAATTTTCGCGGTACCCAACAGAAGCACCACATCAGGCTCGTTCTTCCGAAAGGAGTGACGGCTGTCCCGGACGTTCTTGTCGGCACGATACCGTCCGAAACGCGTCGCACATTTCCGGTGAAGCTCACGGCTGATGCAGCCGTCCTGCCGCCGGGCCTGCACATCGCACCCTTTGATATCACACTTGACGGCAGACACAGCGGACAACTCTTCGACTTTGTACTGAAGGCCACCGAGATAAAGGAACAGTGAGCCGACGCGAACCGCATGGATGCGGCGCGGAGAACAATTGACGGTTTCAACGCACCCACTGACATTCAACATCCGGAAACAACGTGAAGAGATATGTGTTTGGATCGCTGCACTGGCACACCGGAACGCTGATTGCAACACCACCCAGCCTGCGGCGAAACACGGCCGAGTTTCTACGGCACCTCGATGACCTCAGAACTCCATTTCGGGGTTACCGCAGAATCCACGTCATTTGTGACAACCCATCCTTTCACTCAAGCAAAGCTGACCGCGAATATCTGCAGCGATGGGGAGATCGGATTGTGCTCCATTTTCTGCCGTGCTACGCCCCGGAAACCAATTCCATTGAACGTGTCTGCTGGCACATGCACGAAACGGTCACTCGCAGTCACCAATGCTCCACGATTGAAGAGCTTGTGCAGCAGGTCTACGATTGGTTCGCCGTCAAAAAACAATTCGGGATCAAGACCGCCGTGCACTATCCAATGGCGGCATGACACGTCGATTCTTCGGAGCATTTAGCTGGTGACCCGGCGGACATTTGAGTATTCAACAGTGGCCGTGAGCAAAATGGATTTGTATAACTGATCCAACTGCCAGACCGCTCCCTCCGGAGTTCCCTTCATGTTGAGACCTGCCACCAGTTTTTCCTTATTGCTCATCCTCACATCCGCAGCCCTGGAAGCCGCGGACTGGCCACGATTCCGAGGTGCCGACGGCAATGCTTCTGCAGCGTCCGCTAACGTGCCGCTGACGTGGAGTGGCACCGAAAACATGGCATGGAAGACTGAGATCCCGGGCAACGGTGCTTCCAGTGCCACTGTCTTTTCGGGGCACGTTTATCTGACATCCTTCACGGGATACGGGCTGGACCCGGATGATCCGGGAAGTCGAGAAGACCTGCAGCAGCACGTTCTGTGTTTCGACCTGGTGAACGGAAAGCTGCTGTGGAATAAGTCGACCAAAGCATCCGAATCTGAACAGGAGGCCACACGGCGAGTTGCCGATCACGGTTTCGCAACGGGAACTCCTGTCTGTGATGAACTTGGCGTATACGCATACTTCGGTGTGTCCGGTCTGGTTGCGTATGACCACGAAGGCAACCTGTTGTGGCAGGCGGAAACGGGCGACAACACCGTCGGATTCGGATCGGCCGCCTCTCCAATTCTGTACCACGATCTGGTCATCATGAATGCCAGCATCGAAGCAAACACGGTATTCGCTTTCAACAGATCGTCTGGCAAAGAAGTCTGGCGGATCGAAAACGTCCACAAAAGCTGGACAACTCCGCTCGTCGCCACATCAGCGGAGGGGCGCGAGGAACTGATTGTCAGCTACAAGGAGCACGTTCGCGGGTTTGATCCTGACACCGGCAACGAGTTGTGGCATTGCGTCGGCGTGCAGGACTACGTTGTGCCGTGCGTGGTCGTGAACGACGGGATCGCATACGTAATTGGTGGCCGCAAGAACCAATCAATGGCAATTCGCCTGGGCGGCAACGGTGACGTCACCGAATCACACGGGATCTGGGACACCAACATCGGCGCCAATGTGACATCCCCCGTTTACCACGAAGGCCTCCTGTACTGGATCAGCGATCGCGGCATCGCCAATTGCTCAGACGCCACAACCGGGGAGAGTATTTATCGCGAACGCGTCAGCACGTCAGATCGGGTTTACGCGTCAACATTGCTGGCCGGAAATCGGATGTACCTGACAACTCGTGATAACGGCGTGTTCGCGGTTGCCCTGGGACCGGAATACCATGAACTGGCACACAACGTCATCGACGGCGACGACAGCAGTTTCAATGCAACCCCTGCCGTAATCGGCGACCAGCTGCTGTTCCGCACCAACCAGTATCTGTACTGCATCGGCGCGAAGTAATTTGTGTTGACTTCTCAGGGTGGATGGGGCCTACGCGGACCATGAAAGAGAATCTCGTACTAGGCATTTTTTCAGCGATGCCGCTGGTCCTGTTGTTCGTGGTGCGCCAGTTCCTTCGTCGAAATCGGCGGAAGCCGGGAACGCGGCGAATGATTCGCCTGATTGTCGGCAACACACTCATCGGTCTGTTCATGTTGTCTGTCACTGTTCTTGGCGGAGAACTGTACTATCGTTTCTTTTATGACGAGACAGATTCGTTTGGCCTGACGAAGGTGACCACCAGGTGGTTCGACCGACACTTCCAATTCAACGCTTCCCGATTCCGTGACAATATTGAGTACCACGCCACTCGTTTGAAGGATCGCAGACAGGTGACGTTCGTGGGTGATTCATTCACGG
This sequence comes from Fuerstiella sp., assembly GCA_014238335.1. GTDB lineage: Bacteria > Planctomycetota > Planctomycetia > Planctomycetales > Planctomycetaceae > Fuerstiella. The sequence continues at coordinate 202,221 of JABABI010000001.1, forward strand.
TGGGGCACGGTGTGAAGAATGTTGATGGCCGTTTCGCAAATCGCATTCGCACCTCCAGGCCGGAATTGGACATACATGTGGCGGCACGGTGTGGCTGGGATACCGGTGCTCAGCTGGATTTCCTTTATAGGGCTGCGGAAAGCGGCTACGAAGTTGACGCCGTCGTGCTTGTTTACTGCCTGAACGACGTGGCGGACATCATTCCGGAATGGCAGGCGGTCGCAAACCGAATCTACGAAGCGCCGCAGCCCGGTTTTTTCGTGCAGCACAGTTTTCTGTTGAATACGTTGTACTATCGACTGAGGTCACTTCGTGAACCGGATATCGGCAATTATTACAGCTTCGTTCGCCAGGGCTACACGGGAACGCTTTGGCAATATCACCGCGAACGAATGCTGGCCATGCGCGACATCGTCGAGTCAATGGGTGGAACATTTATGGTCGTGACGTTTCCGTTCCTGCATGCGTCGAACACAGAATACGCGTACCGAAATCAGCACGATCAGATCGATTTGCTTTGGAAGGAGTTGAACGTACCTCACCTGGACCTGCTGCCGGTTTTTGAACCATATTCGTCAGACACAGTTGTGGTCAGCCCATACGACGCCCATCCCAACGAGTTCGCGCACGAACTCGCAGAAGCTGCGATTCTGGAGTTTCTGGACACGCAGTTATTCTCGGACGATGGTGAATAACTTGCGGAACGAGCAAACAATAAACGCTTTGCCGTCCGACGAAACGGAACGACGGGC
>JABABI010000200.1:0-240 GCA_014238335.1 Fuerstiella sp.
AGCAATGGCTGACGCGCCGAAGCTGAGAACCAAAGATAGAAACAACAGTCTCATTGGTCGAGCCTTTGCAGCATAACGAATTGCGATCTATGTAGCGGCAGGAATGCCGACTCACTGCAGTACATCGTGCCGACCGTTGCCTGTCAAGTAATCCACCTGGGGACATCCCCCGTAGCGATCCACCCACCATTTGCACCCCTCCCCCAAACTCGTCACGCTATGCCCAGGTGAAATCCACGG
>JABABI010000200.1:250-6873 GCA_014238335.1 Fuerstiella sp.
TGGACAAGGTTCGTGGCAGGTGTTACGAGTGCGTGAAGGAAGAGATGCGGGAGCGAACGGGACCTACCCCCAAAACTCGTGACGCTATGCCCCGGAGCAATCCAATGGCAGCGAAGAAATGTAATTGCGGTCGCAAGCTGATCCTTGAAATGGACAAGGTTCGTGGCAGGTGTTACGAGTGCGTGAAGGAAGAAAGCCAGGAGCGGACGAAACCGAGGAAGCGTGGTGGTAAACGTGACAACTGATTCAAAGAAAGGCCCATACATGAAACCGTTTCTTATCTTGCTGTTGACGGCAGCACAGGATGACGCGATTGCTGCGATCAAAAAGCTAGGGGGCAATGTTATGGTCGATGCAAAGTCTGGTGAGGTTACTGTGTTTTTCACGGACACCCAGATCACAGATGCAGGACTGGTGCACCTGAAAGGGCTGACAAGTCTGACAGTGCTCGGCCTCTTTGGCACGCAGATCACGGATGCAGAACTGGAGCACCTGAAAGGACTGAACAGTCTGACGTACCTCTACCTCAACGGCACGAAGCTCTCGGATGCAGGGCTGGTGCACCTGAAAGGACTGAACAGTCTGACGTACCTCTACCTCACCGGCACGCAGGTCACAGACGCCGGACTGGCAGAGATCAAGGCGGCACTGCCTGAATGTAGGGTAAGCAATTAAGGAGGACGCGAAACCAAATGCACGGTGCGAAGAATTTTCCCTTCATATTTCTAACGCTACTCGCAGGCTGCACCGAACAGCCGCCAGGACGCCCCAGAGTCACCGCCCCCGATCCAATCGTCGAAACACAGACGCCCGTTGCCGATCAGCCGGGAATCGGCCCCGATCTCTACAAAGTCATCAAGACCGTGGACGGCGACACCATCGACGTTCTGGCCGCAGACAAGAAAACCATCCGCCTGCGCTTCAACGGTATCGACACACCGGAACGCGGCCAACCGTTCAGCAACAACGCCACGAAGTTCGTCAGTGATACCGTCCGCGGCAAGATGGTCTGACTCGTGACGCATGGTGAGGACAAGTACGACAGGACGGTTGCAGACATCTACCCGTCGGTTGACGATCCGTTTGATGAGCTGCCGGATTTGTTCCTCAATCGTGAACTCGTCAAACGTGGCCTGGCATGGCACTACAAATTCTACAGCGACGACCGGCGCTTGGCGGATGATGAAGACAACGCACGGTTGAAGAAGCTGGGGCTATGGGGCGGCAGTCATAAGGTGATTGCACCGTGGGACTGGCGGAAGTTGAGCAGGGTGGAACGGGATGAGCTTCGGTGAACCAAATGCTACGCCGTATCGCGCAGAGGGCCTCAGGCTCCCACATCAGGTCAACATTCACCGGCTGGTCGGGGACCAAATCGATCAGTTGCTGATTCTGTTCAGGTCGTTCTGCCGTGACTGTCGTCAACGATCACGTCCGCAGGCTGCAAAATCATTCCTACTGCCTCCGCTTCTATTCACTCCATTGCAACTTTGCCTACTTCCGTGTATCCCTGAGGGCTGGTAATTACGTTCCGGCCACAACTGGCCGCGTCAACTGCTGAAGCGATCTCAAGAAACGGCAATGCACCTGGCACACGAATTCGAGAAACTGTGGGATTCGGCCGATGCACTACCGGATGTCGTGGGCTTTCTGCAGCAACAGACGACCGTTGATTCTGGTCAGTGGCTGGCCGTACTGCTGTCCGATCAGCGACGCAGGTGGCTGACGGATGGTCCATTGCGTGTGGAGGACTACCTGGCCAGCCTGCCGGACCTTCCTGAGGACGTGGACTGGACACTGCAGTTGGCGATCGGAGAATTCGAAGCTCGTCGGAATACCGAGCGACCGCTCAGTCAAAATGAGATCAGTTCACGCTTTCCGGAGATCGGCGACACTCTGCGGGACAAAATGTTTCAGACGGATTCAGGCAGCGATGAAGACCGGCGGCTTCAGCACGCCACGACACATTTTAGTGACATAGTCGCGGGCAAGTCATTCATGGGGCGGTATCGGTTGTTGCATGTGTTGGGTGAGGGCGCGTTTGGGCGGGTTTGTTTAGGGATTGATGACGAACTTCAGCGGCAGGTGGCGATTAAGATGCCGACCGCAGAACGCTTTCAGAAACCAGAGGACGCGGAACAGTACCTTGCGGAAGCCCGCACGGTCGCCAGCCTGGATCATCCCCACATCGTTCCGGTTTACGACATGGGACGAACGGACGACGGTTCCATCTATGTCGTCTCGAAATTCGTGGAAGGCGGCACCCTGGAAGATCGAATTCGGAACGACCGTCCTGACGAGAGAGAAACCGCAGGCCTGTTGGCAGCGATCGCATTGGCTCTGCAGCATGCTCATGAGCGTCGGTTGATTCACCGGGACATCAAGCCGGCCAATCTGCTGATGGAAGAACGAACCAACACGCCGTATGTGGCGGACTTCGGTCTGGCCATTCGTGAAGAAGACGTTCTGCGGGAGAATGCTGTTGCCGGCACACCCGCCTACATGAGTCCCGAACAGGCATCGGGGGAAGGTCACCGTCTGGACGGTCGCAGTGACATTTTTTCTCTGGGCGTGGTTCTGTATGAGTTGCTGACAGGAACGAAACCCTTTCGTGGCAGTTCCACACTGGACACATTGCAGCAGATCATTTCTCAGAATCCTCGGCCACCGCGAGAACTGGTCGACACGATATCAGCGGAGCTGGAGCGCATCTGTCTGAAGACGTTGTCCAAGCGGGCCTCTGATCGCTATGCCACGGCGGCTGAGTTAGCTGACGATCTGGAACAATGGCTGAAACCAAAGGCAGCAGGAAGTCCAACAGACATGGTGGCGCAGGTCGTGCCTCGCGGCTTACGGTCGTTTGACGCCGGTGATGCGGATTTCTTTCCGGATCTGTTACCGGGCCAGCGGAACCGGGACGGTCTGCCGGAAAGCATTGCCTTCTGGAAGAAGGCGTTCGAAGACACCGATCCGGAACAGACATTCAGTGTGGGGCTGATCTACGGCCCCAGTGGTTGCGGAAAATCGTCGCTGGTGAGGGCGGGATTATTGCCGCACCTGTCTGACAGTGTGATCGCGGTGTATGTGGAGGCCACGCCGGACGAAACGGAAACGCGAATCCTGCGAGGTCTGAGGAAACGGCTGCCGGAACTGTCGGAGGATGCCGGACTGACCGACACCCTGGCGGCTGTGCGACGTGCTCAGGGCGGCAAGGTTGTGATCATCATCGACCAGTTCGAACAGTGGCTGCATGCGCACTCAGCGGCACCGGACGCCGAGTTGGTGAAAGCATTGCGGCAATGCGATGGCGGAAGATTACAGGCCGTCGTGATGGTACGTGACGACTTTTCAATGGCGGCATCGCGGTTCATGCGGTCCCTGGACACACGGCTTGTTGAAGGCCATAACTTTGCCGCGGTCGACCTGTTTGATCTGGACCACGCCCGAAAAGTGCTCGTCAAATTTGGGCAGGCGTTCGGCAAATTACCCGCCAACACCGGCCACCTGTCGGATGCGGAACGGCAGTTTGTTGACGGCGTGGCGTCCGGTCTGTCGCAGGATGACAGAGTTGTCTCGGTGCGACTGGCTCTGTTTGCGGAAATGGTCAAAGGCAAGCCATGGGTTCCTGCCACACTGGAAGACGTGGGGGGTACATCCGGCGTGGGTGTCAACTTTCTGGAAGAAACATTCAGTACGTCGCGCGCGAATCCCGACCATCGCCTGCATCAGCAGGCCGCACGGGACGTTCTTAATTCTCTGTTGCCGGACGTCGGCTCTGACATCAAAGGGCACATGAAGTCGCATGCGGAGCTGCTCAATGTCTCCGGGTATCGGGCCCGGCCGCGTGACTTTGCCGATCTGCTGCGGATTCTGGACGGGGAATTGCGGCTCATCACACCGACCGATCCCGCGGGTGCCGACACTCAGTCCGGCAGCAGCGATCCGGCTGCAAAGTTCTATCAACTGACGCACGACTATCTAGTGCCATCGTTACAGACCTGGTTGACTCGCAAACAGCAGGAGACCCGCAAAGGGCGAGCCGAGCTGAAGCTGGCCGAACGCACGGCCCTGTGGACCGCCAAGCCGGAGAATCGGCACCTGCCGTCTTTAATGGAATGGGCCGGTATTCGAACATTGACAGAAAAGAAGCACTGGACTGACCTGCAGCAGAAGCTGATGAAGCGGGCTGCAAGTGTGCACGGGCTACGATCTGTAATGGCCATCGCCGTGGCGTGCGTCATGACCGCAGCGGGCGTTGGCTTCACGCGGCAGGCCGATGAACGGCGTAATCAGGCTGAATCCGAACGACTCGTCGATGGGCTGTTGACGGCGGATACGGCTGTCGTCAGAGGACCAATCGAGAAGCTGAAGGGCTTTCGCACCTGGGCTGACCCACTGCTATGGCAGGCATTTAATGAATCCCCGGAAGATTCGAACGCTCACCTGCATGCGGGTCTGGCCCTGGTCGCTCCCGGACAAACCGTCCATCAGAATGTACTGGATTTATTGCGGAAACGTCTGCTGACCGTCACACCCACACAGTTTCAATATGTGCGTGATCTGCTCAACGACAACAAGGATGAACTGGTCAATGATTACTGGCAGCATGCCAGGGAAAGCCAATCTCCGGATTTGCGTTTTCAGGCAGCTTGTATATTGGCCAGCTATGACCCTGAAAACGAAGAATGGCAGAATAAAGAGCTGGGAACATTCGTGGCCGGTCATCTGGTGAGAGTGCGGCCTTCCGAACTGCTGCCGTGGACAAATGCTCTGCGTCCGGTCAGGGATTTTCTTATCGGGCCTTTATCGACAATCTATCGCAACCCGGATGCTGGCGAACAAATCCGTTCGTTTGCCACAGAGATACTGGCGGACTATCTGAGCAACGATACCGAAGGCTTGTTCGATCTTCTGGCCGATTCCGACGAACAACAGTTTGGAACGATCTTCGACAAGCTCACTAACGACCGAACAAATGCTGTTCTGCTGGGCAACGCGGAAGTCGCTAAACATTCTGCAAAGGACGCCACTGTGAGCGACCGGGAGTCGCTGGCAAAGCGGCAAGCGAACGCTGCCGCGATGCTGCTGCGGATGAATGCCCCTGACCAGGTCTGGCCGCTGTTGAAACAAAGCCCCAATCCACAAGTCCGCAGTCGCATCATTCACAGCTTAGGCACGCATGGTGCCGATCCAGAGACAATCACCGATCGCTTTGCTGAAGAACCGGATGCCACAATCCGTAGCGCATTACTGTTATGCCTGGGAGAATTTGATGAGTCCCGGATCAGCGACGGCCAACGCCGGACGCTGATCCCAACGTTGCTGGATGTCTACCGCAGCGCTCCGGACGGGGGAGTGCACGGTGCCGCGGAATGGCTGTTACGCCAGTGGGAGCAAGGCGAGGGACTTGCAGCAATCGACGTCGACCTGCGACAGAGTGAAGCGGATCTGCAGTCTGCCACTGACATGACGCGGCAATGGTACATCAACGGCCTGGGCCAGACGTTTGTGATTGTCGAGATGGGAGAATTCCAAATCGGTTCACCGGAAGGAGAAGCCGGTCGAGACGACGAAAAAGAGAACCTGCGTCGCGTTAACATTGGCAGGCGAATAGCCATTGGAACAAAGGAAGTGACATGCGGCCAGTTGGGTGAACTCCTGCCCCACTCAACTGCTGCATCAATAACAGAAAAGAACTCACCACACCCTCTTGATGTCAGCTCTTCCCCGACGCGGAACCAAAGATGGTATGACGCTGTAAAATTTTGCAACCAGCTCAGCAAGCAGGAAGGTATCTCTGAAGAACAATGGTGTTATATACCGAATCCGTCCGGCGAATACGCGGAGGGCATGGAGGTCAAAGAGAATTTCCTCGAGTTAACTGGCTATCGTTTACCGACAGCACCGGAATGGGAGTATGCCTGCCGCGCTCACAGTGTTTGCAGTCGCTATTATGGTTCCAGCCTGCGGCTGTTATCCCAATATGCGTGGTATGCTCTGAATTCGGATTCTCAAAGGCATCCCGCAGGTCGACTGAAACCGAATAATTTCGGTCTGTTCGATATGCATGGCAACGTCAATGAGTGGTGTCACGACATCGACGTAAAGCCTAGTGATGCATCGAATGCAGGCTCTGAGGATTTATTTCACGTCGGACACGTGTTGGACGCCGATAAACGCGTGTTGCGCGGCGGTTCGTTTCAGGATATTGCATCGTTTCAACGCTCCGCGGACGTTAACAACAATAATCCCGACGCAATAAACAAAAGCAATGGCTTTCGAGTTGTCAGGACTTACCATCTGAGTCGTTTAAATCCATAACCCTTCGGGTCAAACAACTCCGCCGACAGGAAAGCTCTTTGACAATCAGGTGTTAGCAGCAGCAATCAATCGCGATTTCAGTCGAGCTTCGATCAGAAAAAACGACCGTAGAGCGTGGAGATGGCGTCTGTCCAGGTTGGGCACGTACCGTCGTCGCATTCTGTGATCACATTGGCTCGGTTTCCGGGAAGCTCAGGCAGCGCGACCGCGTAGAGGTTGTGATTTTTTCACGAAACCGCCCTGGATGGTCAGGTTCTATGGCGCTATAAGGCGGGCATGAACAACTCCACTCAACACGTTGA
>JABABI010000201.1 GCA_014238335.1 Fuerstiella sp.
CACTTCAGAAATCTGAAACATCGTAATCTCAGCCGGTTGATCCTTCGCCAAGTGGTGGGCGGTGGTTTGTACACTCAAGAGATGAGCCGCTCCCGTGGCGAGAGGTTCCGTGTGACATGTCTCATGCAAACATGACAGTAGTGCACTCTTGTGTCACTCGAACCTCTATTCAACTGATTTCGACATCGCACTCGGGTAAACGACGCTTGAGATCCTGAGTCGTTCCGTCGTTGAACCGGGTAGCTCTCAAACCCAATTGTCGCAGGCTGGTAAATGAAGCCAGAGTGTCGGTGTCGAAATGACTAAGTTGACTGTTGCCAGAGAGATCCAGGAATGTCAAGGTGGAAGCAAGTGGCGTGAGTAATTTAAGCTTGTCACCGTCGATATCGCAGCCCCACAGCCCGAGCATCTGCAAGCCGGAAAGCCGAGAGATGATCAACAGCCATTCATCCGACAGCGAGACTTCGTTCAAAAGAAGACTTTCCAGTTGTCCTAAATCCAATTCATCTTTGACACAACGTTCGAGGAACTGGAGTTGCATGCTGGATTCGCAGGATGTCAGGTTCAGGTTGTAAAGCCGTCCCTCGTGAATTTCCACTTCTCCGTTTTGAGCTGTCACTGCATCGGCGAACTCCTTGATTTTCCAGTCGCCCTCTGGGGTGTCTTCCGTCTCGCCCGCCGCGTGCCCCGGTTTCGCTGTTTCGCCGTGGACGACCTCAATGTTGAGTGCACTCGCCAGTCGCTCCGCAAACGGAGCGAGTTGGCCACGGGCAGATTTCTCCGTATGCCGCGATTCCGTAGACGTCAACAACGTGTAGTCCTTGCCGTCAACTGACAGCTCGATTTTACTTCGATAACCAGCGTCGTCTTGTTTGATTGCCGTCAGATACAAAGGCGGCAGGACGTCAAATGGAACAGTGAACTCGCTCTTTTTCTGATAGCGATGTGTTACATCCTCCCTGGTGGCGCCAATTCTGACGGTCAGAACACGGCTTCTCCAGTCGAAAACGAAATCTCGCGATGGATGCGCTAACCGATAGCTGGAAGCGGCCCGCCAGGCAATTGCTCCAATAACAACCGCTGCGAAACCCTCAACAAGCAACACGTTCGGCCTGTCACTGAAATGGTCGATTAACGCGAACAGCCTGTCACTGAAATAGTCGATGAACGCGAAAGTGAGCAGACTGAGCAACAGGAATGTGACCAGGCCGCAACCCATTGCACAACCGGAAGAGTCGTCGGAAACCGAGACGCGTTCGCCGGACGGCATGAATGCAACGGTTTCTACATGCTCGATGTCCCTCAGTTCGGAGACGACGGCTTTCGCTTTCTGGGGTCTTCCCAACAGCACGTAGCCAACGAAATTAAGGACCCAGGTGATTGGCAGGCATGCCGCATCCCCAACCCACGAAAACGGACGATATGCATTGTTGATTATCCATGCAGGAAAGAGGAACATCGAACGGAATATAAACCAAAACGCCAACTGCAGAACGGGGACGCCTCTTTCCAGCACCGCTTTACCAGGATCGTTGGGATCGTAGTAAACAGGGACCCTGGCACCGACGGGATATGTCTCCAGCAGTCTTCGAAGTCTGAGGTTGCTGTTTGACCATTGGGAATCGCTCAACGTTTCTTCGACATTCAGCGAGCTTCCCTGGAATCGCTGGCCAGACACGGAATAGTCGAAGGCAAGCCCAATGGTTGTGGTCTTGCTGTCAGGTGTCTCTTGTTCGGTTGTCGTTCTGTCGTGTATCTGCGATCCGGCCTTAGCAATCGTGCCTTCCGATGTTTCCCACGTATAAGTTCGCAGCCCCACAGCCAACGAATCAAATACGAAGGAAATTCCCCAGGCACCGGCAGCGAAGCACACGACAAACAGGAAACGGGGAACCAGTAGTCTTTTCTTTGCATTCATCGTTTATGGATCCGAGAACTAGTGTCTGCGTTGTCAGTTGGAGGAGGGCAAAGGAAAACAGAGTCCCGATTCCTGAGTCACAATCGGGACACGGGCAAAAGCGAGCCTATCACCAAATGTCGAGTTTCCTGAGGCAGAGCACAAGGCTGTCAACCAACTTCAAAAAAGTTCGAGGAGAGTTGGTTACCTCCGAGCCATCGTAAAGGACTCGAACTTTTATAAAGTGTTACTGCTTCAAGACTTTCGCAATCGGCTCGCGCGCGAGTCGTTACGAAGAGGGCTGTGTACGGGGAGGTCCCGCTTTCTATTCGCAAAGACGCAGGCGTCAAGTACTATGACTGCAGCGTCGCGTTTATGTCTATTCCGTGGCACGTAGTGGGTATCGAGCATGAGCTGTTATGTTTCCTGGGTGATCAGGAAAGTCGAAACGGTACTGGTTTTCTGTGCATTGTGTTGTGTCGTGACAGGATGCCAGACGGACCATGAAGAAAATGGCCGGCCACCTCACAATTCTTCCAGCGAGGGCCTGTCAGAGAGTCCCAATTCGCTTTCCGAACACCTGGAGGGCCCCGAAAGCCACAAACAAATGCTGAGCGTGCTAGGTCAGATTGCTCAGGCGTCCCGACGCACTCATCCGCTGCTGGGGGACGAGAAGTTGCGGCACTTGAGACGCGAAGTGGCAGGACTGCGGCCCGATGCTGATCCCTTTCAGGTTGTCTTTCTTCAATCCGAGCTGGGACAGGAAGAACTTAATATGGACAACGTCGAAGTGGCCATCCGGCACCTTGAGATTGCGCTGGAAGCGTTTCAGCGAGTCTCTCACCCGGATGCGACAGTCCGACAGCGGTTCAGGAATCGGCTTCTGTTTACGGTTGGTACGGCTTACATCCGGCTTGGAGAAACTCAGAATTGTTGTGCTCGGTATTCTTCGGACAGCTGTATCGTCCCAATCCGTGGTGACGGAATTCACAACAACGAAACCGGCTCCCGAAAAGCGATCGAGTGTTTTCTGAAAGTACTTGCGAATCCGACGGAAGACAGAGTTGAAAAAGTGCGTGTCGAAGAAACAGCTCGGTGGTTGCTCAATATCGCTTACATGACGCTCGGTGAATACCCTGCACACGTACCCAAACAGTATCTTGTTCCACCGAATTTCTTTGAATCAGACATTGATTTTCCGCGGTTTCGAAACGTCTATCCGGACCTGAGCCTGGACACCAATAATCTTAGCGGAGGAGCCATTGTCGACGACTTCGATGGCGACGGCAGTCTTGACATCGTTACCTCAAGTTACGATCCCGCAGCGCAGATACAGTACTTTCACAACAATGACGACGGAACGTTTACAGAGCGAACGATTCAGGCTGGATTAACAGGGATCTTCGGGGGCCTGAATCTTGTTCAGGCCGATTACGACAACGATGGAGATACTGACATTTTCGTCTGTCGTGGAGCATGGCTTGGCGACAAAGGACGCGAACCGAATTCGCTGCTGAGAAATGATGCCGGCAGATTCACGGACGTCACCTTCGAAGTCGGCCTCGGTAATGAAGCATGGCCCTGCAAGTCGGCCGCCTGGGCGGACTTCGACAATGACGGCGACCTGGACCTCTACGTTGGCAACGAATCGGACGAACGGATATCCGCTCCGACGCAGTTGTTCCGCAATGATGGTCAGGCTGGCTTTACGGATGTCAGCCGAGCCGTTGGGCTGAGTGAAAAGATGTTCGTCATGGGAGCCGTCTGGGGAGACTATAACGACGATCGTTACCCGGACCTGTTCGTCTCCGTGTCCGGTGTCAACAGACTCTATCGTAACAATGGTGACGAGACATTTACGGATGTGGCAGAACAAGCGGACGTCGCAGGACCGGTGACGAGTTTTGCCACATGGTTCTGGGACCATAACAACGATGGTCACCTGGATCTGTTCGTAAGCTGTTCGAACGGCACGGCCGGAGTACTTAGTATAAATCCGTTTGGGCTGGACAAGGACCTTCAGGGCGTGGCCCCGGAGGTCCGGCAGTATCAGAAGGAAGGCAAATTGGAATTGATGGCCCTTTATAACGGTGACGGAGCAGGATCTTTCCGGAATATCTCAAGAGACGCAGGTCTGACATACGCCACGTTACCGATGGGGGCCAACTTTGGTGATCTCAACAGTGATGGCTTTCTCGACTTTTATCTTGGCACGGGCGATTGTAAACGGCGGCGAGAAAGTGTGGCGCTTGGCGGGGTTGGCGGGCGGTGAGATAGTGTAGCGCTCAGATGTTCAGCTGTTGAATCTGGAAACACTCGGAAAAGCCGTCAAAGTGGCTGGTTTCCGGTGCATTCGGGATTGGCAGGTGGCTTGGGTGATTACTGACATGGAGTTGTGGAGTGAAGTTCGACGTCGTGTTCTGACCGGCGAAATCAGCAAGCGGGCCGCTTGCCGAGAGTACAACATTCACTGGCAGACTCTGCAGAAAATGCTGCAGCATTCTGAGCCGCCAGGTTATCGACGTGAGAAGGCCCGACCGTCAAAGCTGGACGCGTTTCTGCCGGTCATCGCAGAGATCCTGACGAGCGACAAGAAGGTTCATCGCAAGCAGCGTCACACGGCGAAACGCATCTTCGAACGACTGCGCGACGAGCACGGCTACACGGGCGGCGCCACGATCGTTAAGGATGCGGTGCGATCATTGAGGCAGCAGAACCGAGAAGTGTTTCTGCCTCTGTCGCATCGACCCGGTGAAGCTCAGGTCGACTACGGATTCGCTGACGTTTATGTCGACGGTGAACTCACGAAGGCCGCGTTGTTTGTGATGACACTGCCGTATTCGGACGCCCTTTTCATTCAGGCGTTTCCTCGCGAATGCACGGAATCGTTTCTGGAGGGACATAAACGGGCGTTCGAATTCTTCGGTGGCGTACCGACTCGAATCAGTTACGACAACTCGAAGATCGCTGTGGCTAAGATCACCGGATCACGCGAGCGGACGGTGACTCACGAGTTCCAGCGACTCAAGAGTCACTATCTATTCGCGGAGCATTTCTGTCTGGTGCGTCGTCCTCAGGAGAAAGGTCATGTTGAACGACTGGTGGATTTTGCTCGGCATAATTTCCTTGTGCCGGTGCCACGAGTTGATTCGCTGGAAGTGTTGAACGAACGGTTGGCAGCCAGCTGTCGTGCAGATCTGCAGCGTCAGCTTCGAGGCAAGTCGGCGGCGAAGATTGTGTTGCTGGAGGAAGAACGTCAGCAATTCCTGCGGCCCCCTCCAGTTCAGGCTTTCGAGTCTCATCGCGTGGTTCCGGGAAATGCGAGTTCTCTGTCGCTGGTCCGCTTCGACCGCAATGATTATTCCGTGCCGACACAGTTCGCTCACCGACCGGTCACGGTCGTGGCCACTGTCGACGAAGTGAAACTCGTCTTTGAAGATCGACTGATTGCTCGCCATCCACGATGCTGGAAGAAACAGCAACCCATTTTCGACCCGGTCCATTATTTGGCTCTTTTAGAGCGAAAACCGGGCGGATTCGATCACGCTCGCCCACTGGAAGACTGGCAGCTTCCCGTGAGTTTCGGCATTTTGAGGCGGCGTCTGGAAGCAGAGTTCAACGGCAACGGAACTCGCGAGTTCATCAAAGTGTTGAGACTGCTGGAATCTCATTCGGTCACGGCGCTGAAACGTGCCGTGCAGCACGGCCTTGAGATCAACGTGACCAGCAGCGATGCCATTCGCCTGATCATCGAATTTCAGAAGGAAGAACCGATCGCGTTGTTTAATCTGGATGGTCGTCCGCACCTGAAACTGGTGCGAGTCGCCCAGACGGATGTTTCTGTTTACCAATCTCTACTTACCGAAGGAACGATCTTATGAAGAAGACCGAAACAAAGAGCACAGTTCTGCTGGCTCATCACCTGAAGTCGCTGCGACTGCCAACAATCCTGGCGGAGTGCGAAAAAGTGGCGGCGCGATGTGCGTCCGATAACGTCGACCATCTCGCGTTTCTGCTTCAGTTGTGCGAACTGGAATTAATTAACCGCGATCAAAGAGCATCCGAACGTCGGCTGAAAGATGCGAAGTTCCCGAATTACAAGACACTCGACACATTCGACTTCAAATCGCAGCCGTCGCTTAACAAAGTGCTGGTGACGCAGCTGATGAAGTGCGAGTACATCGACAGGAACGAAAACCTTCTTCTGGTTGGCAACAGCGGAACCGGAAAAACACATTTGGCGACGGCACTCGGAATCGCCGCGTGTGCTCAAGGTAAACGAGTTCGTTTCTTCCGCGTGACCGAGATCATCACGCAACTGATGGAGGCTCGCGAAGATCGGGACCTGCTACGGCTACGAAAGCAGCTTTCTAAACTTGACCTGCTGATCCTGGACGAACTGGGCTACGTGCCCGCGAGCAAGATTGGATCAGAGCTGCTGTTCGACGTGATCAGTTCGGCCTACGAGCGGCAGAGCCTCATTGTGACGACCAATCTTCCGTTCGAAAACTGGACGGAGGTTCTCAGCAGCGAACGACTGACCGGCGCGACGCTGGATCGGCTGACGCACCGTTGTCACATCCTCGAAGCGTCGGGCGAAAGTTATCGACTTCAGGACGCAAAGCGACGAAAACGAACGTCAAGGTCAAGCACGACGGCGACAACGACGAAATAACAGATCAGAGGCGTGGGAACGCCCTGATTAACCCTCGTCGTGAGCTGCCAGCCACGCTCCAACGAGTGATTCCTAAAACCAGAGCGCTGCACTTTCCGACCGCCAAGCGCCACACTTTCTCACCGCCGTTTACAGTATTGCTCCGGACTCAGGCCGCCCAGAGCTGAATGGCGTCGAACACGGTTATAG
>JABABI010000202.1 GCA_014238335.1 Fuerstiella sp.
CTTGCGTGTACTATAACACGCTTAATGGAGCGCCCACTATTCGTAGGGAATTCCAGTCCACTTGCCCCTGACTTTACAGTGCGGGAACGCACGACGTGCGCAGCCGTGCAGGCTGCCAAGAACCTTTGTGACATCGTCCTGGAACTCCTCCCTGATGTCGGGCGACGCTTTGAGCCACAGCTACCGAGTGTCTTTGTCGGTCTCAGCGATCATGGCCGGATCGTCAACCGTGCACGCACCAGGGTTCTGTTTCAGGAACCTAAACCGTGCTTTCGTGTGCTCGCGCAGGCTCACGCGAGTCTCGGCCTCACACAGCGTACGAATACGACAAATGGACCGGAACCGGGAAAACGACATCAGCCACGCTCCGGCACGGCCGTAGCCTCGCCAGTGCGTTCCACCTGGTCGTCACGAATCTCTTGCAGGCACCACATGTACGACTGCTGCAGCTTTGTCAGTGCCAGGCTCGTGTCCCGGCTGGAACACAATATCTCGATCAGCCCGTACATCTTCTGGAATTGCTTCAGGATTGCCAGCGCTGACGTAGACACCACGTCGTACTTGACGGACGCCATCCGGCTACGGCTTCTTCGGTCGCTGCTCCGCAGACGCTCCCTCCGTGGCTACGCCCGCTGGCTCCGCGCCCTGTTCCGCCTCCGGTGCCTGACCAAAAGGAGCACTCAGGGCCAGGCGGAAGCCGTAGTCGCTCGTGCGGTCCGTCGGTTCGTTCGAGCTGCGGTACGCCGCCCGGCAACTCCCCGCGCCGCCGCTCCAAGCGCCGCCACGGCACACGCGGTACGGGCCCACTTTGTCCCCGAGTGGATCTATGACGACGGACTCCGCATAAGCACCGTACCAATCATGTGTCCATTCATACAGATTCCCATGCAGATCGAACACGCCCCGAACCGTCGGACGCTGTTCACGCGGCGAATGAACATGCTTGCTGCTGTTCTCCTGAAACCAGCCGAACTGACCCAGCAAGGCCATGTCGCTCCCGTAGCTATACGCTGTTCGCGCTCCGGCGCGGCTCGCGACTTCCCACTCCGATTCCGTCGGCAAACGAAAGCCACGACGCCCCAACTCCAGAGGCCAGTTAAGTGGTGCCCTATTCGCCGCAGCGTCTGGGTCGCGCGGGTATTGCCCCTTGTCCAGTGATTCCGGATCTGCATACGATTGATCCGACTCAGACAATTCGGACTGCTGGGACAGCCAGCGACAAAAACGGACAGAGTCGTACCAGTGCGCACCAAATCCCGCATCAGAAGGTTGAGCTTTGAACTGCTGCATCATTCCTGTGTAGTCACGCGAAAAGGCGATCAGTTCCTCAATGGTCACCTCGCGATCCAACAAGGCAAACGGACGTGTAAGATGCACCACATGACGCAGTTCGCGATTCTCCTGCCGACTCCGTTCCGGCTCATCTTCGACCGAGCCGATCGTGGACTCTCCCGGCGGAAACACAATGAACGTGTAATAGAAGGTGCGGGGTGGCAATGGTTCAAGTAGCGGCTCCGGTTTCGCTTCGTCTTTCGCTGTCTCTGTGCTGCCCGACTCATCTTTTTTCTCTGTCCCTTCATCCGCTGGCTTCTCTGTTGTTTTTGGTAGCGATGTTGGAGTCACCGTGATGGCCAGCGTGAACCACTCCCGGTCGACCGAATAGGGCACTGGAGTGTGTTCCACCTCGCGGACAATCTCTGCCTGCCCCCACTTCCTCAGCAGCCAACCCGCGGCACCATGCACGCCCGAACTGGGGTCGTTGCGGTACCAGTCACCAAGTTGTGTGAGGAGTGATTCCTGCCGCGATTCCGGAATCTCATCCAACACATATTCGCCCAGTGCCAGCAGCAACGCATACCGCGTGTTCCGTGGGTAGCGATCGAGTGGCCCGTCACTCACGATGCGCAGACAGCCCAGCAGTTCTTCCACGCGAACATCGCGGTCACGACACCGAAAGACGAACTGCGTCAGCGCCTCCGGGTCATGCGTCATTTCGAAGACCGGCAGTACTTTCTCACGCTCACCCAGACGAAGCAGTGTGACCGCTGCACTGGCCCGTTTCTGCCCGTGTTGGACGCGTTCGACAGAACCAAGTTCTTCCGGCGGCAGCGTCGCCGCCAGTTGAGCGAGATCGTCCATGGTGGCTGGTGCGATACTGGATGCGACAATCGGATACAGCACGCCATATTGTTCCGGATTTGCCACTGTCAGCAACCGGGACAATTTCGGGATATCACTGGCAGCGTAGTCCGCAAACGCATTGGCGGCGCTCAGCCGTTGGCCATCACTTGCTTCCGGATCCGCATAGATGGTCTCCAGATCACTCAACAGTCGGAGACGGATCGGTCGCAGATATTCACGCAGCAGTGGTTGAAATTCGGCATTCGCGCCCACAAGTTGCCGGGCCACAAACTGCAGGTCCTGCTCAGTCCACGCAGACTCATCAGTGACCGGGATATACTCGGCCAATGTCAGGGCAGAACGAAACCGGCGATCAGCCACTGCTTTCTTGTCGCGCAGGATTCCCTGGAGTTTCTGCGTGAGCTGTGCGGCAAAAGGTTGCAATTGCTGACGAATGGGCCCGACGTAGGAGACCTTGTTGGACAGCAATTCTTCCGTCAGCGGTTCAAGCAGCAACGGATCGCGCGAGACGACCGCCAGCTGGGCGTGAAGCTGGGCACGGCGTTCGTCAGGAGTTGCGGGGGCGGAAGAAACCAGCGGTAACAGAAAGGTTGCCGCGACCTCCGGATTTGCATCAAGTTGGTTCACAATTTCCGGCAGTTGGTTCGGCTCAGCACTTACCAGCCGTCCCACGAGTCCTGCAATGCGGGTCGTTTCCTGCTGCGTGGCGTTCTGTGCCAGCAGTTCACGCTTGTTCTGCTCGGCCCGATTCCAGGTCCAGAAGCCGACGGTCGTGATCAGCGCCGCCACCACGGCCAAGGTCGTCAATCGAACCAGATGGAAGCCACGGGCCTGCTTCATCATCTTGTGTTGCAGATCAGTCCACTGTTTATGCTCCGTCAGCGTACGAATACGGAACCATTCCATCAGCGAAGGCAGATGCCGGTTTTCTGGCTTTGCCGTCCACAGGGCCGAGCGTTCCGCCAGTTTCAGTTCGGCTCGCCCTCTTCGAGTTTCCTGCTGTTTGCGAGTCAACCAGTCACGCAACGATGGCACCAGGTAGTCGTGGGTGAGTTGATAGAACTTTGAGCCGGGATCACTGCCGGATTCGCTCTGCGCCCCTTCCGGATCGGTCGGTGTGATCAGCCGCAGTTCACCGTCCAGAATCCGCAGCAGGCCCGTGAATTCGCTGGGGCGGTGTTCGTATCCAGACACTTCCAGCAGCTCCGCATGCGACTTCATGTGACCTTTAATGTCAGAGCCAACTTCCGGCAGCAGTGCCTTCAGGACTTCCCACGCGGCCTGCTGATGTTGACGGTGTTTCGGATTCGCCATGCGACTGCTGAATGTTTCCTCCAGAAAGTTGACACCCACACCTTGCGTACCGCCCACGTCTTCCAGTGTGGCAGGAACCCACGGTTTGCCTTTGACCATTTCGGCGAACAGGGCCAGACGTACGGAGACAACTTTGTCATCCTGCGACAGGCCGGACGCCACGTCGTCAGCAAACTGCCGTTCAGCATCGGACATGTTGCCGGCGTTGGCCGGTAATTTGCCGAACGCCTGCCCGAACTGCGTAAGCACTTTTCGGGCGTGGTCCAGGTCGAACAGATCGACTGTCGCAAAGTTGTGTCCCTGGAGAATGGGAACATCAAGCCAGTCCATAAACCGAGCGGCCGCCATCGAAAAGTCGTCACGTACCATCACGATGGCCTGTAGCTGTCCACCATCACACTGCCGCAGTGCTTTCACCAATTCTGTGTCCGGTGCCGCTGAGTGGGCATGCAGCCATTGTTCGAACTGGTCAATGATGATCACAACCTTCTGGCCCTGAGCACGTCGCAGAGCCGCCAGCGTGTCGGCCAGTCCGGCATCTTCCGATAGTTCCGGTCGCCGTTTCCGCAGAGTCCGCAGGATTCGAGTTTCCGTTTCGTCCGGCGTGGCCTCCACATACACCGCGATCACGCTGCCAGACAGGTGTGGCAATAATCCGG
The DNA here is from genome assembly GCA_014238335.1 of Fuerstiella sp. Classification (GTDB taxonomy): domain Bacteria; phylum Planctomycetota; class Planctomycetia; order Planctomycetales; family Planctomycetaceae; genus Fuerstiella. Next base: position 4,116 of record JABABI010000202.1, read on the forward strand.
CTTTCACCAGCGACGATTTTCCGCAACCACTGGGGCCGTAGATCAACCCCACGCTGAACGTCTGATCACCATCAGTTTCTTCAATTCCTCGCTTCCAGAAGGCGATACTTTCCGGCAGACCGTCACGGTTCCGCTGTCCCGGCAGCAAGTCCAGAAAGAAGTCGGCATCACCTGCGTCAAATGATCGCAACCCTCGGGGCACCACCTGAACGGATGCCTTCGCCGGAAGTTCTACTGTCGCCGGTTTCAGGCATTCACTCAGGTCGTCGGCAAAATCAGCAGCCGTGGCATACCGATCAGACGCCCGCTTCGACAGTGCCTTCAGACAGATGCGTTCCAGTTCCGGCGATATTGTGTCCAGCAACTCTCGCGGCGGACGGGGATCCAGCGAGGTTATCTGCTGAAATGTTTCCAGAGCGGAGTTGCCGCGATATGGTTTCTTCCCCGTCAACAGTTCATACAGAATCACGCCCAGCGAAAAGATGTCACTGCGCGCGTCCAGACGATGACCTTCCCCCAGTGCCTGTTCGGGACTCATGTAAGCCGGTGTGCCAGCGACTGCATTTTTTGTCAAATAGTCCTCTTCACGAATTGCCAGTCCAAAATCCGCCACGTACGGAGTATTGCCGTCGTCTTCGATCAATATGTTGGCGGGTTTAATGTCGCGGTGTACGAGCCGCTTCTGATGGGCATGCTGCAGTGCCAGAGCCACTGTCATCACGAGTTGGGCGGCATCGCGCTCCGAGGTTCGACCGGCTTTGATCAGGTCATCGAGGGTACAGCCTTCGATATATTTGGAGACAATGTAGATGGATCCATCGTCCGTGCGGCCCATGTCAAAGACGGGCACGATGTCGGGATGATCCAGGCTGGCTACTGTGCGGGCTTCCGCCAGATAATCCTCAGCGTCTTCAGGCTTCTGAAACCGTTCCCTGGTCGGTACCTTGATGGCAACCTGCCGCTGCAGTTCTTCGTCAAAGCCCAGGTAGACTCGGCCAAACCCACCTTCACCCAGCATACGATCCAGTCGGTAGCGGCCTTTTTGTGCAACGCCGATCCCCGTGCTGCTGATGTAGGTGACCGCCGACGACAGGCCATCCTGAATTCTGATCTCCGTTTCCATCAGTTCAGCTGCACTGCTGCCAGCCGCTGGTAGTTTCGGGGAGTGTTGTGGCAGTAACCCCTGTATCCGCTCTCGCAGCGTATCACTGATGTCAGCGAACCGTGAACTGATCTCATTCTGGCTGAGCGATCGGTCTGTATCCCGACGAGCGTCAAGTTCTCCAATCGCCAACTGCAGTGTCCAGTCCACGTCCTCAGGAAGGTCCGGCAGGCCAGCCAGATAATCCTCCACACGCAATGGACCATCCGTCAGCCACCTTCGTTTCTGATCCGACAGCAGCACTGCCAGCCATTGATCAGAATCAACGGTCGTCTGTTGCTGCAGGAAGCCCAACACATCCGGTGGTGCGTCGGCCGAATCCCACAGCTGCTCGAATTCCTGTGCCAGGTGCATCGCCAGCCCTTGAGAGCGCTTCAGCAGTTGACGGGGCCAGTTGTGGCCGCAACGTAATTAACAGCCCTCAGGCATACACGGAAGTGGGCAAAGTTGCAATGGAGTGGGGGCGATGGGACGTGGGCACAGCTGCATGTTGGACAGCGGGCACGCTAAGCATTTGTTCATCTTACCAGAACAGGTGTACTGTAGACTGTTCCGCGCAGGTAAATGTACGCTTGTTGTCCGCTGCCATCAGGGCGAAAACCGCAATCAACGCTCTCGCCGTGAATGTTCTCTTTCAGATAAATTCGATGTCAACCTTCAGTTGATCAACAGCGTCAGATTTCAATAATACACCCTCGAACCCAGACAACAGCCCCTCATCTCATGACGCAGGCCCCGAAACAAAGTTCGCCCTGGCTTAAGCTCACTTCCCTGCCCGAGCCGCTGAAGAACCCACGCTTTGTGTTGGAGCCACTGGCCGAGAAGCACGCTGAGCTGGACTTCGAGGCGCTAATGTCGTGTCGAGGCAGACTGGGTGAGGAACTTCAGTGGGGCGATTGGCCACTCGCCGAGTTCACCGTCAGGAACAACCGCGATGATCTTCGTGACCACCACGACGAGTTTGTTCGTCACGAAGCGTTTGCCTACACCGTCCTCAGCCCTGACCGTTCCCGGTGCCTTGGCTGTATCTACATCGAACGCTGCGCTGACATCGACGGTGCTCAGCTCGCATTCTGGGTCATCGACGACGCCATCGAAATTGAAACCCGTCTCGTCACCGAGGTGGTCGAATGGGTCCACAAGGCCTGGGGCGTAAGACAAATTCTGATTCCACTGCGTGAGGCAAACACTCGCGGAATTGCGATTGCGCGAAACCTCGCGTTTGCGGCGTGGGATACAAGGAAGGACAGCCCACTTTCCGACCACCGTTGTTTCTTGTCGGAATCGGAGAACAGCAGAACGAGCAGCTCGGGTTGAGTCCCCGTAGAGGCAAAAAACTCCGTCGAACTCAAATCGCCGTGAAACACGGAACTTACGGCTCGTCAGAGTCGCGCATCGCAGCCGCTTGGTTTCAACTCTCGGCATCGGAAACTGGCGGTGTTCGGCGCCTAACATGCCCTTCCTG
>JABABI010000203.1 GCA_014238335.1 Fuerstiella sp.
CCTACCACCGACGCGCTGCTTGACGTCACATCTGGCTGACTCAAACGTGGACCTTCTGCAATGAAGGAACGCGCTCCCCGTGGATCGACCTGATTTCCACGGTCTGAAGTCGACATTTCCGGTCGAGGCTCGACTGAACTCGCGGGCGAATTCCGCTGTTAACACCTGAGCGTTAAAGAGCTTTGCGGTCGGTTCACTTTTTTGACCCGACGGCCATGGCTGGAGCAGGAAGGACATGTTCGGCGCCGAAAGTCAGCCAGTTTCCAGTGCAAGGAGATGAAATCAAGTGGCAGAGATGCGAGACTCTGAAGTCGCCAAAACCCCGTGTTTCACGGCATTTTGAGTTCGGCGGAGTATTTTGACCCTACGGCGATGCTCGGCCGAAATCGCGATCAATTTGTGTTTCTAAAACCTCTTTGTCAAAGAGCTTCGCGTTCGGTTTGTGTGATAATTGCTGTCATGGTAGTTGAAATTCCGAGCTGCGCGTGGCACCAGACACTCTGTCTTGCGCGTCCACAGCAGTGACTTCGAAGGCGTAAATGCTGCCGAGAAGAAGCTGCCGGCGGAGATTCAGTTGGCAGGAATCGTCTGGTGTCTGAATGGCTGCATACGGTTGGACAAGTGTCGTCGGCCAGATTTCGCCGGGTTGGATGAGTACGGGAGTCACACGATACGCGACGGCATTCGTCGATGCTGTCCAGGTGAGCGTACCGTCTTTGAACTTCAGATTCGAGGGTGGATTGAGGGCTTCTGCTGGCAGTGGTTCAGGGCCGACTCGCAGATGCCAGGCATCGATCCTGCGGTTTGCCGGACTGGTCATGATAAGCCTGTCGTCGCCAGCGACCGCCACGCCGACATTTCCGCCCGTCAGGCTACTGATAACAAAGGCACGACTCCAGTTGCGACCGGTCCCATCGTCGGAGAGATACACGCGGCAATGGTTGCGACTCAACGCGGTTGTGAGTGTGAGGATACCATTGTTCAGCAGGTGTAAGGTGGGCAGCTTGCCGGCAAACGGAAGAACTTTCGGTTGCTCCCATGTCTTGCCGCCATCGGTTGAACGCACTGAGGCGAGTTTGGATTTTACCGTGCTGCCGCTGCGAACGATTGCCATCAGGTCGCCATCCCTGGTTGGCGAGACGGTCGCCTCCAGCCAGGGTGTGGTAACCCGGGCTCCCGATTGGATCATCGCGACGGCGGTGGTGATGACGGATCGAACCTTCCACAACCGACCGCCATCGTTGCTCTGCAACAACACGACCTTGTTGCCTCGCTTGCTCCAGGTGTAAGCTGGCATCAGCAGCAAGCCATCTTCACCGTCGATGATGTGCGGCAATGGTCGAGCGATACCGCCGATTTCTGGCGGGCATTCGATCCTGGCTCGTTCAAGTTTCCAACTCTGCCCGCGATCGCTGGATATGGCGATCTGGTATGCGTCGGCAGGGACGTCGGGCAGCTTCGCATCACGACGCGTTTTGGGATCGGGTACCCATTTGATTCCGAAAGCGAGCAGGTCGCCGCTCCTGAGCCTTTCCGCCCAGAGGTCGATCGTTCCGGCTATGGGCCAGTTGTCGCGGCCTTGTGTCCAGGTCATGCCGCCGTCGGTGGAAATCGCCGATGCCGTTCCGTTCGAGCCGCCGAAGTCATCCGGGTGATTCGGATAGAAATTCAAAACACGATCTCCCGCGATCACCGGATGGCCACCTCCTGTGATCCCTTCACGCTGGACCAACGTGACGCGCGGACTGGCCACCACTTCCAATTGATTGACCTGCTCACGTGGATTTGCCTCGAGGTATCTGCTGAGGGACGTTCCAAGCTGAGCACCAACTTTCATGTAGCCCTGCTGAGTACTATGCGGGGTATTCCAGACGGTTTCCAGAGTCGTCGACAGAACGTGACTGGCCGTGTGGTTGCGGACCCAGTTGGCACTCATTCGATTTCGCTCTTCGTCTGTTTTTACGTATGTCGCGAACTTGTATCGGGGCTCTAACGGAAGTGGTCCCGAGATGGCCGATGCACAAAACGCCTGCCATCGTGCGTGGTTTTGCTGTTGAATCGCAGGGAGCTTGTCGAGATTGGCCGGACCGAAGAAATAGGGGCGGCGTTCACTGCCTCCAGGATTGTGAAGATCAATAAAGACGTCGAAATTTCCGTCGGCATTCAGTTTGAGAATTCGCTTTTGGGCGGCGGATACTTCCGGATAGTGCGGCATGTCGTCCCAATCTCGATTGTGATCACGAGGCACGGCATCTTTGCCACCTGCTCCCATTGCAACGTTGTCCACGTCCATGATCGGCACGTAGAACACTGTGGCGTTGCGGCGCAGATTGGCGGCGGCTGGATCATCGCTCGCCAGCCACTCTACAAATCCCTGGCCTACCCAACTGGAACCAGCCTCCCAGGCATGCTGTCTCGCCTGAATCCAGACGCCGTATCTGGCGGCATTTTGCTCGTTCGCATCGCCGATGCGGATTCCCTGAACGGATCGTCCACCACGAGTTTTCGCTAACTCAAATAAGGTGGAACCGGGTAGTCGTGACTTGAGCGACTGCAGAACTTCGTCCGCTTGCGTTGGTAGAAATGGCGGGCCCCATGCCAGCCAGAATGTTTCGGCAGGGACCTCGATTCTGTACGTTGCTGTGCCATCTTCTTTCCGACATGTCGGTGTCTGGGACCAGGTCACGTTATCGACACTTACTGCCGCCCGATCAGGTTGAGACCAGGCCGCATTGAGGACCCGCCCCGATTTGTACTCACTCTCGCTGGCAGTCAGCTTCAGTGTGATGAACTGTCCTTTCTGTGCGCCTTCGACTTTCAGATACCACCAGCAGGGCCAGCCCCGCTCCGACTGAGTTTTTGGCGTGATGTGGATGACTCCGGATTTCCTGTCGATGGACTTCACGGTTGCAGAGCCGCCCGGAAAATCAGTCGTCACGGCAATGTCTGCTGAATCTGTCTCGGCGTAAACCGACAACGTCGCGCAGATAAGACAAGCTGCTAGTAGAAGCTTCATCGGTATTCTCAGTTCGTCGCGGATTAATGGACGGATTTGTAGAACAAGTTTCCCGACTATGGTCGCCAATTGACGTCGACGGAATCTGACATATTCGCCTTCGTTAACTCCACGAGATCCGGCAGATCGTAATGCTTAAGCACGCCGTGAACTGCATTGACCAGTTGATTGTAATGCTCCGGTTCCGACACCACTTCAGTCCATGAGCGAACCATTTTCTCTACTCTGATCCGTTGGAATTGCTCGGGTGCGAGCGCGGCGACATGCAATGCGGGGATGGCTGCCTCTTCGACGCCGATCAGTTCAACCTTTATATCACCGAAGTGACGCGTCCACGAAAGCGCGTCGGCAATTCGCATACGGACAAAGGAATCACCCATGAGATAGGCAGTGAAGATCTCCTGGTTGTCGAGGCCGAACCGGCCGTATCCCCAGGTCCGTTTGTCGTGCGGAACATCCGTTAAACCGATTCCGCTCAATTCGGCGGACAGGACCTGCTGGCCCTGTTTCACCAATGCGATGGGAACCTTATCGGCGGCCATTCCCTTGCCGTGCAGGTAGAGGACGTGCCCGGTGATTTCACCTTTCGGAACATAGGACTTTGCGGCGAGCTGAATTCCATCCGTCCGGTGCATTAAAATGTCGTTGATGGAGTAACTGTTCGCGTCCACCGAGCCGGTCGTTTCAAACCTAACGGAGCCAATCTCCGTCAGGCCGATCGCCTGGTGGATGATGTGGCGTTTCTCATTGGCGGACGCGGCTCGCCATTTTTCCTGCCGCAGCTTCGTCAGGGCGGTGGCCTTGTCGGTGTTCATGTGGAAGACCGAGCGTTCGCCATCAATCAACATCACCTGGCCACGTGGAGAACACTGCAGTTGTTCGGCCGTCCAAACTGGTTCGCTGAGGGAACGAAGGAACTCGTCGGTGACCTTTGCCGGCCATTCAGAACGCGGCTTTTCCCAGATCACTTTTTCGTGACCGACCAGCCAGCGATGCATCCAGCGGGCTACCGCTTCGCGGTGCTGAATGTAGTAACCGTGTGGTACATCCGCCTCATGCAACGCGACCCGTTCAGGAAAGCCAAGGTGCGAGTAAAAACGGTTCGCCTGCTGGAAAACTTCACGTGTGCCGCGGATGTCAAACGTCGAATCTCGCGTGCCAGCGCAGATCAGGATTGGAATTGGCGCATTCATCATCACGTAGTCAGCGGCGTCCATGCCAAAGGCGACCTGGGAGAAAATGTTCTGTTCCGCATCTTGCGGGCCCTTCGTCTCAATCAGTTTTTGTAAGGTCGTCAGGTAGCTCCCGGGTGACGCAGCGATGATCCTGTCGTCAAGCGCCATGAGGTATGAGGTCAACGTACCACCGCCGGAATTTCCTGTGCACCCGATCCTGTCCGCCTGGATATCCTGACGGCTTTGCAGATAGTCGATGGCTCGCATTCCATCCCAGATGCGATACTGGGCGATGTTCTCGCCAAGCAGGATGCTTCCAATCCCCATCAGCGTGTGCTCGGTCGTACAGAGATGGCGAACGGAGGGATGCGGCACGGCGAGCTTGCGCGGGATGTCTTCGAAATGCGAATTGCCGCCGTCGCGGTCAATGACCTGATAACGCTCCCCCTGACTGACCGGGTCATAACACAATGCTGCCATACCGTTGCGTGCGAAGAGTATCGCCGCACGCTGATACTGCCCCGATGCCTTGCCCGTATGGCTATGCCCACACGGAATGAGGATCGCGGGACATGGTTTCTGAGTTTCAGGCAGATAAAGCGAAGCTGTGACATGATGCCGCGGACGGCTTTCAAAGATCACTTTCTCAATGCGGTAGCCTTTGCCCTGCAGTCGCCCGGTGACGCGAGCGTTGAGCGGCGTTCGTTCTGGAAACGCCCCAATCTGCCGGCGAAAGAACGAGCGTCGCTCATCCTGCCACCGTCGCAGATCGGCCTCTCCGTTCAGCTTTTCAAACGCCGCATTCCGCGCCAAAGTCATCGTGGAAAACCGCATTTTCAACAAATCGCCTAACGTCGCCACCGACGGTGTTTTATGTTCGGAAGTGTTGTCAGCAGCATGCAAAGCGACATTGATCAGGCATAAAACAGGGAACAACAGATTGCTGAAGAGTGAGCGGGGTGGCTTCATGTTCTGGCTCGCAAAGAACAGTCACTTTGTGAATTTAATACTTGTTCGCGGTCCCACGAATTCATGGCCCGCGCATGGCGATAATGATACAGCACATTGTCGCGTCATACATTCGGTGATCGAGTCCGAAACGCCGAGACGAAGGGTTTCCAGTCATGTGGCGGTGATCGCGACCGCCCGCCGAAACCGTTTCCAACCTGCCTCACCACGAGGCATGCCGACAACGGCGAGTTGCTTTGAAAGACACACTCACGCAAAAGTCAATCGGTCCAAGCTACTTTCCTGTCCCTTCGAAACACCACAGATGGCCGGCGAAGTCATGGACAAGGAGCAGGTTGCCGGTGACGGCGGGAGCCGTTTTGATTGGGGTGCCGAGGCGGTGTTCCCAGACGATTTTTCCATCGCGGGTGATACCGCGGAGTGACGTGTCGTCGTGACCGAACCCGGCGATGTCGCCGGCGACGACGGGGGTTGAGCTTCCGCTCATGGCCTGGCGGCGGGAACGGTGGAAGCGATCGGGCTCGCGGCCGCATGGGATGGTGTGCAGCGTCTTGCCGGTTTGCAGGTCGAGAATCACCAGGTCAGTGCCGTTGACGAGAATTCGATCACCCCACACGACCGGAATGGCGTTCTGATAGCCGGCGTTGGCGATGCCTTTCTGCCAGACCAGATCGCCAGTCGCGGCATCACGGACTCTGATTCCGCTCGAACCGTTGTAGATCAGTTTTCCGGCAACCACGATCGGGGCTGATGTCGAACGCGAGGACTCATCAAAACTGTAGAGTTGCTTGCCGTCGGGTAGGTGGATCGCACTGCCGCCGCCTCGACGGACGGAATACATCACGTCGTCGAACACCGTTGCGAAGGACGCGTAGTAGCCAGTGTCGCCTTGCAGCGTGGAGAGCCTTTCGCCGCTGCTGTAGTCGAGCAGATACTGCGGCTTCTGCCAGTCGGTCACCAGCAGGCCAAAGCGCGTCGGGATGGGCGGTGTGTTGTTGATCGCCAGGGGGCGGCCTGTAGCGTAGCTCGACTGCATTGGCTTGCTCCAGAGCAGGCGACCGTTGTCGGCGTGCCACGCGGCAACGTTGCTGTCTCCGGTGATTGCGTAGACGTGACCTTTGTGGACGCTGACCGGGCCGCGGATGTCGCCATGCGGGGAATTGGCTTTCCAGAGCACCTCTCCGGTAGTAGCGCTAAGACACAAAACTCCCGCTTCGGGAGTGCCGGCATTTGGATTTCCGACGGAGACGTACACGCGACCGTCCGCTACGACTGGCGAGTTGTGCAGCACGTGAGCGCTGCCGGTGTGAGTCACCCACAGTGGAAAAATTGCCGCTGATGGACCACTTTTATGTACTCTTGGCGGACTGCCGGACAGGACGGTCGGAAAGTCGGATGTCGGGAGATCAAGTGCCCGGCCCTGTCGTTCGACTTTCACGGTCTGCCGGCGTTTCCAGGTGCTGCCGGCTATGTCTGTCGCGGTGAGGTCGACAATCCATTCGCCCGGTTCGCGAGGATAAAATTCGCTGTGCCATGACCAGTAGCCCTGCTGCTTGAA
>JABABI010000204.1 GCA_014238335.1 Fuerstiella sp.
AGTCAGAAACACTTAACACGGACACGGTAAAGGCGATTATCAATGCCCTGAAGAAAGCGTCCATGAAAGTGATTCAAGATCAAGATACTGCCAAGGCTGGCTAAATCGGGTAAGGGCCACCGTCGCCGGTGACCCTCCCCACACCACCTGGCCCGGATATTGCATACGCGGAGTTGAGTCGGATTTGCCTAGCTTGATTTTGGAGAACCGCCGATTCGGTTTGTGGTGGGGCTTTCGGCGCAGAACTGCCCCCTCCCCATGCAGCTGAATCGTGTTGTGGTCCGTGGCCGATACGACAATCCGAATCGCTATCCCGTTCGGCATAGCCGCGCCAGCACACTTTCGAAAACCGGCTGCGACGGACAGTGGCTGGCCAGATGAAACACCACGCGACGACACGTGACTCTGACTCGCGCTGCAATTTTCAGCAGGCGAAGACGAATTGTGTCGACTCGCCAGCGACTCTGTTTTGTTCCCGATAATGCCAGACGACGAATCCCGTCCAGCAGCACGTACGCGAACGACGACAGTATCAGGCGAAACTGGTTTGCCATGAACTGCGTGCAGCTTGTGCGATCGGCAAACAGACACAGCTGCTGTTCCTTGATGCGGTTCTCCATTTCGCCGCGAGGACAGTACATCGTGCGATAAAACTCTTCCGGATTCTGAACGGGAGTGCAGTTCGTGCCTGGATCTTTTAACGAGCGAAACGGATGGCCATTGATTCGCAAACGTTCGCGTTCATAAGTCGGGTCCACAATTCCTTCGCTGCTCGGGATGTTCGTGACGACGAATCTCGGGTTGGCTCCCTTCGCGGAATACTCCGCCTTGCCGACCACCCAGGGATGACGATCCCACGTTTTCCGGGTGCGATACCGGAACCACTTGAAGACGGCCTGCTTCGTTCCCGTTTGCGAATACAGAATTGAGGCACGCGTCATTTCGCACGCAATATGGCTGCTCAAAACGGAATTCTTCGGCAGGCCGAAGACGAACTCCACGTTGTTTTTGTCGCACCATCGCATGAGTTTTTCGATCACAAATCCACCGTCGCCGCGCACAATACTTTTCACGTCGGACCAGCGACAACGAATCTTTTCCAACAGCAGTTTTGTAACGGCAGGCGAATGATGAGCGGCTCCAACGCTGCTGGGACGAAGGTAAGAAACCAGCAACTGGTCGCCGCAAAAGACATACAGCGGCAGATAGCAATAGCCATCATAAAAGCCATTGAAGTAGCACTGTTCCTGGTTGCCGTGAGTGGGATCGTCGGTGGCGTCGTAGTCCAGAATGATTTCTTCAGGAGCTTCGTCGTAGCTGTCCAGAAACGTGTCGACCAGGATTTCGTGCAGATTGAAAATGACCTTCGCATCGATTCGATTTTCAAACCGGGAATGAGTAGACGGGCTGGCCAACGGTCCGGTCTCCTCATCGTATTCGTTCTGCGCGGGTGTTCTTCCGGCAGCCACCTGGAAGGCCGCATCATGACGCAGTTGCTGATGATCGTTGGCGTCTTCGTAGCCGGCCGCGATGCCGAAGATTCGGCTGGTGAGAATTTCGGTTTGAGGATGAGATGTGTAAAGCGGATCGCGAGGATCGGGGATGGCTTCATCAATTCTTCGGATCAGATCAAGCCGCCGATCGACTTCCCGCAGCAGCACCAGGCCGCCATCGGAAGTGAGCGTTCCGCCATCAAAATCCACGTCGACCGCCTGACGTGTGAGTCGCTTGAGTTCCGGCTGAACTTGTTTACGCTCTGTCATTGCGAGAGTCTTGAGTTTACGGTCGTTGAAGCGTTGTAACTCCAACTGATACGTAAACTTAGGCTCTCGCGCAAGCCCCATCCAAACTTTTCGTATGCAATATCCGGCCTAGGAGTGTGTCTGAGATTTCGAGTGGTTGTTTGATTTTGACAAATCGTGGTTGAGTTTTTTGCACGCGTGCCTTTTTTCCTGAGGGAATCAGGCCGTTCCTGCCCGGAATGCCTTGAGCAGGTTGTGCGTGAGACAGACGATTGTCCACTCACCCTGCATTTTCTCAAGACTTCGTAAAAGGAACTGACGGAAACCACGACACGCTTTGATCTGGCCGAACACCGGCTCGACCATCCACTTCCGTTTCGCGTACGTCTCCTTCCCCTTCTTCGTCCGCAGCTTGCGAGCCATCAGTTGCTTTGGAGTCAGATCGCCGGGCGTTCGGCCCTTCGCACATTCCGGAATCTGTTCGTTGTGTTTCAGACGCTGTGGCGCAATGTACGGATCCATCCCCGCCTGGGTCACGGTGTCCGTGTTCGTTTCGCTGAAGTAGCCGGCATCGGCAAGGAATTCTTTGACGTCTCCGTCCAGTTCCGCTGCGGCAACATTCGATTGAAGCTGCTCCACCATCGGTTCAACCTGACGAACGTCATTCGCCTGATTCGTCACGTCTGCCGCAACGATGATCTGATCTTCCGTCGTCACGATCTGCGCGTTGCCACACTGGTCGAAACCTTTATTCGAAGTCTTCATGATCTTCGAATCCGGGTCGGTAAAGTTTCGCTGATCTTTATCTTGGGGGACTGCTTTGTCCGGATCGGTGCGGTGGTTGCGATCTTCTGCTTCCATCTTTGCGACATGCTCCGCCGCCTTCTGCCGAGCCGCTTCTGCCGATCCGCTTCTTCCGATCCGCTTCTTCCAGGGCTTCACGAGCTTCCCGAATCTTCGCCAGACGTGATTCTCGCCGAGCCAGTTCGTCCGGAATTTCATCGCCGTGGCGGTCGCCGAACTGTTCGTCATCAGCGGCGTCCGCAGCCTCCGCCTGAACCATCAACTCAGCGATTTCCCGCTGCAAACGCTCCTCGTCCTGCTTCATGCGATCGTAGCTCATTGCCTTGTGCCGCGATGCGTTGGCTTTGATCTTCGCACCGCCCAGAGCCACTCGCCCCAGCTTGACCAGCCCCGCTTCGGCACACACCTGCAGCGTCTGCACGAACAGTGACTGCATGTGTTCGAGGTTGTCTTTGCGAAAGTCACTGATCGTGCGAAAATCGGGAATGTCTTCGCCCACGATCACGCGAAAGGCCACGTCTTCCGCACAACGCGATTGAATCTTTCGTGACGAAAACACGCCTTTGCAATAACTGTAAAGCAGCAGCGTGACCATCATCCGAGGATGAAAAGGCGGCTGACCGGTGATGGAATTCTTATCGCGTTCGAAGAACGGTCCGAGGTCCATCTCGCCAACCACGTCGAGCAAAAAGTAAACCAGATGGTTATCGTTAAGCCAGTCGCGCGGCGACGGCGGCAGCAGCCACGCCTGATCGGGTGCCCAGTTACGAAATTTCTTGCTCATCCCTGACTCGATTCCCTACCAATACAAAAATGCATCCACAACCAAACTCTCTGTAGCGCATTCCGACAATAATATCCAGGGTAAACGGGATTCTCGGACAGGCTCCTAAATAACATTGCGTGATTCAGGCGGGAATCGTTTCGAGCTTCCGGTTTCGAGCTTCGATGTAAGTGCTGACGGGGTCCAAGAGTTCTTCGATGGACGTGCAAGTGTGGTTTCGCATGACGTTGGCATGCAGATCCTTCCAGACGCGTTCGATTCGATAGTGCTGCGGACAGTATGGTGGCAGGAAGTGCAGTGTAATTCGGTCGCATCGCGCATCGCGCATAGCGCATCGCGCATCGCGTGCCAGCTGCGTCAGTTTGCTGCAGTGAATCGAGTAGTTGTCAAGAATCAGGTGAATCCGTGAGGCGTCCGGGTAGTCGCGTTCAACCAGCGTCCAGAGCTGATCAATGAACAGATAGCTGTCTTTGTGATCGCTTTCGACATAGCTCAGCTCATCGGTTCGAGCATTCAATGCTCCGGCCAGATAGTGCTTCTTATTCTTTCCGGGCGTCAGCACCATTTTCTGAACTCCAAACGGCATCCAGTCGCGACCAATCTTGGGGTTCAGGTGAATGTCGACTTCATCCACATACAAAATCTCTTCGTCTTCCTGTGTTGCAGCCAGCAGTTGTCAGACCTCCTTCAGACGCTTGTTTTTCCTGCGTTTTTTCCACGGGCACAGCAGAAACGGTCGCGGGATCTTCGATTTGATTTCCAGTTTCGCGAGCGTTCGACTGACGGTGGACAGGCTTACAACAACACCTTTGAGTTTCTTCAGGGTCAGTGCGAAAAGTTCCAGCGTCCACGTTGGCCGATCCCACGAATAGTCCTGAGGCGAACCTGTCGCGCACTGCATCAGGAACTCCTCTTCAGATTCATGAATCTTGCGAGTGCCGTTGAGCATGCGACCGTCTTCGAGCCCAGTCAGCCCGTCCGCAACGAAGGCATGAGCAACCCTGGTCACCGTGCTTACCGAACAGAGCAGATGCCGACTGATGTCACACGGACGATGACCTCGGACAAGATTGAGAACCATTCGACAGCGTTGCCAAAACTTGCTGTCATGATCAAACTGAGCATGACCACGAACACGTCGCTGTACGGCTCTGCTCAATGGCCGAAATTTCTCCTGAACCTCAACCATCAATTGTGAGCGACGCATAAGCACTCCTTTCATTGGCGGTTAACCGTGAATGTGGGCCCTTACGTTCTCTAATACACCCATAATCGCGACAGGTTATTTAGTCCTTAAACCAGCGTAGCCAAATTGGGAGAATTGCCTGAAAGACGAAAACCTCCGGTGAATCCCGGTGTTTCTTCGATTGAACGATCAAGCAACATCGGCACGCACGGAGGTTTTCAGGTGAACAACAGTATACGACGAAAGCTCGGCGCTCGGAAGCGTCGCACGATGAAACGGATCGATAAAGGCAACTGGAACGGACAGTCGCCGATGCTCACTTGTCCGACCGTGCGTTACGAACTGGCAGAGAAGACTCAGGCCATCGCAGCTGGCGGAATTGGTGTCGCGCAGCAGATGGTCCGGCAACTCGGCATTGCACTCAGCATCAATCGCGGCTGTCCAGTTTTCAAATTTCACATGCCGTATTCCGAAGCCGATCATGTCCTCAACATTGCTTTCAACGTGTTCGCCGGAGGAACCTGTCTGGAGCATCTCGAACTGCGACGCAACGATGAAGCGTATCTTGACGCCCTGGGGGCTCAGCGGATTCCGGATCCCACAACGGCGGGCGACTTTTGTTGACGATTCACTGAAGGCTCGATTCAAAATCTGATGGAAGCACTTCACGAACCGCGACGGAAAGTGTGGCAGCAGCAGCCCGATAGCTTCTTCGATCTTGCCATCATCGAAGGTAACGGCACGATGGTGGAAACATACGGCGAGAAGAAGGAAGGCATCGGCATGAATCACAAGCGGCAATGGGGCTACCATCCACTTGTGATGACTCTGGCCAACACACGCGAAGTGCTGTACCTGGCCAATCGTTCGGGCAACCGACCTTCGCATGAGAACGCGGCCGGTTACTTCGACCGTTCGGTACGTCTGTGTCGCGACGCAGGATTTCGAAAAGTTCGTCTGCGAGGCGACACCGACTTTTCACAGACAACGCACCTGGACCGCTGGCACAACGATGAGGTGGAATTCGTGTTCGGCATGGACGCGATGAAGAATCTCATCGGAATCGCGGAAAGCCTGCCGAATTCGGCGTGGAGCGAACTTAAACGCAAACCGAAGACGGTTAACAAGACGAAGAAGACACGAACTAAACGTCCCAACTACAAGGAACAATTCGTCGTCGAAAAGAAGTATAAGAACAAGATTCTGAAACAGGAGTTTGTCGCGGAATTCGACTACAGCCCGACCGCGTGCCGGAACACGTATCGGATGATCGTGCTGCGAAAGCAGGTGAAGGTGTTAAAGGGGCAGCAGAAACTGTTCGACGATTCGCCGTACTTTTTTCATATCACCAACCTGCCAAAGAAGGTGACGCCGCCGAAGATTGTGGCTGAAGCAAACGATCGTTGTGACCAGGAGAACATCATCGCTCAGGGCAAGGCAATGGGAGCCCTCGCCGCGCCGCTGAACGATCTGGCCAGCAACTGGGCGTACATGGTGATGGGGATGCTGGCATGGAATCTGCAGTGCTGGCTGAGTCTTTCGATCCGAGAGGCAGGCAACGCTGCGGCTGGCGGAAAACGTCGCGAACAAAAGCGAAAACTGCTCCGCATGGACTTCAGTACATTCCGCCAGAACATGATTCTGATTCCGGCTCAGATTCTGCGGAGTAGTCGTCGCCTGATCTATCGAATCCTGACGTGGACGCCGTCGCTGGAGACGTTCTTCAGCCTTCACGAAAGCGTGAGCCAACCACTGCTGACATGACGCAGATCTCCCACGAAGCCGAAGTCCGGACGCTTCGGTACCGCCGCAACTTTCCAGCAGCAAAGCCTGGGACAATGCTCAATCTCACAACCCGAAACATCACCGGTGCAATGCCGAGTAAATCTCGCTGCGCAGAATCTCTCGCCGAGAAACGACTCGCGGTACACTTGATTAAGGACTAGGCTCACCGATCATACCAGAACTGCAATGACGTAGCCGAGTATATCAGGTTTCGCT
>JABABI010000205.1 GCA_014238335.1 Fuerstiella sp.
AGCTCCGGCCGAATTCACCGTGAACGTCATGCCATTAATCACCACAGGGCTGGGCATTCAGGTCGCCGGTCTTTTTCTGCCCGACGTCTCGGCAAACGGTTAGGTTTCTGCGAGCATGTCGGAGACTGAATCCAAGTCGTTTGCAAAACACGATTCTGCGCTGGCAAAGGCGGACGACCCCGGCAGTTTCCGTGAACTTCTGCACGTCGCGCTGCCACTGATTATCAGCTCCGGTTCGCTGTCGGTGATGAGCGCCGTGGATCGCATGATGCTGGCCGGTTATTCGGCAGATGCGCTGGCTGCGGTCACTCCCGCGTCGATGCTGCACTGGACCATTGTCTGCATACCGCTGGGAACGATTCTGTACGCGAACACATTTATTTCGCAGTACGACGGAGCTGGCCGCGCGAGTCGCCTGACCGCGTCACTGTTTCAGGCGATCTGGCTGGCCATTATTTCCGGAGTGCTGCTGACGCTGGTGACACCATGGACGCACACATTGCTTTCCATGACAGGTCACGAAGCAGGAGTCGTCGCCGAAGAGACCATCTATTTCAATACGCTCTGTAGTGGCAGCAGTGTTCTTCTGCTGGCCATGGCGCTCAGCTGTTTTTTCAGCGGGCGACGACAGACTCAGGTTGTCATGTACGTCAACCTGTTCAGTACTGTGTTGAATTTTGGCCTGAATTATCTGCTGATTTTCGGTAACGGGCCGTTTCCTGAAATGGGGATTCGCGGTGCCGCAGTAGCAACTGTGGCGGCACGTTTTTTTGATATCGCCGCGTACATCATTCTGATGAAACGAGCCAATCGATCGGGCGAGTTTCCTTTTCGACAGTCGTGGCGCATGGACCGATCGCTGCTGAAAAAGTATCTGAGATTCGGTTTGCCCAGTGGGCTGCATTATTTTGTCGACAACTCCGGGTTTACTGTTTTTCTGTTGATTGTTGGCAGTTTGAGTCGAGACGCACTGGCTGCGACGAACCTGGCATTCAGCGTGAATGGCCTGATCTTTGTGCCGTTGCTGGGATTTGGCACGGCGGTGCAGACTCTGGTCGGCCACCATATCGGCGCTGGACTGCAGCCCGCGGTCGTGCGGACAACATGGAATGCCGTTCGCATGGCTGTTGTGTGGACGGGTTCGGCGGCGCTGTTGTTGATTCTGTTTCCCGCCGCCAGTTTGATGCCGTTTGTGGCGTTCAGCGTTGATGGTTCGGCGGCCGCAGAGTCGCTGCAGCGACTGTTGCCCACCGCCACAATCCTGCTGCAGTTCGTCGCGGTTTACTCCGTCTTTGATGCCCTGGCCGTTGTCTTTGCCTCAGCCCTGCGCGGCGCAGGAGACACGTTGTTCCCCATGCTGATCACAATGTTTTCCAGCTGGTTCGTAATGACGCTGCCTGCGTGGTGGATTTTGTCATCCGGCAGCGCCACGCCTCAGCGACTGTGGCTGACCTGCACGGTGCATATCGTGTTCATGGGCACCATGATGCTGCTGCGGTATCGCAGCGGCCGCTGGAAACAGATTCACGTCATTGATGACGCAGAGGTCAGTGTCACACAACCGACATGATTTCGTCGATCGGATCACCAAATGGCAGAATCTGCATAGGTCGCCCCTGCAGATCGTGCAACGTATGTTTGTGGTTGATACCCAGATGACGGTACACCGACGCCCACAGATCATTGGGTGTCAGGATACGTTCGACTGGATGTTCGCCCTTGCTGTTGGTTGCTCCGATCACCTGTCCGGTGTTCATGCCGCCGCCGGAGACCAGGACCGACATCGCCTTTGGCCAGTGGTCTCGACCGGGCTGTTCAACGCCTGTCTTTGTTCCACGTTGCACGGTGATGCGCGGTGTGCGTCCAAATTCGCCCGTTGCTACCAGCAATACCTTACGGTCCAGGCCACGTTCGTAAAGATCCTCGATTAGTGCTGTCAGTGCCTGATCATAGACAGGCAATCTCCATTCGCTGTCCTTAAAAATATGGGCGTTCACAGCGTGTGAATCCCAGTTGTACGCGCCCTCTTTGGGCATCGGAACTCCCTGGATGTAGGGATTTTCCCAGACCATGGTGACGAACCGCACTCCGGCTTCGACAAGACGACGTCCCAGAATGGCTCGCTGTCCATAGGCGTGCCATCCATATCGGTCCCGCACTTCTTTTGGCTCCTGCGACAGGTCAAAAGCATTTCGCACCTTGTCGCTCATCAGCATATCGATGGCCTGACGATTGAAGCTGTCCATCGCTTTCATCGTGCCGCTTTTGTCGACATCGCGGCGGAACTGATCGACACCCTCCAGCATTGCCAATCGATCATCAAGGCGTCCTTCCATCGCTTTTTTGACGCCGATATTCTGGACCTTAAAGTCGTCATCACTGGGGTTTCCACCGACGATGAACGGCGTCGTGGATGGCCCCAGCCAGGCAGGTCCCATCGCAAAAGTGTCGATGCCCGCGCGACTGGCATCCACTTCGTTCACGCACACAGGCATTTCGCTGGTACCGTCTTCCAGCATTTTTTTGATAATGCAACTGACGGCGGGAGCATCGTTGACAGTTCCAGTGGGTGTCGCCGGAACGCGACCGGTCATCAGTCGCTTGTGACCGCCACCGTGATCAGCGAACTCGTGATGGATCGATCGAATCAGATTGAACTTGTCCGCAATCTTTGCATGCATCGGCAACAGTTCGCAGACGTCGACGCCTGGCACGTTGGTCTGAATCGGATTGAACTCGCCCCGATATTCGGCCGGCGCATGCGGCTTCATATCGTAGGTTTCCATGTGCGGCGGTCCACCCGGCAACCACACAAAGATGACGGAGGTATCGCTGAGATCATTACCGACGGCGGTGGCCTGAGCCTTGTACGACAGGTAGTCGCTCATGCCCATTCCGAGAACGCTGAGTCTTCCGAGTTCGAGGAACGTGCGACGGTTCAGCGGGCCTGGGCAGTTGCGGTGACTGTGTTTCATCAGGGTGTGCTCAATGCATGGCGGGAAGAAGGGGGGCAGAAATCGCCAGTGGGGCTCCGGCTGGGGAACAGTATGACTTATTCATCGGTGCAACGGGAAACCTGAATCGCCAAAAAATCAGTGTCGCCTGCCGTTCTCAATGGAAAACCCCCGATTTTTCGGCCGTTGCACTGAAAAACAGCCTGCCTGCCGACGCCGCTGGAGCACGTTATTAACGAATGATTTGCTGGTTGGCACGTCTCGTCAGGCGTTCACGAATCTGCAATCAGCGTGCTGACCTGTGCAGAGAATTGTCCGCGACTCATCACTTTTCCGCATCCGGCTTTCGTGGCTGCTTGAAGTTTCTCGGTGTGAACGTGCGGACCGTACGCGACAGCTCGCTGCAGCACATCGGCGGGAATGGACTCTGCCAGACTGGCGACGTCAAGGCCCGGCGTTCCAAGATCCACGAGCAACAGTGCGGCGGGATTTTCGCCGATTGCCGCGACGACATCCGAAACCGACCCGACGCTATGAAATGCTCGCCCGGCCTGCGCGGCAAATCCACTGACCGTGCTGCTGAGCATCAAATCGTTGGCCAGCAGCACAACGAACGTTGTAGGTGATGTCATCAGGGACTCCTGCTGAATTTCATTCCAATTTTTCCCAGACCTTCACGAGTTCACGTGAGCCCTGGCGAACAATGCCGTTATCCTCCAGAATCGACTCGGTGGCCGCAATAACCTGCAACCGATCCAGTACGATGACATCGGCAAGTGAGTCAAAGAATCGAATTTCAACGAACTCGTTCTTTGTGTCTCGGAGTAACGTGACCATCTGGCTGAAGTCAGTCACCTTCTGGTCGTTGACTGACTTCACGGTCAGGAAGTAGGGAATCGTTCGATAACCACGGGCCGTTTCGTGAGTCAGCAGCCTCGTGACGACGACCAGCTCTTCCGTCGAATTCTCATCGCGAGACTCATAGCGACGTTGAACAAGAGGACTCTTTGCCCGCTGCATCATTGATTTCACCACCGACAATCCGCGCCGCCGGTTCGCGTCACTCGATGCTCCTCCTGCGTCAATGGCAACTATGTAATCGGCCGTTGCTTCCGAAAATATGACGGGACCGTAGACAAAGTACCGCGGATAATTTCCGATCGTGTACTTGATCAGTTTTTTTCGCATTTCGACCGGGACTGACAGTTGTTGTTCAGTACCGTTTCGAATCACAGTCACTGGGACATGACCATTCTCTGCAACTTCAATGGCGAGGTGCGTAAGCGACAGGTTGACTTCATTCTTCATGCGGCATCGTCCTCGATTGTCGACGTTGTAATCCGCAATCT
The DNA here is from genome assembly GCA_014238335.1 of Fuerstiella sp. GTDB lineage: Bacteria > Planctomycetota > Planctomycetia > Planctomycetales > Planctomycetaceae > Fuerstiella. The sequence continues at coordinate 4,304 of JABABI010000205.1, forward strand.
GTGTGATGATATCTCCTTCCTTCAAAGGTGAATCTTTCTGTTCGCGAACACCGTGACACAGTACTCCCGTCACATCTGACGACAACTTGAGTCGGCGTCGCAGTGCCGAGTTCTCAAGATGTTGGTAGTTGGCGTTAAAATCCGGTTTCCCGTCATATACGCCGTCGGCCACATCGTCCAGAAACTTTCGAATCTCTTCTGTCGGAATCACGTAGCCGATGTCGTTTGCGCTGCGGATATGGCTGAACGCGATTCCGGCAATCTGACCGTCGACGATCGCCGGGCCGCCACTATTGCCTGGGTTGATGGCTGCGTCGATCTGAATCCGCAGACCCACTGCACCGTATCGGTAGCTGGTGTGTTCGATTCGGGAGATAATGCCCTCTGTGACGGACTGAGTATCGCCACCGGTCGGGTATCCATAAACCTGGACGGTTGATTGTACCGTTGGTGATTTTCCAGCTAGCGTGAGCGGTGCGATGTCCGTTAAATCGCCTGTCTGTTCGAACTCAAGTAAAGCCAGGTCTATGCCTGGAGCCAGAATTCTGACGCTCGCCGGAATGCGCTCCGATGAGTTGAACGGCTGCAGAGTGATTTCCGTTGTGTTCAGGACGACGTGTGCGTTGGTCAGCACCAGGCCTTTGCCGATGATGACTCCTGAACCACTGACGGAACGTGGCGTCTGTTTTAGCCATGGAGAACTGAGGTTGATTGACCGGTTCTTTGAGTGCACCTTTACGACCGCGTTCAGGTTGGCACCTTCGTCCGCGACGGTGTACGGTAGAAATGCACTCAGAGTGATTGCAATAAGGAATAGATTCGCCCTTCGCGTAAGTAATAACGCCATAAGTGCCTCCGCTGAGAAATGAATCGGACCGCAGCGATTTTACGAATTCCCCTGGTTTCGCAACACGGCAGCGTTTTCTGTCGTTTGCATTCCTGAAACAGAGTGTTGATCATGTTGTCTCTGTTTTCAAACTCGGAGGTGGCTGATGCATCAAATCCGTTCAATCTTTTGCGTTTTTTCTGTGCTGGTGCCTGTTGCTGCTGCAAATGCGAACGATAGCACTCTGCGATTTGTGGCAAGAACGATCGATGCTAATATCGGTAAGGTCTGTTACGCCGTCACGACAGCTGATGTGGACAACGACGGCAAGCGAGATATTGTGGCTGTCACGGAGAATCGAGTTCTGTGGTACCAGAACCCGTCGTGGGAAATGCACGTGATTATTGAAGATCAAACACCGTTGGACAACGTCTGCATCGCGCCGCTGGATATTGATGGTGACGGCAACATTGATTTTGCCCTGGGGGCCGGATGGACCAAAACCGGCACGCTTCATTGGTTGACGCGCGGCTTGTCGCTGGATGAGAAATGGACCGTTCATTCGATTGGCGTTGAGAAATGGACGCATCGCATGCGTTTTGCGGACGTGCTGAGCACGGGCAAACCTCAGCTTGTGGTGTCACCGTTGAACGCGACTGTCGGCGACGGCGTGCGACTGACCGCCTTCGAAATCCCTGCCGATCCTCGCAAGGACCGGTGGCCGTCCACCGTGCTGAACGCAGAACTCAATCGTATGCACAATCACTGGCAGATCGATTTTGACAACAATGATGTGATGGACACGCTGACGTCAAGCCGGGAAGGAGTGAACCTCGTTCGTCGCACTGCGAATGGCTGGGAACGCACACGACTCGGCACCGGCGCCACAGCAGATGAACCGAACCAGAACGGTGCCGGAGAAATCAAAGTGGGCACGCTGCCAGGCGGCCGGCGTTTTATCACCACCGTGGAACCCATGCACGGTCACAGCCTTGCGGTCTATACGCCTCCCGGAAAGGAATCTGCCGATGGACTGTGGCTTCGGCACGTTATCGATACCGGGTTCAAACGCGGCCACGCGTTGTGGACAGCCGATATAGACGGCGATGGCAGCGACGAAATTGCATTCGGGCACAGTGACACGCCGGATACCTTTGGTGTGATAGTCTACGACTGCACAACCAATGACGGAACGGTCTGGCGGAAACACGTTGTTGATACAGGCGGAATCGCCACGGAAGATCTGATCGTGGAAGATCTGACCGGAGACGGAAAACCAGACATCGTCGCCGGTGGACGCGCCACCCACAACGTGAAGCTGTACGTT
>JABABI010000206.1 GCA_014238335.1 Fuerstiella sp.
TCGGCAGTTTTCAGACATGCCGAGAATGATCCCGCCCTCATCGGCTCTGGGAAAGCCAAATCGATTTCTGACTGCTGGCAGCGACGAGTACTCGCGCGTTAAACTCCCGAATGTCGTGGTAAACAGCAGGGCGTAGTTTTTTGACCCTACGGCATACAGAAAGCTATTTGGATTGTGCAGTCTTTATTGATTCAGTGATAACGGCTGGCAACACTTCCTTTGTTTTAGGATTGAGCTTTCCATAATCATCCCTGAGGCGTCGAATCGCAGTTCGAGATTCTGGCGTGATCCTGACCTGCCACGCGCGATGAAATGTGGCGGCGTACCAATCTTCTTCCACTTCTGCCTGTTCAGCGCGGTCCACGTGCCAGCCAGCATCATGTTTTGCTCTGAACCGACAAAACGCCCTCTCTGCCGGGTGTTTCTTGAACGTCTGGTCGACAAGTCGGACCTTATTTCCGTCGGGTATCGCCAGCCATCGACCATCAGACGAGGTGTGTCGTGTCCAGCCTGAAGTAACGGAACTGGAAACCTGCACGGGACTGTCAGTGGAGACATCCCATATTAGAGTTTTCTGCTCCGACTGCGTCCGAAGCAGTGCGTTTTCTACGTGGAATTGGAAGGCCTTCACGTCACCCACGTGTCCACGTAACGTGGTTGTTTCCTGACGCGGTGGACTGCCCAGAATTGTGACTTGTTTTGTTTCCGTCCCCAAGCCCCATTTTCGTTCACTCCAAACGACAAGGATTCCTTCTCTGCACACCTTTACGTTACCCGGATACATTTCCTTGTCCGGTTCCCAGCTGCTTGGGAATGCGGCGATTTCCTCGCCTGTTTCCGCATCCCAGATTCGAACAGTGCCGCCGATGCCCCCTGTCACGATTCTCGCACCGTCCTGCGTATACACAACGCTAGTAAGAAGACTTTGATCTGCGACGGTCCTCCAGACGTCCGCTCCCGATTCTGCATCCCAGACCTGAAGCGTTGTGTTCACACAGACGGCAACGTGGTGACCATCGGGACTGAAACTCGCAGCCGCCAAAATGGTCGTCTCTGCCTCTCCCTTACCATCGAGCGCTAGAATCACCTCGCTCGATTCCGGATCCCAAACCCTTAGTTTGCCGCTAGAATCTGCAGTGAGCAACCGTGTTCCATCACAATTGAGTTTCATGATATCGATCGTGTCGAGTTGGAGTTCCAGAATCTGGAGGCACTCGCCGTCTTCAACGTCCCAAATCCTTACTTTTCCATCGTCGCCAGCCGAGTACAGAACGCGATCATGTTGGCTGAATTCGACCCAGTTTGCTCCGAACGGTTTCGTGTCCATCTTTGTGAGTACGTCGCCAGTGCTGACATTAAACAACATGGTCTTTCCCTTAACAGCCACGGCGATCTGCTGACCATCGTGGCTGAATGCGACACAACGGGGCTTCATCCAACTCTTGATTGGAGTGCGACTACCAGTTCGTAGATTCCAGATCGATACAGTACCGGTGGGGAACAAAAAATCTTGTTCACTCGTGGACAGCAGCAGTCCGTCGTCACTAAAGACCTCGGAGTCGCTTTCGATTTCGATAACAGCTTTTCCCTCGCCCAATATTCGCCACATTCTGATAGTTTTATCCACACTCGCCGACACAAGTCGTGCACCATCTGGAGTGAATTTCAATGCTGTCACGTCTTGACGGTGCCCGACCAAGGTCTTCAACAGCCTGCCTGTTCTAGGGATCCAGATTCTGACACAGCTATCTGAATGCCCTGTGGCGATCAGCGATCCATCGGGACTGAATGCGACACTTGTGGCGTCCCATAAGATAACGAAGTCCTTTAATAACTTGCCCGTTGATACGTCCAACATTCTTGCTTTGCCGTCGTCGAGCCCGAATCCGGATGCGTCTTTGAATCCTGCCAACAGCTGATCTCCATCGGGGCTAAAGCAGATGCCGGCAACTTCCTCGTCAAATGATTCGGTGATCTCCGGTTGGCCGGACTCAACGTTCCACGATTTCAAGTTGCCGTCGTTGTCGCCTGCAACGATCAGTGAACTGTCAGGACTGAACGCGATGCTGGTCACGTCATGCTCATCGGCCATAGGCTTCCCCGCCGGCTCACCATTGTCCACGCGCCATACGTGTACGTTTCCCGCCGTGGGTGACAACACTCCGGTTTTGACGGGGCTGGATCTGCAACTGGCAGCGATAAGCCGATTATCCGGACTGAAGTTGACATCCGTTACAGCCCCATTCACTTTCATCGTTCGGAGTTCTTTGCCGCTGTCCGCGTTCCACAGGTGAATTGTTCCCGTGGCACTGCCTGCTGTTATAAGACTGTCGTCCCTGCTGTATTGCACTGACGTCCACTGTGCCGATGGCTGACGCACAAGTAGTTCTTGCTGTTCCCCGGTCACGGCATCCCAGATTCGGACAGTCCCATCACTGCCTGCCGACACAATCTCACTCCCGTCAGAGTTGCAGTCGACATCCGCAACTGTGTCCGTGTGGCCGTAGCAGATGAAGTCGCTGCCGCGAAACTTACGTCTGGCCAGATACCATTCCAGTCTCCGATTCTGCGCGGGAATCTTTTCCAGGAACTCAATTGCGTCCGTGGCCCTATGGTCATTCCACCGGGCCTGAGCCAGCAAGTAGTTCGCCTGAGCCAACGCTGCTTCCGTCTCCTGTCGAGCTTTCACAACGTTCTGTCGCTGCTGTTCGACGTTGTCGCGTTCCCGCTCCACCTCCTGCCGCGCAGTTCGCTCCTGAGCTTCTGCGGTCTGCGCCTTTTCTGCTTCGCCCTGCTTCTCTTGGGCAAGACGATTGGCTTTCAGCCACATGCTTCCCGTTCCGATGAGTCCTGCCACAAGCAGCAGGACGACGGAAATTCCAGTCAAAATACTGACTCGGTGGCGGCGGAATATCTTCTGCAGACGATACCCAAGACTTGGGGGGCGGGCGAGGACCTGTTCGTCGTTGAGGTGTCGCGTCAGGTCTTCGGCGAAGACATTGGCGGTTTCATACCGGCGTCTGCGGTCCTTTTCGAGCGACCTCATGACGATCCAGTCGAGTTCGCCGCGCAGGATTTGCTGCAGACGAAATGGTTCTATTCTTCGCTGTTCTGAAACTCCCGTGATTGCGTCACCGGATTCGCTTAGACGAGCGCTGGGGCGCGGAGGTTCCTGATTGCGAATCATGGCCAATACAGCCAGCAGGGCGTTTTCCCCAAGAGTCGCTCGATCAAGTGGTGTTGACCCGGTAAGTAGCTCGTACAACATGACGCCCAGCGAATAGACATCCGTTCGAGTGTCGACGTCGAGTTGATTCATCTCCGCCTGCTCGGGCGACATGTACTGTAAAGTGCCAACGACTTGCCCAAATTCAGTGAACATTGTTTTATCGGTCAGTTTTGTCTGATGCTCAGTGGCCTTTGCCAGTCCGAAATCGATCACTTTCGGAACGGGTATTCCATCGTTCAGAGCCACCAAGACATTCGACGGCTTCAGATCACGGTGAATAATTCCCTTCAGGTGGGCGTGCTGGACGGCTTTGCAAACCGGCACGAACAGCTCAAGACGTTCGCGAATCGACAGACGGTTGTTGTCACAGTACTCGGTCAGCGGAATTCCCTTGACCAGTTCCATGACGAAATATGGCGATCCCTCGTCGGTTGATCCGCCGTCAAATATTCGAGCGATGTTGGGATGATCCATCATCGCCAGTGCTTGGCGTTCAGCCTCGAACCGAGCAATGATTTGATCGGAATTGGCTCCGACCTTGATCACCTTCACAGCGACTCGGCGGCGAATGGGCTCTTTCTGCTCCGCCATGTAGACGGCGCCCATGCCACCTTCGGCGATCTTCTGAAGGATTTTGTACGGGCCTATCTGGACCGAAGGTTTGCGTGACGGGTTCGTCTCGGGCGTTGCGGCATCAGTTTCGACGAGAAACTGATGCTTCAATCTCTGCACGAGCGCATCGGAGATGCAATCGCTGTTTTGAAGCAGTAGCGAAGTCAGGTCGACGCCGTCGCCCCATCGCTGACGCACGCGATACTCATGAATGAGTAGTCGTTCCGCCATCGCCTCGTCGTCGCTAAGGCCCGCAAAACGTGATACGTAGTCGACTAGCGAAGGGCACAATGGCTGTTCATCCTCGCCGTCAGTACTCAAAGTGTCGCTGAATCGTTTCCAGCGATACTCCAGATCCATATCGATCAGGTCAGCAAGTAGTGACCATTGGTCCTGCAGCGACACAGAATTTAACAAGAACTTTTCTATGTCGGGAGAATTTCCTGAAGCCCATGCCTTTTCAAATCGTTCCAACGCTTCGTCAGAACTTTGGGGGAATTCAGCGTCACTCATTATTCACCCTCAATTGCCAGCTTCTGTATCAGGATACGCCATGTCAGTTATGTCTGGTGTTGTTGTGCAAAGCCGAATTCGGTTGAAATTGTGATCAGGGAATTCTGAGATTGAGGAGAAAATATTGACGGCGGCAGGGATTTCACGGAATTCGGAGGAATATCGGCTTTCGGCTGATCGAAAAGCGACGGCTATTCGGCTCTCCAATCACCTGACGACCCTCAATACTGTAATTTGGAGAGTACTATGTCTATCCATGATCACATCAGTCCTCAGAGATCTGAGTTCAGCCCAGAAACCATCGTACGAACCACGGTGACGGCGTGCTGCGGAGTCCTGCTTATCGGCACTGTCCTTGCTACGGTACTGGTGTTTCCGCATTTGTTTCTTCGCCGACCCGAAAGTCACACTACACGGTCGCGTCGAAAAACGAACGCACTTGCACCATCCCGTTCGCAAGCTACTCGTCTCCTGCCAGTTCCCCGGCGAACAGCACCAGATTCCGCCATATTCTGCGTACAGTAACTTCCGAGCAGCCAAGAATCTCTGCTATTTGCTCATTCCCCAATTCTGCTGCACACCTCATACGCAGTATCAGTACGCGACGAACGTCGGTCTCCGATTCGTCAACGGCCGCGGCAATTTTTGAAACGGCCAGCTCCTTTTCAGCCTCCGCCAGAATCAACTTCCATTTTCCGCACAGGCGATTCAGAACATATTCGATCGCGTCGTCAACTTCTGCGGAATCGGATGTTCCTCGGCCGTCGGCGATCTCTAGATGCCCTTGCTCTGACTGTACGGGCTGTTCCCTAGACGGATCTCGTTTCTGAGCACTGTGCCACTCCGCGTGCTGCTGAACTTTTCGTTTCGCAAGGAATGCCAGCAAACTCCAGAGTTCACCAGATTCGTTAACGTTGTACACGCCCTGCTTTGCCTTTGCGAAGAAGCTACGATAGACCGATTGTGCTATGTCATCGGCCCCGATGCGCTGCTGAAGTCGGGTAGACATCTGTCGTTCTGCGAAACGATCCAGTCGGACGAAGAATCTTGCAAAAAGAAGTTCGGCAGCACCTTCATCACCCCGCTGAAAACGGTCCATAAGAAGTGCGGAATTCTCGTGTGCCATAACTTATCCTGCATCAAAAGATTGGACATGTGCGTCAGAATATAACCGTAGCAAGAACTTGGGTCAGCAGTCAGCTACTCCGCGCGGTACAAATCGAGTCCGCACGGCAACTCTACATGTGGATTCAGCTTATGTCGACTCAAGAGGCAGGCAAGTGCGCCGAGAGATCACGAGAAGTGGTGGGCAGAGGCGCTTCAGATAAGTTTGAAATCGTGACGAGCGCACACCGGTTGCGCTAACGATTGAGGTTTCCGAGGCTCGCTCTCAAGCCGCGGCGCGTTCGAAGGACTTGATCAGTCCACCAAGTCGTTCACGACAAACGATCTCTGAGATCTTTATCGCGTTCTGTTCGTCCGGCAGGTCCTGTCGAAGTGGCGGCAGGTGGTCGCGGCGCGAATGTGAACGTGTGGTGTTGTAATACTCGACAAATTCGGAGATGAGATAGTCGAGGTGTCGGCTCCCGAAAACCAGGAAGAAATCCAGGCACTCCTGTTTGACCGTCTGGATCACCCGTTCGCAGCGAGCATTCAGGTTGGGTGAGCGGAACGGTAACAGCTTCGGCTTCACACCACTCGAGTTCATAATGTCATCAAATTCCCGAGTGAACTTTCTGTCACGATCTCGCAGCAAATAGCATGGGCGATCATCTCGGTCAGCGACATGTGCCAGGAAGTTCCTGGCCTGTTTTGCAACCCATTTCGAGTTCGGTCTGGCCGTCGACGTGGTGACGAAGATCTCACGCGTATCGAGGTGGATGAACACCATCGCGTAGAGGTCGACGATGCCACGTTTCGTGATGGCTCGTTTGGAAAAGAAGTCGCAGGCCCACAGGGTCTTCGCATGGATCCTGAGGAACTCATCCCATGTCCCCTTGCCGCATTTCGGACGAGGATCAGTACCCTGCTCTTTCAGGATATTCTTGACGGTCTGCCGGCAGATACGGCGAATTCCCA
>JABABI010000207.1 GCA_014238335.1 Fuerstiella sp.
AAAATGACGAGTGCTGACCTTGGACAAATCATCGACGTCTATCGTTGCAACGCCGGAAACCGTTTTGGCAGTGTGTTTCGTGCTCGACGTACGATCGACGGCAATGCCGTTCTGGGGTTGAAGGCAGTCCGGTGCTCAACGGATCGTAATCACGTTTAGCTCTCAGGCCCGTCGGCCGCGTGGTATACTATACTCGGCGGTCATCTACCGGAACGTGACCGCAGGGCCTTTGGCGGTCCCCCCCCTCATCCCCCAACCAAATGAGAATCTGAAGATGCGTGGACGCTATAGACCATGGCAGGTGGCCATGGTGATTATTTCAACGATGTGCGCATTATTGCCATGTCGACGTGGCCTAACTGACGAGCACGCCACGACTTCAGTCAAATCGACTGGTAAGCGGCCCAACATCGTGTTGATCATGGCCGACGATATGGGCATGGGCGACACCAGCGCATATCAGGATTTCACCGGCAATAGTGACAGTGATCAGGTGCACACGCCAAACATGGAGCGACTGGCTCGCATGGGAGTACGATTCACCGATGCCCACACAGCGGCGTCTCGGTGTTCGCCGTCCAGGTATGGATTACTGACGGGCAGGTATCCCTGGCGCAATCGCCTGAAACACTGGGTGCTGTTCGGTGCTCAGGGTGACCCGATGATTGAGGTGGATCGCCCGACGATTGCAACCCTGCTGAAAGACAATGGGTATCACACAGGCATGGTCGGCAAATGGCACGTTGGCCTCCGCTACCGTCAGACTAACGGATCAAGGGCGGCAGAATTCATAGATGCAGATCTGAGAATGCCGCTGGCCGACACGCCGCTGGATCATGGTTTCGATTTCTGCCGACTGACGTCCCGTTCACATGGTACATCGGGACCCGAACCTGGCCGGAAGAACAAACCGGGCCAGACGATCGGGCCCGGTCATATCCACGGTCGCACAGCCATCGGCGCTACCGACAACGGCCGACAAATCGCCGGCGAAGGAAATGCCGCCTACATCCTGAAGCAACTCGGCGGCCGGCATTCTGACAGTGCAATCGAGTTTCTGACAGATCACGTCACGAACAGTGAGACGAAAAAGAATCCCGTCTTCCTGTATTACCCCAGCAATTCCAATCACGGTCCGCATACTCCCGATGAACACATCGGAGACCAGCCAGTCGCGGGCGCGGCGCGCAACGTGGCGTCAGAACCAATGAACAAACGCAGCGACTACATCTACGAAAACGACGTGGCGCTCGGTCGACTCATGGACTGGCTGGAAGCCACCCAGGACCCTCGAAACGCCGGCCGGCGGATGATCGAAAACACGATCGTCATTTTCACCAGCGACAATGGCGCAGAGAAAAACGATGATATTGCTACCGGTCCGTTTCGCAGTCACAAAGGATCGTGTTACGAAGGTGGACATCGCGTTCCATTCATCGTGGCATGGCCCGCTGGAGCTGTTGGTGATGGCAATGATCAGACATCGGGCCGCACAAGTCAGCAGTTGCTGGGCCTCACGGATCTGTTCGCTACGTTTTCCGAAGTGCTCGGTGTCGACCTGCCAGACAATGCGAATGGCGAGAAAGGAGGCGAAGACAGTCTCAGCGTTCTGTCCGCACTAAGCGGTCGGTCGGAAGAGCATCGCCCGTTGTTCTTCAATGACCACAAGGAAGCAAAAGCAGATCATGCTGTGGTCGTACTGCGACTGGACGATCCCGTGATTGATGCCGAATCGTTCCCGGGACAATGGAAACTGTTCTTCGATGCCAGCCTGCTGCGCGCCGGTGAACTGAATCCTGTGGAACTCTACGACCTGGCAACTGATTCAAAGGAAACAGACAATCGTGTCAGCGAAACCGGTCTGCTGCCACTTGTGACACATCTTTCGGAAATCGCCCTGCTGCACCGTACATCATGTGGCCATCGACTGGCGGAATTTGCGTCCACTAATCGCCTGACGTTTCACTGGAAACCGATATCATCTGCCCCCGCCGTTCGCACGACCACTGACCACAGCGAAGTCAATCTGGCAGAACTATTTCACGAGGCTTCCGCAGAGGCCCTCAGTGTCGACGCGGGAGGCATTCGTATGACAGTGTCAGGAAACCAGGGGGACAAAACGGCGAATGACGTGAAATTCGATACCAATCAACGAGGCCTCGGTATCAGCAGCGGACAGGTTCGCCAGGTTGACGACGGTGACGCTTTGTTGATTCACTTTGATCGCGACGTCATCGTGGAGTCTGCCGCGATTGTTGCGGGAAATGGTGTATGCGGCGGTTATTACAAGGTCGGCGAACATGCACCACTGGCCATCTATTGCATTGACGGCGACATCGATGCTCAGGATCAGTCTGGAATTCTCAGCGATATCGGCGTTGTGAAAGCCGGTCAGACGCTGCGACTGGACAGCAGTGCTCACTTCGGAGTGGAGACTCCCGGTCGCTGGCGACTGGCATCATTGACCATTCGCCTTTTGAAGTGAGCAGGAACTGTTCATCTTTCAGACCGCTGAAGTCGGCGTTGCTGAGACGCTCACCCGCTGAACACATCCCAACCAGGACCTCACCACTATGCAGCAGCTAAAGACAATTCTGGCATTGAGCATTTTCTGTCTCTTCCCACTCAGTTCCGGGGCTCAAACGACGCAGTCGGATGCACAAATCCTGATCGTTGTCGGCCCCAGCAATCATCCGCCCGGAAGCCATGAAGTTGCGGCCGGCGCGCGATTGATGCAGCATTGCCTGAACACCAGCGGCAACATGCGGCAGCTGAAAACCGACGTTGTTTACGAATGGCCCACAGTTGAGACTCAGCTGGACGCAGCCGATACGGTCGTGTTTATCGGCGACACGTTCCCACCGAATCGGTTTCCCGGCTCAGATGCCATACTTGCAAAACTGGGGGCCATGATGAATCGGGGCTGTGGAATTGTCTGCGTTCATTACGCAACGGGATTACGGGCCACAGACGTCGCCGAAGATGGCGAACACCCGCTGCTGCACTGGATGGGAGGCTACTTTGCGACACGTTGTCCTCATCATCAGTCCGTTGCAAAAATCTATCCCGCGGCAAAAATTACTCCGGCAGCGCCGGAACACCCGGTTTCGAGGGGTTGGAAGCCGTTTACTCTGCACGACGAACCGTATATCAACAACTACTTCGGCAAAGACGAAAACAAGCTGGCAGCAAACGTCACCGCATTGGCAACATCCATGCTTCCACCTGAAGCTCCACGTCAGGAAGTGGTATCGTGGTGTGTACAGCGCGACGACGGTGGCCGTGGATTCGGAATCGTCATGCCACACTTCTATCGCAGCTGGAAAGTGAAGGATCTGAGAACCTTCATTATGAATGGCGTCGTCTGGACCGCGCGACAGCCGGTACCGGATTCCGGTGTGCAGTCAGAACTACCCGACCTGGCAAACTTCAGGCCGGATTCGGTGGAACCAATCGCTCGTCCAAAGAAACCCTGACGCAGCTAGTTCCTACGGCTTCATCCAGGCCAGATCACTCCACCACTCAACGTCATTTTTCTGAGACACGCCAGGGGACGATCGACCGTTGCGAACGATTTCGGTAATTGTCCGCTGCAGCCGAGCGGCCACATCGGGATGATTCTTTCGAAGGTCACTCCGTTCCGTGGGGTCAGCTTCCAGATCGTATAATTCCTGAGACTTGTTCCTCCACTGCATCACCAGCTTCCAGCGGCCATCACGAACAGCAAAACGCCCGTTCGCTGCATGATGAATCACTGCGGGGCGCTGGTGTGTCTGTCCCAGTAACGACGGTAAGAAACTGGTGCTGTCCTCTCCTGCACTGGCTGACAGTTCTGTCTCATGAAGTTCGGCCAGTGTGGCCAGAAGATCAGTCTGGCACACCGGAACGTTACAGCGACTGCCCGGTTTCACACGGGATGGCCAGCGAACAATAAACGGCACGCGGTGACCACCCTCATAAATTGACCGCTTGCCCTCTCGGTAAGGGCCGGAACTGTGATGATCAAAGCGTTTAATGCGTTCGGCAAACGTGTTTTCGGGGCCATTGTCACTACTGAAGAAGACAAGTGTGTTGTCAGCGATTCGTTCATTGTCCAACAACTGCAGCAGCCTGCCGATGTGCCAGTCTGTTTCCAGCATGAAATCACCATATGCTCCGGCTTCGCTCTTGCCGCGGAAACGGTCAATCGGAATGACGGGTTTGTGAGGTGACGTGTAGGGCAGGTACAGAAAGAAGGGCTTTCCGCCCCGCGCGGCTTCCGCTTGTCCACGGACCCAATCAATGGCTCTGTCGGTAAATCGAGTCAGGCACTCGCTGTCCACAAAGTCCGGTGCCGTCTCCAGATCATTCGGTTTCACGGCCACATCCTCGTAGGGCGGCATGATCCTGTAGTCTGAAATCGCAATTGCGTTAGGTTTTTTGCGAGTAAACAGAGTGGGTGGGACCGCAGCGTGTCGTCCGTCAAACCACGCCAGCACGCCGTAGTTCATCGACGCAGGGATGCCCCAGAAATACTCAAAACCTTTATCCAGAGGCATATCACGCACTGGCTGCGACCAGTCACGATCCTTCGCGTTGGTGCCGGGAAAGTCCATTCCCAAATGCCACTTGCCCACCATGGCTGTCGAGTAGCCGTTGTCGCGCAACAACGATGCCAGCGTCATGCGACCGTCTTCGATCAGACATTCACGTTCGGCACCGAACACCCCCCTTTTCAGTCCGGTGCGCCAGCTGTACCGCCCCGTCAGCAGTCCATACCGAGACGGTGTGCAAACGGTGTCGGAGCAGTGCCCGTCCGTGAATGTCATGCCCTCGCGAGCCAGCCGATCGATGCTGGGTGTCTGAAACTTTGATTCCGAATTCAAACAGCTGGCATCGCCGTATCCCTGATCGTCTGTGTAAATGACAATCACGTTCGGCTGCGGATTCTGTCGAACATGCAGCGCATGAGCGGCGGACGCCTGTAACATAACAATCGCAACACACAAGAACTTCATGGATTTTCCTTCAATCCTCAAATCTTAAAGATACATCGTAGAACCACGATCACGATCCGCAAGCGGAGCTTTGCTAATACTCGCAAGGAGAGTTACGCTGCTATGACACTGTACTCCGGGCCTCGCACAGAAACGATATTCCATGGTACAACAGTACGACACAAAGCAGACGTGGCAGTGGAATCTGGACCACGCACCGACACTGACGACCACTGCAAGCCAGGCGGCGGTACCGGGAAACTGGTCGTGGTGCGGCATACCGGTGAATTCACCGCTGGGCATTCCCGCCGGCCCGCTGCTGAACAGCCGCTGGTTACTGCACTACGCCAGCCTTGGCTTCGATATTCTGGTGTACAAGACCGTCCGCAGTACGGCCCGCGAATGCTATCCGCTGCCGAATCTGGTCCCGGTGCTGACCGGCTCGTTGTCAGCTGCAGGAGAAAAACTTCCCGCCGCGGAGCAAATGAACGGCAGCTGGGCTGTGTCCTTCGGTATGCCGTCACAGTCACCTGACGTCTGGAAGAAGGACGTTCAGTTTGCTCGCGAACAGTTGGCCGGTGGAAAGGTGCTGGTCGTGTCGGTGGTGGGGACTCAGGATGACAGTGTCACGGATCCCGACGCTTCGCTGCAGCTGCTGGCGGACGACTTCGCGTTGTGTGCAAAATGGGCCGTCGACAATGGTGCTCACGGCGTGGAAGCCAACTTTTCGTGCCCCAATGTGTCCACGGCGGACGGCCAGCTGTACCAGCAGCCACAGGCAGCAGGGATTGTTGCCGAACGAATTCGAGACTGCATTGGAAACGCTCCGCTGGTGCTGAAAATCGGCCGCGTAGCTACTGCCGCAGACGCCGTCGAATTACAAAACCACGTTGCGCCGTTCGTCAACGGTCTGGCGATGACCAACTCAATCGCCGCAAAGGTCATCGCAGATGATGGCCAGCTGATGTTCGATGGGCAGCCTCGAGGAATCTGTGGCGACGCCACCCGAGCGGCCAGCGTTGACCAGACGACCATGTGCCGACAGGCTCTGAAGGGTTCCGGCCACAGGTTCGATCTGGTCGGAGTCGGCGGTATTTCCACAGCGGACCATGTTCACGAATACCTTGACGCCGGAGCCACGTCCGTTGCGATCGCCACGGCCGCCATGATTAATCCCGATGTTGGTCTGCAGATCCGAAGTCAGCTTTAACATTCTGCAAGCCGCACAAGTGGCATGCTGTATCGACCTGGTCGCCGCAAGTCTGTTGTTAATCGCCTGGCTTCCGGCTAAAACAGCATTCACGCG
>JABABI010000208.1 GCA_014238335.1 Fuerstiella sp.
GCGAGCATCGAAGTCGCTATGCCATGACCAGTCACCGCGGCGTTCAAGTTTCGTGGGCACCAACGAGGCCAGAGAAACCCTTGCGAAAACGGAGTCCCATATCTGGAACCGTCAACGCATGCCCCTGATAGACGCTTTGAGTATTGAGGGCGATCACGCTGAAGCTGACGGGATCGAGGCGAGCGGAACAATCCAGCTCACTATCACCCGTACTCATGTTCGCCGCGTGCGTCACGGCATCCACCTTGTGAAAAGCAATCGCAACGTGATCCTCAGTAACTGCCATATCTATGCGAACTCCGGCATCGGCATCTTTTATGACGACGTTTATGTCCACCAGTCCAATATCACCGGCTGCCACATCAGCTACAACCTGGGTGGCGGTGTTGTGAGCCGCGCAGGCGACGTCCGCAATATCCAAATCAGCGGCTGCGACCTTGAGGCGAACATGGGGCCTGGTGCGCCACCCACTGCCAACGTTTTTATTGACTCCCGCGGCTCAATTAAGGGTACGGCTGAAATCGCGATCACAGGTTGCACCATCCAGCACACCTACAAAGGCAGTGAAGGCGCAAACATTCGCATCCTTGGCGACTCCGAAGAACCAGACACATCTGACAACAAAAAAGGTAACATCACCATCGCCAGCAATGTGCTGTCAGACGTACAGACCAACATCCATCTTCGGAGTGTTCACGGTGTTTCAGTCACCGGCAACACGATGTGGCGTGGTTACAAAGAGAGCATTCTGGTCGAGGACTCCCGCGACGTAGCCATCACTTCCAACGTGGCGGGCCGCAACCCCCGGTATTCAATGAAGGGTCGTCCCACGGAAACCAATGCTGTTGTCATCCGCAATTCACAGAATGTCGTCTTCAACGCCAATGTTCTCTCACGGACGCGCGGAGCTTCCGCCGGACTCACAGTCGAAAACGGCAAACGCATCAATATCACCAACAATACGATCGTTGAGTGCGACGGCCCCGAAATTCATCTGAATAACGTCACCTTCTGCCGCGTTTCCGACTGCATCCTCAACGACCCGCGCGAAGACCACCCCAATATCAAGACCAGCGGCGGCACCAGAATTCAGATCAGCGACAATCTGACCGATTAATGCCTTTGCGAGCCTGAGGCAGATCATCGCCATCGTTGATGAATCGTAGAGTTCTGCAGGCCGTGTCTCATCTCGTTTCAGGCCAGCCAGGCATTGTGCGTTTCAGAACGCTGAGTCCATCGGACATGTTTCAGCGGTGCCGTCACCTGGTCAGCCAGGGACATGTCGGCTGTCAGATCCGCAATCGACTGCAGAATTCACGGTCACCTGTGCGGGGTTTGCATAAACTGGTATGCTGATCGGTGAATCCTGGAGACTCTGGATTCGGTGGACATCAAAGATGCGACCGACAAAGATCTTAAGCGGAAAATCGGTATGCTGTACGTCGGACGTCCTCGTTCGTGACCGATACATCTCAGGGCCTTTCGATTTTTCGAAGGCGACGTTTGGCGGTCGCGTCATCAAAATCCCATTCTTCACGCCGGCGTAAAGGCCCTTCGAGGATTCGAATGAGACGCAACTCATATCTCATACCGCGTCGAACTTTGTTGAGAGGATCCGGCGTATCGCTGGCGCTGCCGCTGCTGGACATCATGTCCCCCGCCATCAGCTCTGTGGAGTCCGCGAATAAAGCGCCGGTGAGGCTGTGTGTATTGTACAAGGGTTGCGGCGTCAATCCGCACTCGTGGGACGTTGTCGGCGGAACGGAAACAGATTTCGAGCTGTCCAGAATCCTCCAGCCCCTGTCTGCAGTTCAGGACGACATTCTTGTCGTCGGAAATCTGGATAATCAGGGCTCATCTGACCATATGGATGCGCCCGGCACGTTTATGAGTGCCACAAAGCACAGGGATCTCAATCGCTATTCGTTCGATCAGAGAGTCGCCGATCGCATTGGAAATGCGACGCCGATCAAGTCCATGCAGCTGACGGCCGACAACGTCTGGAAGCAGCATCCCTGGTTGAACATTTTATCCTACGACAGCAACAACCAGCCGCTTCGCGGGCAGCACGATCCTCAGGCTGTTTTCGACATGATGTTTAAGGACATATCCCGAGCGGGTCGCCAGAAGGAACTGCTGAGCGTCCTGGATGGAGTCAAAGAGGCCTCGTCGTCACTGTCGAGAAAAGTCAGCGCCCATGACAAAAGGGTCCTGGAGCACTACTTCGATTCGATCCGAGATGTGGAGAACAGTATCCAGCAAGCCAGGCAGAACAGCCGGGCAATGGACCTTGACACGAAACTTTCAGACATCGATCCGAGTCTGAAAGTTGGCAACCTTGGCGAGAGAATCAGGGCGATGCTCGATTTGATTGTGCTCGCCTTCTGGACCGATTCAACACGGGTGACCTCGTGTATGCTCGCCAATACTAACAGCCGTTCTCACTATGACTTCATGGGTGTGGATGCTGAATTTCATTACGTTTCGCACCACGTTCGAAACAAGAAAGTCCTGCCGGCTTACGATAAGATCAACATCTGGCACACAGGCCAGCTGCGATACCTGATTGACAGATTGAAATCGATCAGAGACGGCAATGTGACTTTGTTTGAAAACTCGCTCATTCTATGGGGCTCGGGTATTAAGCATGGCGACTATCACTCGCTGACAGACCTGCCGCTAATCGTAACGGGTGGCGGCGGCGGAAAAGTAGATCTCGGGCGGCACGTCCGTTATCCCAAAGCACGGCCGTATGCCAGTCTCCTGATGACGCTCATGAAGATCATGGGGACTGACGCAACAGGCATTGGAAATTCCACGGAGCACCTTCCGGGCATCACGGAAAAAGCGAATTTCGAATCTGCCAACCCGGACGACGGCAGCTGGAAGATCGTTAAGAGCGATGACAATACGCTCACCGCGAAGGGATTGCTGCGGATCAGTATTGAGGCTGATTTGGAGTACTATCAGCTGCGACTCTCAGACAGAAGCGACCTCGAGATCCGTATCCCCTACATGAACAACCACAAGCTGCGCTTCGATCGTTGCGTCGGAAAGGTGGTGACCGTGACCGGCAGTTACAAAGTGGACGCGGGAAAGAAAACGATCGTCGCTCTCACAAAGGTCGAGTTGGAACAGTCGTGAAGATACAGCGATTTTACGTGGCCACCGTCGTCGTATGCGCCCTGGCTTTCACCGTGACCTTGAATCCGCGTTACGCGTCTGCAGCGAACTTTGCCGACGCTGCAAGGGTGATTGAATCCCGGTGTCTGTCCTGCCATGACCACGATACCCGAGAAGCCGGAATCGATCTGTCTCCGCTGCTGAGGAAAGGGAATTCGTCCTCCGGAGAATACACCGGGCTGTGGATCAAAGTTGAGAAGATGGTTGGTAGCGGCAAGATGCCTCCGGCAGATGAGGGCGTTCTCAAAGTTCCGGAAAAAGAGGCCATCAAACAATGGTTTCACGAGTCGTTTGTTTTGCGAAAGGGCAAGTCGCACATCGGGCCAACGCCGTTGCGTCGATTAACTCGGTACGAGCTGGAAAATACTCTCGAAGACGTTTTGTCCATCAAGCTCAGGCCGCCGTATCGCGACACCATCAGTGGCCGCATTGAGAAATCCAAAATCACGTCCCTCGTGACGTCGGATATTCCCGGAGAATCCGGCTTTGACAACGACGCGTATCGTATGGAGTTACTCAAGCCGCCGCTCAAAGAGATTTCCGAGGCTGTCCACTACGCATTAGGAATTTTCAGTACCAGTCCGACTGCCACACAGGCTGTTCTGGACCGTGAAGAGCTACCGAACAATGCCATCAAAAGTGAAGTCAGGCAGATGATTTCAGCATTCCTGCTGCGTACCTGTCGCTGCGGTCGAATGCGAATGCAGGAGCTTGAGGACGCGTACTGTGGCCTGTATCAAAAACATGTGCAGGTTTCGCAGAACTGCAGAAAGAGCCTGTTACATGTCTTTGAAATGATCCTGGTGTCGCCGGAGTTCCTGTACCGGCTGGAAGAAAGCAGAAACCAGGATACGCCCTATCCGGTCACAGGCGTGGAACTGGCAACTCGCCTTTCATATTTCCTGTGGTCAACTGCTCCGGATGATGAGCTGCGGCAGCATGGCCAGGACGGAAGTCTGCTCAAAGAGCACGTGCTGCAGTCTCAGGTTGCCAGGATGTTGAATTCCCCCAGGCGGCTCTCGCTCTCCGAAAACTTCGCTGGACAATGGCTCGGCTTCGACGATCTGTTGTCGAACAGCGAGTACTTCATGGACGAAAGATGGAACCGTGAGACTTACGACGAGGTTTTGTTTTTCTTCGACGAGTTGATCAGGTCAGACAGAAGCATTCTGGATATGGTGCAGAGTGACTGGATCTACCGGCGAGCGTCCGCCCTCAACTCGCAACGACAAAGTTACGTCCGTATCGACCCCGAATCCGTTAAGAATGCGTACGCGGACGTGCTGTCTGGCAGACACAGTAAGAGTGAGAACAAACGTCTCAGGTATGACCCACCGGTGCTCGTTAAAGCGAGAGACGATCAGGAAGGCGGCGTCATTACCAGCCCTGCAATCATGCGTTTGACAGCTTCGAAGAGCCGCACCAGTCCAATCCGACGCGGCGTTTGGATCCTGAATACGGTAATTGGCAGGACGCTGGAGCCGCCGCCAGATGTCCCCTCGCTGGAAGAGGCAAGGGAAACGCTGAAGCTCAAAGAAAATCCTTCTGTTGCCGAAGTCATTCAGCAGCATGTTTCAAGGTCAGAATGCGTCTCCTGCCACAAAGCGATTGATCCATTGGGGCTGGGGCTTGAGAACTTTGCTCCAACGGGCGCATGGCGAATGCATTACCCCGACAACACTCCGATTGTCGCTGCGGGGATCATGCCGAATGGCAAAACGTTCAACACACCACGGGAGATGAAGTTGCTGCTGCTCGACATCTACAAGGACGATGTTGCATCCAACTTCGTGAAACAGATGCTCGCTTACGCTCTGGGCCGAAAAACAGAGCCGTTCGACAGATTGTCACTGGAGTCAATCTTGAGCAAAGTGAAGGAAGACGGATACAGGGTAAACACAGTCATTGAGCAGATCGTATTGTCGCAGCAATTCCGATGCCGACAGGACCACTGATGCAGCGGTCCGTGGTTCAGCAGTCCTGTCTGCAGTGATTCGAAGAGGTTCCCGAACAATTCAAGGCCCGTAGGGTCAAAAAACACAACCGACCGAAAAGCTCTTTGACAATCAGGTGTTAGCAGCAGATATCGGTCACGATTTCAGTCGAGCTACGATCGGAAAGAGCGACCACAGACTGTGGAAATCGGATCTATCCACAATGAACGCGTACCGTCATCTCAGATGGGCCACGTTGCAGTCAGCCAGAAGTCACTTCAGGCGGCTCGCCGGTGGTAGTACTTGAGCATTCCACCGAGGCGTTCGCGGCACTCGATAGTGCCAGTAACAGAACCAGCATCCTGGTCCCGCCCTTGCTCATCGTTGCGCGTTGGTGTGACCGACTTTGGCCGCAATCGCATGTCGTCTGCCCTCTCGGTGGGCGCAACCGAATCACTCCAGACGACCGATGGTCACTCCAAAAAAAACGGTCAGTGTCTGGAACCGACAGATGAATTCAAGCGGCCGAATTGCAATCATCTGGCGTGCTGTAAGTGATTTCAGATGCGGCGATTTGAGTTCGGCGGAGTTTTTTGACCCTACCGGGTCACTTTCATATTATCGTTTATCACATGGACTCTTTTGGTTTCTACCCACGCCTGCCGAGGTCGTCGCCATGATGATCGCGACATCGTCGGACGGCGTCTCCACTCGCGCCTGCCTGGTTCTTCCTCCCGGCCGCCCTGCTGGTAGCGGGAGAAAGTTTTGCTTCCTCCATCCATAGGTTGACGTGGCCATTCGGCGGAACGGGCTTGGCGTAAAAGTCGGGATGGGGCCCAAAGTAGGTCGTTTTGTCTCTGAAGTGCGTATAGCGCAGGAAGTTGACAATCGAAATCGCCACCTTCCCGCGTTTGAACTCTGGCAGCATATCATCGTAGATATACGCGCCGCGGATGCCGGAGTAGCGGAAGAACCCACCATCGGCCTGGGTGAGCAGTTTTCCGTTGACGTAAATCGCCGTGCTGTTTACCACAACATCCGGGAGTTTACCGCGCGAGTTCTCGTCACTCCAGCGGTCTGTGGCCGCGAATGGTCAAAAAACAGTGCTGACAGCCAAGCTCTTTGACAATCAGAGATTAGAGACGGAAAT
>JABABI010000209.1 GCA_014238335.1 Fuerstiella sp.
CTTTCACCACCGGGAGCCGACGCTTATCGTCATCCAACAGCAGACGCTTCTTTCCGAGTTTCTTCAGCAGTGTTTCTATCTGCGCATTCTGGAACTGGAGGATCTGCTGCTGACGCTCATTGACCATGCCACAGAGTGCAGTGAGCAGAATGTGCCAGAGCTGGGCGTTCAGCGCCGAAAATCGTCAGTTTCTGCGGCAGACAGGTGAAATCAAGCGGCTAAGATGCGAGACGCTGGTGAGCCGTAAATCGTGTGATTTAAAGCGTTTTGAGTTCGGCGTAGTTTTTTGACCTTACGAGTAATCCATCGCAAGCGGCTGGCCCCAAACGTCAAAAACCCTTGGGAAATGGCTATTCCCAAGGGTTCAGTAGTGTTGTGAACAACCCGACCAGGGCTCGAATTGCTGCCGAAAACACTGACGAAACGTCTGTTTCTGTTGCGGGCGGTGCAAAATCCGGTGCATCCTGCTGCCCGAGCCTGTCCGCGTGGTCAGATATTCGCAGCATGATTTCCGACTGCAGGGGGCTACCGCCGGAGACGCGGCAATCGCTCATTGCTCAGGGCGACGAAGCGGCTGGCATGGCGTTTCGGCGTGCATGTCGTGAGATCCAGCAGGATCATCAGGCCGAGGAGTAGATCGTTGTTGAAACCTCCGTCCACTGACATCTTTCTATCGTCGACAGAAATGTCCGTCGCTGGCGTCACTGATCAGCCGTGATGTTCCCGGAAGGACCCGTAGACTCCACATGCCGGCAGCGCTCCAGCGCAGTCACAACCTGGTCCATTGTCTTAAAGCGGTCCCCTGGCAGTTTCGCGACCATTCTGGAGAACGCTGCGTCAAGCATTTCCGACACACCCGGAAGAGCCGCATACAGGGATGGGACAGGAGCCGATTCATGGGCCAACAACTTTTCGGCGTGTGAAGTCCCAGGATATGCCACCTTTCCTGTTGCCAAATGCCATAACGTCATGCCCAGGCTATAGATGTCGGCACAGGCATCGGCCTTGCTCGTGTCGCGGGCCTGTTCGGGCGCCATGTAGTCCGCGGTCCCCATAATCTGTCCGACACTCGTCAGTTGATCTCGATCTTCGTCTGTCTGCTGGTCGTCACTTTCGTTGCTTGACCTGCCCCCACGGATGGTGCCAGATCCTAACTCGGATCCGGCGTAAAATTTATTGCTGACAACACGGCCTCTGGCGCTGGTGGCCGGTAGTCCAATGAACTGTGTGGACGAACCACATTGTAATGACGTCTCCAGCGTTCTGTCAGTACTCGAGCTTCCAGCAGAGTGTCAGCACATCAATTGTCGAAGCCAGTTTCTCAGTCCGGGTGCCAAGCGGCTCAACCGGTAGCTCCTCCGTGACGACAACGCCAGCACGCTCTGAGAGTTCACGCAAGTGCCCCCCACGATGGCCGCGCCTTTCCAAATGGAATGCATACTCGATCCCCCGCTGATAGAACTGTCGCTGAAGCTGGCGCACTCCATCAATGATAGATGAGTGGTGTCGATCCGAAGCGTTCGGGTAGGATTCCGGGAGTGCCAAGTAAACCAGCAACGGAATACGAAGACGATTCGACATCGTTATTGCGACATCCACGGCCGGATTATGATGCACTCTCATCGCATGATGAAGCCGGAACAATACGAATTCATTCTGTAGCCGCTGGGAGCGACGATTGACCAGTCGAGTTCGCTCCGCAAGATGCTCAGGCAGATCCTGGCCGACGTCGAAATACTGGGGCTTCATTGCAAGCTCTCTGTTATGAAACTCACTTCAGACGAATCAGCAGTTCATTTCGACGCCATGGACCGGGAGTCCACGGGGGATCGTAGCCAGCAGATTCAGCATCGCTATCAGCGGTGAGTCCCTGAGTGGACATCCATTGACTCAAACGCTGCTCGGCGTCGCGGCGAGTCGAATCATCAAGGCGACCGTTAAATCTGATCACGGCAAACCGTCCGCCGTTTCGACTCCGCAATTCAACATTGCCGTCGGACGGCACAGGTGCGCCGTTTGCGACAACCGATGCGGGCACGACGAATCCCATTTGACCTGGACTGCCTTCCGATTCCGCATCCATGAAGACTGGAGTCGTCATCGCAACTTTTTGATTATTCTCATTGGCCCCGCTGATGTAGGAGAATAGCCGGCTGAAACTACCATCGTTTCCCTGAGTAGAAAATCGCATTTCCGTCGTTGCCATCAGCAGATCAGGATACTCACGCACTTCGAACATTGCGTCCGACTGGATCACCGAGTAGGCGGCTGATTCGTAGGCACTTCTGGATGTCAGGGTCCAGCCGAAATATGCGAGAATTGCAATGAAGCTTCCCGCCACAAGGTGGGCCATTTTCTTTCCGTTCATGATGAGCTCTATTCTCAATGGATCTGAGTTGGCCACCGCATCATTCGTTCTCACGAACGTCTGGATTGTGTTTTAGACGATGGAAACCCATTGGCCACCCGTCCCAACCATCAACGATATGATCGAGCACTGCTGTCGGGCGGCAATTCATTGGGCAGTCGGGCTTTCAAATTGCCGATCTGCTAAATTTGCCTATAAATCGGGGTGATCCAGTCTTTGTGGCTCGCCACATTACAAACCGCTGGTTTCCACGAACTGATATCCCACTATCGCGTGGACCTCACGAAGCATCCGGGTGCTGCTCATGACCTAAAAAGTATGAGCTTAGCACAAGCGTAAAGCCAAATTCCCAATGACAGTTCCCGACATCCGCATACAGAAGTGCAACGACGCTGATATCAACGACCACGGCGAGTTCGTGCTTTACTGGATGACGGCAAACCGACGTCCGGTTTGGAATTTCAGTCTGCAACGAGCGGTCGATCATGCGAAAGATCTGAAGAAACCGCTGCTCATCTTTGAAGCTCTGCGATGCAGTTACCAATGGGCCAGCGACCGTATCCATCACTTCGTAATCGCAGGCATGGCTGACAACACCACGGCATTCCAGAAAACGAAGGCACTCTACTTCCCTTATCTCGAACCGAAGCCTGGTGCCGGCAAAGGACTGTTGGAGGAACTTGCACGTCGCTCATGCATTGTCGTCACGGATGATTTTCCGTGTTTCTTTCTGCCCCGAATGGTGGAGGCCGTCGCGAAGCAAATGCAGGTTCGTCTGGAGAAAGTGGATTCCAACGGCATCTTCCCGATGCGCGGTACGGATCGTGTTTTTTCGCGAGCCCATGACTTCCGACGTTTCCTGCAGAAGAATCTGCGACCGCACTTGCAGGAGTTTCCGATTGCTGATCCGCTCAAGAGAATCCGCATTCCTGAGCTCGAAGAAATTCCTGCCGACATCGGCCGCAAGTGGCCTTCCGCTGATGTCGCCATCATCGCGGACCAGCCGGCGCGGCTGGCTGAATTCCCGGTAGACCATTCTGTTGGCATCATTGACATCCATGGCGGATTCCGAGCTGCTAACGAAAAACTCAAAAGGTTCTCCAACAGCAACATCCAGCGCTATCCCGAGTATCGAAACCAGCCGGAAGAAGACGTGGTTAGCGGCTTTTCCCCGTACCTACATTTCGGGCACATCTCAGGCCACGAAATCTTCACCAAACTGATGGACGATGAAGAGTGGACTCGGGACGACCTCGCGGAGAAAGCGTCCGGTAGCAGAGAGGGTTGGTGGGGCTGCAGTCCAATGCTCGAAGCCTTCCTTGACCAACTGATTACTTGGCGCGAAGTCGGCTACAACATGTGCTGGCAACGCGACGACTACGACCAGTACGAATCGCTGCCGGAATGGGCGCAGACGACGCTGCAGGAACATGCCAGGGATTTGCGCACGTCCGTCTATTCGCTCGAAGAATTTGAGGCGGCCGCAACCCATGACAAACTGTGGAATGCGGCCCAGACGCAGCTTGTCCGTGAAGGTTGCATCCACAATTACCTGAGAATGCTGTGGGGCAAGAAAATACTCCACTGGTCAGAAAGTCCACGGGCGGCGCTCGATATCATGATTGAACTGAATAACAAATACGCGATTGATGGTCGTAACCCGAATTCCTATTCGGGCATCTTCTGGGTTCTCGGACGCTACGACCGTGCATGGGGCCCGGAGCGAGACATCTTCGGCAAGGTGCGCTACATGACGAGTGAAAACACCGCCCGCAAGGTCCGCGTGAAACAATATGTCGAGAAGTATCGATCTCAGAATTCCTAATCCACTTCACGACCTGCGCCGTGGAATGCCGGGCAGGAATGCGTTGGTTCGTGCAACGTAGTCGGCGTACTCCGGCTTGGAATTCCGCAGCGTCTTTTCCAACAACGATACGCCTGACACTCGCAGCAGAAGGAATGTCATGGTTAGCGGACTGAGGATCGTCCACCACGCGCCGCTGCAAGAAGCCGCCACAAAAAACAGGCCCCACCAAACAAGACAGTCGCCGAAATAGTTTGGCTGTCTCGTGTAGCGCCATAGTCCGGTATCCAACACTCGGCCCGCGTTTTCGGGATTGCGTTTGAAACGAACCAGTTGCCAGTCGCCAACTGATTCGAAAAACAATCCGACCGCCCACAACGCGACGCCGGCGACGGCAGAAGCGGTCGAAGTCGAAGTTGTGACGGCCAGGCTGATTTGAATTGGCAGTGAAACCGCCCACATGACGGCACCCTGCAGACCGAACACGATAACCAGGCTGGCGAGTGGAAACGATTTGCCCCAGCGTTCGCGCATGGCGCAGTAGCGGAAGTCTTCCGGCTTTCCGAGATTCCGTGCGGCCAGATGGATGCTCAATCGGACTGCCCAGACGGAAGTCAGTATGGCCAGAAGCCATTGTGCCAACGGACGGCTTCCGCCTTTCCGTAGGAGTTGGCCAACACCGGCTGCAGCAGATCTTCCGCGCGATCCTGATTCTCAAGCCACGCGCGACAGGTTTTTGCGTAGTGAGTCCCGTTCCACTGTTGCTGATTCACCAATTGCAGGGAAGTGCATGCCTTCGAAAGAAGGTCGACACTCGGCATCATGCCTCCGGTAAAGAAATGTCGGCCCATCCAATTCTGTGGTCCGTCCGTTTCAAATAGGTAAGCAGACTGACGGTGGCAAAATATATGCACGAACAGGCGACCGTCCGGGCGTAGCCAGTCGTGAATGCGTGTGGTCAGCTCGCGGTGTTTCCGCATGTGCTGAAACATCTCAACCGAGACAACACGATCAAATGATTCTTCTGTTAAAAAGTCATTCATGTCGGACGTAACGACGGTAAGATTGGACCGTCCAAGCTCGGCAGCGCGTGCCTCGATTAACCGACGCTGAGAATTGGAATTGGAGACGGAAGTAATCTGACTCGATCGATACCTATGGGCCATCCAAAGAGACAACGATCCCCAGCCGCAGCCGAGTTCCAGAATCTTCATTCCGTATTCCAACTCGGTGTTTTCGCAAGTCACGCGCAGAGCTGCGTTCTCTGCGGTTTCCAGCGAATCAACGCCTTCCGGCCAGTAGCAACTGCTGTATTTCAGCCTCGGCCCAAGTGCCTGCTGAAAGAACTTAGCCGGCACTTCGTAGTGCTGTTCGTTGGCAGTCACGGACTGGACTGCGATCTGTTCGGTCAGCGTTCTGTCGATGAAACGTGTCGTTGCATCGACTTCGTGGTTGGTTTCAAGGTCATTCAAACGCGACTTCAGCAACCGTCGGATTCCGTACCTGATGACGGAATCCGGCAACCAACCGTGCTCTGCTGCGTTGAGAAGTAACGTGAGGAATGAACCGCCGCGAGGTCGCGACATGTCCGTTGGCTTTAATAAGTCGGTTGGTCCCAAACAATCTGAACAGCTCTCACGGCCTGTTCGCGAAACGCGGCTTCGCAATAACATAAATAGTACTCCCACATCCTGATGAATCGGTCATCAAAGCCCAGTTGGCGAACGTCCTCCAAACGGTCAGAGAATCGTTCTCGCCAAAGTTCAAGTGTTCTGGCGTAGTGCTCCGACGTGTCTTCGACGGATTCAAACCGAAGATCTGTTGTCCGCCCTGCCGATTCCTGCAGTGCCGCAACCGACGGAAGAACGCCACCTGGGAAAATGTCTTTGGAATGAAGTCGGTGCGACGTCTGTACGCCTCGTATCGCGGTTCGGGCATGACGATGCAGGCGACTGAGCACAAAGCGTAGGCTACCTCCGGCGCAGATGGGTCTACGCCCCGCCGCAATATGATTGCAAGAACGGCGGTCCCGCCCAACACTGTGCGTTTGACGCCCAACCGTTCTTGAAACGAATTAGGAGCGACAGCTCA
>JABABI010000020.1:0-79743 GCA_014238335.1 Fuerstiella sp.
GAAGTTGTCGCTTTCCTGCAGGTGGATTCGAACAGGTAATTTGCACGTCTGCATTGAGAATGCTGGCCCAGGCACCAGCTGTCGGCCCGTATCTACCAATAGAGTTGCAGCAATCGTCCGGATTGTGTGGCCACGAACAGTCGCTCTCCCAGCGGATCAACTCTCATGTGTTTTGCGGGGTCACGAGACAAATCGCATGCCCACAGAAGCTCTCCCTCAAAGTTCAGCCAGTAAATGCGATCCTCCAGCGTGGTCGCCGCCAGACGCTTTCGGGTACTTGACGCAGCGACGGAATTGGGGATTCCATCAACCATAAATGAGCCTTTTTGCTTTCCCGATCCACTTAAGACCTGAATCCCATGATTGAAGGCGGCCAGCAGAATCCGTTTTCCGCAGCCGGATACGGCCATGTTGCCCACATTATTCATGATTCGCTCGTTCCACTCTTCGTCACCACCCAACTGGTGACAACACAAATGACCGAATTCAGCTGCCCCGATCAGCAATGGTTTCTCGTGCAGAAAATGCAAAAAATCGAGTGGTCGAGGCGTGTCGAATTTGGCGATTTCCTTCTTGTCGATAGAAACGATATACGTCTGCGACGACTCCGAACTCACTGCGATGTGACTGCCGAATGGAGTGATTGCGAGTCCGCCAATTTCACCCGTCAGTTCAACGTCCCAACGTTTCTTGAGCTTGTCATCGAAACACACAAGCCGGCCGCTGGCGAGTGCAGCGGCCCCGAAATTTCCGGTATCTGACCAGACAAGCGACCGCAGGTCGCCGAAACCGTGCTCACGCTTCAGCTGTTCACCTGACTGATTCAGCAACACCAGGTGTCCGGTCGCCGTTCCGACAAGCAGTGTGCGCGCCTCTTCTGCGTAGTCCATGGAAGCAATGCCTTCTGCGAAGACATCGTCCTGAACCACCTCAGGTCGTGTGCCGTGACTATTTTGAAGTAGCGCGTGATTCACAGGCCAGACTGTTCAGCAACTTCGGATTGTATCCACCGACCATGATGGAACTTGTGTATACTACGTCGCCCCTCTGATGCGATTCATCTCTCTATGTGCTGAATAAGTTTTTTTCCTGCGGGTACTGCGCAGTTCTCAGGCGGGTACACGAAGCGAATGTTGCTCCATACTAAGCGAGCTGGACAACAATCACAACGACTCCGCACGGCGAGCATTTGCTGGCCGACAGTCGCTCGACCATTGCCACTTGTAAGCCGCAGTCGGTAGCCTTGCTGTCCGGTCCGGAGATTGATCACCCTGAGCAAGCCAACCCCCGAGCAATCTGATACATTTGATGCCCCACAGATTTTCATGACTGTCGCAGCGCGACGTCTGACGGCAAAGAACAGGGCAGGGAGACCCAACATGAACCATTTTCGAAGTATTCCTGGACGTCACGCGAACACGATTCTGTGTCTGGCAGCAGCACTGATCACCTGTGCCCCCTGCCGAAGCGACGACGAGGATCCGGAGCTCCGGAAATTTCAGGGGCACTGGGAGGTGACGGACCTTGTTGAAGACGGAAAGGTGATTGCGAAGCAAAAGATTCGCGAATTACTGCCGTCCGGAGGACGTGCGCAGATCATTGAGAATGCGATCATCTTCAGATCTCCCACGGACGGAAAACAGGGTGCGAAAGTGTTCCGGATTGAGCCTGCGAAGTACCCGAAACGCATCGAGGTCAGCACGTCACAGGGCAAGGACAGCTGGGGGATCTATCAGTTTGATGCCGACAAGCTGGTCATCTGCCTGACTGATCCGAATGAAGCGGCACGGCCAGGCGACTTCTCCGCCGAAGCTGGTTCAAAAAGGATGAGGATGGTACTGAAACGATCTGCGGCACGGCCACTGGCCACGAAAACACCGGCCGTGGCCGGGACACAAAAGCCGCAACCGGCTCAGGCACTGAAAGGTCTGACCGATGTTGATTTGACAAAGATGCTCGCGGGGACATGGAGACTGAATGACAACGCTGGTTCGTTGTTTGTCACATTCAACGCCAACGGAACGGTCACTA
This sequence comes from Fuerstiella sp., assembly GCA_014238335.1. GTDB lineage: Bacteria > Planctomycetota > Planctomycetia > Planctomycetales > Planctomycetaceae > Fuerstiella. Next base: position 2,032 of record JABABI010000020.1, read on the forward strand.
CTGTTCGGGAATATCAGGAACTCAGGCTGTTTCACAGGTCCTTCGTCCAGACGCCGATCTCCGGCGGAACGTGGAGCATCAAAAACGGTCAGCTGACAGCTCATGTCAACAGATCAGTCCAGATCGAGCGCGTCAATCGGCTGTTTTCATTTTCCATTCGTTCCGTTTCGGCCACTGACCTGATCTTCGTGGACTCGCTGGGGCGAGTCGCGTGTGCGGCCCGAGTGCAGAAGTAGATTTCCTCAGTGTTCACTGAACGACACTGAACAACCGGCCCGACTTTCAGCTGATGACCGGTCGTGTCACATCTTGGGGTGGGGGCGCGGGACCTCAAGGTTCGCCGTGCGGAGTGCCGTTTCCCTGGGCCGTCGTCGTACCGACTTCAGCGAGTCCGATTGTGACCATCAATTCCCGGCCTTTGCGATCCGCGGCGTTGCGGCCTTCCGGACGGCTGAACACGGAGTCGGACCACAGAACGACCAAAGCCTAATCTCGCAAATTTGCGAATAAATGCTTACGTGAAGTAACACAGGAGGCAGATTCTTCAAGAATCTTCGCTTACCTGTTGGGTACACCCAATTAATTACGTACAGGCGCGTATTCCCTTGCAGGCCTTTCAAATGTGGGGAACTCCAGACGCCGTTTCGTTGATGCCGTTACTGGTGTTCAGTTGTTTAACCCCGGTTCCCAGCCTCCGGGCAGAAGAAACGGAAACTGAATTTCGGGGTGAGATCGCGAAGAAACATGAGGATTCGGTGGATTGGTGGGCGCCAAAATCGCGGCAACCCAAAGGTGCACCGACCGTCATTATCTTTCTGCTTGATGATACAGGCCTGGCCCAGATCGGTTCGTTTGGCGGTCTAATCAATACGCCGAACATCGACCGTCTGGCCGCTGGCCGACTGCGTTACCACAATTTTCACACGACATCGCTGTGTTATCCGTCGCGAGCAACCCTGATGGCACGACGGAACCCACACACGATCGGACTGGGAAGTCACGCTCTGACCGCGCTGGGATTTCCCGGCTACAACGCCATCGGACAGTGGGGTCATACACCGCTCTACGAAGTTTCGCAGATTGGACCATTTAATCACTGGCCCAGTCACGAAGCATTTCCTCATTCGTATTGTTTCATGGCGGCCGACGTGCACCAGTTCGTACCCGTTCTGTGGGACGACCACCACCCGGAACCGTATCGTCGGACGGAACACCTGGACAAGGACCTGGCAGACCGCAAAAATCAGTGGATCACAGGGCATAAGTCTCTGGACAAGAATCTGCCGTTCATGATGCTGTGGGCCTTGGGGTCAATGCATTCACCGCCTCATGCCCCCGACAGTTACCTCGATAAGCACAAAGGAAAATTCGATCAGGGCTGGGACAAAACTCGTGAACAGAAACTGAGAATCGGAAGAATCCGGGAATCGTTCCGCCCAACACAAAGTTGAGTGCCAGGATCAAAGAGATTCCGGCGTGGGATTCTCTCGACGCCGATCACAGGAAACTCTATCGACGACAGATGGAGGTCTTGCGGCACAGCTGGAATACAGTGACGTTCAGATTGGTCGAGTCATCAAAACGCTGGAACGTATCGACGAACTCGACAACACGCTGATCTTTGTCACTTCGGACAACGAAGCGAGCGGTGAAGGCGGTCTGGCGGGCACCTTCCACGAAACCTGCGTCCTGAACGGAATGCCGACTCCTTTCGACACCAACATGCGGCACCTGGACCACTGGGGCAAACGGACACCTGTCCGCACTATCACGCGGGCTGGGCGATAGCCGGCAACACTCCGTTCCCGTACTTTAAGCAGAGTTCACACCGAGAAAACCAGGCGGACGCGTTGATGGTTCACTGACCAAAGGAAATTAAGGAAAAATCCGCACTCAGTATCACCACATCTCAGACATCGCTCCCACCATTATGGAAGCTGCAGGAATTGAACGGCCGGAAGAATATCACGGCATCAAACAGCCGCTGTTTACTGAACTTCCGATGAACTACTCGTTCGACGACGCAGGTGCTCCCAACGCAAAGAAAGTGCAGTACGACAAAATGTTCGGCAAAACGGCGATCTGGGCTGATGGCTGCAAAGCAGTGACTCTGCACGAAAAGCGAATGCCGTGGATCGTCAATTTCTCGACTCCGTTTGAGGACGAAGTGTGGGAACTCTACAACGTCAACGAAGACTTTTCGGAGAGCACGGATCTGGCCGAAACGTTTCCGGAGAAGCTGGAAGAACTCAAGAAGCTCTGGGACCAGAAAGCGGTGAAGAATAACGTCTTTCCGCTGTGCGGCGACATGATCAAACGCAGGGCCGCCATCAACAACATTTTGTTTGGGAACCAGAAGAAATTTGTGTACTTCGCACCGGGCGCCGTTCGAACTGCGGAAAAAACCTCCGCACCAGTTAAGAACCGCTCTCATAGAATCGAAACGACGATTGGTCTGAAGGGCGATGAAGAAGGAGTGATTGTGTCGTGCGGTGGCATGACCGGCAGCTACAGCAGGTATATCAAGAGCGGCAAGTTACAATTCGATTATAACTTGCTGGACGGTGTGCACTATCACCTGACGTCCAGGACTCGGCCAAAAGGGAACACCGACCTGAAATTCAACTGCAAGCGGACCAAACTCTTCGGGGACACCGGCAAACTGTACGTGAATGGTGCAAAAGTCGACGAGACCGGGATGCCTCGCATGCACATCAGCACGTACTCACTGGCAAAAACGTTTGATATTGGCTTCGACTACAGAGCGCAGGTCGATCGCGACTACGAAGACCGCCCGTTTCCGTTCACTGGCAAACTGGATCGCGTCAGAATCGCACTGACCGACTGAGATCGCGGGCACTTACTGAGACCGCAACAGACTGTTCCCTGTGTCAGCTGTTTCGGTTTCTCGTGCGGAGTCAGGCACCGTGTTGAACGCGATCTGCGGCGGATCGTCCACTGGTGATGCTGTCGGGCAGTCCGACGCCGTGGTAAGCACTGCCGGCAAGGTGGAGTCCGGTGTGTGCGACAGTAAGGCGTTCGATTTTCCCCACTCGTGAAATATGGCCGACGTGGTATTGGGGCATCGCCCGGTTGTATCGGACGACACGACTGAAGGCCGGTGCGGCTGTGAGTCCCAGCATCGCCGACAGCTCCTGTTCCACGAACTCCTGAACCTCCGCGTCCGAATGTTCGAGTAGTTCCGGCTGCATCGCACCGCCGACAAATGTTCGCAACAGCACATGCCCTGCCGGTGCACGTCCGGAGAATTTGCGACTGGTAAACGACACGGCCAGCACTTTGCGGTCCTCAATTGCCGGAACGACCAGTCCAAAAGCGTTCAGCGAATGACGAAAGTCGCTGAGTCGGTGCCCGGTCACAACGATGGCGCTGGACGCGTATTCGATGTCACGCAAAGCCTTGGCGAGGTCCGCGAAACTCTCGTCGGCCAGGAGGTCGGCGGCCCTGTAAGTCGGTAACGTCAGGATCACAGCGTCGAACATTTCGTCGGCGACGCCCGACAGCGACACCTTCCACGACGGGTTGGCTGCATCGCCGGTCGTGGGTGTCCGTGAAAGACTCGACACCAGAAGATTTGAACGCAGAGTCGCCTGGCCGGACTCCTGCAGCCACGTCAGGAGAGCGTCGACCAAACTGCCAAGTCCGTGTTCGGGTGTCGCAAACAGACCGTACCGGGCACCGCTGCCGGAGCTGGCGGCTGGTCGCCCGTTCTTCTGACGCTGTTCCGCCAACGTGGCTCGAATCACGCTGCCGTACTTTTGTTCCATCTCGATAAAACGCGGCAGGGTCGCCTTCAGGCTAAGTTTTTCAGGGTCGGAGGTGTAGATTCCTCCGATCAGTGGCTGGATAAGTCGGTCGAGTGCCTCGCGGCCAAAACGCCGCCGCACGAAATCGGCCAGGGATTCGTCTACTTCGGGATTTGTCTTCGGCCGAAGGAATGCCTCTCGCAGTAATCGAATTTTTCCACCAACAGAAAGCACTGGCGTTGTGGCAATCGCCCAGGGCTTTGCCGGTGCCATCAACATGAATCCATCCGGAACCGGCTGAGGCCTTCCGTTTCGCAGAACAAGTGATCGGCGGAACTCGGCGTCGGTGGGGATCAGTTGATCACTAAATCCAATGTCGTCACAAAGTTGAATACCTCCTGGCTTGTTAGTGATAAACGAGTCAGGCCCCAGCTCCATCAAAAAACCATCCGAATGCTCCGTCCGAATGATACCACCGAACCGCTCGGTCGATTCGAAAATCACAACCTGAGCCGTCGGGTCTGTGCTGATCAACCGCTGAGCCGCCGACAACCCAGTGATGCCGCCGCCAATCACCGCAACTCGTTTGCCGTTTCTCCCGGCTTGATGCGACGCAGCCTCTGGACCGCCGCCGATCATCAGGTTGATGCTCCCAGTTCATGCACGAAGTCCACGACCGCCTTCACGTGATCAGGACTCATGTCGGGCATCACACCGTGACCCAAATTGAAGATATGACCGTTTCTGCCGCGCACCGAATCAAGGACGCTCTTGATCCGGTCCTTCAGCACTGACAATTCTGCATAGATCGACACCGGATCCAGATTGCCCTGCACGGCGAACTCCGATCCGAAAATATCCCACGCATCGTTCAGTTGAATGCGCCAGTCAACGCCCATCACCGTGCCCCCGGCCTGACGCTGCAGCGGCAGCAACGCCGGGTTGCCTGTCAGGAAATTGATAACGGGTGCATCATCCTGGACGGATTCAATCAGCCGTTTTGTGTGGGGTAACACGTACTCCTTATAATCAGCCGGTGACAGGCACCCCGCCCAGCTGTCGAACACCTGAACCGCCTGACATCCCGCATCGATCTGCGCTTTCAGATAGATACTGACGGAGTCGACCAGTTTGGACATCAGGGCGTTCCACGCACCGGCGTCGTTGTACATCAATTTCTTGGTGTGGACGTAGTTTTTCGAACCTCCGCCTTCAATACAGTATGACGCTAACGTGAACGGTGCTCCCGCAAAACCAAGCAGTGGGATGTCAGTTGGCAGTTCACTGCGAATCAGCCGAACGGCCTGAAAGACGTAGTCCAGAACATCAACGGACTTTAGCGCCGTCAGCCGGTCCACGGCGCCGGGTTCCTGCAATGGATTATGAATGACGGGACCTTCGCCTTTGACATATTCCAGATCGATGCCCATCGGTTCCAGAATTGGCAACAGGTCGGCGAACAGAATGGCGGCATCCGTCCCCAGAATGTTTCGAGCTGTGACGGTGACTTCGCAGGCCAGTTCAGGAGTCTTGCAAAGTTCGATAAACGTCACCTTGTTACGAACGGCCATGTATTCCGGCAGATAACGCCCCGCCTGTCGCATGATCCAGACTGGAGTAGTGTCCACCGGTTCGCGGCGCACGGCCTTCATGAACCGGCTGTTGTGCAGAGATGATGTGTCGATGGTATTGTTCAAGGCTAGGATTTCCGGGGGGAGTCTTCGCGTTAGTCGAACACGATTCCCTGTTCAGTGATATGATACGGCAGAATGAATTCATCGCACGCGCTGCCTCGATGCTTTGCCACGTACAATGCGCGACCGACCCTGTTTCCGTCTCGGGTCTTGCCCATCATAATGATCGTATTTGCATTCGACAGGACATCGCCCGACTGAATTGGTCGGCTGATCAAATCATCCAGCATGACTTCGTGACAGGTATACAGCAGCAGTCCACTGATCCGGCCATGATCGTATTCATGACGTTTCACGGTTTCCTCCTGTGATCGGTAGTGTACTCGAAACAGGTCGCGAGCCAGCCAGTCATGTTCCTTCCGCAGAATCTGATGATAGAGGTAGTCAAACAGGTGAAATTGAAACGAGTCTGAATCTTTTTCGGTTGGTTCGACGCCATCGATCACAGCTCGTCGCACACCGTGGACAAAATTCCCATAAAAAAAAGCGATTGTCTGGTCGAGCCGCCTCATCAGGTCTGCCTTGAATTCCTGCCATTCTTCGGGCTGCATGTCACCAATCGTCACTCGACGTCCGCCACGATCAAAGACATGCAGATAATCCGAACGAATCTCATCGGCATCCCACACAATCGCGGGGTCAATACGGTCCACCAGCTTCCGGGTCCGCAGCTTCCATGCGAAAATCCGATCTGCGTAATCCGCCTGCCCCTGTGAATCACCGCGCGTCGTTAAATCGAAAATAATGCCGGACTGCCCCTCCTGCGCGATGCCGGTATGAGCATAACTGACCCCCAGCTGAGTCTTCCCGATGCCAGTCGCGCCCATGACGACTGCCAGCGCGCCGGGAATCAGACCGCCGCCCAATGCTTCGTCAAGTCGCGGTATTCCGGTCGAGTGACGATCAACTACTGTCATGAATATGCGTGTTCCTGGCAGAATACCGGAAATGACCGGAACACACCGTGATTCCGCGCAGCCCGTTCTGAGAGTCTGTAATCGGGCGAGTCATATCCTTAAACGCGAATCATTGCCAGTACTTCGGCACTAAATCAATAGCTTGCCAGCAAGGATTATCAAGTGGTTTCGCCCCACCGCCGCATTAAGGAGTGTTCCACCTGAAGATGGTCGCAGATTCGTGCAACGACGAAATCAACGATGTTAGCAACGCAGGCGGGGCGCTGATAAAACCCGGGCATCGCGGGCAGGATTGTCGCACCGGCGCGGGACAGTCCCGTCATGTTTTCCAGAGCCACCAGACTGAGCGGAGTTTCTCGCGGCACCAGGACCAGCGGCCTTCGTTCCTTCAAGTGGACGTCGGCAGATCGCTGAACCAGATTGGTCGACGAACCACACGCGATCGCTGACAAAGTTCCCATTGAACACGGGCAGATGACCATGCCGCCTGTCAGAAAAGAGCCACTGGCGATCCCCGCAGAATAGTCACCAATGCCGTGCACAGAACAGGTGCCGCTGAATTCGGTGGACCACTTATTGAAGCCCCACGCAGCCGCGATTCCGGACGTCAACGCAGTCTTTATGAAATCTGTCCACTCGTCCACCGCAGCATTATCCGCAGGAATCCCAACGTTCAGTTCCTGTGCGGCAACCTGACGAGCGGCGCCGCTGACAATCAGGTGGATGTGGTGCCCGGCACTTAACAGGACCTGTGCCAGCCTGATAGCGTAAGCCGATCCGCTGGCTCCCGTGATGGCCAGCACGATATTACGTTGTTTCATCCGAACCCGTTCCGTGTTCCGATAGATCGATTGGCATGAGTGTTGTTTTCGTGGTGACGCTTCGGCGTTAGACTTTAGTCGGACAACACCACTTTCGCATGACCAGCCGCAAATACAAGCTCACACCGCAAAGACGTGTGTTTGCCGTAAGTTGTCGACTTGCTTACGCTTCAGGCTCGTCTGTACGAAAAGCTAACGCTGTCCGGTCAGGCCATTCCTTCAAACGAATCCGTTTCGACGTACTGTCCACGAAAGTCAGACCGTGATCAACTACCGCGGACTCAAGAAGCTGCTCGGCGAGACGAGTCTGGAGCGGAAGTGCCGGCTGCTGTTCGGTGCCGCACTGATGATCCTGATCACCACCAGTTTCTGGATTTACGCCGGTCGTACGCGGGCTCTTGTGGAAGCCCAGCAGGTCGTCAAAGCACAAACATTGATTCCGCAGATTCTGCTGCGAAGACACTACCAGCGTTACGCAGAGCAGCATGGTGAACAGACCGGGGAAACCGAGAACAATTCGCTGAACGTCGAAGATGTGGAATCTGCCGAGACTGTGGAAGGTTCGCCAACAGATTCAACAGCACCGCGCGGCGAGCCGGCCACACAAAGCACCGAGGTTCTGGAACTGGAAGACTATTCCGACACAGACTTCAACACGTTCCGCGACCATCTTTCGTCTGTCAATGAATTCGGTCTGGGCGTGAAATGGAGTTTGCTTAACAGCGATGCGACAAGAGACGGCGAAGCCATTGATGCGTGGGTGAAGTTCAAGAACGGTGAGACTCAGGACTGGCGCATGGACGACACTCCCGAGGGCGAACGGTTCCTGAAGTACTATGAGGCAATCACTGCAACAGATAGCTGTCTGATGTGTCATAACGGACAAAACGCTTCGGCGTACAATTCCGGCGAATTAGTCGCCATGGCCACTGTCACCCTGTCCATGGCAAGCGTTGTCGACCAACTCAATCACAACCGGATCATACTGGTGGCGTCGGCAATTGTGACGACATTTGTGGCCATGCTGGTGGCCTACCTGATTGTTCGGTACATCATTGTGAAGCCTGTGCTTCACCTGAAAGACGTCAGCGACGAAATTGCCAGAGGGAATTTGAACCTCCGCGCTGTGATCAACACGGGGGACGAGTTTGAAGAACTCAGCCATGCATTCAATCGTATGCTCCGTCACATGACCACGGTCAATGAAGAACTTCGCGGAGTCAACGACAGCTTTGGCGCCAAAGTCGATCAACTTGCTCAGGCGAACCTGGAACTGTTCAGCAGCAATGCGCTGAAGGACGAGTTTCTGGCCACAATGAGTCACGAGTTGCGTACTCCGCTGAACAGCATTCTGGGCTTCAGCGATGTCTTGGCCCATGCCGCGAATCTGGATGACCGACAGAAACGCTACGTGGACAATATACGCACGTCGGGGCGCAATCTGATGGTGCAGATCAACGATCTGCTGGACCTTGCCAAGATCGAGAGTGGCCAGATGAAACTCACGCCAGGTCCGGTCAATGTACGCGAACTGGTCGACAACCAGGCAAATCAGATGATGCCGCTGGCGGACCAAAAGAACATTGATCTGCGTGTCCGTCATTCAGACCCTCCTGTGCCGGAAGTTCACCAGGACGCCGGCAAACTGCGGCAGATTCTGACCAACCTGCTCTCAAACGCCGTCAAGTTTACTCCCGAAGGAGGACGAGTACGCGTGACGGCGCAGCCGAAGGATGCGACCACATTTGAGATTAGTGTCGAAGACACGGGCATCGGAATTCCGATGCAGGAGCAGGAGCAAATCTTTGAAAAGTTTCGACAGGGCACAACAATTCCAGGGGAGCGAGATCATGTCAAACGCGAATTCGGCGGAACGGGTCTGGGACTGTCGATTGTCCGGGAATTGTCGCGACTGCTTGGCGGCGACGTCTTTCTGGAAAGTGAGTTCGGTAAAGGAAGCGTCTTTGTCATTCAGTTGCCCATCGTTGCCCCGCCACCACTACCTGAGGACCACCTCGCTCTCAGCACACCTGCCGGGACAAGCCTGCAACGCATCACCTCCGTAGACCTGATGAGTCCGGGAGCTGGCGATTCCGATGCGTCGGATACGGCCGCCAGCCCACATGATGTCCAGCAGCACGGGACCTAACAGCGGCTGAGCGGCAGCGATGCCCGATACCAAAGTATGTCGCCTGCTCGGCCAGTGCCGAGCCAGCGTGCAGCGTTTCCAATGGAAACAGCAAGTTTTGTGTTCGGACCGGATGTCAGGGCCGGGCCCACGCGATTCAATGAGCTGTTTCTCCGAATGGGTTGGTCTGTTTACTCTGCGCTATTGCAGAGCGGTCTTCAACATTCGTACTTTTCTGGCGCTGACGGTGCTGCAACGATCAAGCTCGTCACAAACCGCCCCTCGTACGGCGAACACATCGGGTTGAATTCGCCTCACGATCGGCAGATGGGTCTGGTTCAGTTGTCCGGCCAGGGCAAACGACAGTTGATTTCGTCGACAATGCTGTTGGACATTGACCAAAGCGGACTCCGACAACCAGTCAAGAGTGCTCGATCCGTCTTTGCCGTAGGTATCGATCAGCAGAAACGCACAGCAACTCGATTCAGCTGCTTCCAACACCTCGCGCCAGGGCGGTGCACCTGCTCTTTCGTGGTCTGCGTAAGCCACAGCAACCCAGTGCGGGCCGCCTTCAACGGAGTACGGCCGTGCAGCCTTCGGCTGCGCTTCTGATCGCCGGACATCACGGATTGTCTGGTTAAGCAGACAAGTGTCGAACTCGCGGCGAATTCCTGTCCACTCGTCAACCCATGTGCCAGCCGTGGCCGCACGATGCAAACCAGCGAGGCCCAGTTTGACGAATGCCAGAGATTGCTCCATCCCTTTGAATCGGGAGGTACGACGGCCCCTGTACTCCGTCGTCCAGTCGAGGCATTCACCCAGTGCGGCGGACACCGGGATGCGACCGGCGACCGCGTCAACGACCTCACGGATCGTTGCGCCCCCGGCGAAACCGAGCGAACCGAATTCGGGCTCTTTCACGTCGATAATATCAGCGCCGCTGTCGGCTGCCTGCACGGCTTCCTCAGCATTCCTTACGGACACGAGCAGTTGAATCGTCATAATGACTGCTTTCCTCGCACCGCATCCCACGCCGTCAGAGCATCTCGAGTAGCGTTGACATCATGAACCCGGAGCATGTCCACGCCGTTCTGGGCGAGCGCGATGGAAATTCCCGTCGTGCCGGCGTTGCGTTCTTCAACCGCCCGGCCAAGCAACGTGGAAAAAAATCGCTTACGTGAATGTCCGACAACTATCGGACGCCCCAGCGTTTTTCTAATCTGTCCGATGGCCTGCATCAGCCGGAGGTTGTGTTCGGCCGTCTTGCCAAAGCCAATTCCAGGATCAACGCAAATTCGGGCAGGGGCGATGCCCGCCTGTTCGCAGGCTGAGAGTCGTTCCTGAAGGAAATCTGTAACTTCGTGAACAACATCGCCGTAAACCGGATTCTGCTGCATGTTCTGCGGCGTACCCTTGATGTGCATCATGCAGACCGCGGCATCAAATTCAGCACACACCGACATCATATCAGAATCAAATGTCAATCCGGAGATATCGTTGACGATGAAGGCCCCCGCTGCCAGTGCCTGACGCGCCACTTCAGCCTTCGTTGTGTCAATGGAAATTGGAACATCGGTCTGAGCAGCCAGTTTCCTGACAACTGGAATCGTGCGAGCAAGTTCGTCTGCAACATCAACCTGTACAGCACCAGGCCGCGTCGATTCTCCGCCGACGTCGATGACATCGGCTCCATCACGAGCCAACTGAATTCCATGGGCGACGGCAGCGTCAACCTGATTGTGTAACCCGCCGTCTGAAAAGCTGTCGGGCGTGACATTCAGAATCCCCATTATCAGAGGAACGTTGTTCCGACAGAGAATTCGAACGCCAACCTTCCAGTCGCCGTGACCACCAATCCTGTTGTTCACCAGAACTCCCATTCCGTGATTACTAAGGCAGAAACGACTCCGATCTGCCACCGCAGTAGCTTAGCAAAAAAGACGACACCCGGTGATGGGTGTCGTCAGGGAATTCTGAGAGATTGGGCCGGTCAGTCAGCCCCATCGCACAAATCACTTCTTTTGTGGAATCGCTGGCACTGGCTGGCGTTTGTGATGCTCGTTCTTTTCTGTTCTAACGGGCGCCCGGTGGACTGCGCCTCCGTGATGGGCCGGTACGCCACCGGCAGCACCACGGTTTCTGAGCGTGCCCTGTTCTCCTCGACTGTGACCAGAAGCACAAACAATGATGGAATTGCAGTCGCAGAGATCAGGTCGGTCACTGTAAGACGCTCCATGTGTCGCTGCCTTAATGCCAGAGACGCCAATGCCAGAGGCGCCAATGCCAGAGGCGCCAATGCCTCCACAGTTATTGCCGTGGTTGAACGAAACGATTCCAGGTACCTGATAGGACTGGTCCATATTTCCAATAGCATCGCCAAGATCACCCATTTCCGCCACGACGGCAGACTGTACTTCCACAAGGCCAACGATCATTCCAAGCACCAGAATCGTCCCCAGCAGTACAATTTCGGCAGAGAGGATGACTCCTTCTTCGTCCTTCCAGAACGTGTTAAACATTTTTCTGTACCTTTTTGAGAGAGTGTAGAGAGTCTGTTCGGACACCTGCAATTGAGCCGCAGCGACGCAGTTTCTCTGCGACACACCGCGTTGCGGGTTGCCATATTTGCCGCCGGCGGTACGTGAATTCTGACGCAGATCGCACGTGCTGCCTTTGGTCAGCATTTGCTTCCAGCAAGCCACACGCCGAAACGTCTGATGCCGAATCTCCACCAACCCGTATATTCTGCTCAGGGATGTAAAACCATATGACAGGCGGACTTGCAGCGGACTTCTGAATGGCGCGGGGCGGAACGGTTTTGGGTGGCGGCAGGCATGGCGATCAGACGGCGGTACATGATGTAAAGCGTCTTTGTTAGGACTTCTGAACAGCAGCGCGGCTGTGAACCGGACAGTCGAGCGTGCCAGACCGTGAAAGAAGCACAGGCGGAGCAATCGGTACGGTTGGATCAACAGTCGCTGAGCGTCTCCGCTGGAAGGACAGGACCCTGGTGGGCATATCTGTCCGGGTCACCCTGCATTGGCCTTAACCCCAGCGCTGTCAATCCCGATATCTGCGGTACTGAGTTCCAGGAAACACGAGACAACGGAGTTGTGGTCGATCTTCGACCGACGGAGTGGAGAAGGAATCGTTCTGTAACCAGCCTTCCGGTGAACTGATCCCAATCATTCCTCAAACCGTCGGCAGTTGATTTATGTCCATCGAAAAACTCCTTCAGCAAATGGAGGATTACAAGACACGCAGAGAACAGCGTGACCATCGCCCGACATGGCTGAAAAAGTTCATCCACGATGTGGCGGATGTCTTTGAACCATTGGCAAACGTAGGTCGGGTCGGCTTTGATTGTCAGGCAGATGAACGCGGGTGGCTGGTGACCATGTACCTGGGAACGACAGAGATTATTGGCGGTCCCAAAGACGGCCAGATCGAACACGTCGGCTTCCGGATCGACATCCAACAATTGCTGCTGCTGTTCAATGATGTCAGCCGATGCGAATGGTACTCGGTCGGAAACGAATGTGACGAACGTTTTGAGCCGTCCGTACGTTCGCTGATATCCGTCACCGGACAGGTTAACTCAGCGCATGGCGTGAGACTCGAATTGCTGGGAGTCCCTCCGAAATATGTCGGCCCCGCACTCAAACAATACAGTCCGAACCATCCTCAATAGCGACGATCCGGAACAATGAAATCGGGCGGGCATCGGCACGCCGGCAGGGTCATCACCTCCGTCGGTGTGCCATCCCTTTCCCGGGCCGGAGCGGCCTTGTCTGCCGTTCCGTCTGCCGTTCATGTCAGAATCAGTGACACAGCTCAGCATTGTGACTTTCTCCGTGCAGAAAGCGACTTCTCATGTCTGACCTCGAACGCCTGCTCGCCAAATACGCCGCCGGTCCGGATAGACTGCGACGGTCGATCGTGGATGTTCGGCCGGACGATCTTGATGCTGTGCCCTGCGAGGGCTATTGGTCGATCCGACAGGTCATTTGTCACCTGTCGGATTCAGATTCAGTCTACGCCGATCGCATCAAAAGGGTCCTTGCAGAAGATAACCCGACCTTCTTTGACGCCGACCCGAATCTGTTCTGCGAAGCGTTGTACTGGTCCGAACGTGACATTGACGAAGAATTGCAGCTGCTCACGCTGACACGCCGCCAGATACTGCGTATTCTCCGGAATTGCCCGGTCGAAACGTTTCAGCGCACGGGCGTTCACTCTGCCGACGGGGCCATGACGCTGGAAACGCTCGTGGAGCGAATCATGGAACACATTCCGCACCATATTCGCTTCATCGAACAAAAGATCTCGGCCCTTTGATTTCAAAAGGCCGGCAACAGCAAAACATTGACGGATTGCGGCATAATTGAGGATCTATGTACCAAGTTGTCGGTCAGGGTTGTGTCGGACACCTGCGCCACTATTATCCGCGCCGTGCAGGAGTGTTCACTGAGAATTCGGCAATCTCCGCCCATTCTCGGGAACCGTACATTTGCGATTCCACGAAACCCAAGTCACTGTGTAACTTGTCACCCACCCCGTTGTTGTAAGGCTGGACGAGGGCTCGGCTCCTGTTCGGCCCGTGCGGTGATGAGATCTCACGCAGTTGGCTGACTCGCTGCGGCAACATAATTCACCTGGTATGGATGAGTTATTCCACGAGTGCGGCGTCGCCGCCATTTACCACTTCGATTCCCCGGAAACCAGTCCACAGGTCCCCGAAGGCAGCGCCGATCAGGCGTCTCGACTGATTCCCGGGATGTTGCTGGACATGCAAAATCGGGGACAGCTGGCAGCCGGATTCACGACTTACAATCCGGATCGGCTGCAGCTGATCGACACCCACAAGGACGTCGGAGGTGTCGCTGAGGCGTTCCGCATGAATCATCCGGATCAGTACCTGGAACTGATGAAGGAATATGCAGGCCACGCTGCCATCGGACATGTTCGCTACGCAACCTGCGGAAAAAATGACCGCAGTTATGCTCAGCCATTCGAACGGCACCATATTGCCCGTTCCAAGTGGTTCAGCTTCGCCTTCAACGGGCAACTGACAAACTACCTGGAACTGCGCGAAGAAATTCTGCAGACGACAGACTTTCACCTGACTCGGGAAACTGACACTGAAATTCTGAATCACCTGATTTCCCAGGAACTGTCCGAAAAACCCGGCATCACCCACATGGAGCTGCTGTCGTCCCTGAGTCGACGACTGGACGGCTCATGGAACATCGTCTACCTGAATGCCAACGGCGAGATGTTCGTGTCCCGGGATCCCCGGGGAATTCGTCCGCTCTGCTATGCGGTCGATGGACCATTGTTTGCGGCCGCCAGCGAAAGCGTCGCACTAACGCATCTTGGATTTTCAGAAGAAAGCGTCAGAAACGTTCCGCCAGGGCACGCGGTGTTCGTCGATCAGAGCGGGGCACACGTTGAGAAATTTGCAGAATCACCGCGCAAGTCGCACTGTTTTTTTGAGTGGATCTATTTTGCGAATGCGGGCAGCCACTTCGATAACGCAGGTGTGTATCTGTCCCGCAAGCGGCTTGGTGAAGAGCTGGCTCGCCGTGAAACCGTGCCGATTGATGAAGACACCATCGTGGTGCCCGTCCCCGACACGGCCAAGGCCGCTGCCGACAGTATGGCCTATGAACTGAAGGTACCGTCGCTGGAAGGATTGATCCGCAATCGTTACATCGGTCGTACGTTTATTGAGGGGGCCAATCGCGCCGACAAGGTGCGAATGAAATATACACCGCTGCCGGAGATCATGGACGGCAAACGCGTGTTGCTGGTGGACGATTCCATCGTGCGGGCGACCACGTTAAAGGAACTACTGCGTCTGCTGCGTGATCGCGGCAAAGTCAAAGAAGTCCACGTCCGCATCGCCTGCCCGCCCATCATTGCTCCATGCTATTACGGCATAGATATGTCGACGATCGCCGAACTGTTCGCGCCGAACCACATGGCGGGCAATGTGATCACCGCAGCAGAAGAACAAAAAATGGCGGATGTGATCGGAGCAGACAGTTTAAGATACCTGCCGGTGGAAGCACTGGCAGATTGCGTGGGGCTGCCACAGGAAAACATGTGCCAGGCCTGTGTTGATACCGTGTACCCAACTCCCGCTGGCGAGGAACTGTACCGCAAGGCAGTTATTAGTTACGAGAAGGGAATGGGCAACTGCGATCGGATCTTCGACGCGCAGTAGATTTCGCTGATTCTATCGCCGCAAGGTGCTGACCGATGAACCCAGTCCTGGAACATCAACTCCAGACAACTCGACGTCAGCTGCTCAGTGCCGCCGGGACCGGGATTGGCACCGCTGCTCTGGCCAGCCTTGTCGGCAAAGACACCGTCGCCGCAATGGGTTCGTCGGACGGGATCGCGACGTCTGCACACCCAATCGGCGGACTGCCCGGTCTGCCGCACCTGAGCCCTAAGGTCAAAAACGTCATTTACCTGTTTCAAAACGGGGCACCGACGCACGTCGACCTTTTTGATTTCAAGCCAAAGCTGTCCGAACTGCATGGTCAGCCGGTCCCCCCAGGGTTTGTTGACGGCAAACGATTCAGCACCATGACGGGGAACGCCTCGGGCAAGCTGATGCTGGCGCCCGTCGAACCGTTTCATCAGCACGGCCACTGCGGGGCCACCGTCAGCGAATTCATGCCGCACACAGCGCGGGTCGTCGATAAGATCTGTTTCCTCAAAGGGATGCATACCGACGCGGTGAACCACGCACCGGCGATATCATTTCTACTGAGCGGTTCGCAGATTCCCGGTCGCCCCACTCTGGGAGCATGGCTTAACTACGGACTTGGCAGTGAGGCGGAAGATCTGCCCGCGTTCGTGGTCATGACCTCCATCAGCAAGAACACCACCTGCGGTCAGATCTTTTACGATTTCTACTGGGCCAGTGGTTTTCTGCCTTCGCAGTATCAGGGAGTTAAATTTCGCAGCGGCGGTGACCCGGTTCTGTACCTGTCAAATCCTAAAGGTATGACTCGAAAAATGCGGCGCGGCTGGCTGGACGACCTGGCAAAGCTGAACCACATAAAACTACAGCAACAGGCAGATCCCGAGATTGCCACTCGCATTTCACAATACGAGATGGGATTCCGGATGCAGGCCAGTGTGCCGGAATTGACCGACCTTTCCGGCGAATCGAAATCCACTCTTGATATGTACGGGCCGTCCGTCACGGAACGCGGCACGTTCGCTCACAACTGCCTGCTGGCCCGACGCCTTGTTGAACGCGGCACTCGCTTTGTGCAACTGATGCATGCCGGATGGGACCAGCACAACAGTCTGACCACGGAATTGTATACGCAGTGCAAAGACACGGATCAGCCGTCCGCCGCGCTGATCCGGGACCTTGAACAACGCGGGCTACTTGATGAGACGCTGGTAGTGTGGGGCGGTGAATTTGGTCGGACTCCGTTCCTGCAGGGAGACATCAACAACCGACCGCGCTGGGGACGAGACCACCATCCGTATGCTTTCACAATCTGGATGGCGGGTGCCGGTGTTAAACCAGGTATGACCTTCGGAGCATCCGACGAACTGGGAATCAACGTGGCAACGAACGGCGTGCATGTGCACGATCTGCAGGCAACAATTCTACACCTGCTTGGCATCGATCATGAACGACTGACATATCGGTTCCAGGGACGCCAGTTCCGCCTGACCGACGTACATGGCAAGGTCGTTCAGGACATCCTTGCTTAGGGCATGATCCGCTCGGAACAGAAATCCAGGCGGAAAAAAATGATCGAGCCGGAAACTTCGTCGCTGCGCTCAGCCTCCGATGACGGAACAAACTCTATCCGGAAACAGCGGAAACAGCGGAAACAGGCCGCACCTGCCGCAGGCCCCCCACGTGTCCGACTGAAATATGTTACAACACGTCCATGAAACCATCGCTGCAGAAACTGGAACAGCTGGTCCGAAACAGCCGGACGACAAAAATCGAACGTCGACAGCTGAACCAGCTTATCGCCGACAATATCTTTGCGACGTCACCCTATCTCACGAAGGCGAATTTTGAGACCCTGCACGCCAGCGACATTCAACTGCTATATGAACTGTACGATGAGAACTACTTCTGTGGTCTTCTGCAGTCGACTCTCAGTTCAAAGCTGCTGTCGTTTCGCCTCTCAAAGCGCATGACCAGAGCGGGCGGTAAGACGACTCGCTGGACAGATCCCCGCCGACGTCGCCCAACACGTTATGAAATCGCCGTCGCCACGACGCTGCTGTATCAGTCATTTCAGGAGCCGGAACGCTCGGTCACAGTGACGGGATTCGAATGTGTCAACCGGCTGGAGGGTCTGATGCGCGTGATGGAACACGAACTGATTCACCTTATTGAGATGCTGATCTGGTCCAGCTCAAGCTGCGCTATGTGCCGTTTTCAGGACATTGCCGGGCGAGTCTTCGGGCATACGCATCATCAGCACGAGCTGCTGACTCCGTCTGATTTGGCCGACCGGGACTATGGTATTCGTACCGGTTCAAAAGTCCGCTTTGATATTCAGGGCCACAGTCATGAGGGCGTCGTCAATCGAATCACCAAACGCGCCACCGTTCTTGTTGTTGACCCTCAAGGCCAGCCATATTCTGACGGACACAAGTACGTGAAGTTCTATGTCCCCCTGCGAAAGCTGGAAGCCGTGGAGTGACGTTGCCGCCGTGAATTCGATGGGCGTCGGATGGAATCCTGGCAAATGCTGCGTCCAGGTTCGACGATCTTACGATGCAAACAGTCACATCGATTCTCAATCAGTCAGCCGGCAGTGATTGAGACGCGTGTTCAGACCGATCGAATATCTTCCAGTCAGCCGTTTTCATCATGCAAGTGGCAACGGCTTTAAATTCGCCTGTTGGATTCACAATGAACGGACGCCCGGGAAGTTCCAGCTGCAGCAGTAATGACGTGATCATCCGGTCGTTCCGATCGGCCCTCAGACTGCTGCCTGCCCGCGTGTTGGAATCGACGCATACGACGAACAGTCGTTCTTCCGGGAAGTGCCTCAGCTCTTTCTTAACCAGCCATGCGACAAGACAGTGTTCCTGTTTCAACAAAGCCGACTGCGTTTGCTTCAGCTCGTCAGCAGTCAACTCGTGTGACACAAATGAGTCGCTGCGACGAACTTCGGTACGTTCTTTTTCTGCCGCGGCCCGAGCTTTCTCAAAATCATCCAGTTGCTGGCGAACGCGTTTCAACGCACCGCGCTGACCCGTCTTGGAAAAATGGTGTTCCAGTACATCGCCGACGGACTGAGTCCATTCGACTGTCTGCAGGCTGAGCACGTGCTGCAGCAAGTCCTCACCGTCGTCGTGCCCATGGCTCAAACGAAGCTGTCCCAGAGCAAACGTAGCGCCGACATGGTCCGGCCTGAGCTCCAGCATCCGTCGCAAATTCGGTTCCGCCGCATCCAGTCCCTGCACATCCAGAATTTTTCGCGTCTGTGTCCACAGCTCAGCCGCGTCCTGCGGCGCCGATGATGGGATTTGCTCTGCCGTCTGCGGAAGACTCGCGATCGCGGAAATGCGTCGATTTCGGTCTCGCCAGATCGACAACACGGTATTTCGCCAGCGTTTGTCAATATCCTCTTCAATCAGTTGCATGTCCTTTGTCAGCAAGCCTTCGGCGGCCGAAATTTCAGGCGCCGCGGGAAATCCGGTGGACCGCATTTGCTGAGCAGAAATACCGATCGCGTTAAGACGCTCGGACAGGGACGGATGTGTATCTTCATTATTGGTGACTCTTTGTAGCGCATAATCGCACCATCTCGCAGCGTTCTCGGCAATTGGCCCATCACGATAGGCGGCTGACAGACGTTTGCACAGATTGCCAGGCGGATCGGGAGACGATTCCGTTTCTGCCCACAGATTTCTCCAAAATTCCTGTTCCAGCATGTGCCCCGTGCAGTCAATGCGCCACAGTGCTGCTGCTGCATAGTCTGAGTTCGTCGCTTCTACAGCAATGCGGTCCGCCATGAATTCGTTCTGTCGAGACAGCACGAATGCTCGCGCGTGAAAACGAGGCCAGTACCAGTTAAGAAACTTCGAGACGAACGTTCCGGCAGTGCGAATGAATCCGCTGCCGGAATTCTGCTGCAATTTAAGAAACAGTTTTTCCCATGACTGATGCATCTGATAGATTCGATTGCCCTGGCGACCGTGCCGCTTCGAAATGTGTCCAAACTCGTGAGCCAGCACGGACGCCACTTCCTGAGGTGACGCGGCCAGCAGCAGGGGCACTCCCAGAATCAGCCATGATCGTGACCATCCAAAAATCCCCAGCCGTGGGGTCTGCACGACCGCGGCGTTGAAGTCTTCCGTCAGCAGGACCTGATGGATCTCCGGACAATCAAGGTCACGTCGCAGCAGAGCGATCAGCTTGTGCAGTTCCGGAGCTTCATCATCGCGCAGATGTCGCCCCTGGGGTTCGTAAGGATCCACCAGGACAAGGGCACCAACCTGCCCAAGGCCGAATGTCATCAAGACACCGCCGATTATCACCAACACGATCCCGACGCCCGGCCAGAAGATCCCAGCCACAAAAAGCGTCAGGCCTCCCCCAATCAGCAGACACGTCAGGAGGATAACCACGGCGTATCCCAGCAACAGCCACAACCAGGTGTGACTGGCCAGTGCAGCAGGCCGGTCGGCAAACCGAGTCTCGATGCTGTCGACCAGATCATCGAAGTAGCCACGGTCCATCATTGGCGGCTGCCTGCAGTTTTGTGAATTCGCTGCAGCAACAGATATGGTGGCCTGCGACGAACCATCATCGCCTGTGCAGCATTGAAAAACTGTCGGCGAAGGTCGTCTGAGTCCGCTCGCAGCCCCAGACATGTCAATATCGCTGCCTTGTCCATTGGCTGTTCATGAACCAGTCGTAATTCTTCGATGAGTCCGGCGCTGATTGTTTCTGCACTCAGGATACGCGTTGTGGTTTCTATCCGTGGCCCCAGTCCTCTTAATCGCTCCAACGTCCTGTCGTACCAGATTTCAGCGTTGCCGACGTCACCATCGGCGTGGAACGCCAATGCACATATCAGTGGCAGCCACCGATTCATCTGGTCGTCGTTCGGCTCATAGCGTGCCGCAAACTCGGACGCGCCGCCTGATTCGATGCAAGCCATTTGTTCCAGCGGCTCCAGGTGTTCCGATTTTCCGGCAAACTCTATGCAGGCTTCAACCTGGCCCTGGAAGTAAGACATCATAGCCTGAACGCCGTACGCAGAATCCATCTGCTGCTCACCAAAGAGCTCTTTGTATGAGCCGACGGCCTTGTTGACAATCTGCTCAGCATCTTCGATGCGATTCTGAACGACAAGAACCTCCGCCAGCAGTTCGGCAGTGCGCAATGCAGCAGGATCGTCAGCGAGACGGTTCTGGTACTGTTGCTCCAGCTCTGTCAGGTGTCCGATTCCCAGCATCGCCGTGTGTTGATAGGCCTGAACATCGTCGGGCGGCACGTGCCGCCCGATGGCCAGCTGAAAATCATCGGACGCCGCCTCCCATTCCCCGTAACACAATTTCATGAAACCTTGCGAAAAATAGGGCCAGCCAAAATCCGGATCGATCTCGATGGCCTGTGACACCAAATTCCGTCCAAGTTCGAGGTTCTTATCGAAACGACCTCGAAGATATATGAGAATCGAATTCTGCGGGTCGGCCCGCAGAAATGTTTCGTACAGCGACAGTGTCTTTTCATATTCTCTGCTAACCTCAGGAAGATCCTGATACGTGCGGTGCCAGTGCAGCGCAACGGGACGCTGCTCGAGTTTCAATTCGAGCAGCGATCGCAGTCGAGGCATATCACCGGGCTGTGCGGATGACCTGAGCACCCTCAACAGGCTCGCATCGTCCGGATGACGCAGCAGGTTCCGCTCGGCCCAGGACCACGCCTGTACCTGATCAGACTGCCGCAGCATATTGAACGCGCTGGCCGCAGCGTTCGGTCCGCTGCCAATTTCCAGCCAGGCGATAGCCGTTCTGATCCGGACATCCTGTTCACTGCTGACGGATACCGACTCCGAGGGCGTCTCAAATGCGAAATCCACGTGACTCTTCACGATCAGTGGATCTGTTCTCAAGTGTAATGACGGTGCGCGCGGGTGCACCGCGTAGTAAATCGTCGCATCCGCAAAGATTGCAGCGCGGCCGACGTTAACAATCCAGACTGGATTCTTTTCCCACCTTTCCCAGTAGCCAGCCTTAACGTCCAGCGTATGTTCTTCCACAACCGCACCCGCGACACGCACTCTGTGAACCCCCTCGGGCATCGTCAGTGTCAGTATACCCGTCACCGACACCGGCAATTGTTCATCAATCCGAATCGTGGCGGCGAGACCAGTTTCGTTGATGACGGTCAACGTTCGATGACGTCGTATGTATTCGTTATTAATGGCCATGCCAGTGGCGGCCAGCACGAGGACAATCGCAATCCCCAGCGTCCACCGCTGATTTGATGAGTACTGAGACGTGAACAGTCCGCGGACAGAATGTCGTGTCGCCGGAAGAACGGATTCCGTTCGTTCCAATGCTTTTTCTGACGTATTGACAAACGTGCGGACCTGGTGGTCTTTGGTGAGCTCCGGATACACTTTCAACAGGACCTCAAATATTTCGATGGCCTGTTCGTGGTCACCCGCCTGCTGAAAGTGACCGCCCAGATCGAATAATGGTTCCAGTCTATATTGCTGTTCTGCCCCGGGTTGCTCCAGAAAACGGAGAAGCTCCCGGGCTTCGTCGGGTTTGCCGTCGCGTAACCGCTGAGACGCAATGCCGACTCGCGCCTCCGGAAGCTCAGGATCCAGCCGAAAAGATCGCTCCCACAGTTCCGCGGCCTCGTCCGGAAGGCCGATAAAATCCAGATGAGCGGCGATGCCGGCGACCAGCTGAGCGCTTTCGGGGAACTCTTCCAGCATGGTGGAACGGAAGGCAGCTGCATCGTCGTATTGCTGAAACCCCAGCAGCTGTCCGTGAACTTCCAGCGCGGCTTCTTCTGACCGATCTTCCCGATACCGCTGAATGGCGGACGCCGTTTCCGACTGCCGGCCCGTTTGCCACTGCTTCAGGTCAATCGCAAAATGGCGATTGCAGACGGCACACTGGTCAGATACGCGTTTACGCCCCAGAGGAAGAAGCGGGATGAACACAAAGACAAACCACAGCCGCGTTTCATAGGACGTCAGCTCAGCTTTGTGTCCGCAATGCTGACAGACGGCAGTACGGGATTTCTTATTCTTTCGTACGTAATAGTGCGTTCCAACACCATTGTAAGATTTGGGCATAACGTCGACCTACAACGTCCCTTTTGACGACGGGACGCCCGGCTGGCGCGGATCAACCTCAACAGCACGACGCAACGCGCGAGCCGTGCCCTTAAAAGTTGCCTCGGAAATGTGATGGCTGTTTGACCCGTGATGCAGAATCATGTGCAGATTCATCATCGTATTCGACGCCACTGCATTCCAGAATTCCTGAACCAATTCGGTATCGAAGTCACCGATTTTCTCAGTCGGAAAATCGACGCGAAACACAAACGCGAATCGTCCACTCAGATCCAGAGATGACGTAACAAGGGTCTCTTCCATCGGCAGCGACATGCTTCCGTAACGCACGATTCCCTGCTTGTCCCCAAGAGCCTCGTTTATGGCCCTGCCCAGACAAATGCCGACGTCTTCGACGGTATGGTGGTGATCTACGTGCAAATCGCCACGGGCCTGTACATTCAGGTCGAACAGACCATGGCGCGCGAACAGTGTCAGCATGTGATCAAAAAAACCGATGCCGGTGTCGATCGTGTGCTGACCGGCCCCATCCAGATTAATACTTAGCTCGATTTCTGTTTCGGCCGTTTGTCGGCTGATCGCCGCGTTTCGTGACATTGTTTTAATTCAAAGAAAACAGGAAGTTAGAACAGTTCGTACAGCGGCTCACCCGCTTCCAGCAATTGGTAGGGACGGCCCTGCGAGTCTTTCGCCTCAAGGTTGGTGATACCCATGGCATGGTACACCGTCTGAACCACGTGAGCGGGAGTCACGGGATTCTCTGCGGGGTATTCTCCAAGTCGATCACTTGATCCATAGACTCGACCCCCCTGTATACCGCCGCCAGCGACGACATTGGTCAGTAGATGAGTCCAGTGATCGCGGCCAGCGCCTGATACGCCACCCGATCGTGGATCACCAATTTTAGGAGTTCGTCCCATCTCACTGCTGACCAGCAAGGATGTCTGGTCCAATAGATTGCGTTGGGCGAGATCTTCCACCAGGGCCGAAAAACACTGATCGAATTCCGGCAGCAGATCATCTTTCAGACAGTCGAAGTTGCTGCCGTGAGTATCCCAGCTGCCGGCACTGCGGCATTTTTTTGCCAATGGTGTGCCGATGCCATCACCCAGCCAGAAAACTGTGATGAACGGGACACCGGCTTCGACCAGTCGACGCGCCAGCAGCAGGCTCATACCGTTTACCGTTTCACCATAGCGTTGACGGAGTTGAACAGGTTCCCTGGACACGTCGAAAGCTTTCGTCGTCTGAGCGGACGACAACATCGAAAACGCACGCTGCTGCTGCTGTGTGAAGATCCCTGTGGCACTCTCATCGATGTGGCGCCTGGCATCGTCGAGTGCCGTCAGCAACTCGGCTCGCGACGCGACCCGTGACGTGTCTGTTCCCGCCTGCAGCTCAAGCGCAGGTGCAGAAAACGAAAGCGGGGTCTCGTTGCTGCCCTGCACATACAGAGGATCATATTGAACTCCCAATCGAGCCGAAAACTGCCCGGGGCGAGTGTACGGTTTGCGGCTGGGCATGTGAGGCAGCGTCAGCGCATTCGGCAGAAAGGCATGTCGGTTCCGCCTGGAAGCCGCCACTGCCCCCATGAACGGCCAATCATCCGGATACGGCGTTCTGTCATTCCCCTTGATCAGAAACGTTTGATCCGGTGCGTGTCCGGTCAAGTTGTAGTAATAGCCGCCGTGATGATCATTCGTGTTGACCGTTCCGGACACAGAGCGAATGAGGGACAGGTGGTGGGCCTGCTGCGCCAGAAGGGGCAAATGCTCACACAACTGAATGTCAGCGGCGCTGGTGGCGATTGGCTGAAACGGACCCCGATACTCCGCTGGCGCGGCGGGTTTCATATCCCACGTATCAATCTGTGATGCCCCGCCACACAGAAAAAACAAAATCGTCGACTTTGCATGGCCTCCGCTTCCGGCATTCCGCAGACCGCCGGAGTCGGCAGAGCTGAATGAATTGTCAGCGTGCGGGACCAGTCCGCCGATTGTTGCCAGACTGGTCGCTGAGGCAATAAGCATTCGACGACGATCAACGGGATCATTCAACATTAAGACACTCTCCAGTGAAAACGCGACACACGCTCAGCTCATTATGATATCGACCCCGTGTATTCAGCAACACGGAGTCGTAAGGAAATATCATTCTGTACCGTTCGAAAGGATCACGCCCGCGCCCCGGCCCATAACGACATTACCGAAATTTCCAAACAGATCGGGTCCCAATCTATCGTTCTGATCCACACGAACTGCGTTGGACGGACTGAGCCAATCCAGAATACGCACAACAAACACGAAACCGAAGCATCAAAAATCCTGACGTTGTTGACGGTCACTGATCCTGGCCTGTTGTAACTTGCTGCGCAACCGCCTGCCGGCCAGAATAGGGTGAGTCACGTGCTGACGATATTCGACCAAAGGATTTTGTTATGTCAATTTACACGAGTGCCAGTTTGCGGCGGCGTCTGACATTTCTACTGCTGGTGCCCGTCGCATTGGTGAGCCCTGGGTGCGAACAGGCCGGAGACGTGTTGAATGATGTGAAATCGACGGTGACCGGCGAGCAGGAAGCATCGGTCTCTGAGGAAGAAACCGGCAAGTCTCTCCCTCTTCAAGCCCCGCCGACAGCGACGAAGGTTCCGACGCCACAGCCGGCGACGATGGAGGAAATCCTGTCGAACTTCACGAAACTTGCACCGCACGAAATCTCTGACGGTGCTTTGGCAAATGTTGTGTCTTCGGCCGAAGCAGCGGCCCGCATCACCGAGCTCGAACTCGAGGGGGGCGGCGTTAGCGGTGAGGGACTGAGGCACTTGAGTTTGATGCCCAATCTGAATTCGTTGACGATCAACAACGGTAAAATGTCGACGGCCGAGCTGGCGAACATTGCCCGCGCAACGTCGCTCAGGAATCTTTACATGGGTGGGTCCAAAACGGACGATGAGTTAATCGAAGAGCTGTCGACTCTGAATCAACTTGAAACACTCGAAGTGTGGGCTACGCCGATTTCTCCAATGGCCGTCAATGGCCTGAGCAAGCTGCAGAACCTGAAGAATCTTGATCTTGCAGGTACAAGAATTGACGACGCGGCCGTCGCTGGCCTGGCCTCTCTTTCATTGCGAAGTCTCAATTTGTCAAAAACCAAAATTACAGATGCGTCCATTCCCGTTCTTCTGAACATCAAGACGCTGGAATCTCTGACGGTCGCGCAGACCGATGTAACGGGCGCCGCATTCAAGGGATACAGCAAGGCAAACCTAAAAAAACTTGACGTGAGTGCGACACAGTTTGGTATCGACGGGTTCGCGGCCATCAGGGGAATGAAATCTCTGGAAGAACTGAACGTCCATGACGCTGGCCTGGTGGAGCACACAGATGCGAACGTGTTTCGAACATTCCCCAGGCTGAAGATCCTGAATGCGGGCGCGAATTCGATTACGGACGCGGGAATGAAGGTCTTCTTTAAGGGGCACAGAAGCCTGGAAGAGCTGAACCTGGGCGGCAACCAATGGATTACCAACAACGGACTGGAGGCCCTTGTCGCAGTCAAGTCGCTCAAGAGGCTCGACGTCAAGGATACGGTCGTCGGCGAATTAGGTGCCAGAGCGTTAAAAGAACGACTGCCTGACTGTTCCATCATTACGTCAACGGGAAAATTCTAAGAGCTCCCAGCTGGCTACTTTGCGGCTCGAACGTCAATGCACACGATCTCCCGGTCATCACGCAGATATAGACGTCCGTTGGAAATCACCGGGGCCTGGCGAGTCATCCCCAACACGGATGCTCTTGCAGTTTCTGTAAATCCTGACGTCGACGCTTCGACGATCACCAGCTCACCCTTCATCGTGCTGATAAACAACTTGCCATCGGCCAGTGTCAGGTTGGATTTTCCGAACCGCGTTTTGGCCCAGACTTGTTCGCCGTCGGCCACTCGAACACAGACCAGATTGGTAATCGGCCCGGCGCTGCCGATGTTGTCCAGTGCAAACAGATGACCGTCAGCCAGTGCCGGTGTTTGCCATTCCGCTCGCAGCACGCTGTTTTTTCCAAGTGACGACCATGACGATGTTGCACGAAACGCGTTGCCGTCTTTTGAAATCTTCAGGATTGTTGAGCCGTGGTTTTCCGCTGCAGAGATCAGGACGGAAGTGTCATCGATCAAAAGCGGAGTGGCCGTGTTGCAGTCATAGTCCGTCACATAAGCATAACGCCACAGTTGCTCGCCGTTGACTGGATCGATGCCCAGCACTGCCGCGCCGACAAATGCGACAATCTGCTTCTTTCCGGCCAGCGTCAACAGGGCAGGAGACGAATACCCGCTGTTGCCCTGTCCGGCCGTCCAGTTCGTTTGTCCTGTCTTCAGATTAAAACCCACCACCGCAGCGTTTGGCGCGCCGACCTGTACGACGACGCTGTTGCCGGCAATCAGGGGAGAAGACGCAATGCCATATTCGGCAGGTCGCCCCTTTTGTTCCTTCGGTGTATTGGCCGACCAGACGATGTCTCCCGATGCCGCGTTTAAGGCCGTCAGAATTCCTTCGCCGGTATACGAATAGACAAGGCCGTTGTGCACAGTTGGGGTTGCACGGGGACCGTTGCCCATGGCGTTCTTGTACGCCGGAGCCACCGCCGTGGCCCACTTCGTTCTGCCGGACGTCGCGTCCAGTGCCACTACGAACTGCTTGTCGATGTCCTGATACATGGTGAACGCCACGCCATCGTGTATGGCAAGACTGGACATGCCGACGCCCAGTGGCACTCGCCACGCGATGACCGGACCTGACGCCGGAAAACTGTCGGCCAGCCCGGTTTCGTCCGAGACCCCGGTGCGATGCGGACCCAGAAACTGCGGCCAGTCTCCCGCCGGGGTGGTGACCGAAAGGGTTATGACAGCGGCAGGAAGAAGCAGGAAACGCATCGCGGCGGTACTCCGGAAGAACTATGGAATATTGGGAACCTGACCAGTGAACAGAAGTGCACACTGGATCACAAACGATAGTTTCGTGTTTTCCTGCCAGCCTGTTAACCCCGTAATCCGGCCTGCTTCATCAATGCGGCGGTTGTGGAGTAGGCTTCCTGTACCCAGGCTTCGATGTTGTCCGGGTCCGGACTGTATTCCAGTTCAATGGAAACCGCCCCTTCGATCTTCAGTCGTGCAATTTCATTAAGATACGGTGCAAAGTCGACCACGCCGCGTCCCGGCGGCAGATCGCCGTGAATCTTGCCATCGCAATCAGAAATGTGCACGTGAATGGCTTTGCCGGACAGACGGGCAACTTCTTCCGGTTGCACGCTGGACAGCAGCAGATGCGAAATGTCGATATTGGCCTTGAATGCCGGGTGATCGACTTCGTCAATGAAACGAACCATGCTGTCGACATCGTTGACAAGCGACAGTTTGAATGGTTCCAGTTCCAAGGCAATCTTCAGCCCGAGTCCGTCAGCGTATTCAGCCAGAGTCCGACAGTTGTCAAGGCCCATGGCCCACTGTTCCGCCGGAGGAATCACTTCCTGCTGCCAGATATATTCGCCGATCACCAGCAGCAGATTCTCCGCTTCGTATTCGTAGCACAGATCAAGATAGGCTTTGCAGCGGTCTATGTGAAAACGTTGGACACTCGGGTTGAAGTCGATCAATCCTGCAGCGACGCAGCAAATCGACACAATCGGCAGATCGCAGCGCCGGCATTCGTCACGAATCAGCCTGCGTTCCCGGGCATCGATGTCCAGCGGGTCGGCAAGAATATCAATGCAGTCGAACCCAATCTGTTTTGTCTTTTGAATGCCCCACGCCGTGCCTCTGCCAGCCTGAGCCCACGCGCTGTTGATCAATCCAAGTTTCATGACTGCTCCTTGTGATGGTCAATATCTTTCACGTCAACAACCTTCCCGCTTCTGGCGGACAGGTCCAATGCGTCGCAGACGAATTGTGTTTTTCGTGACAATCGCAGCCACGGATGGTCCGTCTGGCCACTGCAAACAAGTTCGCAAAAAGCCTCAACCATGCACTCTTCCTGCGTTTTGCCGGCAACAACGTGTTCAATGGATTCGCCGTCGCCGTTGTGTGTCCAGAAGCGAGGGCGCTCCGAATTCCATGGACGTGTGAAATCGTCGCAGACCAGTGATTCTGTGGCCCCCACAACTTCCACCCACCGCCGCGGCACGGCATCGAAGCCGGATTCTATGGTCACCACCTTTCGCTCAGCGGAATTCTCGCCACCGAACCACAGGAATCCGTTCAGGCGCACATCAACATCGTTGCACCAGTTAGCCCTTGCGTATACCTGCTGCGGCATCTCATCCAGCAGCCACAGCGAAGCTCCCACACAGTACCAGCCCAGATCCAGCAGTGAACCGCCGCCCAGGTCACGGTGCATGCGGAGGTTTTCCATCGGCATTGTGTCCCAGCGAAATGTGAACACAGACGTTAGCTGTCGCAGTTCACCCAGCTGACCGCTGTCGACAATTCTCTTGATCGCTGCCGCGCGAGCTGTGTGGTACCACATAACTCCGTCCAGCAGCACAACTTCGTGCTTCTGGCAGACGGTAATCATGCTGTCAGTTTCGTCGACGTTCCGTGCCAACGGCTTTTCACAGAGGATATGCTTGCCTGCAGCAGCTGCCTTTTCCGTCCACTCCTGATGCAGAGATGGTGGCAGAGGCACGTAAACAGCATCCACATCGGGATCATCAAGTGCCGCTGCGTAACTGGAATATGTTCGGGGGATACCAAACTCCTGCGCAAACTTCTGTGCCGATTCTTCGTTGCGGCTGGCAATGCCCAGCAACTCGGCGCCTTCTGCCGACTTAATCTTCGGGGCAACAGTTCGAGCGATTTTCGCCGTACCCAGAATCGCAAACCGAATATTGGTCATGCAGAAGTCCCTTTCCTGATGATGTCCGCGTTTTGGCGAAGGAGAAACGTTTTCTGTTGGAAGTGGCAGGGACTATAGTGACGCCGATCCCGTCGCCCACTACAAGGTCTCCAACCACGCGGTCAGCAAAGCGGGGTATGATGCCAGGTCAGCCTTGTGAGACATTTCCGTGACAGTATGAATATATTTAACAGGACACGCGAATGAGACCGTGCGGACACCGCTGCGACTTCTTTGAATAACGGCACCGTCCTGACCACCGCGCGGCAGAATTGCGCGCTGGCACTTGATGTCGTGTTTGGCCGCAACCGTTTCGATGTCTTGGATCAAGCCCAGATCACTGATCATGGACGAATCCATCACGTGCAGGCCGACTCCATCTCCAGGAACGGAGACTCGATCCTCTTCGGGAACCCCAGGTGTCCGACAGCACAGAGTCGTATCGCAGGCGATGCCGATGTCCGGGGCAATTCCAAACGCCGCCGGCATCGCGCCACGCAGTCCCACTTCTTCCTGTACTGTCCACGCCGCATAGATGTCGCAGCTGTGGTGCTGCAGATTTTCAATTGCCCGAATCTGTGCCCAGCAGCCGACCCGGTTGTCCAGGCACTGTGAGACCACGTAATCACCAACGTTTCGAAACGGACCGTTCAAAACGACCATATCCCCAATTTGAACTTTGGCAACGACCTCATCAGCGTCAAGACCAAGGTCAACAAAGAAGTCACCGATGATCGGAACCTTCTTCTTTTCCTCATCGGTTGCGATATGGATCGGCCGACCGCCAGGATTCATCACGCCCGCAAGGTCTCCGTCCCGAGCACAGACACGAACGCCGCGAGCAAACAGGTTCCGTGTATCGAAACCGCCGACCGGATTGACTCGAAGAAATCCTTTATCGTCAATGTGCCGGACCAGAAATCCTATCTGATCCATATGTGCCGCCAGCATCACTTTACGGGGGTCGGAAACTTCTGCTCCATTTTCCGGACGGGCGCGACGAAATGCGATCAACGACCCCATCGCGTCCGTGTGCACTTCGTCGAACAATTCTGCGCTTCGAATATGATCTTCGATCAATTCTCGAATCCGGTCTTCACGACCCGGCACAGAAGGGGTTTGCGTCAGCGTTTCTAACAGATCCATCCTGGCATGTTTCTTTCTCGGGAAACCAGCAAACATAAGTGACCAGCGGCCACAGACGACGTCCACAGAATAACGTAAATTTCAATCGAGAAGAGAGTCAGCCGGTATGGACGTCCATCAACAACTGCGAACTCCCGCCTTGCGGCCGGACGTACGTTTCAGAGTCTTGTTGATGTACGGTGCGATCTTTGGTGTCTTCGTACTGGTTTCACCATGATCCACCTGCACGTCGCCGATCCGCTCACCGGTTTCAATTGCCTCTTCACTTAACTCGGGCTTGCAGACCCCGATAGCAATTACGGCCATGACCATCGAGTGGCGTGCTCGGTTGGGAGACCGGTGAATTTCCATTTCCACGTCCTTCAGGATGCGCAGGCATTCCAGGTCTTCCACCGACTCGGCATCGTCCTCAAGCATACACGCCAGCATTGAGTAGCCCGTGGCCCGCGCAAACTCTGACTTTTGCTTCCGCCATTGCCTCATCTTTGACAGACCGGCCGGCGAAAGTGCCACAACTCCGGCCACTTCACCGCCATGCTGTGCGTAGTCCACATCCTTCATCCACTGAGTCGCTACGGTCGGTGACACTTCGCCCGGATCAGCAATCATCATCGCCAGCGAGCGGGCGTCACTGTTTCCGGTGTCCCACAGCTCCATGGCGAGTTCCTGGTCCACACCCAACTTTTTCTTCAGCTTTTTCAGATCGACAGAGCTGACCCCAAAGACATTCTCCCCGGCGCCTTGCTGCTTGTAGATCTCCACGTTTGCAACAGTTCCCGCTGATTCCAGAACTGCCATCACCGACTTCAAGTCCATTGTTTTCGTTCCCCCAACCCTTAATCGGCGTATCGCAGCTGTGATTTTCTGATCGAAACCACAGGATACCCGCACCATCGGCCGATGTCAGCGACTCACCCCGGATTGCATGAATACTGCCCGATTGACCTGGAACGCCCTTCAGCCCAGCCGGAAAGTGCCACAATGACACCCGCAATTAAAACAGGGCGACCGCCTTTTTGGCAGACTCCTGCGACCGCAGTTAAGGCCTCAATAAACTCTCAACATCCTTGATTCATGCCACTTACATCAAGTCATGTGATTTCGGCATGAATATTGTAGTGTCATGAATTCGAATCCGCGTTCAATCTGAAAGAACACTGGAGCATTCTTTAGCTGAAAGGGAGACAAAAAATGCGATGTCTTTTGCCCCCACTCGCAATCAGCGATCCATCCGCATACCTGCGATATGTGCCTGGCTCGAATTCAAATGCTGAGCGTCGTCAGGTTCACTCTGTTGCTCCGCTCACGATTCACGAAGATAAAGCATATGTACTCATCGAACTCGATGTCCCCGGCTTCACAATTGAGGATCTCGAGATCATTGTCCGAAACAGTGAACTGCTGATCACAGGCGTGCGGGATTTGAAAATCCCATCGGATGCAAACGTATTGCTCAACAATCGCGACAACATTTCCGTCGAACGATCTGTGAGACTCGACGATTCTCTTGATCCCGATTCAGTGAACGCCGTTCTGGAGTTCGGCGTCCTGAAGATCGAACTCGGACGCAAGCCGGAGGCACAGCCCAAAACGATCCGCATTCGATCCTCGAATTAATCCTTGTCGAACGACCGGAAAATGCAGGATGTGCCCCTCAAATTTTTGATTCACGTTACCTGGCTGAACCAGCACTTTAAGGAAGGACTATCATCATGAACGCAAACTCAACAAACAATCGCTTCTCTTTGTTCGATGAACTGGACCGGGGACTCAATCACCTTGTGACCGAAGTCCTCAACCAGGATGTTCGCAAAGGTAACGTTCCTTTTCTGACGGTGTTCGAACTCGACAATACCTACGTGGTCGAATGCGACCTTCCCGGCGTCAAGCTGGAGGATATTAACCTTCTGGTCGAAGACGGTGTTCTCCATCTTTCCGGTGAACGGGCAACACCGGACGCAGACGAAACGCATATCACTCTTGACGAGCGCACGTACGGAAAGTTTGCCCGAAAACTGAAACTCAGCAAGGATGTCAACGCCGAGGGTGTCGATGCCGAGCTGGGGAATGGCGTCCTGCGAATTTCGATTCCAAAGTCGGAGCACATCCTGCCACAGCAGGTGAAGATCCGCAGTTCGAATGGATGATGGCGACTCCGGTGACTGCTGAATGACAAGGCCCGTGCAGAATAATTTCAATTCTGCGCGGGCCTTTCGTTGATGCCGAACTCCGGTCGTGTCAGAGCGCGCGACACGAGGGCCCGCACTCACGCCGCAGGACTATGATTATTGCGCAACTGTCGAGGATTCCTGTGCGAAGAGTTTCTTTTGGAACCGCGCCTGCACGATGTCGACCGCAACCAGGACGAACAGGACGAAATAGAACGTACTTTTTGCCATGGGTTCCACCGCGTGACCAAACAGCGTCAGTTCCGCCAGATGGCCGCCTTCTGCCACGAGCATGATTCCGACGATGAACAGAATAAACAGGCCAAGAACTTCGTAGAGACGGTTCTTTCGGAGGAACTCACTGACATGATCAGCCATCCAAATCATCATCACACCACTGAAAATGATGGCAAATGACATCACGATCATGTTGGCTGGGGTGATTGTCCTGCCCCCGTCTTCATCAGATGACGACGCCAAAGCAATCGCGCTGAGAATAGAATCGAAACTGAAGACAAGGTTCATGATGATGATCCAGAACATTGCACTGACCAACGACCGTTTTCCGCTGTCTCCGGAGTGCTCCAGGTCATCGTTGGCCAGCATGTGAGCGATTTCCTTGACGGCCGTATAGATCACGAAGGCACCGCCCATCAGTACGATAAATGAATGTACATTCATACTAAAATCGACAGCGAACGAATTCAGTTCAAAGAACGGAGCCTCAAACATTTTGATGGCCTCGGTCACGCCAAACAGCAACGCAATCCTAAGCAGAACCGCCAGACCAATCCCCCATTTACGAACGAACGGTTGCTTTTCTACGGCAACCCGTTTTGATTCGATTGAGATATACAGCAGGTTATCGAATCCCAACACTGCCTGCAGCAGTGTCAGCATCAGCAGGGTCATGATGTGCTCAATCATCGCCCATTCAGTCCTTCATAGAGTTTTCAAGCCCAGCGAAATACGGCCGCTTCGCCACAGACCGCACCTGCACAGTTTCGTTCAATTCTAACCTGTGCAGGACGTGCTGCGAATAGTGAAGGCTATTTGTATTCTGCGGATAAATCATAACGAGTAGAGCCCCAACGCGCAGTCGGCTGACGGCTTGACTTTTGAAGGCCCATTGCTTTGCTCAGATTTCAGAGACATCTATTCGAAGGACTTGCTGAACTTTCCGGCCAGTCAATCATCGGCAACCGGGGTCAATGCCGTCTACAGTGACAAAGAGGCAAACTCTATGGCATCGAATCCCTGGAGATGACGACGGCGTGCAATTTTTGCCCTCCTGACGAACGACAGCACCCTGTATCGAACCTCAAATACAGCCTCATCGAGAAAATCCTGAGTGAATGTACTGAGCACCGGTTAACGAACCGTGTCGCGTTTCACCTGATGGCTGCAGCATTACTGCACCCTCACTGTATGGATATTCCGTGTCTGTGCCGGCAATACAAAATGCACACACGTTTGGTCACAAATGGCGCACTCTACAAGGAGGAAAAATATCGAGAGCTGTTCGGCATTGTCGACACCCTTGATGTCAGCTTTCGCAAGGTGGATGACATGCAGGTGCAGGATGAATCTCGACCAGTCAACGTTCGGCAATTGTCAGGAGCATGAAAAAGTCTTCTCGATTATTTCCAGTGGCAGTGTGACGTCATGCCGTTGAAATGCACACGGTGAAAACATCATGGGCAATCTCAATGAACACTCCCTGGCCGACATCCTGGAAAACGAAGTCTCCCAGACTTTCCGAAACTCTTTTCGGCGGCACTGATGCCCGAGCCAGAAATGCAGAAAACGTATGGGCCGTGCCACATGGGCGGAAAGCATGGCGTACCAGGCTTTGTTTTTAGTCAATCTTCGGTAGCAGCTTAAGGGGCACGCAGCCCTTCACCTTTCCCCCGTGAACGGTGCCAGCGTATGTAAGAGAATCAGCCCGGGAAAGATTTTTTGATGCCTCAGAAAGGTTACCCGCTTGACCAGATTATTCTGATGCTGCGCCGGGCCCACGTGGAACTCGGTAAGGGCAGGAAGGTATCCGAGGTTTGCAGGATGTTGGAGATTGCTCAGCAAACTTATTACCGCTGGCGCCAGAAGTACGGCGGCATAGCTCCGGAAATGGCCAGGACACTAAAAGCTCTTCAGAAAGAAGATACTCAGCTGAAGACACTGGTGGCGGACCAGGATCAGGATCACGTCATCCTGAAGGAAGCCGCGAAGGGAGACTTCCAGGCCCGAGCGAAGTCGCCGCGCAGTGGACGAGGTACGTCGCAAACTGGGGCCCGATAAGGTTTCACAACGGCGTGCGTGTCGAGTACATGGCCAATCAAAGACCACACGGCGACCAGCCCAGTCGCGGCGCCCGGCTGATGGACGCAGGTTGCTCAAGGAGATGTGAAGCATTGCCTGGCGTCGCCATCGGTTCGGCAGTCCGCGGGTGTATCGCGAGTTGCAAGCCGGTGGTTGGCACGTGAATCACAAGCGAATCGAGCGACTTTGGAGGGAAGAAAACGGCAAGTGTCCAAAACACAGCACCGTCGTAGACGGTCACCTCGTGGCGGCAGCGAAACCAGTTGCGTCCGCCGACGTGCCCAACACAAGGATCACGTTTGGTCGTACGATTTCGTGAGGAATGACTCAATGGTGCGTTGTTCCTGAGTTTGGCGGAAGTTCGTTGGCGGCTTGACTGCAACCACCATAGACTTCACGGTTCGATAGACTACCAGACCCCTGCGGCATTTTCCGCAGGGTGTTCTTCTTCCGATCGGCCTAAAGCCTCACTGCAGAAGAACACCGGCCCCATGAATCCCCCCGATTCTCTCACTTGGATTGGTACTAAAAGCGGGGTAAGGTCAGCCAACGACAGCACGCGCTCCACATGGTATTTCCAGTCTTGTGGCGTTATGGAAAGCTGGGATGAGAAGACGTAGAAATATGTTGACTGTCTGCCTAATGTTGTTGACCGCAGTTGTCAGCAACACGGCCGGCGCGTCGTGCGGTGGCGAACCTTTCATGGGCGCCTACGTGAATATTCCGAAGCTGTTTAATTCAGACTCCGACATTCGCGACCGCGAACGTTCTATCGCGAAGCAACTGGACCGATTCAAGGCCAGCGGGCTGCGTGTCGTGATGCCCTACGTGACGACCACTGCGGGTACCGCCCTTTACCCAAGTAAGATTGTTCCCAGATGTCTGTACTCAGACTGGGACCCTGTCAGTGTGCTGATGCGCGAGGCGCGACACCGTGGACTGCAGGTTTATCCGGTGCCCTGTGTTCTGGCCTGCGGCAAACAGCAGCCGCAGGGCATTCTGCAGCAGCACACGGAATGGGCGTTGAGAGATGAACGTGGCCGGCCGATTGGTCATATCAGTCCCTGCCATCCACAGGCACGGGACTGGGTCGTTTCTGTGATGCATGAGATCGTTGAAAAATACAAACCCGATGGTCTGTTGTTGGATTATCTGAGATTCAACAACAGGCCGATGCAGCTGGATCCTCACGGCGCGGCACAGCTGAAGAAGTTAATGCGTGGAGTGCCTGAAACGCTTCAGTCCGTGAGTCTGCAGCGTTTCAAAGAAGACAGTTTGACCCAATTGATGCGGTCCATCAGCATCGACCTGCGGCGGCAGCAGCCGGGGATCAAACTGGCGATCTACTCATGGGGACCTCACGTTGTTCAGGACCACCGAGTCGCCCAGGACTGGCGTACCTGGGCTCAGAAACGATACATCGACATGGTAAACGTGTCTGGATATTGCTTTCCGGAAAACTACGGCGACCGTTATATGCAGGTCTTTGCGGATCGGATCGGCGGAGCTCTTGAAATCAACGGGAAGTTGCGCCGCCCCATCAAAGTAACTCTGTGCCTTGGGATCAGGACAAGTCACGGCCAGATCGACAAGGCCGCGGATGTTGACGATTACTTAAGCACTGCCAGTCGCCTGGGAGTAGACGGCACTGCCGTCTTTACGTGGTCACATGCGGAACCGTATCTCGAGGAGATAATGCAGGCCGGTTACCTAACGCACTTCGCAGACGGTTTGAAGAACCGCCGCTGAATCGGACTCGTCGCCATCAAACAAACGGTCACTCCCATGGAAGATCCCTCATCAGGTGACACCGACGACTGAGCAAGTAGAAGCTGGCCAGGCGGTATACACAAAAAACGCTGTCTGTTTACGACATCGTTGTCCTTGGTCTCTCAAACCGGTACATCTGCAGATGTCCGTCTTCCGAAATCCTGCGGCACTACAACGAATAGGTTTCGGACAATCACCTGGACGTGGGTGTGGGCACGGGATATTTCCTTGACGGATGCCGATTCCCATCACCGTCGTCTCGCGTCGCACTCATGGATCTGCATGCCAAATCGCTGGACTTCGCAGCGAAGCGAATCTCCCGCTACTCTCCTGAAACGTACCGGCAGGATATTCTTGAGCCGGTGTCGATTGACATTCCAGAGTTTGACCCCGGCGGTATCAACTATCTGCTGCACTGCCTGCCAGGAACGATTACTGAAAAGCAGTCCTGTTTGATCATTTGCGCCCACTCATGAATACCGGGTCGACAATTTTCGGGTCGACAATTTTGCAGGGGGCGTACAGAAGAACCGGGTGGCGGTCTGACTGCTGGAGGTCTACAACAGGAAGGGTATTTTCTCGAACACAGCTGATGACCTCCAAAGTCTGAAGCGTGCGTTCGACGATCGCATAGACGACGTCGCCGGATGCGTCGCCTTATTTTCAGGCCGTCTGCAAAAAAAGTAAACGTGATTGAGACCGTGGTCCACCAGACAAACTTTCCGAGAGTGCTTCGACGGAAAGGACCTGCCAGGATATATTAAATTGTTGGTAGTATCGCCCTGCTGAATAATCCACCAGATCTGCGCTGTCATGCGATTACTCACTTTTTTTCTTCTCATCGGCAACTGGACGGAGATTTCCGGACTAGCGGCATCACGTGGAGCCGAGGACACTCACCTGAAGGTTCAACACCTTCTCGCCCGGCATTGTCTGGAATGCCACGGACCTGATGCTGATCAGCGTCAGGCAGCACTGCGACTCGACGATAAAAAAAATGCCACGTCGGCGCTGGAGTCAGGCCGCACGGCCATCGTTCCCGGTTCACCGAAGAAAAGCGAACTGCTGCGGCGCGTCGCTGCGAATGACGAAACTCGAATGCCTCCGCGTGAATCCGGAGCCGGACTTTCCGCAGAAGAGATCAGTCTGCTAACAGAGTGGATTCGCGAAGGAGCCCGGTGGAAAACCCACTGGGCATTCTTACCTCCGGAAGATCATGAACTACCTCGCGTCCATGACTCAGATTGGAGTCGGCAGTCGCTGGATCACTTTATTCTCAATCACATCGAAGCCGCCGGTCAACTGCCCAACGGTGCCTCTGATCGCCGCACGTTGATTCGTCGAATCTACTTCGACCTGATTGGTCTGCCGCCGACACCACAACAGGTACAGGATTTTCTGAATTCGAAGTCTCCGGATGCGTGGGCTCAGGTGGTCGACGAACTACTTGCGTCGCCTCTGTACGGCCAGCGCTGGGGACGGCACTGGCTGGATGTCGTGCGCTATGGTGATTCGAATGGCAGTGACGAGAACCATGCTTACCCACTGGCATGGCGATACCGCAACTACGTTATTGATGCATTCAACGCCGACATTCCCTTTGACCTGTTTGTGCAGGAGCAGCTGGCCGGAGATCTGCTGGACAACGCAGCGCGAACGAACGAAGGAATCACGGCGACGGGTTTTCTGGCGATCGGCACCAAGATCCTTGCGGAAAAAGATGCCGTGAAGAAACAGGCGGACATGGTGGACGAGCAGATCGATACGATCGGCAAAGCTTTGCTGGGATTCACCGTTGCCTGCGCTCGATGTCACGATCACAAGTTCGACCCGATTCCTGCGAGCGATTACTACGCTCTGGCCGGTATTCTGCACAGCACCAGGCTGGAAGATCGGGCCCTTGACACAAGTGCTTTCCTGACGGCTAAAAAGCAGCACGAACGCCGGATTGCCGAACTGAACGTCACGCGAAAGCGGCTGGAAAAGCAACTCACTGCAAACGGAAGTGAAATTCTGAATCGTCAGGCCGAGAACTTTCAGCGCGGCAACGCGGCAATTCTAAAGACCGAATATGGCGACGGAATCGGAATTATCAGCGACCCGGGAGCACAAAACACGTGGGCCGAATGGGACTTCGATATCCAAACGCAGGGAACATACCTGCTACAGTTTCGTTACGCGGCTCTGAATGCTCGGCCCGGAACGCTTTCCATCAACGGTCGGATCGTCAACGAAACAGCTGTGAACCAGAAAACCGGCGGCTGGATGCCACCGCATCAAAAGTGGATAACGGAAGGTACATTTGCGTTTGCAGAAGGAATGAACACAGTTCGCTTCGAATCCGAACCCGTGATGTCTCACATCGACCGCATTCGCCTGATTCGTGCGGATGGTGTTGATTTCGCTGCAGTGCTGGCCGGCATCGATGACATCGAAAAACAACAGAAGACTCTTGTGGAACAGGCACCTCAGCCGGCGAAAGTCATGGCGGTCACAGATGGAGATGCTCACGACATAAAGCTGCACGTGCGCGGAAGCCATCTTTCACTGGGAAATATCGTATTACGCGGTTTTCCACTGGTCGCTTCCGGCATCAACAGAAAACAGACCACGTTGAAATTCAACATCGATGAAAAGGAGAGCGGGCGCCTGCAGCTGGCACGGTGGATGACCGACTCGGAAGAGGGAGCCGGTCGGCAACTTGCTCGAGTTATCGTGAACCGTGTGTGGCAATGGCATTTCGGTCGGGCCATCGCACCAACGCCGAACAACTTTGGTCTTCAGGGCGAAGTGCCAACACATCCGGAACTGCTCGACTGGCTGGCGCTGCGCCTCATCGAAGACAATTGGTCAATCAAAGCACTGCACCGCCGAATTCTGAATTCTGCGACTTATCGACAGCGAACGACCACCATGCTTGACCCGCTGTTTGCAGGCTACGCGCGACGACGAATGGATGCGGAAGTCATACGAGACACACTTCTGTTTCACGCCGGTCGGCTGGATACAACTTCCGCCGAGTACCTTGGTGGTGTCACGTCTCAGGATCCATCTCCGAAAGATCTGCTCGGAAACGAAGACCTGCATCGCAACTCTGACAAACGCTCTGTCTACCTGCCGGTGATTCGTTCCAATGCGTATCGCTTTTTCACGGCGTTCGATTTCCCAAACTCCACAACTTCGGTCGGTCAACGAGATATCACGACGGTGCCAACTCAGGCATTGCTGATGATGAATGATCCGTTTCTGATGGATCAGGCCCGTCGATTTGCAGCGCTGGTTCTGGAGGCGACATCCGGTCCGGCTATCGTGGACGAAATCTATTCCCGTCTGTTCAATCGGCGTCCGATTCGGTCCGAGGAAAACGCCGCTTTGGAATTCGTTCGGGCGTTTTCGGAGACGAGCGATGCGAACGATTCTGAACAGGATGCATGGGGCGCATTCTGTCACACTCTGATGTTATCCAGCGAGTTTGTTTATGTGGAATGAGGCCCCCTCACAACTGCCACGACGGATCGCTCTGAATCGCGTCGCGCTTGGATTCGCAGGTCTGGCATTCAACAGCCTGATGGCGGATACACAGGTTGGTGATCCGACAGCCGGATCTCTGGTTCCCGGTCCATTGGCTCCCCGGAAACCACATATTCCGCCGAAAGCAAAGCGGATCATCTTTCTGTTTATGCACGGCGGTCCGTCGCACATCGATCTGTTCGACCCGAAGCCTATGCTGACCAGAGACAGTGGCCGGCAGCTGCCGTTTTCGGGCTCACGAGTCACTTTCGCGAAACGTGGAAACCTGATGGGCAGCCCGTGGCGATTTCGTCGTTGCGGAGATTCCGGACTGCCAATGAGCGAACTCTGGCAGCACTTGCCCAGCGTAGCGGACGAACTGTGCATGATTCATTCGCTGTGCGAAACAAATGTCTCGCATGGTGGTGCCTGCATGAAAATGCACACGGGTGACGAGGCTCAGCTGCGTCCCAGCGTCGGTTCGTGGATAAGTTACGGCCTGGGAACGGAAAATCAGAATCTGCCGTCGTTTATCACGATCTGTCCGACATCGCTGCACGGTGGAGTCAACAATTTTGGTTCTGCTTTTTTGCCGGCGGTGCATTCCGGCGTGGCTCTGGGAACCCCCGGATATCCGAATTCCGCCGCAAAGGAAGCAACGTTTGACTTTCTCAGTAACTCGCAACGCACGTCCGGGCAGCAGAAGCTGCAACTGGACCTGCTGCGCAGACTGCATTCTGAACGCCGTTCCGGTGATTCGGAACTGGATGCCAGACTGAAATCGTTCGAACTCGCCTTCCGCATGCAAACATCCGCGCCGGAAGCCGTAAACCTTTCGGCAGAATCACAGGCGACTCAGGCGCTGTACGGACTTGACGATCCCGTAACGGAAAACTTCGGACGGGAGTGCCTGCTGGCACGGCGGTTTGCAGAGCGCGGCGTGCGTTTCATTCAGGTCAGCCACGCCCATTCATTGCCGTTCAACAACGAACAGTGGGATCAGCATTCGCATCTTGTGAAAGGCCACTCCATCAACGTTCGACAAATCGACAAACCCATCACGGGCCTGCTGACGGATCTGAAACAACGCGGACTTCTGGAGGACACGCTCGTTTTGTGGGGTGGAGAATTTGGCAGAACGCCGACCGTACAGGTTGGTAACGCCGAGTTCGGTCGCGACCATCACACAGAAGGTTTCACCATGTGGCTGGCAGGTGGCGGTGTTAAACAGGGTGTTCGCTATGGCAGCACGGACGAGTACGGATACTACGCGACAGAGAACCGCTGCACGATCCACGACCTGCACGCAACGCTGTTGCATCTGTTGGGACTGGACCACACCCGTCTGACATGGCCGCACAACGGGCGGGATCTGAGATTGACAGATGTATACGGCGACGTTGCGACAGGTGTTCTTGCGTGATTTTCAGCGAAGCTGACCGCGGCATTAGTGCTTTCTCAGATCGCCGGCAGCACTGCGTTCGACGCGCGGCCCGTTGGGGACGCGGTTAAACGATGGATGTGTTGCACGGCGTTTAACCGCGAGAGCATCGCCCCGCGTTTCTGCCGATGTGCAAAGAAAACTGGCGTGCCGACATATCGGTCTGGGAGGTCATTGTGAACCACACGTAAGAAAGTCAGACAATTGGGAAGTCCCCGACAAACACTCTATAATGGGGTGCGACAACGTTACGACGGAAAGCCACGCTGCACAGAAATCCGGGCGACTCAATTACAAACCAATCAGAAAGTAACAGATGACTCCAGTGGAGGTCTCGAAAGCAGCGTTGGCGTCTGCTGACAAACTTATCCAGCTGGCCCTGACAGAGGACCTGGAAGATTGCGGTGATCTGACAAGTCAGGCGACCGTACCCCCGAATATAACGGCCACGGTGAATCTTGTTGCTCGAGAAAACGGCGTGCTGAGCGGCAGCGTGTTAATCGAACGCGTCTACGCGGCACTGTGTGCATTGCAACTGGTTTCCGCGGATTCCATTCAGGTCACGTCATGTGTGAGCGATGGCGAAAGGGTTGAGCCGGGGAAAACTATCGCCACCGTTGTCGGTCCGGTCAGTCTGCTGCTGACAGGCGAACGGGTGGTGCTGAACTTCGTGATTCACCTGAGCGGTATCGCTTCATTGACGGCCGAATTCGTGCGTCGCGCGAACGGAAGCCGTGCGGTAATCCTTGATACCCGCAAAACGCTGCCAGGTTTTCGACTGCTTCACAAGTATGCGGTCCGCTGCGGCGGCGGCAGCAATCACCGCACTGGACTGTTTGACGGAATCCTGATTAAGGACAATCATCTGGCCGCGCGCGGCTGTGATTCCGTCGCTGACGCCGTCACAGCTGCCCGGTCGTGGCTGCAACAACAGAATCTCAATCTGCCGGTGGAAGTTGAGGTGGACACACTGCACCAGCTGCGCGACGCGTTGGCCCAGCACCCCGAGATCGTTCTGCTGGACAATATGAAGCCGACAGAACTGCAGGCAGCGGTCACGCTTCGAGAGGAACTGTCTCCACACACGCTTCTCGAAGCATCCGGCGGCGTTAATCTGGACACCGTTGGCTGTATCGCCGGAACGGGAGTCGACCGAATCAGCATCGGCGCGCTGACACATTCGGCTCCGGCACTGGACCTCGGCTATGACTGGCAGTGGTAGGGTCTGCTCGTAAGTCAGTCGTCCATCACTTCCTTTTCTTTGGCCGTCGCGCCTGAATTGACGATGCCCTCAAACTTCTTGGTCAGTTCCTGCACCTTTTCCTTCGTGTGATCGCGATCGTCCTCGGACATCGTCTTGTCCTTTTGCGCCTGGTCAGCGTGCTTGTTGGCGTCTCGACGAATATTTCGGATGGAAACACGCCCTTCCTCCGCCAGTTCCTTAACGCGGCCGGC
Organism: Fuerstiella sp.; assembly: GCA_014238335.1. GTDB lineage: Bacteria > Planctomycetota > Planctomycetia > Planctomycetales > Planctomycetaceae > Fuerstiella. The sequence goes on from JABABI010000020.1 coordinate 45,382, forward strand.
CAGTTGTTGACGCCGTTCCGTCGACAGAGGAGGGACATTAAGACGAACAACACGACCGTCGTTGTTGGGGGCCATTCCCAGATCACTGTTCTGAATCGCCTTCGCGATTTCGTCAAGACTCGACACGTCAAATGGTCGAATCATGATTTGCTGCGGCTCTGGTACGCTGACGTTTGCAATCTGTTTGAGCGGTGTGGGGGAGCCGTAGTAATCGACCTTGATTGAATCGACAAGTCCCGGATTCGCGCGACCGGTGCGGATTCCTGTGAGTGACGAAGAAAAATGTTCGACTGCTTTTTCCATCCGCTCTTCAGCGTCGAGAAGAATTTCGTCCTGGTCCATAAGTTCAACCTTTGGTATCCGGTCGGCCGGGCGGTGCCATCTTGTGAAATTTTACCATGGAAAACTTGGCCGAAATGGGAATGCCTCACTCTGAAATCGCCCGCAGGCCTCCATTCGGCGCCTCAGCATGGTAGTGAACCCAGCCGCCCGGTCAAACGCAGGACTTTAGCGCGTGAAGGGCAAGCGACTATCGCCGTGTAAAGGATTCTGAACGGCAGACCTGGAAAATTCGACATGCAGGGTCTCGCATCGGGGCATGTGATCGCTACAATTCGACTCATGCATGCAACCGATACAATCCTAAAATTCGGTTTCCCGTTCGGAATGCTCGGCGGCGCTCGGTTTAGACTCAGCTTTTTGTTCCCGATTGCCATGATTGCCATGATTTGGCGACTGGACAATCTTCTGCTGGGATTACTGGCGACAGCAATTCTGCTGTTCAGCGTATTGATACACGAACTGGCTCATTTGCTGGTCGCTCGATCTGCGGGAGGGGAGATGGACGAAGTTCACCTTTGGCCTCTGGGCGGACTTGAGGAACCATATGGTCGTGGCTATCTGCACGACCACTTTCAGACGATGCTGGCCGGTCCGCTGACAAACCTGTTGTTGGCGATTAGCTGCATGATGACGCTGTCTGCCGCGGAGGTATCTCCGCTGCTGAGCCCCTTCTCCGGTCTTGAAGTGCCCGGTAGTGAACCCCTGAGCGACACCGCGTGGCGAATGGCCTTCATGATTAACTGGGTGTTGTTTGTCGTCAACCTTCTGCCGATCACTCCTTTTGATGGTGGAGTCCTGTTCCGGACATATCTGTCAACTCGGTTCTCGGAAGTTGAAAGTCGAGACCTGATGGTTCGACTGGGGCTGGTACTGGGGATGTTCGGTGTTTTGGCCGGGTTCGTGTTTGACATCAGTGGACTGGTGGCATTGTCCGCCTTCGTCATGATTCTGCACCTGCATGAAAATTTCAGATGGTACAAATTGACTGGTGATCCGGACGAGTTCTCCGTTTTCGATATTACTGATAGGCCCGGCAAGCTCAACGCCGAGTTTTTCCGTGACGATTCCAATTTGTCCGATGACCCGTCTGAGTCCGCCGACGTCAGCGAGGAATGGCGAATGGGGCGTGAAGACACCAGCGTGCAACAGGAACACAAAGAGCGACGCAGCGAGGAACAACAGGTCGACGACATTCTGCAGAAGCTTCATCAAAATGGTCGCGACTCTTTGAGCAGTCTTGAGTTGCAGATTCTGAATCGCGTCAGCGACAAGTACAGAAATCGTCGTCAGCACAATTAGACTGACCCAGTGAAACACCCGGTAATTCCCATGCGTACCCATTCATCGATCCACCTTCTGTCAATATCTGTACTGCTGATCTGCGCCGGTTGCGGTGACGAAAGCGTGGTCAAGTCGACTCCACCCGTGATGAAAGCAGATTCGGCTGTTGACGACAGTCAGGAAACACCCGTCACATCGGCGACTGTGTCCGGCGAACGGAAAGCATTCGACGGTCTGAAGTTTGCCGTCCCCGCGGGATGGGAAGAAATGCCGCTGTCCCAGTTTCAGATGGGAATTATCTCGGCGAAGTTCGCCATGCCCGCTGCCGGGCCGGATGTTACGCTGACGCTTTCCCGTTCAGGTGGTTCGCTCTCGGACAATCTTGACCGCTGGCGCGGGCAGGTGACGCAGTCACGCGGCGAAGTCACGGAAACGCTGACTGTCGCGGGAGTAGATGCCACTTTGATTGATCTGGAGGGACGGTTCTCGGCGGGATTTGGTCGTGACGCTCAGGATGGCTGGCGAATGCTGGGTATCATTGCTCCTCTGCCGGATCAGGGGTACTTTCTGAAGCTGACCGGTCCGGTCGACCAGGTCGAAGCGGTAGAAGAAGATTTCCTCGCATTCGCAAAGTCGGCTCAACGCGATTAGTTCGCGTCGCTGCAGTTCCTGCATCATTTCCGGAGACGCAACGCACCATGAGCTTCCTGTTCTGTCGCAGGAAATATCACGAGCGCGTGACCACGCGATTCGTCAGCGATCAACTCTGATATTGTCATGGCGTCCGGACCATTGGAAGTCAAAAGCGTGCCTGGCAGCGACTTCGTCGGGTAAGAGCGATGATTCAGCGTTGAGTGTTTGCACACACAGGCCAATTTCAACACACTGTGCATCACCCCACCTCAATCTTTCTGCCTCTGGAACTACCATGACCGAAGACTCCTCGAACGAAACTCCATACAACGCCCCGAATGATAATGAGTCTGCCGATTCGACGAGCAGCTCGCCAACAGCGTGGTACAAACGCATTGGCCCGGGGCTCATCACCGCCTGTGTTGTGATCGGCCCGGGCAGCATCATGACCAGCTCCAAGATCGGAGCGAACGACGGCTATGCCATGCTGTGGGTCGTTGTTGTGTCGGTGGCGTTCATGATGGTATACATGACTCTGGGTGCAAAACTGGGAGCGGTAGCGGCTGAAGCTCCCGGCGACCTGATTCGGAAAAAGGCTGGCAGGTGGCTGGCGATCATGGTGGGCATTGGAGTGTTCTTCATCTCGGCAGCTTTTCAGTCCGGCAACAACATCGGCGTCGCCGCCGCATTCGAAGCATTTGTCGACAGCAAGATCGTCGTCACTGTGATGGTTGTGCTGTTCAATGCTCTGGCGATTTCGTTTCTGTACCTGTTCAAAGACATGTACCGGACTCTGGAAAAACTCATGATGACGTTTGTTGGCCTGATGCTCGCCAGCTTCGCGGTCAACCTGATCAGTCTGAAGCCGAGTGTTGGCGGCATGCTCAAGGGGTTCACCCCTTCGCTTGGAACGTCCGGAGAAATGTTGCCGGTTCTCGGTCTGGTTGGCACAACCTTTGTGATTACTGCAGCTTTCTATCAGGCCTATCTGGTCCGCCAAAAAGGCTGGAAGAAAGAGGACCTGAAGAGCGGCCTGGTCGACGCTCGAGTAGGCTCGGTGATCATGTTTCTGATCACATTGATGCTGATGTCGACCGCCGCAGCCGCGTTTTACAACCCCGACGGCCCCGCTGTGGCACTAAAGAATCCTGTCGACGTAGCCGACGCTCTGGAAAAAACATTCGGAGCCAGCGCAAAGATCATCTTCTGTCTTGGGTTGTTCTCAGCGGCCTATTCTTCGTTCCTGGTCAATTCCATGATCGGCGGCTTTATGGCCTCGGACGGACTCGGTCTGGGAAGCAAGCCGACCGACACCGGGCCACGTCTGATGACGACCGCGGCGCTGTTGACGGGAATGATCGTGGGCGTGGCCGTTCTCGTGTTTGATTTCGACCGCACTCCAACGATCATCTTTGCTCAGGCGCTGACCGTCGTTGCCGCACCACTAGTCGCCGGAGTTCTTCTGTGGCTGACCAGTTCACGTGACGTCATGGGCGAACACGTCAATGGACCTGGCACGATTGCCTTTGCGGGAGTGGGACTGGTGATGCTGATTGCGATTGCCGCAAAAACGGCCTTCGTAGATCTCCCGAAAAAAGTTGACGACTACCTGCACCCGGCTCCGGTAACGGCTCTTTCGGAAGGCATAAAAACACCGGTCACGGCAAATGTTTCAATAGCCCGGGCCTCCCGAATATTTGAAGCTCAAAACTGAGGACTGGAAAACATGTTATCAGATTCGCAGGTCAAAGAATTTCGGGCCACAGGTCACCTGACAGTTCCCGATGTTCTGAGGCCCGACCAGGTCGCCGCAGCGCTGGACGATATCAACCACTGGGGCGACGAGTTTCTGGAGAATCTGGCCGACGATCAGAAACGCTGGTATCTGGAACAGAAAGGCCAGGCGACGGCCCTGCGCAAACTGGACAACCCCGCGTTTCATCGACAGATATTTCAGCAGCTGGCGACATCGGAAAACGTCGTGGCCATGGTGGAACAGCTGATTGGGCCAGGAGTCTGTGTCTTCTTCAGCCAGGTTTTCTGCAAACCACCGGAAGTCGGCGGACCAAAACCGGTTCATCAGGACAACTTCTACTTTGGTCCGGACACCCTCGACGCAACTCTGACCGTCTGGATTGCTCTGGATACGGCCACTGTGCAGAACGGCTGCCTGTTCTATGGAAACGGCAGTAATCTTGGCCCGGTGCGCCCACACGTCGCTCCCGAAGATGAGCCGTTTAACCTGCAGGTCGCTCCCGAACATCTTGACATATATCAGATGACGCCGGCTCCGGTACCGAGCGGAGGGATCTCATTCCACCACGGAAATACCTGGCACCAGTCGTCCAGCAACACCAGCGACCACGCTCGCCGAGCCGTCGCCTTTCACTACCTGCGCAGCGACGCACGTCTTGTGAAGCCCGCCCTGGAATACGATGAGACGGTGCTGGTCCGTATCACGTAGGAATCAGCCGGAGCGATTCCGATGTTTCTCTGCAGGTACGGGAGCCAAATGCATTTATCCTCGGTCAAACCAGCACCTCGGTGACCACTTCACCATGTACGTCCGTCAATCGGAATTGGCGGCCTTTGAATTTGAAGGTCAGCCTTTCGTGGTCGATGCCCATGCAGTGCAGAATCGTGGCGTTCAGGTCGTGAACGTGGACCGGATCATGGGCCACGTTGTATGAAAAGTCATCCGTTCCGCCGTACGTCATTCCTGGCTTGATGCCGCCACCCGCCAGCCACGCGGTGAAACAGCGGCCGTGATGGTCGCGGCCGTAGTTATTGCTTTCCAGCTTGCCCTGACTGTAAATCGTCCGCCCAAATTCTCCACTCCAGACAACCAGCGTGTCTTCTAACAAGCCACGTTGTTTAAGATCACTAATAAGTGCTGCACACGGCTGATCAATGTCGCGACATTGCAGTCGCAGGTCGCTGGGCAGGTTGTAATGCTGGTCCCAGCCGCGGTGATAGAGTTGAATGAACCGGACGCCGCGTTCCGCCATGCGACGAGCCAACAGACAATTCGCCGCAAAGGTTCCTGGTCGACGGACGTCGTCGCCATACATGTTCAACGTGTCGTCAGTCTCGTCACTCAGATTCGTCAGTTCCGGGACAGACATCTGCATGCGATTTGCGAGTTCGAACTGCGCAATCCGCGTGTTAATTTCGGGATCGCCCGCGAACTGAAACTGACTGGTGTTGAGCTTGCGTAAACCCTCCAGCATACGGCGACGCGTGGCCGCATCAATGCCCGGCGGATTGGAAAGGTACAGCACCGGATCACCCGAGGAACGAAAACTCACGCCCTGATGATTGGAGGGCAGAAATGCGGACCCCCACAGCCGGGTGTGCAGCGGGTCGTCGGGCCGCGCCGCGCTGCCGCGGGACAGCAATACGACGAATCCAGGCAGATTTTCGTTCTCACTGCCGAGTCCGTAGCTGAGCCATGATCCCATGCTGGGCCGTCCGGGTTGTTGATGTCCCGTCTGCAGATACGTCACGGCCGGATCATGGTTGATAGCTTCGGTGTGCATCGACTTGATGAAACACAGGTCCTCTGCCACTGTGCCCAGCTGCGGCAGCAGTTCGCTCAGCGAAGCGCCGCACTGACCATGCCGAGCAAACTTAAAAATTGACGACGCGACCGGTAGTGTTTTCTGGCTGGCTGTCATCCCGGTCAGTCGCTGGTTCATGCGAACCGAAGCTGGCAGCTCTGTTCCGCGCAGTCGACTTAACGTCGGCTTGTGATCGAACAGGTCCATCTGCGACGGACCGCCGTGCATGAACAGATAGATAACGCGTTTGGCTCGCGGAGAGGCTGCTCCTGCCAAGGCCGGCACGTCAGCATTAAGCAGAGTCGCGAGCGCAGCCGTCCCGATGCCGGTCGCCGCACGGCCAAATAGCTGGCGTCTGCTCTGTGAACGTCCGAGGTCAATCGCACAAGACTTAACCGAGGACCGGAAAATACTGGGATCTGGCATGGGTTACTGCTCGACTTCCAAGTCATTCCTTCGTCAAAGATCATCAGCGTCGGGTAATGGTTTCGTCGAGACACAAAATCATGCTTGCGACAGTCGTCCACGCGGCATGTTCTGCGACATTGAATGCTGCGTTACGAGCGGAGTCGCCCACACTCAACAGCTTGATCGCCTCTGGTTGATTTTCCGCGAACACTTTCTTCTGAACTCGAAACACATCCAGCAGGACGTTCACTTCGCCAGCCGTCGGTCGTCGTGCGGTTGCCCTGCGGAATGCGACAACAATTCGTTTCGAGGGATCGTCTGCAGGCTGTGTCATGATGAGTTCTGCGAGTTGTCGGGAGGCCTCGACAAACGTGGGATCATTCATCAGTGCCAAAGCCTGCAGCGGCGTGTTGGTTCGTGACCGCTGGACGGAGCAGGTTTCACGAGTCGGGGCGTCAAAGACCCGCATGTTGGGCGGTGGAGACTGTCGTTTCCAGAACGTATACAGACTACGACGATAGAGCGCATCACCGCCATCCGGTTGATACGTACGATCGCTGTCGTAGGTTACTTCCCGCCACAGACCCGCGGGTTGATACGGTTTGACGGACGGCCCCCCGCGTTTTTCGACAAGCAGGCCACTTATCGCCAGCGCATTGTCACGCAGCATCTCGGCATTCATGCGAAACCGCGAACCGCGAGCCAGCAAACGATTGTCCGGATCGAGGGCGTATAGCTGTGCCGAACAATTCGAAGACTGGCGATAGGTCGCGGAACTGACAATCACGCGCAGCAGATGTTTCATGTCCCAGCCGCTGTCCACAAATTCAATCGCCAGCCAATCGAGCAGTTCCGGGTGACTGGGCCATTCGCCCTGAGTGCCAAAGTCATCGACGGTCCGGACGATGCCAATGCCGAATAGTTTTTGCCACAGTCGATTGACCGTCACACGAGCCGTCAGCGGATGTGATGGCTCCGCCAGCCACTTTGCCAGATCAAGACGATTTGCAGAACGATTTTTCCCTCCGCCGTCGTCACGTACGGGCAGACTTCGAATCTGGATGGGAGCGAGGAATTCTGGTAGACCAGCGGAGACTTCTTCGCCATGGCGATCGTACTCGCCTCGCAGAAGCAGAAAGGCGGGACGCGGCTTGTCGGCTTCCTGCATCACCATGGTCGTCGCCACATTTTTTAACAATCTCGTTTGCTCACTGCGCAGTCGTTCCAGCTCTGTCGTCGCGTTGACAAAACGCTTATCGGCATGATGCTGCAGAAACCAGGTTCGCAGCTTTCGCTGCTGTGCATCGCTGCGATGTTCCGGCGGTTTCGTGACGATGCCACGCACCATTTGCCGACTCGCCAGCCGATGAACTTCTGCGGCGGACAACTGGCGATCGTAGAAACGCACGTCGTCGACCAGCCCCTTGTACGAAGCACTGGCCTGACGTCGCCCCACTCGCAGCGGTTGCTGGTTTCTAATCGTCCCCATCAAAGTATCCTGCGCAACCTCGACGGGTTGTGGTTGCCCATCCAGGTAGACGTTCACCCCGGCCGCGTTTGCTGACCCGTCGTAGCAGACCATTAGATGCTGCCACTGTCGCATTGACAGCGATGATGCGGTCGAGATCCGGATCGCGTCTCTGTTCCACCGATGAACGAGATTGACGATGGCTTTGCCTTTTCGCAGTGTGACATCATACCCGCGCATGTCTCTGGCATCATCCATTTTCGAAAGGACACACCCTGCGGCTTCGGGCTGAATCCACACTCCAAACGAAAACGCGTCGGTGTGATCAAAGTCAGGACCGTCGGCGATACGGATGCATGCATCGCCGTCAAATGTTGCGGCACTGCCGATCATTCCGTCCACAATACGGACAGAACCAACCTTTGATTCCGCCGGAATTTCGCTGTCCAGTGGAAAATGTGCCACCAGGCCCGCCATTACTGCCGTGGGCAAACGTGACACCGCCGTTTGTTCCCACGCTGCCTGTGCGTCATCGAGATCCTTTGCGATTGCAGCATATTTCTGCTGAGCCGCTGCAATCTTTCCAGGTAACTCATTAAGTCGATTCTGTTGTTCGGGTGTCGGCACTTTCAGCAGTGGCGCTGCGTTACCGCTGCTGCCGCTGAGGCCTCGTTCCGGCACGTTGTTGAAAAACGAAAAGAAGCGATAAAAGTCCTCCTGCGAAATCGGATCGTACTTGTGATCATGGCAGCGAGCGCAGCCAACGGTCAGCCCCATCCACACCGTGGCAGTCGTGTCGACTCGGTCAACCACATATTCCACGCGAAACTCTTCCTCAATAATGCCGGTTTCGTTGTTCACCATGTGATTGCGATTGAAGCCTGTGGCAATCTGCTGGTCAATCGTCGCATTCGGCAGCAGATCACCTGCCAGTTGTTCGATGGTGAATCGATCGAAGGGCATGTTACTGTTGAATGCGTTGATGACCCAGTCGCGCCACGGCCACATCGTTCGATCGTTGTCCGTGAAATATCCGTTGGTGTCCGCATAGCGAGCAGCATCCAGCCAGCCGGACGCCATCCGTTCGCCATAGCGAGGCGATGCCAGCAACCGATCGATCAGGGTTTGATAAGCGGCGGCCGGATCGTCGATGGCATCGCGTTCGAAGGCGTCGATTTCGTTGAGCGTGGGAGGCAATCCCGTCAGGTCCAGCGTGACTCGGCGAATCCATGTTGCATTGTCGGCCGCCGCAGACGGTTCCTGTCCGCGACACTCCAGACTGGCCAGCACAAACCTGTCGATCGGGTTTATTACCCATGCCTCGTCATTCACCGAGGGCAATGAAGCGCGTCGCGGAGGAACGAACGACCAGTGCGACTGATACTCGGCACCGTCCGTAATCCACTGACGGAGGATTTCAATTTCATCGGCGCTAAGCGTAGAGCCGGAATCAAGCGGCGGCATTCGCTCATCCAGATCAGTGGACGTGATGCGCCTGATCAGTTCGCTGGATGCCGTTTCTCCGGGGTCGATCGCTCGATGACCGCCACGGTCTCCTGTTGCATTCGTTCTGTCATCCAGACGCAGCTCTGATTCACGAGCTGCCGCATCCGGTCCGTGGCAGCGAAAGCACTTGTCCGCCAGGATCGGTCGAACATCACGATTGTACTGCACATCCTGAGCGGGTGTTTCGCCGACAGTCGCACACAACAGAACGCACGAAAGAAGCAGACTCACGCGCCTGCGCGGACGACTGGCTCGCAGAGGCTCGGGAGTCTTTTTCGGGCAATTATTCATCTGTTCTAATCGTCGTGACGACGCAGTACCCCTAACGCAGGACCAACGAAACTTATTGTGTTTTTTTCTGTCCTGGTGAATGCGGCGCCAACACATCAGCGACGTTTCCGCCACTTGTTCGTCATATCGGACCATGATGGACCACTATCAGTCGGTAACTTCTGTAATGCTGGTGTGCGTTCGATGACCTGTTCAAACAGAGACACGATCGCTTCGCCCATCTGCCACATCGCGTGCCGAAAATCAGCCTGATCCGCCAGATTAACCATCTCCACATAGGTCAGTCCACCGGTTTGCCGGCTGAGGTCATGGCTGCAGGTCCATCGCTGTCCCGTCTTTTTCAGAGCGTAGAGTTTCAGGAGACGCGGATTGCGGATCGCCTGGTAACGCCGATTTTCCTGCAGCACTGCGACCAGCAGCGGGGCAAGATGCGGTGACCACGCGTTGGAAAAGTGAGCCGCCAGTTCGCCTCGCGGCTTTGAGGCTCGCATGTAATGCAGCTGAATCGGTTCGACCGGCGTTTCGGCAAGGTCGTTCAACAACGCCGGCCAATTCAGATGAAGTTCTTTGATCCCGATCTCATGAAACGAAACCAAGTCCTGAATGGGCCGATTTTGGGGCGTGTATTTTCCATCCAGCAAATTCAGGTCGATTCCAGGCTGAACGGACTTAATCAAACTGTCGCCGACGATATGAGCCATCCAGCCGAACAGATACGCCAACTGTCGCTCGCCGGGGCCGAACAATTCCACCGCATCCTGTACCACGGACGCGCAATAGTCGGGCAGATGGTCCCACGGCACGGTCTGCTCACGCTCAGCCGACGTCCACCCAAACACCAGGTGAGATCGCCCGTAAAACAGGCGATGAATGTCGCGAGGCCGGTACGATTTTCCTTCGAACTCAAGTGACCACAGACGTACGTCACCACCGGTAAGCGGGCTGTGTTGAAGCGGCGCCGTTCCGTAGCCGACGTCCCGGCCTGTTTCCACACAGACGGCTTCCGGCATCGTTTGAACGTCACACCCAAGATACGCGCCACAAAGATAACTCGGGTAGTGACGATGAATCAGCGACGCGATCGGCAGTTTTCTGTGCCGGGTCGCCATACCAGCCAGGACGGCATACATCGTGTGGCCAACAATACCACTCATCGTTACGAGTTCCGATTGGGCCAGTGAAACGAATCGCCATACCCGATGTGCGCAAGCCTCATGTCACAGGTCCGGCAGGCCGCTGCATCCTGACAGCGTTGGCGACCCGCCGGACCATTTTGAGGTTGCTCCTCACGTTACTCTTCTGAGTTATCTTTCTGCTCAGAAGAATCTGTATCACCGTTCTCCGTTACTACGTCGTCAGACGTCGCTGTTTCCGCCGTCACAGCATCCAGCGCTGCTGCTTCGTCTCGAATCCGGGCCTTGGCAGATTCAGCTTCGATATCCTCGCTGGCAATCACGGCACATGATGCCAGTGTGTCGCCTTCATCCAGTTTCATGATGCGGACACCCTGAGTATTTCTTCCAATGGTGCTGATGTCCGATGCTCGCAGTCGCTGAATCTTGCCCTTGGCGGTCACAATCAGAACTTCGTCGTCGTCGCGGACCGTCATCGCATCGACGACTTTGCCGTTGCGTTCTGTGGTTTTGATATCACGAAGCCCCTTGCCGCCTCGGCGCTGACGACGATATTGAGCCGTGCCGCTGGCAGAACCTTCGCTCTCAGTCCCGTCGTCTTCCGACGCGCTGGTCAGACCAGTGCCGAACGGTGTTCGTTTGCCATAGCCCTGTTCGCAAACCGTCAGCAGGGTGCACGCCGTTTCGGCGACAACCATTCCCACAACATCTTCTCCGCTGATCAGGTTAATCCCTTTCACGCCGCGAGTAGCTCGACCCATGGGGCGGGCGTCGTCGTGGCTGAAACGAATCGCCATACCGCCGGACGTACTGATGACAACATCCTGGTCGCCCTCCAGAATTCGCACGTCAACCAGTGAATCATCGTCGTCCAGACGAATCGCAATGATTCCACCCTTTTGAGGTCGTCCGTAAGCCGACAGAGCGGTTTTCTTCACGATACCTTTGCGTGTGGCAATCATCAGATACTTGTCGTCCGGGAACTCACGCACGTTAAAGCAGTTGGAAATGCGTTCATTCTCTTCCAGTGCGATGACATTCACCAGTGCGCGCCCTTTGGCCGTACGCGCCTGTAGCGGCAGATCGTAGACCTTCAGCCAGTGCACACGGCCACGATCCGTGAAGAACAGCAGGTAGTCATGAGTACTGGAAACAAACAGGTGTTCAATGGCGTCCTCTTCATCAGAAGTCGCGCCTTTGATGCCTTTCCCGCCCCGGTTTTGAGCCTCATAAGTCGTCAGCGGCGTGCGTTTGATGTACCCGCGGCGCGACAGCGTCACCACCATGGCTTCTTCCGGGATCAGAGCCTCCTTGTCGTAGTCTCCCAGTTCTTCGAAGGAGATATCGGTGCGACGTTTGTTGTTGTACTTATTCTGCAGTTCATCCATGTCCTCGCTAATTACGGCACGGATGTTAGCCTCATCGCTGAGCAGGTGCAGATACTCTCCGATATCTTCAAGAAGATGAGCATGTTCGCCCTGCAACTTTTCACGTTCCAGGTTAGCTAATGACCCCAACTGCATCGACACAATGGCTTCGGCCTGGTTGGTCGAAATGAAGTACTCTTCCGACGCGCCCTGTTCCGCCTGGAATTCTGAAAACCCGTTTTCTCCCAGTGCCCGAGCAACGAGTTCTGCCGGAATCGGTATCGTCTGCAGGTCGTCCTTCGCGACCGCTCGGCTGGAAGCATTGCGAATCGCCTTGATGATGCGGTCGATATCCACCTGAGCCAGCAGCAGGCCTTCCACTGTATGCTTGCGTTTGCGGGCCTCTCGCAGCATGAACTCCGTGCGTCGGCGGATAACTTCCACGCGGTGCCGAATAAAGGCGTCCAGCATGCCACGAAGTGTCATCAGCTGCGGGCGGCTGCCATCCAGTGCCAGCAGAATCATGCTGACTGTCGACTGCAGCGGCGAGAATTTATACAGCTGATTAAGCACAACGTCCTTATCAGCATCTCGCTTCAGTACAATGTGCAGGCGAACCTGCCACGACGGAATGGTACGGTCAGTCAGGTCGACGATACGAGCAATGCCCTTGATGCGCTCATCGCGGACCAGAAGTTCCAGCTTCTCACGGATACGATCGCGAGTTTCCATGTACGGAATCTCGGTGACGACAATTACGTCACTCTTCTTTTCCGTCTCAAAGTGCGTGCGCGCTCGCAGTGCGATCGTCGAGCGACCTGTCATATACGCCTGACGGATGCCCATGCGGCCACAGATAACGCCTCCGGTGGGGAAATCGGGACCAGGGATCACATCCAGCAGTTCATCCAGAGTCAGCTCCGGGTTGTCAATAATGCGTTTGACAGCTTCACAGACCTCGGCCAGATTATGAGGTGGAATACTTGTGGCCATGCCGACGGCGATTCCCGTCGAACCGTTGACAATCAAATTCGGAAATCGCGCCGGCAGCACGACGGGTTCCGTACGTTCCTGGTCGTACGTGTTGACGAAGTCCACGGTATCGCGATCAATATCGCGTAACAGTTCGGACGCCGCACCAGCCAGTCGAGCTTCTGTGTATCGCATCGCCGCCGGGGGAAGCCCGGCCAGCGAACCGAAGTTGCCCTGTTTGTCGATCAGAACTTCTCGCATGGCCCAGTCCTGGGCCATGCGTACCAGCGTGGGATAGATTGAGCCCTCACCGTGCGGATGGTAGTTACCGCTGGTGTCGCCGGCGATTTTTGCACACTTTTTTCGACCGCCCCCCGGGCTGAGATTCAGGTCGTTCATCGCCACCAGGATGCGGCGTTGGGACGGCTTAAGGCCGTCGCGAACATCGGGTAATGCGCGGCTGATAATGACGCTCATTGCGTACGTCAAATAGCTGTTCTGCATTTCCTCCTGAATGTCAGTGCGCTGAACGCGATCATCTCTGTCGCCGTCTGTTGGCGCGGAAAGGTCACCTGTGGGATCGTCTGTGGACAACCTGAAAACTCCTTTGGGGCGGCTAAGCTGTGCTTAGCCCGAACTGCGTGGAAAGCTGGTCAAATCTGAGGTTATTGCAGGATGATTTCCAACAAAATCTGCGTAATCACGTGCCAGAGGTCGCCTGCCCCAACAACGCCACGCAAGTGGCCCTCACAAAATCCCGGTGGGGTACGTTTTGGAAACGAGGGCTAACGGCAATAAGAAAACAGTGGTTGAATGCGCCTAACCATTTTCTGGTAAATGGTTTACGGCATCTGAAGCGGAACGGCTAATCGTAGCAGAAAAACAAGCATTTCTCAACGCCCAGGAGGCCTAATCAGAGGCAAAGTCGAGCGAATATTCAGAGCCCTGGTCAGGCAGACCACTGGAGCGCTTACGTGACTGACAAATCCCGTATGTTACAGTGAACGGCTATGGATAAACCCAGCGCAGACACACCATTTAATGCTTATCGGCCGCCGGAAAACGGACCGCAGAATGCCACTCTGTCGCCGGACACCGAATTTATGGTGTCCAGCGATTGCGTTCTTTGCGGCCCGGAAGTCACCTTGCCCGAAGTTTGTATCCGTAACGGCGATAGTGACGAACTGGAACGACAGTCTGACGTTTTGAGATGGACCCCGGTGATGTTGCATCGGATACGAGTCGTCTTGCTGGGGTTCGGACTGCCGTTTGCGGCACAGGTGCTGATTATGGCAGCGCGACAACCCATGGGCGCCACGTCAACTTGGGAACAAGTACCAACCGCTGCCTGGCTGACATGGGTTCTTATTATTGTTCTGACTCCGACTGTAATGTGGTATGCCCGTCGAACCACGCGAAGTGTGCAGGCCACCCGGGGCGTGGAACGCGGTTTAATAGACAGGCGCCGGCAGAAGCAAAAAGCGTGGAAGGTCACAGCGGGTGTCCTGGCGTTTCTGTTCATCATCGCTCTCATCCTGAGCATCACGGTAAGCAGTTCTTGTTTTCTGTTTACATTCTGGACAGGACTGCCTGCCATCGTCTCCCTGATTCAATCACGCCGACTTATTCAACCGCAGATTGTTGGTACTCACCAGCGTTTAAACATTCCTGCAGGATTCCCTCCATTGTTTCTGCAGGAAGTACTGTCCATCGTCAAACGTCGACCTGGGAACACACCATGAGCGATGCCAGCACTGACTTCAACCCGTTTCAGGCACCAGGCTCCAGTGCCGCAGAAAAACGAGAACTGGGCGAAGACGACGAATACCTGATTTCGCGGCGAGAGATTCTATGCAGAAACACCGTGGAACTGCCGATGGCCTGCATTTATTACGGAGAGACCGAGGACCTCGAGCAGCGCCAGAAGACACTCAGAACGTTTTCAGGTCCGGGGGCATTCGCATTTGTACTGACAGTCATTGCATTTCTGATTCTGGTAGTATCGGTGGTAGGTGGTAGTCTTCCTTTTTCCAGCACATCATCCGGCAAAGTGTCTTACCTGGTGATCTTCATCCTTGCTGTGCCCGCGACGTCCTGGGCGTTCCGACGCTACGGTTGCAGCACAGTTAACGCATCCTGGTACGTGGGCCCGCGGTACCGTCGAAGAATTAGGTGGGAGAAACGAATCGGCCGAGTGATCCTGGTGTTCGTGGGTGCAACCGGAGGCTCTGTTGTTTTTCGCGCGACCGGCTCTGTGATTATATCCATTGGATTGGGGTTACTTGTCCTGTTGCTGGGACGTTTTTATGACCCGGCCGTCAGTCTGCAGTTGGTGGGCCGACGGCGTGGAGGGTTCGTCCTGAAAGGACACTCCAAATCGTTCTATCACGAGGTCCAACGAATCAGCAGCGGGTTCTAAAGCAGTTACGAACTGGTCTACATTGAGATTCAGTATTCTGTCCATCAGCCCTCGTTCACCGTGGGCTCTTCCGAGCAGATTCCGCTTTAGCCTGCCTCTTCTTCGAATGTCTCTCTGACGATCAGGGTCAAGGTGCTGGGCTCCGCAACAGAGACGCCTGCATGCCAAACGGTGATCATCGAAAGACTCTCTTTCCCGCGAGTCTTAAGCGATCTCAATTGAAGAAACCGGGCCTTCGAAGCATTTTCGGTCCTTCAGGGTCAGAAGGGACCAGCTTCGAACTGCCCGGCCCTGAACCTGGTGCACAGACGGCTGCCTCAGTACCGCTGAGTCATAACACATTTCAGCGTCCCCCGGGAAAAACGGCTGCAAAGGTCGGAGAAACGCGGCTGCGGAATCCACACAATTCTGAATCTGACGGGCCCCAAGACAGGCTGAACAAGGGTAATCCCTTACTTTCCAAGTCTAATAAAGTGAACGGGATGGACCATCACGGCATGAAGACGCGGTATAACCGATATAGCGGCAGTACAAGCATCTCGCACAGTATTTGACGAAGAATAGTCCGTGACGGCGCTCCGCGAACAAGCTCATCGCTTTAAATGATGGCGGAGCAAGATCATGACCATCTACTGCGTTGTTGCCATCGACGGCCCGGCCGACTTCCTTTTATCCATCTCCAGGGCGCCTCACCGTGATCCGGGAGTCGGGGCGTGAAATTTACGTACGCCACGAAGACGGTAGCGACAATTCTCTTTGTCTGCATTTGCCCGGCCCCGGCATCCTTGCAGCGCAGGAGACTGTAGCCACACTTCAGGAAGAGATGCCGGCCCTGGACTTTCAGAATCAAGCTCGTCTCGAAGCCGAGTCTTCCGACGAATTCACCTCGCTTGGTACATTTCAAGGCCTTGGTGGTTCCGATTGGCAGAGATTTGAAGGCGATCACACGAAGGATCTGATTCGCAGCTTCACTCGACCGCTGCTCCGTCCGGCTTTCGCAGGCCATGCATTCGTACTTCCGCCGAAAACCTGGCTGTTGGGCGTCTCAAGTCGCGTGGCGACTATCGAGGGCGAGGATTTCTTCAAGCACGGCGAGCCGAACCGGGAAGTCTTTGATCGTTTTGAGGTACAGCGACAATTTTTGGACCTTGACCTTTTTTATGGCTTTGACGGCGGGCAAGAATGGTTTCACGGCACGGTGTCCAAAAAGATGTGATCTATGACGGTGAGCATCTGGGGAAAGCGGTCACGATTATGGTCGACACGTCTACTAAACGCAGCGCCGGTAACTTTGACAGATTTAAGGCGGAAACCACATTGCTGTTCGCGACCGCAAACCGCGGATTTGCCACAAGTGCCAGCCAGGCGCCAGCGCGAGGGTTCACAGTGGGACTGATTGTGACTTCCGGGATATCGGCTGTCATATTTCTTGTTTTGCATTTCTGCATCGATCTGGTCAAGACCAGGGAAGCCGCGGCAGCTGCAAGTCGGGCTAAGAGTCAGTTTCTGGCAAACATGAGTCATGAAATCCGTACTCCAATGACCGCAATCCTGGGCTTTACCGACGTACTTCATGATAGCGTAGTAGCACCGACAGACATCGATGCCGTTCACACCATCAAAGAAAACGGCAACTATCTCATCCACATCATCAACGACGTTCTGGATCTGTCTAAGATCGAAGCTGGAAAAACTGAACTGAAACAGACCTCCTGCGCCCCACACGCGATCGCTGCCGACGTCGCCTCGTTGATGCGCGTGCGGTCAGAAGCCAAGGGATTAAGACTGGATGTTCAATTTGACGGTAAGATTCCCGCAACAATCCACTGTGATCCGACTCAGTTGCGTCAGATTCTCATCAACCTCGTCGGGAACGCCATCAAGTTCACAGAGAGTGGGTCCGTCAAATTGGTAACTCACCTGCTGAACGAACGAGGGAAGGAATGTCGGCTGCAATTCGACGTGATCGATACGGGCATCGGTATTGCCGAAGACGATATAAAGAAGCTCTTCCTGGCATTCACGCAGGCCGACAACTCGATGACACGGCAATTTAGAGGAACGGGCCTTGGGCTTACGATCAGCGAACGACTGGTGAAACTGCTCGGTGGCGACATCTCAGTCTCAAGCGTGCCGTGGAAGGGGAACACGTTTTCAATCACGGTTCCCACGGGGCCATTGGACGACCTGCGACTGATTGATAACGATGTCGAGCGGAGTCCCGGAACTGTGAAAACGGAGAACGCTGGCGAAGCACAATTGTCGTTGTGTGACCGCCATATCCTTTACGTTGAGGATGGACCCGACAACCAGCGACTCATCTCGTTTCTACTGAAGAAGGCTGGGGCAACCGTCACACTTGCTGAAAATGGCCAGGCTGGTTTTGATTTGGCGATGGCCACAAAGAGGGACGGCTATCCATTTGACGTAATTCTGATGGACATGCAGATGCCCGTTATGGACGGCTATGAGGCCACACTAAAATTGCGAGAGAACGACTACACGCTACCCATCATCGCCATAACGGCCCATGCGATGGCAAATGATCGCCAGCGATGCCTCGATATCGGATGCGATGATTATGCGACTAAGCCGGTTGCTAGAAAAGCACTGATCGAACTTGTAGCGAACTCTGCGACGTGTACGAAAGCGAGGGCAGACACAGCCCTGGCGTCAAGCGGCGTTTAGAACGCGCCGCGTCTTGGTGGGCACGGGTCCATGCTCAGAACACTGGCGTCGAAGCACCGCTGCATCAACCGCAGCTTCACGGGTTGATGATCGGGCGACGTCCATAAGTTCGTAAATTCGTCAGGATCCGATCTAAGGTCGTAGAGTTCGCCCTGATCGGTACCATGATAGACGACAATTTTCTCGCTGGTCGTTCGCAGCATCGTTCCGTAGGCATGACTGTGAGTCCAGCTATTGTAGTACTCACACAGGACAGACTCACGATGATGTGTCGGATCCGCTTGTCCCGTTAGACAGGGCAGCAGTGACTTTCCCTGGACTCGTTCGGGTACTTGCAGTTCGGCCGCTTCCAGCAGGGTCGGCACCAGATCGATTAGTTCCGTCAGACCATCTACCTGCAGTCCGGTCTGGAACCGTCCGAGCCACGACATCACCAGCGGGACGTGGATGGCTTCGTCATAGAAATGCGGGCCTTTGAAGTAGATGCCGTGGTCGCCAAGCATTTCTCCGTGGTCGGACATGAAGATCACGATCGTATTCTCACGCTGCCCCGACTGCTTTAGGCTTTCCATGATGCGTCCGACCTGGTCGTCAATCAGTTCACACATCGCGTAGTACGCGGCCGTCACTTGCCGTCGATCAGCATCTGTCATCACTGCGGTATGGAACTCACCCGGACTGTTGTGAGCCCAGATGGAATCGAGCCGTTGAAAAGATGTCTTCGAATCCGATTCCCCCGGCATCGTCTTTGGAAGCGGCATGCCCTCCGGGTTGTATTTCGCCATATATTCGGGCGGCGGATCGAATGCGTGGTGCGGGTCAAAACAATTGAAGCTAAAAAACCACGGGCGATCCTGGTTGCTGTTAATAAAGTCGATGGCCATATCGGCGCACCATGTGGTCTGGTGAAATTCCGCTGGCACGCCTTCCTTCACAAATCCGGTGGATGGTCCGGAATACAGTTTCTCCCATGATTGACCTTTCGAGTGCAGCCATTGAGTGTAAGCGTTTTCCGGCCAGTCGGGCTGCGGATGATGAGACCAGTGAAAGTCGTGGTATCCGTCGTCGACGCGTTCTTCCACCTTACCTGCGGAACAGGATGCCAAATGCAGCTTACCTGCCAGGCCGCAGCAATAACCCGCGTCGGCAAACATTCGGCTCACCAGGACTTCGTCTGAGGGAATCGTCTGACCGTTTTGGCGACAACGCGTGGTTCTTGGATAACGCCCCGTTAGAAAGGAAGCTCGGCTGGGACTGCACACAGGACTCTGGCAGTAGGCCTGCGTAAACGCAACGCCTTCGTTGACAAGCCGGTCGATGTTCGGCGTGCGAATCAGGTCGTTGCCCAGCGAGTGAATGGTGTCGAATCGCTGCTGATCCGTACACAGCCAAAGTATATTGGGAGATGACATTGTCGACGGTCTGTTCGGAGTCATAGAAAAAACAAGACAACCGTCAGATGATAGTACAGCGGCGTCACGGCAACCAATATGCTACGCCGCAAACGAGTCATCCTGAATCACTTCCCACGTTACGAATGCAGATCACACAATGTCCCGCACCATCGTCCTGGCCAGTCGCAACGTCAAGAAAACTTCTGAAGTGGCCGAATTACTGGCTCCTGCCGGTTTCACAGTTGTGCCTGTGACTGAATTTCCGAATGTTTCGGAAGTTGAAGAAGACGGCGACACATTCGCCGCCAACGCTGCAAAGAAAGCGACAGAAGTCGCGGTCGCGCTGAACCAGTGGGTGATTGGTGAAGACAGTGGGCTGCGGGTTGATGCCCTGAACGGCGCTCCCGGTATCTATTCAGCTCGTTACAGCGGCCCCAACGCTACCGACGCAGAAAACAATGCCAAACTGATTACCGACCTTGCAGGCGTACCTGACGATCGGCGCAGCGCAGGCTATGTGTGCAGCGTCGCACTGTCGAACCCCGCAGGCAAAATCAAAATCGCTGTTGAAGGAACGTGCCGAGGTCGCATTTTGAGTGAAGCCCACGGATCCGGCGGGTTCGGCTACGACCCGTACTTCCTGATTCGCGAGTTTCACCGCACCTTCGGCGAACTCAGCCCGCTGGTCAAACAAAAACTCAGTCATCGAGCTCGTGCGTTTGCCAGATTCATCCCACTGCTGCAGAGGATCGCTGATGAGTTTCAGGAACAACGATCGTCATAGAAGCTGGTGCAACCCTGATGCGAAGCGGACAACAGGGAGCCGGATCGCCGTCGAATTGAGCAGGAGTGTTGTCACCCGCAGAACGAATTTCGATTTCATCGGCAGTAAACCGCTGTACGTCGCCGCGTTTGTCCGCCAATCCGAAACGGGTACGCAACGCATGAAGCAGCGTCGTAACACGTCCGGTCTGCCGAAAAACACGAACGTCAAGCAGTCCACTCTGCGGATCGGCCTGCGGTGAAAACGACATACGAAAACCATACGCTGGAATGTTGGTCACAATCACGTGCGTACCCTCGCCACGTAATCCTCCGTCCGCTGAATACACCGACAGTACGGGAAAGGTATATCCCAGAAAGCTTTGCAGAATCGGTTTCACGTACGACAGACGCCGAATGTTTCCAGTGCGCACGGCGTGCAATCGCTGGACGACCTGTGCGTCTACGCCGACACTCGCCATCAGCAGAAAACGTCGATCGTTTGCAAATGCGGTGTCGAACGACTGCGTCGCGAGCTTGTGAATCATCTGAGCCACAAAATCACCGCAACGCGGAATCTGCAGATATTGAGCCATCAGGTTCTCAGTGCCTAACGGCAACGTGGCAATGGGAAACAGCGGATGCCGACTGACCAAACCGGCGACCGTGCCGTCGCCGCCAGCGGCGACCAGACATCTCAGCTGCTTCTGCACGGTACTGTTCCCGACAAACTGGTCCAATCGTTCCCGACTGCCAAACAGACGGACACGATAGTTGAGTCGTCGGAGTTCGCGAATCAGGTTAAGAATCTGATTCGCCCCCCGACCGGAACCGGAAGTCGGATTGCGCTGAATCACAACAAGGTTGCGATTCCTGTATTCAGCCGGACAGTCCGCTGTGACCAATGGCAGTTCGACATCCACGGTGTTACGAGTCCTCGTCACGCGTAAGGCTGGCAGACAAACGATCAAATAACTCTGGCAATTGCTGTAGTGTCGACAGCTGAAGCACGTTTTCCGGCGTTTCAGGGTCGCTGCTGAGCGCGGGCCCGCGCCGAATCCATGCTGCCCGCATGCCCGCCGCAGTCGCTCCCTGAACATCGTTGATCAGGTCGTCGCCCACCATCAGAGTCTGCTCCGCCGAAACTCCCAGTTCCTGCATGGCAGCCTGGAAAAACTCGGCCGCAGGTTTCCTCCATCCGACAGCCGACGAAATGATTCGGCAGTCGACGTCGGCCAGCTCCCTCAGGCCGTCACACACGGAATTCAGTCGCAAGTCAAAGTTGGAAGCGATGGCGACTTTCAGCCCAGCGCATTTCAATCTTCCGAAAATTTCTCCCACGTCAGAGAAGCAGCCCCAACTGTCAGGTCGCGCAAAATGAGCAAACAGGTCATCAAAACATGCCTGAAAGCCTTCCGAGTCCGGACAGAGATCCCGAATCAGCTGCGCCCAGAACTCGTGCTCGGATTCTTCGCTGGTGGATAGATCGTCACCAGTGGACCGAGCGATCAGTGATTCCCGAATGACAGCGCTGACCTGGTCGGGCTCAACGTTGACACCGCAGTGGCGTGAAAGGGCGGATTGGTAGGCTTCTGCCACAGTTGGCTGTGGATACATCAGCGTCCCTACGGCATCAAACACCACCGCAGTAACGCCTCGTAACGTGCCAACTTCGCTGATGATTGTTTGGTGCTGAACTGAATCTGCCATTATTGTTACTCACCACTCCACAGTGCTACCCAGTCCCCTCAAACAGCCGCATCTGTTCCATATTGACTCTAGTGTCGCCTCTCCACTGTAATCCCACCGCCCGTCTCATCTCTCAGTTCTGCACCGATGCAGCCGGACCATCCGTCCTGCTGCATCGGTGCAGAACTGTATTGACGTGAGTGTAATGGGCCTGCCGCTGTTAAGGCGGCAGGTGCTCGCGGACTCAACATGTTAAGACGTGGCGAACGACTCGATATCCACTCCTGGGCACAATGAACACATTCGATCGATACTTACTGAAGCGTTTTCTGCACACATTCATTGTGTTCTTCGTGGCGACGTACGGTTTGTACATCGTGGTCGATCTGTTTTCCAACATGAGAGACTTCCAGCGCGGAGCGGCAGACGGAGTGACACTGGCCAAATCCGTCTTCAGTTACTACGGATACCACGTCTCTGAGTTCTATGACCTGGCTGGTCCATTGCTTGTTGGCGTCTCGGCAATCACCGTCTTTGGATTGCTGGAAAAGCACTCGGAATCACATCCCATCCTTGCTGCAGGAATTCCCGCATTCCGATTACTGCGCCCGATGCTGATCGGCGGGGCTTTGGTAAATCTGACTCTGATTCTGAATCAGGAGTTGATCATGCCACAACTGTCTGCGGAGCTGCAAACACGTCGAGGTGCCGGCAGTGCCAGTAAACGCACCGTCGAGCCGGTGTATGACTATTCGAATTACGAAATGCACATTGATGGGTCTGAAGTCATCATCGAAGAGCGGCGGCTGCTGCGTCCGAGTTTCTTTCTGCCTGCAGAACTGGTTCGGGAATCGTTTTCACTGGAGGCTGAGTCAGCTGTCTACATGCCCGCTACGAGTAAGCGGCGGGCGGGTTGGCTGTTGCAGAATTTGACGGGCCTGTGCGCTGCCGACATGCTGACTGAAGAAGGTCGTACTCGAATCATTCCTCGCCCCAATGGCCGGGACGTATTTATTGTCTCCAGCGTCAGCTTCGACCAATTGTATAATCGCGGTCGAAACCTGCGTCTTCTGTCTTCGGCACAACTGATCAAGAGAATTCGTAATCCGTCAACAGGCCCTGTGCCGGTGAAAGCTCAGACCCTGGCGCTGCACGCCAGAATCACTCGACCAATCATCTCATTGCTGGCCATTGCGATGGCGCTTCCGCTGGTTATGCGACGGGAATCACAGAGTTTGATCATGAACATGACGGTTTGCGCCCTTGTTCTGGGCGTCTTCTTTGTGTTCGGCCAGGTCAGCCTTGTGCTGGGCGGCAGCATGATTGGCGGGACTTTGATTCCGCTGGACCTGGCCGCATGGTGCCCGGTAATTGTCACAGGCGGAGCCACTGTCTGGACAGCCGGCTATGTGCAGACCTAGGTCGGTATCCGCCAGTACAGGATCGCTCCATAGTCACTTACAGAGTCCTACGGCGTTGACTTCGGTTCGTTCTGCTTCGTAAAAACCAAGATATGCTGACGCGGTAACACGTCGATTGTTTCGGTCCATTTCATGTTGAACTCAGGCTGTTCCACTTCTGCCTTTGCCTGTTTCTGTGACATCTTGTGCACCAGCTTGATCGGTACCGTCGGATCTTCCATGCGGTATTCGACCAGCACGATCCGGCCGCCCGGTTTCATCGCCTTGCTGATTTCCTGCATCATCTCGTACGGAAATTCGAACTCATGATAAACATCCACCATGATGGCCAGATCAACGGACCGCGGTGCCAGTGACGGAGCTTTCTGCGATCCTTTGATCGGGACGATATTAGTCACACCTTTCTGACGAGCGTTGTCCTGCAGACGCAGCAGCATTTCGTCCTGCACGTCGACGCCGATCACGTAGCCATTGGGCAAAATCTGTTCTGCCATCAGCACACTGATTACTCCGCTCCCGGCCCCGATATCGGCCACGATATCGCCAGGCTTCAGTTTCAGCGACTTGACCAGCAGTGTCAGTCGCTCTTCTTCTTCTCGGGTGTCTCGTTCCAGCCACGGTGCCCCGAGGTACCCCATCACATGGGCAATCTCTCGACCCATGTAAAACTTGCCGATCCCGTTCGGGTCGTGGTCCGCACGTTGTTCATAGCGGTCCGATGCCACGGACGTGTCTTGCGCATTGACATTGTCATCCGCCCGCAGCAGCGGAAACAGCAACAAAACGGCGATTGCAATTCTCATGGGAATGTTCCTGAAAACAACTCGTTGTTCGCTCCGCAGCTGTCGACATCACCCAACACGATGCGGGACGTATACCTGAGCCGGCGCACCAACGGTTAGGGGCCGAAAGCCCCCTGCAGCGTTACTGCAGCGGCCGGACATCAGTCGCACCATAGCATGATCCGGTCGCGGAGCGAATCAGGAACACGGGTTCTAATCGCCTGTCGGGCCTGAGACTCATGAGTTCGCGTGCTCAGATGGCTGAGGATGATCAATTCATTCTCGAACCGATCTGCTCGATCCACGATGTCGTCCAGATGCATGTGCCCAAATTTGTGAATCTTTTCCTTGCGGTGCTCCGGCCGAAAAAACGTCATTTCGGTGATCAGCACCTGCGCTTTCAGCACGTCCGGGTGAGCATCCAGCCCCGGAGGAGCCGTATCACCGGTAAAGGCAACCAGCGGCGTCAGCGTTTCCTGGGTCACCTCTGTCCCGGCAAGTCTCATGTCGCGAATTTCGTTGCCGGACAACCCATGATATTCCGGTTTCAGCTTACGGCGACAATCGTACACGACGTACCCAACAGACGTCACGGTATGTTTCGTTTTGAAGACCCGAACCTTGTGCTCGCGCGAAAGTTCAATCAGGTCGCCGTCTTTGACAGGCACAATCTCACAATGCATTCGACCGCGGTCCAGTCGCTGCCATGCCTGCAGCATACGTTCAACGTTTTCGACAATTCCCGCCGGCAGGTAGATGGTCGGTGGCTCCATCTTCATCATGCGGCGGCGAGCCACATAGACGGGCATCGCGGCCAGATGGTCGAGATGACCGTGCGAGACAAAGAACGTCGAGGTCCCCATGAACGACCACGGGCTGCCACCCAGTTCAAAGCCAATCTTCAGCTCTGGAATCCGCCAATAACTCTGCACCGCCGCGCGTGAATACCCTTCGACGGTGAGCGCCTTGTGTTTGACAGATTGCAATGGCAGGTTTTCAAGCATCGTGCGTTACAGAATCGTTTCAAGCCGAATTCGTAGCGCCGGATCTCACGCCGGCAGTCAGTTCCAGACCCTCTCCGGTGGGGAACGGTTCGTAGAAAGCCGCAGACTGTAGAGAGAATTTGCAGCATGCTCTACCGTCGTTGCCAATTCGTCGGAGACTTGGCATGATTTTGACTGATTCCTGTCATGTGACCGGTGCAATATTTCGATTCCCCGATAGCGACGCCGCGAGGATGGGATTTATGCAGCGATTCAGAGACAGTGTGATGGAATCATTCTCTTTCATACACCACCCTAAAAATGCGGCGTCGCTGTGTGCCGGTCGTGTTGCATGATCCTTTCCCGTATACAACAGTGACACCAGGCCATCCGGAGGAATATATATGAGGTCTGATCATCAACGCTGGCTGTGTGCATTTGTCGCCCTGATCATGCTGATGGAAACGGGCATCGGAGAAGACTCAACGCAAATCTGGAATCTCAACGAATTAAGCCGAACTCCCGGGATGAAATGGCTTGATTCGACAAGCCCCATTCGATCGCTGACGTACGAAAGTGAAGTTTTCGAGGGTCAGCCAACCAGCGTGTTTGCCTTCTATGCGACACCCGGAACGATCACAGGCGATATCAGCAATGACAAGAACCTGCCAGCGGTGGTCCTGATCCACGGAGGCGGCGGGACGGCATTCGCAGACTGGGTCTGGTTATGGGCGAAACGGGGTTATGCGGCGATTGCCATGGACCTGTCCGGTCGACAACCGGACGCTCCGAAGTTTAAGGACGGCGAACTGATTTCCAACATGCGCGTGAATCGCACTCGTCTTGCCGACGGCGGCCCGGAACACGGGCACGCGCAAAAGTTCAACAGCGCTGGCGGCGACATTGATGACGACTGGCCGTATCACGCAGTCGCCAGCGTTGTGCGCGCTCATTCGCTGGTCCGCAGCTTCGCGGAAGTTGATCCGGATCACACGGCCGTTACGGGCATCAGCTGGGGCGGCTATACCACATGTATTGTCGCTTCGGTCGATCATCGTTTCAAGGCGGCGGTCCCGGTCTATGGCTGCGGATTTCTGTATGATGGCGAGTCCGTACAAAGATCGGCCATCGGCGCGCTGGACGAAACGCAACGCCAACTGTGGATCCGACGCTACGATCCGTCCAGTCATCTGGCCAGGTGTCGCGTGCCTATTCTGTTCGTCAACGGGACCAACGATAAGCATTACCCGCTGCGGAGCTATTCGCGGAGTTTTCAACTGGTTCCGGGCCCGAAACAAATTCGCATTCAGGTCCGTATGGGCCACAGTCACCAGGCCGGCTGGCAGCCCGCAGAAATCGGTCTGTTCATAGACAATCATGTGCTCGGCAAAGCGGCGCTGCCAATTCCGGGTATCCCTCAACGCAAAGACGGCGCGGTCTCTGTCAAATATCGGTCAGATATCCCGTTAGCTTCAGCGGCACTGCACTACACCACAAGTACCGGACCATTGGTGGATCGCACGTGGATAACGGTCTCCGCGACCTTCGATGAAAAAACGCTAAGAGCCGCTGACGTCCCGAATGACGCGACCGTCTGGTTCATGTCGGCCACAGATCAACGGGGTGCTATGGCGTCGACGGACGTGGTGTTTGTGAGTGCCGACTGAAGTCACACCCGCTGTGGTATCGAGGAACACGAAATCAAGCAGTCGAAAGTGATCTTCGATGTGAGTAAGCCGACATGGAAGTCGGCCTGTACCGCGAACGAAGGTCGCTTCTGCCCTTATCGTCCTTCCTTTCGGTGGTCGGTCCGAGTCCGACGACAGGCCCCGTCGTTTGCTGCTGAGCGGTGTCCGTCCGCCAGGTCGATGCGAGTGCTTCGTTGCCTGCCTGGCGGTAGGGTTTTCGAGATGTGCAAGCGAGATTTTCGACGGTGGGCTTGACAGAACACGGCGCTGCGATGAATAAAACGTTCTGGCGTTTCGGCACCACGGAAGTTCACGAACTGCCTGACAACTTGCTCACCGGACGCACGGAAGCGGCCGGTGAGTTTTTTTTGCGATCCCCAGTTGCAGGGCCGGAACTCGCAAAAACATCGACTCAACAACTCGCCCAATAAAAAAACGGCCCTCTGCGGAACAAATGTCCGACAGGGGCCGTGTATCAAATGTCAAAATGGGCGGAGAGGGAATCGAACCCACGACACCAGGATTTTCAGTCCTGTGCTCTACCAACTGAGCTATCCGCCCCAATTTGCGAGGGAGTCTAGTGACGGACCTCAGATGTTACAAGCCAAGCAATCGATGTTTCAAACAGCATTCGGAACGTGCCCCCGGTCGCGCTCGGATTGAAATGGTTACGGCGATGCCTGTTCGGTGCGTATGTCATCCGCCACCGTTAGTCCGCATGATCCATCCGTTCCAGCACGGCCTTGATCAACAGGGGCAGAATGACGGTCGCGTCGGAGTAGACTTCGGCGAACTGTCCGCCCTCGGCCGGGCTGAAGAATTTCCCCCAGCTGACGCCCTCGGAATACGTGCAGCCTGACAGGCCGCCCCAGTGAACAGGCTCCGGACAGATGCGAACTCCGTAGCGAAAACGGGGCGGTTGAAACGACGTTCCGCAGCGGTCATTGGTGATGTCGACGAATGGCCCCACCTGCTGCGCCCAGTTGCGAGGTACACCACCGCCAATCGTAAGAATTCCCAGGCTGTCGTGCCGTTTGACTCGCTGAGCGTACTCAAACAGATCCAGAAACGGATTGAACTGCGGAGTATTTTTCAATGCATCGGCCAGCGACACATCTGCTCGTTGCCGATCACTCATGCCCCTGAGCGTTGCACGGATGGCCCATGTCGAAAAATCAAGACCCAGTTCGCTGTCGGTGAATGCCGGAATAAAGACGGGAACATCATTTTCGTATGCACTGCGAAGGATTCCTGTTCCTATGTCGCGTTCGCTTAAACGTTTCCCGATCGCCCGGCAGAACGTGTGAGACGACCAGACGCCACCGTCGGGCTGTTGCTCCATCAGCACGTCTTCAACCATCGTCGACAGGTCGTTCAGATTGGCTTCCATTTCCAGAGTGTCGTAGATTCGGTTGTAACCCTTTTCGAATAGATCATCATCCGACTGATTGGGGTCGGCCCGATAGTGAGTCAGCCCGATGGATTCGGTCAGCCCGTGAGCAATCAGAGCGCCTGTGGCAACAATGACCTGGACGCACCCCCTGTCAATCAGATCGCAGACAATCTTCCCCTGTTTGGCGACGGTCATGGCCCCGGAGATTGTCATCACGACACCACACGACTGGTCACGAAACATGCCGGTCAGAATCCGTGCCGCTTCGCCGGCCGAGCGTCCAGAAAACGCAGTGTCCGCCATCGCATTCAGCAGGTCTGAAAATGAATCGACCTGTTCAAGGTCCAGACTCACCAGTGGCTGCAGCCCATCTGATCGACCGTCGTGGAGTTCTCTGTGCTGCATCGTTGAAACCTGACTGTTGTTAGAACCTTTGGGGAATGTGGGGGACGGGGTTATACCCTGGAATCTCTGATCAGAAGTCTAAAGCAATTCCCGAACCGGCCGACGGCCCACAGCTGCGCACCAGATCGGGTTTCGTTTGTTTAACGGCGAGGGCAACGCCCCGGGTTTCGGCGACCGAAAAACGCGGCCCGATGGGCACGCGGTTAAACGAAAAAGCTGTTCCTTCACGTCGTTCAGCCGTGCGTTGACGCATTCACGAAGCATTTCACTGTCTCACGCATCGCATCCCGAAAATCGCATGATGGCTGGTACCCCAGTTCCAGACCGGCTTTCTCGATACAAAAATCCAGGTGGCGTCCCAGGAATTTTATTCTGGCACTGTTCACCAGAGGGGCCTGTTTCCTGCCAAGGAGTTTCCACAGTTTTTCCATATGCCACGACAGAATTCTGGCGATGTGCAGAGGGACAACCTTCGTGGGGATGGAATAGCCGGCGGCCTCACAGATCGTGTCCATATACTCCTTCTTGGTAACAGCTCGCGGGTCGCGAATATTGAATACTTCACCGACGACATTGTCGTTTTCGATCACCAACCAGACGGCTTCGCACAGGTTGCCGACAAACGTGTTGTTCATCAGTTTGTCGTGATTGCCAAGATACGCGAACTTTTTGTCGCGAAGCTTTTCCATAAGTCGGGGCATGACCGTGCGGTCTCGAGGCCCATAAATGAAACCGGGCCGCAGAACCACAGCTGGAAGTTGTCGCCGTGTGATGTAATCGCAAACAAGCTGCTCTGATTCCACTTTGGTCAGCGTATAACCGTCGATGCCCTCAGTGTTCGGAGCGGTGGTCTCGTCAGTGCCGTAGTGATCTCCACCGGAATACACGCCCAGCGAACTGATCTGAACCCAGCGTTTGAGCGATCCGAATTGCAGAGCGGCATCCAGCAACGTCCTTGTTCCGTGAACGTTGATCTGCCGGTATTCGTCGGTCGGCCCCCAGTCCCCCACTTTGGCCGCACAATGCACGATTACCTTAGCCCCGGCACAGGCTTGCTGGAGCGACGCCGCGTCATCGAGGTCACCGGCCACAATCTCAACGCCCCAGTCACGCAGCAGCGATGTGTCAGAGCCGGGGCGGCAGAGGGCTCGAACACGAATTCCGCGTTGTCGCGCCTGTTCTGCAACATGGCTCCCTACAAGGCCGGTCGCTCCCGTGACCAGAATCTGATCGCCATCAGTCAGCTGCATATTGTCGCTTTTCGAATTGTCATCTGGCACGAAGAACGGCAGTTTGGGAAAAACGGGACAAAATTGCGGATTCCACGTGTCCGACTGCCTGAACGGTTTTCAACAAACATTTTACCACAACGGCAGGCTGGGCACGGGAAAACGGACGGCAGAGCAAAAGTATCAGTCCGTTGCGTTCCGGAATCGGCATTCCCCCCCGAAAGGAGCATAACTTGAAAGGAAGTGGCCGACGGCTACTGTGGACTCATGTTTGCATGAAAACCCAGTCGGAACGGCTGCCGGCTAAGCAACCACATTAACCACAGAAACGCACTGCGTGAATCCAGGTTGGCGTTTTAGTCGGGTGAGTCCTTGGTTTAAGAACCGGGAAGCGACACAGGGCGAATTTTTTGCTGCTGACACGGAGCTTCGTGCGCTGATCCGCGAGTCTGTGCAGAATTCCCTGGATGCGAAACGTCCGGATTACACGGGCCCGGTGGCAGTGCGAATCTTTCTGTCGGGCGGAACGCGCGCGCTGCCACGAGAGACCGCGAAATTATGTTTCAAAGGCGGCTGGCCTCACATCCGATCGGAAAACAACGGGCTGCAAGTCGTTCCACAGAAGGACGAACCTGTTCGATATCTGGTATTCGAGGACAGTGGAACAACGGGGCTGACCGGAGATGTCTATCAGTATCACGAAGTCGCCGACGGCCGAAATCCATTTTACTACTTTTTCCGCGCCGAAGGTCAGTCGGACAAGTCCGAAGCGGATCGAGGGCGATGGGCCTGGGAAAATTCGTCTTTCCACGGTCAAGTCGCATTCGATCATTCTCCGCGGTGACGGTGCGTCATGAGGACAACCGGCGTCTACTGGTTGGACAGTCGATTCTGAGATCGCATTCGGTGCATGGAAACAGTTACACACCGGATGGATGGTTTGGACAGAAAATCGGTCGAACCGGTGTGCAGCAGCCGGTGGAAGATACCGCTTTCATCGAGCGCTTTGAGTACGATTTCTGTCTGGAACGCAATGGCGAACCCGGGCTTTCCGTGGTAGGGCCGTTCTGCGACCCCGACTGGACAGCTGACCGAGTTGCCCATGCCATTGCTGAAGACTATTTTCACCCGATTCTGAGTCACGAACTCGTTGTCACCGTGGAAGGCCCGAGCAGTGAACTTGTGGTCAGTGCCGATTCCATTGTCGACGTTGTTAAGACGGTTTCTCCAGCACAGTAAAGCCTTGCGAATCGGCTGCTGAAGCTGGCGTCATGGGGAATGGATCGAAAACTCGAAGGCATCCCGCAACTGAACTTTTCGGACCAAACAGCCTCGCCTCGGTGGTCGAAGAAACTGTTTCCGGAGGAAGTCTTCGACGAATTTCGTGAACCGTATTCGGGCTGTCAGAAAGTAGCGATTCGCGTGCCGTTGCTGGCGCGACAGAAGGGCATCGACGATGCGCCGCTGGCGCGTCTGCTGGGTGACGCTGAAAATCCCGCCCACACGGACTGGGACGATTCGTCCTCACACTTCAAGGGCAAGTACATCAACGGGCCAGCAACGCTGCGTTTCGTGAAGAACACCGTCGCCGAAATCTGTCAGATGCTGGCACGCGACCCAAGCGAGGAAGACCCTCTGCTGCTGGATGTATTCCCCATCGCCACCGACGACACTCACCAGGGATTTCTTGTCGACTAGGACATGCTGAAGTCCGCCGCCGAAAGACCCGGGCTGGCAACCCGAGGGAGCTTTCCGGGCCCTCCCGCCCAAAGCCATTTCGAGTCAGTCGGCGAAAGTGAGGATTCCGGATCTTCTTCGGAGACCGACGTTCGGAACGGCCGGAATGTATCGACGTCAAAGTTGCCTATGATCGGCGTAACGGCAGCCCGTTGCGCAAGTATTCGCCTCAGGATTTTCATCTGAAAAATCCACCGATTCGAATTGCAACGATCGGAGCTAACGTCGAATCTGAACAAATTTTTCCACCTGAGCGGTCAAAGCAATTTCCGTCGGCAGTCGCTCCATCGAACTGGCTCCGTAGAAACCGTCGATGGTATCCAGCGCATCAAGCATGAACTTCGCATCATCCGGCATGGCGATGGGACCGCCATGGCATAAGACCATCACGTCTTCGTTCACGCTGCGGGCCGCTTCCGCAATGGCACCCACCTTCGGCACACAGTCATCCAGTGTGAACGCGGTTTGCGCACCAATGGTCCCGCTGGTCGTGAGCCCCATGTGCGCGACGATGATGTCCGCTCCGGCAGCCGTGAGTTCGCGGGCCTGATCGGCATCAAAGGCGTACGGCGTGGTCACCAGGCCAAGTTCGTGGGCCGCTGCGATACAATCCACTTCCAGCCCGAAGCCCATTCCGGTTTCCTCAAGATTTGCGCGGAACACTCCGTCAATCAGGCCGACTGTAGGAAAATTCTGGATGCCGGCAAATCCCATATCGCGTAACTCGCGAAGAAATACGTCACGCAGCATGAACGGATCGGAAGCACAGACTCCAGCCAGCACAGGCGTGCGACCGACGGCGGTAAGTACTTCACCGCCCATCTGCTTCACAACTGCGTTGGCATTGCCGTACGGCATCAAACCAGCCAGAGAACCACGCCCGGCCATGCGGTATCGGCCGGAATTGTAAATCACAATCAGATCGATGCCGCCCGCCTCTTCGCACTTCGCACTGATGCCCGTGCCCGCCCCGCCGCCAATAATCGGCAGACCGTCGGCGATCTTGCTGCGAAAACGTTTCAGAATGGACTCTCTTGATTCAGCCATGGAAATATCGGTTCTTTCCGTGAGTTAGAGGACAGCACGTCAGCGCGGGTTTGAAATCACGGGACTTCAGTGACTGGTCGTCGGACAAAGCAATTCAAACTGTTCGACCAGTGCCTGCGCGAACAGCGAGTCGTTAATATGATACGGCAGACGAATAATTTTTCTGTCGCCCGTCTGCGGGATCCGTTGTTCAAGCTCATCGAACAACGCCGCATTCGCTGTGGTGTCGTAAAATGCCTGATCGGGAGCGTCCAGCATGGACAGGCCGCCTTCCGGGATCAGCAGCGTCCACGGTGCCACGGATTGATTCAGCTTGTCCGCAATCCAGCCAGCGATCCTTCTATTTTCTTCTTGGTTGGTACGCATCAGAGTGACCTGAGCATTATGCACGTGCAGCGTTCGCTCCCGGAATTGTTCCGGCACGCTGTCGATGCCGCCGAAGTTGACCATATCCACAGCGCCAAGACTCAGCACCAGTGGAACGCCTTTCGCGAGTAATTTCTCCAGTCGATCAGGTCCGGCCGAAAGCACTCCACCCACGACTTCATCAGCCACTTCGGTAGTCGTAATGTCCAGGACTCCGCCAATCAATCCGGAATCCACCAACTGTTCCATTGCTCGTCCGCCACTGCCTGTGGCATGGAACACAAGACAGTCGTAGTCTTTGGTCTCCAGTGTTTTGCGAACCATCGTGACGCACGGTGTGGTTACGCCAAACATGGTCATGCCGAGCGCGGGGCGCCTTTCCTGGGATGCCACGGTGTGCGACACCATGCCCGCCATCGCATGGGCGGCATTGCTCAGAATCATCACCGATACCACGTTCAGTCCGGCGACATCCACGACCGAATACATCATCGTGATGTCACTGCAATCCACATAGGGAGCAATATTGCCGCTGGCCATCGTCGAGACCATCAGTTTGGGAAGACCGATGGGCAGTGCGCGCATCGCTGCGGTGACCAAAGCCGTTCCGCCGCTACCTCCGATCCCGATCACCCCGGCAACTCGACCTGCTGCACATTCCTCCTGCAGCCAGGACCTTAACGCATCGCCCATGGCCGTGACGGCGGCACCTCGATCATCACGGACCGGCAGGGGCGTATCCCCCAGCACCCGCTCGCGCGACACGTCCGGGCTGATTTGAGGGGCCGAATGGGTACCCACATCGACAGTTCTGACGGGCACCCCCGCGTCCTGCAGACACCGCGCGACGAAAGACAGTTCCTCACTTTTTGTGTCCATTGTTGCGACGGCATACACGACGGGATTCATCACAATTTCCTTAATTCTTTGCTGGTACGTGAATGAGGCTGGTGGCCGAATTTCCATTCTCCATCGGTTTCAACCTGGCCGTAGAGGTCGGACTGACCGAGCTCGTAGTCGAGATTTTTCTTCAGCCTGTCGTCGCGGTCGATGTAGAGTTTAATTAGGTATCGGCCGTCGGGAAGGAAATGATTCTTTCTGAGCGTCGCAGCCCGATCTGCCCCGATCTGACCCGACTGGCACCGTTGTAAACACCGTGCTCTGCCACATTTCACGTTCTCCGTTGCTCGAATTTTCCGCAGCAGCCCACGCCCCGGACGACCAACCGAAGCCCTGCCGAACAAAAACATCTGCACGCAGTTTTTCTTTCCCAGGCGTTCCGGAAGATCGACATTGCGGAGCTGCTGGCCGCTCAAAAGCGCGAAGACATTCGACGGCTCCGGAATCTGATCGGCAGACGAAGATTCACCCTTCTCAACGGCCACTCTGATCCATGCT
>JABABI010000020.1:79753-91888 GCA_014238335.1 Fuerstiella sp.
ATGCTCGAAACGCAATGAATTCCTGCTGGCGTGCTTTCCGACTGACTGGTATGGCGTTGGGGGGGGTACGGTGAATAAATGTCAGCAACTTCGATTCATCCGGCTTCTGCATGTTGATCAATCCCGCTGACCGCAGTGAAGCGAACGTCTCTTCCTGAGTGTCCCCGATGTAATCTTTCAGGTCGACGCCGCTGAGATGGCATTCCGAACAGCTGGACGGGTTTGCCGATCGCAGGATCGGCGTAATGCGACGTTTGAACAATGCCAATGCTTCGTCATCAGCACTGGCGGGAGCGGCAAGCGTTACCAGCATGAATAGCGGCACAGCAAGTATGCGTTGTAGGCGGTTCATCGGGCGTCTCGTACTGTGAGTGCTTCTCTCAGGGCGCGACCATCGGCTTCGATTTGCAGGCCAGGGAGATAAGCGATCCTCGGGCAACGTCCACATTTCTGATAAATTCAAGTTTCGTGTCTGGCTTGATGCCCTTGCCGACAGCGACGAATGTTGCGTGCATTTAATCCGGTCGTGGATCGTGGCCGTGAAATATTTTGTGGCCGCCGGCATCTGCAACTGCGTCGCCCTTGACGCCGTTCTCGAAAGAGTATCCCGGTTCGGTCGTCAGCACAAGGTGCGAAGCTTCCAAGGTCCGGTACGCCAGGCGGTGTGAATTCCTTCGGCCTCATCACGTCAAGTATGCCTTCGATTCCAAAAACTTTTATCGACCAGCGTGGCGGTAATCTCAGTGCACCGTTCATCGTCCGGAACGTAAACAAACGCCGAGGCCCCCTGAGGGACACACCAGACGCTGCGTTCTGTGATCTTGTTCTTTTCGTCCGTTTTGTTTCAGCCGACATTTGGCCGAATCAGCTTCTCATAAGGTGCAAATCCATGATCAGAAACAACAAACATCGTTGAATTTCCCGCAAATGGTGGCTGTTGCAATGCGTCCCGGATCTCACCCAGATGCTGATCGTTTTCTGCCACGGCCTGGTGTGTTGGGGCCGTAACCATGCTCCACGCTATCCGGCGTATTCAGATGCAACAGAATCAATTCAACCTTGTGCTGCGACCACAGGTACTTCGTGACCTTGGTGTAAACAATGTCTCTGTTGGTGGAATGCTGTTTCCCCCAGCCCCACTCACCGAGTCTGGAAATATCGATCCGGGCTTCGGCCAGTTCGTCTGCAAAGCATAATAGCGCGCATGAATTTCTGTTTTGTTCGAATCCGGAATAATTCAGTTCAGCGCCTGCGCTCCGTTCGAACACAGTCAGATGACACTGGCCGTTGACAGGCCGGCTTTGTGAGCAACGTCGCAGAGCGTCAGCACGCGCATCGCTTCGTCTTTGGCCAGCACCGAATCGCCGATGTACTTTACCTCCTGCAGCGTTTCGCGATTCCGGACCGAATTTCCGGGGACGCCATGTCGGGCCGGGAACATACCCGTAATCAGTGACGTGTAAGACGGCCGGGTAACACGGCGAAATGTGGTGACCATCGCTTCCGCAGAAAAAGCCTGCCTCGCAATGGATCGAAAATTCGGCATATTGGCACGCTTGTCTGTCAGTTAACTGGCAGGCTAGCCGTCAACGCTGCCCCGGACAACGTGCTTGACGTGCCGATGGACAGCACGCGTCGTTGGAGCGGTGGTGAACGACGGCAGAGCCATAACAAACAATAGTCGCGACATTCTCTGACGATTTCCCCGGGGCAGATATGAAACAAGTGAGGCAGACCTGTGGTCCCCACGTGACGGGCACAGCAACGGTGACTTCGACACCTCACAGTATTCAATATTTACCTCGGCGAGTGAAATGACCGGGAGGCAATCGCCTTCCGCAGATAGTGACCGCCGTGACGCTCTGCGACCGGAGGCTGACGGAAGCAGTCTGGAAAGGCCAACATTTGTCTCCGCAGACCTTGTCTGTGTCAGAGCATCACACGGCAATAAAGTTCATTCGGGCGCGGGAACTCGTACCATCAAAACAATTTTCGAACATCGGGCTTGGTGACCTTGCCCATCGCATTGCGGGGCAGAGAATCGACGATACACAGCTGTTTGGGAATCTTGTAGCGTGACAGACGATCGTCACACCACGTTTTCAGGTCGATGTTGCTGAGCTGTTCATTATCGTGCAGCACGGCTGCAGCAGCGACAGCTTCTCCCCACGTGTCGTCGGAGATTCCAACCACGGCGCACTCCTGGATGGAAGGATGCTGCAGCAGGACCGACTCAATTTCCAGTGCCGATAACTTGTAGCCGCCGCTCTTGATGATATCGACCGACTGACGGCCCATGATGCGCAGGTAGCCGGTCTCACGCACGGCAATATCTCCCGTGCGAAACCAGCCGTCGTCAAAAGAAGCGGCCGTCACGTCGGGGCGATTCCAGTACTCAACAAACACACACGGTCCGCGGACCTGGATCTCACCGGCTTCGTCTTCGACGTCAATCGGTACTCCCGATTCAGACATGAGGCGCACGTCAACCCCGGGTAAGGCCACGCCCACACTGCCGGGACGTCGTTCTCCGTCGTAGGGATTGGACAGAGCCATGCCGATTTCCGTCATCCCGTAACGTTCCAGCAGTGCCTGCCCTGTCAACGCCGTCCATTCGTTGTGGACGGTTGCCGGCAGCGCAGCCGATCCCGAGACCATTAACCGCATGCCCACGAACCCGGAGACAACGTCGCCTCGTTCATCTTCTGCCATACCATGCAGCGTCTGAAGCAGTTTCACATAGATCGTGGGAACGGCCATGAAGACAGAGTACGCTCCTGCGGCAACGCGATTCAGAATTGCGTCTGCGTCAAAGTGTGGATACGTTTCTATGGTTGCTCCCGACCACAACGCACAGGACATAACGTTGATGATGCCGTGAATATGATGCAGCGGCAGGAACAATGGGATGCTGTCGGACGCCTGCCACTTCCATGCCTCAACAAGCGATTCGATCTGAGCCAGAATATTCAGATGCGAAGTGACGACTCCCTTCGGGGTGCTGGTGGTGCCGCTGGTGTACAGAATCATGGCGCGTCGATGCGGCTCGATGATCGGCAGTGTTCCGCCACCCGCGTCGCTGACATCTTCAACGACCAGCAGACGTACGTTGTGACGGTCACAAAGCCCGCGGACTTTGTCTGCCAGACCGCGTATTGTGACGACGCAGCGCGCGGCGGAATCGGTGAGTGCGTACTCAAGCTCCGGTTCGGCCGCCGATAAGCTCAACGGCACAACGACGCCACCAGCCCGCCAGATGGCCCACTGCACGGTGATATAGTCAGCCCCCGCCGGTACCAGGTACGCAATACGCGATTCGTTCAGGTCGGCCGTTCCATTCAGCAGCGTTACGGCCACAGTCGCTGAGCGGTCCAGTAGTTCACTGTAAGTGTGTTCAACGTCACCTGACCGCAGAGCGACTGCATTGCTGTGCGACTGCGCCCGGGCGATCAACTGAAGTTCCTGCATCATTTTCTTTCGCCGTAGCTCGATCATCCTGTTCAGTCACTCGAGCGCGATCATATCTGCTGGTGACCGGAATCACAGGAAAGACGTCCGAATCCGGCCGCTGAGGCATTGATGAGTCAATTATCGAAATTCGCACACATTTCGCCTGCTCTCAAATAGACGGATCTTCGTCCGGCGCAAGGCTTTGCGTTCGCAACTTGAGGAAATATTCAAAGTTTCAGGCTTTTGCTCAAGTTAACGATCCGATCGTGACGATTACGGTGAAAAGGTAACTTTCCCACGTGAAACCCGCCACGCCCCCTATTGGGATGCCCACTCAGGGATGAGGATCATAGATTCATGAAACGTTCGACTTTGCTGTCCGTCGTCACACTTGTCATCGCTTGCACAACCGCGAATGCAGCCCAGGCCTGCTGCCTTCCTCACATCCTGAACCCATTCGCATGGTTCGGCTTTTATGGCTGCGGCTATGGCGCGCCGGGCTATGCGGGAGCTGGTTATGGCTATCCAGGCTATGGTGGGTATCAGCCAGCCTACGGAGGTGGCTACGCTCCGCAGGCGCCGATCATGAACTATCCCGCGGCTGCTCCTGCCTGCAACTGCACCAGCACCATCCCTCAGCAACCAGCGCTCACCGCAGTTCAGGTGCCAGTCACTACGTATCGAGCGGTGACTCAGTACGTGCCGCAGACCACCTATCGAACTCAATACCGCCAGGCAGCAGTTCCGGTTTATCAGAATCCGACAGCCGCTTTTGCACCATCCTATGGTGGTGGACTTAGTTATCCCGTGACCGGTTCTTACAACATCGCTCCCGCCCCGGCAACGGCGGCGTACAACTCGGCAACGGCGCCCGTGATCAGTAACCCTGCGGTCTATGGCAGTCCGACGATTTACCACGCAACTCCGAATGTGACTACTCCGCGCCCTGCCGGTGACGTCGCTGGAGACCATGAATATCCGATACAGGGTATGCTGACACCGGTCATCCCCAGCGTTCAGCAAAGCGCTGTGCCGATTCGTCGCGTTTCATATGGAGTCACACCGCGATCGCCAACACGTTACAGCAATGCGGTGCGTTAGACCAGTTTTCGAAAACGATGTGGGCGTGGAGCGTCGACTCTCGCAAGCGGAAATACGTTCGCCGCGGTCATGCCTCAGCGTAATACGCTGCAGGGCAAAAAGGCTGAGGTCTTCTGACCGACCTACAAGCACGCTATGACGTGAAGCACAATCAAGAGTCCCGGCCTTTTCACAGGACCGGGACTCTTCTTTTTATCTGCATTTGTGCATGTTGCGGCGGTCAGCCGCCCTGCCGCTGTCACGCCACGATGTCGTGAATGACATTGCCGAACACGTCGGTCAGGGTTTCTTCTCGCCCCTGATGAAAATAACTCAGTCGTTCATGATTCAGCCCCATCAGATGCAGGATCGTTGCATGAATGTCGTGCACGTGGGCTCGGTTCTCAACGGCCTGAAATCCCAGTTCGTCAGTAGCTCCGTAGCTGGTTCCACCTTTGACCCCGCCGCCAGCCAGCCACATGCAGAAGCCGTAGGGATTATGGTTCCGACCGGGAGCGTCCTTGCCCTCGCTGAATGGCATGCGACCGAATTCACCTCC
The DNA here is from genome assembly GCA_014238335.1 of Fuerstiella sp. Classification (GTDB taxonomy): domain Bacteria; phylum Planctomycetota; class Planctomycetia; order Planctomycetales; family Planctomycetaceae; genus Fuerstiella. The sequence goes on from JABABI010000020.1 coordinate 84,843, forward strand.
CCAGACGACTAGCGTTGATTCGAGCAGACCTTTTCGTTCGAGATCGTTCAGCAGAGCCGCGATCGGCTGATCAACTTCGGCACCATGCTTGCCATGGTTTTTTTCAATGCTCTCGTGTGCATCCCAGGTATCTTCGAGATGACCGCCCCCTGAATACAGTTGCACGAATCGGACTCCTCGTTCAACCAGTCGTCGGGCGATCAGACAATTTCGACCGTATTCGTCTGTGGGCTGTCCGCCAATACCGTATTCATCGAGCGTCTGTTGAGTCTCCTGGCCCAGGTCCACGGCTTCCGGCGCTTCGGCCTGCATGCGATAAGCCAATTCGTACGATTGGATTCTGGTTGCCAGATCGCTGCCACCCGGCCTTGCCTGCAGATGCTGATCGTTCAATTTAGCCAGAAAGTCAAGCTGCGATCGCTGTGCGGCGCGGTCAATATGATCGGGACCTTTCAGGTTCAGAACGGGATTCCCAACAGGCCTGAACAACGTACCCTGGAAGTTGGACGGCATAAAACCGCTGGACCAGTTGGGTTGTCCGGAAATGGGGCCTCCGCGTTTATCCAGGATCACAACATATCCCGGCAGACTTTCGTTTTCTGTTCCCAGACCATACACCGCCCAGCCACCCAGCGATGGCCGACCGATGAATGTACTGCCGGTGTTCATCGCCACCAGGGCAGATCCATGCGCGTGGCTGTCAGCATGACACGATTTGATGACTGCCAGCTTATCGGCATGTTCGCGGACCCGCGGGAAATAGTCCGAAATCTGCAGTCCGCTTTCGCCTCCCGGGCGAAAACGTCTCCAGTTCGGAGTAAGAAAACCCATCTTGCGATTGCCCGAATTGATGAACTTTGCGTCTTCGGGCAGCGTCTTGCCGGCGTAGGTGCTGAGTGCCGGTTTATAGTCAAATGTGTCGATGTGGCTGGGAGCCCCGTTCATCATCAGAAAGATGCATGATTTTGCTTTCGCCGGAAAATGCTGCGGCTGAGTTCCGGCCGCAGCAGCCGAACTTGAGAAGAAACCGTCGCCCTCAAGCAGCGATGACAACGCAAGGCCGGCAAAGCCGGCTCCCATTTGCCAAACAAACTCACGACGCCCCGGCCCACACGGAAAGATGGCAGACGGTCCGACGGTCGACGCGGAGTTGCTGCTCCGGTACTGACGGTCCGCTGACGCTGGTCGCTGGTATTGTTGAGGTGTTTGGCAATTCATTAATGACCGGTCTCGCACAGCAGCTTGCTAATCCACATACAGAAATTCATTCGTGTTCATCAAGACGTGACACAGTGACGCCAACGCCAGGTCGCCGGGATTTTCCGGATTCGCAGCCAACGATTTTTTGTCAACGTTCGGCTGACGGTCACCCGTGTCAGCCGGTGACGTGGCAGCATTCTGCTGTGTGCGAAAACGTTCGGTCTGACTGCGGACGTGTTCCGTTGCCATCGTCAACTCGTCCGTTCGCGGCTCTCGACCCAGCACCGCCTGCCACGCCATCCCAATCTGCCTGACGGACTCGTCCGTTTCATTCGCGATACGGCTGGCAAGAGTCGAACTCTGCCAGTGCACAAAATGATTATTGAGCAATGCGAGGGCCTGTGGCGCCACCGTTGTGTCGTCACGTTTGCCGCACGGTCGAGACGTATCAGCAAAGTCGAAGACCGTCATTAAAGGCAGCAACCGTTGACGCTTGGTCATCATATAGATGCTGCGGCGAGCTCGTTCTTCCGCAGGTGAGCTTTCCCACGCAGTGCCCTTGCGAGACAGACCTTCAAGAGCCTCATCGGCCATCTTCGGATAGAAACTTGGACCGCCCATTCTGCGGTTCAGGTTTCCGCTGACGGCCAGCATCGCGTCCCGTACGGATTCGGCATCCCGTCGTCGTCGATTAAAACGCCACCACAGCCGATTGGTAGAGTCCTGCTCCGCACAGGCAGCGTATTGTGGGTGAACTGACGACTGGCGATATGTCGCTGACATCATGATCAGCTTGTGCAGTCGCTTGATCTTCCAGCCGCCATCGACCAACTCGCTGGCCAGCCAGTCAAGTAATGCCGGATGCGTGGGCGGATTGGATTTGAAACCGAAGTTATTGGGGGTTCGGACGATTCCCTCGCCAAAGTGATGCAGCCACAACCGGTTCACGAAAACCCGAGCTGTCAGCGGATTGGCTGGTTCTGTGATCCATGCTGCAAATTCGCGTCGGCGATGTGTGGTCCTGCTGTCCGCCGGCGACGGAGCAAGTGGTCGTTCCAATGACGGTATCGAAGAAAGAAATCCAGGCTGAACAACTTCTCCCGGCTTGTGTCGTTCGCCGTTGATCAGCAGACGAATGGGCGGTACCTCGCGAGATCGATCGGTCCACCCGAAAACGTCAAAACCAAGCTGTTCCGTGTTCGGCCCACCAAGATTGGCCTGCCCCATATAACCCGCCCAGAAGAAGCTGGCCGTGCGGTAGTAGTCCGTCTGCCGAATTGCATCAAACTTATGATCATGACATCGAGCACACTTCACAGTCAGGCCAAGAAAAGCGGTCGTGGTGGTGTGCACCATGTCTTCCAGACGTTCGTACAGATAGTCCTGCGCGTCGTTGGGCTCATCATTCCAGGATCCGGCGCGAATCATCGCGGTGGCGATAACAGACTGCTCCGTTGGCTGGTCAATTTCGTCGCCCGCAAGCTGCTGCGTCACGAATTCGTCGTAGGGCATGTCGTCGTTCAGAGCGTCAATAACCCAGTCGCGATAACGCCAGATGCCGGGTTTCACCTGGTCGCGTTCATAGCCACTGGTTTCGGCAAATCGCACCAAATCAAGCCAATGCCGCGCCCAGCGTTCACCGTGATGCCGGGAGGCCAGCAATCGGTCGAGCAGTTTCTCGTACGCGCCCGGCGACTCATCATGGACGAAGGCGTTGATTTCCGCGACGGTCGGTGGCAAGCCCGTCAAATCGGCGTGTGCCCGACGAATCATCGTGTGACGGTCTGCAGGCGGGGCAGACGTCATGGCGGACGCATGGAGCTTCGCCATGACAAATGCGTCGACGGGGTTCACCACGCGAACGTCATCATCGGCGACCTTCGGCACCGGTCGGCGTATTACGGGCTGCAGCGACCACCAGTCTCGACCGGCACGCGCGTCGTTCGTTTTTTCAAACAAATCAAGAACCCGGCTATCCGGCCATTCGGCTCCCCCGACGATCCACTGGCGCAGACCGTCAATTTCTGCGGCAGGCAGCCGCTGCGACCTGCCATGCCGTTCGGGGGGCATTTCTCCGGTCACAATTCGCTTGATCAGCCGGCTTTGTTCGCTCTGTCCCACAACAATTCCTGCCCCCGAATCACCGCCCGCCAGAATCGCGTCCCGGGTCGTCAGATTCAATCCGCCCCTGGCGTCCTTTGCGTTATGGCATTCCAGACACCGCCGCGCGAGGACCGATGCAACTGTGCCTTCGAATCGCTCCTGCGCGGTGCAGGCCGAGGCGCCGACAATAGCCACAAGGAGAAATACGAACTTACCGGACATGAATGCCGCTTATGAAAATTCCAATTGCGTCGTGCATTGAGTGTGATTTCTATTCTCTGCAGTATAAAAAACCTTAGCCTGACGTGTTAGTCTCTCGTGAAATTTGGCCGCTTCGAGTACATTCGTTGGTGAGGCCCTGAGATTCCGGAACTCAAATCCATGGTTCCCGGGGGATGGCGGCGGCAGGTGTCCCTGCGGCGGCTTGATTCTGCGGTGTGCGGGTTGAACCCATCGCTGCCCGGTGAGTGACGCGTTATTACCAGCACGCTCTGTTTTCGTTGGTGATGTATTACGAAGAACAATTGTTGAAACTTGAGGTTTGGAATGAGTCAGGAAAGCCAGTGGATCCGTACCACCACGTCGGAGACGTTTCGAAAAGACGTCGTTGAGCAGTCCATGAGTTGTCCGGTCGTTGTCGATTTCTGGGCAGAATGGTGCGAACCCTGTCGGCAGTTGATGCCGTTGCTGGAGAAACTCACCACGGAATTCGATGGCCGTTTCATTCTGGTCAAGATCAACGTCGACGAGTTGCCCGAGATTGCGGGTGCGTTCGGTGTTCAATCGATCCCATTTGTCATCGCAATGATCGACGGCCAGCCGGCAAGTCAGCTTCCGGGGGTTCAGCCGGAACCTCAGCTGCGTGAATGGCTGGAGTCTTTTCTTCCGTCTCCCGCCGTCGAAGCCTACAACGCAGGTCTGACCCATGAAGGGGCCGGTGAACTGGAATCTGCCGAAGCCAGTCTTCGGTCCGCCGTGGAACTCGACGGTGACCCTCCGCAGTTCAGGATTGCGCACGCCCGAGTGCTGCTGAGTCTTGATCGCGAGCAGGAATGCAAAGAGATCATCGGTCACCTGGAAGCACGCGGTTTTCTGGAACCCGAAGCGGAGGAGCTAAAGGACCAATTGGCATTGCGAGAGAACGTGGAAGATTCCGGCGGAACAACCGCTGCACGTCAGGCCCTGGAGTCTGATCCGAACAACATGGAACTGCAGATCCGTCTGGCCGAAGCACTGTGCATTGACAAGCGATTCGATGAAGCATGCGACATGCTGCTGACTGTGATCGCGAACGACCGGACAGAAGTGCGTGACAAGGCCAAAGAAGCGATGGTCGCCGTGCTTTCTGCGATGGGACCCAAATCGGAGCAGGCCTCCGACTACCGGCGTCGCCTGGCGACCGCCTTCTATTGATCGGGCGGTGACCAGACACGACATGTTTCGGTCGATTCAGAAATCGACTCTCTTTCCGTCAGCAATTGCGGCCAGGCGACGCATCATTTCCGGGTCGATGTCTTCGGAAATAAATCGGACAGACCCATCAGCAAACAACACGTTACAGCCACCGGGGGTGGGACTGCCAATGCCGTCCGGTCCGTTAATATATGGTTCCTGTGTCAGGGATTTCAGAGTCTGACCGCCGGCAGCCCATGGGATGTTGGCGTCATTGGATTCGGTGATCATGATCGTGTTGGACGTGCCATCCAGAATATCACGAAATCGTGTCTTTCGATCGTAGCCGAATACACCAGCTCGTTCGTGACGAATGGGAAGCTCCGGAGCGTCTTCGCCAACTCCCGCCATGCCAACGTAATGTGTCGCGCTTCCAACTTTGTTTGGCAGGTTTGGATTGTGCAGCGTCGCTATCGGCACAGTGGTCAGGCCCCTCAACTGCTGGCCGTCCCACGCCGTCTTTTCTGACGGACGCATCTGTTGGTAAAGTGGCGTCTGTTCCATGAAGGGCAGGATGCTGTAGAAAAAACTCAAACGCTGCTCAGGCTGCAGATTCGTGTCGGGCTGCGTCCCGGTTGGAAAATGCTCGTAAACATCATGATAGTTGTGCATTGCCAGGCCCAGCTGCTTCATGTTGTTCCTGGATTGTGTCCGCCGCGCAGCCGTGCGTGCCGATTGCACAGCGGGCAGCAGCAACGCCACCAGGATCGGCACCGCCACACCGCTTTGCACCGAAGGCATAGGCAGCGCAGCGAGTGACTGTCGAGTGTGATACTCAGGACCCGATTCGCCAGGAACGCTGACACTGACATTCGGAAACAGCGGGGCGACAACAACTTCCAGCGGCGGCAGGTCAGCGGCTTTGACGGCTCCCGGTCTGTTGGCCTGAGGCACCATGGTGTGCAGCGTACTGTTCATGATTGGCACGAATCCGTAGAGCGACGCGATAGAGCTTCGTGGATCGTCAATGGAAATCGCGGAAAACTTCTGCGGCAGATTTGCGAGGGCTTCCCGATGTTCCTGAGTCGGTGTCCATTGGGGCAACCTGCCATCCTGACGCATGAAGAACGTTTTTACGGACTGCGGGAACAACGAGAAGACCATCCATTCGTCATCCACCGCCACTGTTGGAGTAAACATTCCTGCAGCCACGGTGATCAGCTGACGCTTGTCGACATGCGCCCGTTGAGCTATCACAGACAGGGGCAGGCCCATCTGCCCAACGAGCTGTTCCCCTTGCGCGACCATGATGTCGACCGACGTACGCAGTCTGTCAGCGTCTTTCACGGAAAACGCAAGTCCAAAGCCGATACCAAACGGACCACCTGCAGGATCGCCATAAAAACAATGGACGTCGCCGAGCGCAGCCAACACGTCATTGCGAAGATCGAGTCCCAGGAATTGAGGCAGCATTCGAACGCCATCCTCGAATTCCCGTCCTATCTCAGGCGGCAGCAGAGCCAGCGTTCTGCGTGTGCTTTTCAGCACCGTATCCCAGGCTCCGGCGGCATCCATTGAAAAAGCAGCAAAGACACTGGCGTTTTGCGGCAACGCCGGAAGGTCTTCCAACGTAAACAGCGGCTGGTCCAGCAGTGCCAGGAAGCCTTTTCGAGGTAACGGTGCTTCGACAAATGTTTTTGCGATAGTCGCTGCGCCACGGTACCCCAACTGCCCACCAATCGCCCCCAGATTGTCGATTCCCAGTGCTGCTGCGAAATCATTGAGCGTCGGAGGCCGGGCAACGTCAGGCACTGGCAATGGAATCTCACCGAACCGATTCCGCAATGCTCCAAAATCAAACCAACCGGCTGCGGCCACTTCAAAATCCGCCTTCGGATCGCGATACTTCTGATATCGAGCACTGGTTGTGACATTCGGCGAACGTCCGTCCGCTGTTCCGATCACCTGTTCGGCGGCAGCAGGTCCCGCCGCCACAACAAGATGCTGCGCTTCGCTCCACCATGCCAATTCAAAGCCGGGCGAACCAGGAATCAGCAATGACAACACATCTCGTCCGGCCACCGTTCTGGCCTGAGGCTCGTCATTGATCCCCGCCAGCTGCAACAGAGGGGTTATCAGCTGGCTGCTGCCCGCAGCATCGTGCAGAACAACTGTCGCCAGCGGCCTGGGTGGTCCGTCGATCGGACCATCACTGATCGAAACTGAGAATCCCGCCTCATACAACTTTTTGAAATGCTCGAAAGCTTCGAAACTCTGCTGCAACTCTTCCTCATTGGGACCAGGCCCCAACTCGGACATCACTTTTTGCGAGGTCAAGACCTGCTCCAGCA
>JABABI010000210.1 GCA_014238335.1 Fuerstiella sp.
CATCGGGGGCAATCGCCCACATAGACTGCCCAAACTGGGCTAGCTGATCCTTCCAAACATACCAAAACGCAGGAAATCCGTGCAAAAAAATAATTGGCGCACCGCTGCCTTGATGAGCAAACTTCAGTGGGACGTTCAGGGTCAGGGTCGTTCCGTCGATGGCAGTGATGACTCGTTCTTCCGAACGCGGCTGCTTGCCGCGATCAGGCCCCGGACGGAATGACCCGGAGCCGTTCGCTCGTTCTGTGGCAGTCATCAGAACGTCGTCTCCCACGCGCCAGCCGGATGCGATTTCGGGTAGACGCACCGTCGTCGCACCCGCTTTTGCGTCCTCGGCGAGTTTCATCCATGTTCGCGTCATCGGACTGCCGTGGATTTCCATCCGGCCCGAACAACACGCCACGGCCGGCGCCGCATTCGGATCCATGCCCTCCAGATAATGCAGGCGAATGCGCGCCGTGTGTTCCGCCGGAATCGGGTGCTCAGGCGTGCCAATAGTCAACGTCGGCCATTTGTCGGTGGACGTTTCGGGGCCTTCGTCGGCGCCTTCAAAGTCGCAGGCGAATCCGTGTTCCGAACATTGGTCGGAGTGCTGAATCGCCAGCAGTCCGACATTCAGTTCCGTGTCACGGTCGGTTGCAAAGCTCAGCGTGCCAACAACCTGCACCATGCGAATCACGGCAGCCTCTTTCACGTCGTATTCGACCGACGTGCCGGAACTGATAAGCACTCGGTCACCCTGTTGAGGCACGTGTTGCGGACGCCATGTTTGTTTATCTGACCACGCACCGTCCTGCACCGAACGCACCTGAAAGTGCAGACCATGCGTATGGTCTGAATGATCTTCCGCCGCGAGTACTGACGACACAAACAGGCAGGCGGCCAGCACACTCACTGCCGAACAAACGACTTCTTGTGAATTCATCACGTGATCCTCTGAACAGGCTGGGTTGAAATCACAGGTGTTTTTCCACGAAAGCCCAGGCTGACGCGTCGTTAAACTCGTGGCCGCCTTCAAAGACGACATGTTCAAAGCGGTCCTCGACTTTTAGGTGTTTGTAGAACGCTGCGGCGCGAGGAGCCAGCAACTTGCCCTTGTCGCGATGCGACGGATTATCTTTTGAACCGGCCTGAAGCTGATGTGCTCGTGGACATACCAGCGCAACCAGGTTCGCATCATTAAACAGCGTAATTCTGTTCATGAATCGGAAGTCCGTTGGAACGGAGAGTTCTTCCTGATCGTAGCGTCCTTCCTGAACGCCGAAGTAGCAACTGGCCACGGAAACCTTGATTCGAATATCAACAGCGGGCGTCATTTGTGCGTAGTAACCACCGTACGAGAGACCGACCATCGCGATGCGAGTGGAATCAATTTCAGGCCGCTTAACGAGTTCGTTAATAGCCAACGTGATCTTCGCGATTTCGACAGCCGTAATACTTGTTCCGACCAGCCGCAGGCGGTTATCGATCTGCCGTCGAACATCGGGAGGATATCCTTCGGCCCGAAAAAGGTGTTGTGGTGCATAAACCACGTAGCCCCGTTTGGCGGCACCACGCACCATGTCGTTATAGTTTGCCCCGCCATTGAACAACGCGACCTCCGGTGAACCTCCGCCACCATGCATGGAAATCACCAAAGGCAACTTGCCCGTCGCAGACCTGGGAACGATGTAGATTCCTTCTGAATTCACACCAGGCAGGACAGGAATCTTTGCGCGGTAGTATTTACCGACGCTGTCTTCTCCAATCTCCGTAAAGGACGGTGCAGCGACTGGGCGATCTCCAGGTGGCGGATAACCGATGCTGGCGCAGAATGCCTTACGAAGAGGCTCCGCAGATTTTTCAAAAGCTGCAACGGAACCATAATCCGGACGAAACAACTGTTCGAATCTACTGGAGTCGGAGGCCGTCGATTGAATGTACATGTCAAGTTCACGAGCCTGCTCAGTCCGCAGCGGATCCGAATCAGCGACAACCTGGTTGAAGTATTTGACAGGTTTCGATGTGGCATCCTCGCCCACCGCAATTGTTCCAAAACCTGCCCCTGCGAAGAAGAACAACAGTACGAGGGAATGTTTCATGGCTGAGCAAACGTTTTAGACAGGTAAGGACTACTTGCACGTACGTGGCGGTCGCTTGTCCTGGGACTAGATACGTTAATCACGAAATCAGCTCGAAAACGCAGAGTGCCGTTTTCCGCCGAGTACTCTTGTACCTCACAAATCATCATTCGGGAACTGTCGGCGGCTTCCCTTTCCCTCGGCGTCGAGATAAATTCAGGGGCGTGGACATCGGACCTTCCTTCAGAAATTAGAGTCTCACTCTGGCACGTCCGCGCACCAGACTCGCATCTTTTTGAAACGACACCAGAGCGTTTCCGAGCGTCAGCTCGAACTTGCCTGCAGCCATGCCGCATTCAGGGTTCCCCCCTCACCCACAGGACAAACAATGTATCCACTCCGCGGGTTTGTTGTGTTTCTCGCCGCGGCCATGCCGCTGGCTCAGGCCGATGTGCGTCTGCCAAACGTTTTCAAGAGTCACATGGTGCTGCAGCGCGGTCTGGGGTGTCCCGTATGGGGCTGGGCCGACGTCGGGGAACACGTAACCGTTGAATTCAGCGGTTCCAGAGTCAACGCTACCGCCGACGAGCATGGCCGCTGGCGAATAAAGCTTGCCACAATGGAAGCGAACTCAAAGAGCAGGAGCCTGGTTATTTCCGGCAGCAACCGCATCGAATTGAAGGACGTTCTGGTTGGCGATGTGTGGATTTGTTCCGGCCAGTCTAATATGGAATGGCCGATGCGTTCCGTCGTTAATGCGGAAAAGGAAGTCGCTGCCGCCGACCACACGGGCATTCGATTGTTCGACGTTCCGGGGCACACCACATCAGCGCTTCCGCAAGAAGACGTGCCAGGCGGCAACTGGAATGTGTGCTCACCGCAGTCCGTTGGAAATTTTTCGGCCGTGGGATACTTCTTTGCTCGACACTTTCATGCAGAAACGGGCGTCCCGGTTGGTCTGCTCGGCACGAACTGGGGTGGAACTCGAATCGAACCGTGGGTTCCGGCCGTTGGATTTCGAAACGTACCTGAACTCAAGAGTATCACGGATCAGGTCGACCGATTCGACCCGACGGTCCCAGCAGGGAAAGCAACATGGACGGCCTATGCAAATGCTGTTGAGCGCTGGACGACGGAACTGAAAGCGGCTATCAAAACCGGGGTGCCATTACCGTCAATTCCTGCAACGCCCGGATACACGAATTCCGGGCAGCCTATGGCGATTTATCATTCGATGGTTCACGGTCTGGCTCCGTTTGGAATTCGTGGTGTACTCTGGTACCAGGGCGAATCCAACGGCGGAGAAGGCGTTGAGTATTTCCACAAGATGCAGGCGTTGATCGGTGGCTGGCGTAATGTATGGAACCAGGAGAACTTCCCGATTTACTTCTACTTCGTTCAACTCGCAAATTGGCAACGCCCCAACGACAACCCGGCCGGTGGCGATGGGTGGGCCCGTATCCGTGATGCTCAGACACAATCTCTAACTGTTCCCAACACTGGCATGGCCGTTATCACGGATATTGGCGTCGCGAACGACATTCATCCTCGTAACAAACAGGACGTCGGTCAGCGTCTGGCGCTGTGGGCACTGCGCGACGTGGCAAAGAAACATGTTGTCGTCAGTGGTCCGCTGTATCGTGAAATGAGGGCCGATACCAACAGCATTCGCCTGCATTTCGATCACGCTGACAGCGGTTTGATTGTTGGCGTGAAAGATGGCCTGAAACCAACAACTGTGGCGGAAAACGGCACGCTGACGCGTTTCGCCATCGCCGGCGAAGATAAACAATTGCACTGGGCCAACGCAAGAATCGACGGAGACACCGTTATTGTTTCGTCGAGCGAAGTCACAAAGCCGGTTGCCGTCCGCTACGCGTGGTCAATGAATCCTGAAGGCGCCAACCTGTACAACAAAGTAGGCCTTCCCGCTTCACCATTCCGAACAGACAACTGGTAACCAAATGTCTTCGCACTATTTGTTCTAATATCGGACGGCGGAGCGGACAGTTTGTAATCAAATGGCCCAGGATCGATTCATCTCTGAATTCCTCGTCGAGGAAGTATCTTTTGTCGCTCCAGCTCAGGTCACAGTGATCGGCATGGACGCTGCTAAAGGCGAACATCTTCATCTGGTATTTACGGATGTCAGAGAATTTCGCATCGATGCTGCGCCGACGGATCGAAGTTTTGTTCTTCTGGATGTCCGCCTGCTGGACATTACAGCATGGCAACGTGAAGGGGTCCGAGTTCGATTTGCAGACGAGACGCCCGGAGACTTTGTGGTGGAAGCCGGCTCTGTCGAAGAAATCACAAAGAATAAGAGCGACTAATCTGATTTTGACTTGCTTTCGCGATGCATTCAATCGACGGTGATCCATGATCGTTTTTCCATGCGGATGTCGGATTGTTCTTACCGGATCACGTTCGTTCGCTTACAAAATACTCGATTGGTATGACGGAGTAGTGACAGCGTTAGCCGAATGTACTTCCTGCCGCGGCAGCTATATCGTCAGTTGTCATTTGATCGAGGAAAAACGGCGGGGATATTCCATAGGGCTCCTGCCAGCGGAGGCTGTGGCGCGAGCAAACGCTATGACACTCGGTGGTTCGCCTGTCTCGGGTGACGTTTTCGACAGGAACCTCGTTGAACTGTGCCAATCCTGCGTACCACCGTATGTCAGGATTCAGGCCGCCGGAGATATTTCTGCGACCTGGGAAAGTGTCGCCGTCAGCGACCGGCCAGCATGGAAGCCTGCGATACACTCTATTGAAGAGCTCTTTGGACCGGGAAGATAGTCCATCTGCACCACAGCATCGGTTCTGGTGATTTACGAATCTGATCCCGTAGGGTCAAAAAACCACGTCCGTTCGCTGACTGCAGGCAGTGATGGTGCGTCCGCAGACGTCGCTTCGGGCCTCTCGCTGATGCGTTGCATACGAGGACAGAATCAAGCACAGTCCATGTCGGTCACGGTGTCCGGAAAGTCTCCCGATTCTACTGCGCAGCCGTTCCTGGACACAGTTCAGCGCGGTCTGTCAAGTCTGGGACACTGAGATCTCGCGACCCGCTTCCGATTTTCCGGTGAAGTGATTCACGGTCAAAAGATTACACCAACAGAAATTCCGCCCACAATGCCGTGAGGTGCGATTTTGTCTTAGCTAACGGGGCGATACCTCCCGTACCGTAGCGGATCGGCAACCCCCCCTCCGGTTGACCGGGTTCTTCGACTCCTACCACACACACACACGGGCCTCCCCCTATGTCACTCATACGCTTCTTACGGTCACTGATGTCGGGGCAGCCATCGCGGACCCGTAAGTCACTCCAGAAAACTCAGTGGAAGGCCACCGGGGCTCAAGCTCTGGAACTGCGAGCGATGCTCTCGGCTTCATTTGATCTGGATGCTGCTGACGGCACGCTTGACGTTTCGCTGGATGGTGACGACCTCTATTTCCGGACAAACCCGGACAGTCAGCGACTGGAATACGATGAGGGCGCTACCGGAATCTGGAAATACGATCTTGGTGGCGACGGTCCGGTGGCGTTCCCTTTCGCCACCGATTTCACCATTACCATTGGAACGGGCATAGAGGGAACGGACACAAATCTCCTGAACGACGCCGCGACAGTTTATCTGGCTGGTCTCGAAACGATGGGTACAAAACTGACTGTCACCTCCGCAGTCAGCCTGGAAGTCACCGGTGATATCAACACCGGCGAAAACGGACTAACCCTCGAAGTGTCTGACACGATCAATATCGCTGGCGGAACGCTAGCGCACACACAATCCAACATCACGATTGGAGCGACGACGGCACCGACCAGCGACGCGGATCTCGACGGAGATGGTCGTGTGACCGTTACCGCGGGGGAAGTGACGATTACGGCCACCCAGACGGAAAAGAAATCACAGCGGCAGATTATTGGTATCGACAATAATACCGCCGCTGTCACCGTCACCAGGAGTAATATTTCCGGCGATGTGGTGACGATCGGGGCCTACAGCGAAGATCTCACTTATTCTGACGAGATGCCCCATT
>JABABI010000211.1 GCA_014238335.1 Fuerstiella sp.
GCCATGCTCGCCCCCGGCACCCGAATGTTGTGGTTCGCTCGTATCAACCGGCTCAATGGTTTTGATGGCCCCGTTCAGATCGGCATCGATGGGCTTCCGGAAGGCGTGGAATTGACACCTGCTGCGATTCCAACTGGGATGAACCATTGTGCCCTTATTCTTTCCGCTGCCGAAGACGCAAAAATCAGTGCGAATCTTGTTCGCGTTTTTGGCAAGGCGACCATACAAAACGAAGATAAGTCGCAAAGCGAAATCATTCGTTACGGAAATGTCACGTGCGAACTGCAACAGGGTGGAGGCAGCGCACAGTTGCGATGGCCCTGTAAGACCCAGGTAGTCGGCGTCACCGAGCCGCTCGATCTGGTCCGAGTCGAAGCCAGCGTCAACGAGATTACGCTGGAACCAGGTGGGCAGGCGGAGTTCAGTGTGCGAGTCGATCGCCAGGAAGGCAATTCAGACCCCGTGACTTTGGCGATGAGGCACATGTACTACACGAATAGTTGCGGAGATCAGTTACCTCCGGGAGTCACACTGTCTGCTGACAGCAAAACTCAGCTGAAGGCAAACGAAACCGAAGCAAAATTGATTCTCAAAGCACGCCAAGACACATTGCCCGTAAACGATCTACCGATCGCGGTTATGGCACGGCTCTACGTAACCTACAACATCAGCACCAACTACGCGTCCACGCCGATCTCGCTGACGGTTAGATCGAAGAAGTGAATCGGTTTACCTATGCCGGTAGTCCAAAACGGTCCCGATCAAATTCAACGACGTTGGCCCGCCTGCTTCCGTCACACCGTCCATTGTAGCGAAAGGATACTGACGTCCCATGTCAATAACCGTTGGAACTCTGGCACTCATGATTGGATATGCCCGTCGGTTCGTGCGGCGTCATAGTCGATCGGAACACCGGCGAGGTTCATAATCTCGGGTCTGCATTCGGACTCGAATACTGGCTTGAAGCCTATGATCGTGGCTTGCATCAACCAAAGGACGTAGTGGTCGTTACAATCGGTGATCGACAACGTGCGGCAACTGCTCTCGGTCGATTGCAAATGTCATACGTGATTCCAGAAGTCGCCCATGGCGAAACATGGATAATCCCTCAACGTTACAATCAAAAGGATTTCATCCGTGTGTTTGACTCGCTTCCTGCCCGATTCGAGGCGCAGCAACTGATCTTTCGCCTGCGTGAACTTGACGCAATTGCCGAGAATACGGACCTTTCGATCGTTCTTGAACCCAGCATTTGCGGATAACCATACAATGCAGCCGAGTTGCGGTCGCTGCATGTTTCACAGTTTCAAATCAACCACCGCAACCGGCTGATTGTGAACGTTATGCTGGCACGTAATTGCACTGGTGATCGTGCGTTTCCGTTCGGCTGATGGCCGACTCTGCTTTTCAGTTTGCAGAAGTTTGAACGGTCATGCTCCGCCATCGTGTCAACGGGGTTCGTAGTCAAAGTGTTTCGGTTGCTCCGCTGCGAACATGGGAAGAACTGCTGCGGCTCAGGGTCTGAGCGTGTTCAGATTTCCGCACTCTTGTCCGGCGGAACGGCGAATGTCGAATGATCACTGTCGCGCCGTTCGACGATCGCGGTTTGACTTGAATTCGGTGTGTCGCTGCGGTGTACTGATGTAAGGTGGCATCCCAGCCGTCACATAGATCGCAATTAGTTATGTCGTACGGAGCTATAATGAAACTTGATTCCTTTGACGAACAATTGGACACGCTGGTCGCGAACGCCGTTAATGACGACATGCGGCGTTTGCGATTACACGATCTCAATCGACAGCGACGTAAATTCATCTACATATCGATTCTGCAAACACTCGTGATCATTCTTCTCTCGCTCACTTTCGTAAGAAGCCGCGAAGACACAGTGTTCCCGCTTGTTTTTGGGATTCCATTGATTTGCGGAATACCGGGCTACATTAACATTGTATCCGAACTTCGGCTGCTCAGAATCGCGGGCGCACTCAAAGAATCGTTCGCGGCCCAAACCCCATCCGAAGTTGCGGGTGACTAGCCCCCACGACGAACCATCTGATGCACCCGAGCGGCGAAGTCGGGTGGATTGAAATGGATGATCTCTCGTCGCCGCCCCATAGCCCGAGCTTCTTTGACCGTGCGCTGTTCTCGTCATCCGCCAGTCGTTTGTCGTCGCTGTATTCCTTGTAATGCCAGGCCAGCCCCCGGCGGACGAGTTCACGATTGAGGAACATCTCCGGCAGTTCAACCAGCAGATCGTCAACCGGCAGTTAAATGTCTGCAATCGTCCGGTCGTACCTGTCCTCACCATGCGTCACGAGTCAGACCATCTGACCACCGACGGTACTGCCGACAAACGCGGGTGCGTTGTTGCCGAAGGGTTGCCCGCGTTCCGGTGTGTCGATGCCGTTGAAGCGTAGGCGGATGGTTTTCTTGTCGTCGGTCAGAACGTCGATGGTGTCGCCGTCCACGGTCTTGAGGACTTTGTAGAGCTGCGTGACGATGCCCGGCTCAACAGTGACGGGCGTTTGTGTTTCGACGATGAGATCGGGGGCGGTGACTCTGGGGAGTCCTGGCGGCTGTTCTGTGCAGCCAGCGAGTAGTGTTAGGAATATGAGTGGAAAAATTCTTCACGACCTGCATTTGGTTTCGCGTCCTCCTTTATTTTAATACGTCACATTTCGGCAAAGTTGCCTTGATCTCTGCCATTCCTGCGTCCGTGATCTTCGTGTCGCGGAGGCCGAGCGTTTTCAGACTGGTCAGCCCTTTCAGGTGCTCCAGTCCGGCATCTGTGATCTTCGTGTCGCGGAGGCCGAGCGAATTCAGACTGGTCAGCCCTTTCAGGTGCTCCAGTCCTGCATCTGCGATCTGTTTGCTGTCGTTGAGGGTGATAAACCAAAGGCTTGTCAGGTCTTTCAGATGTTCCAGCTCAGCGTCCGTGATCTGCGTGTTGGCGAGGTAGAGGACTTGCAGGCTGGCCAGTCCTTTCAGGTGTTCCAGTCCCGCATCCCGGTAGTTGAGGTTGACTTCGAGCACCTCACCAGTCTTTGCGTCCAGTTTGACGCTACCCCCCAGCTTCTTCATCTCTGCAACAGGGTCCGCCTGTGCGGCCGGTGCTGCTGGCGGAGTGTCCTGCGTGGGGGCATCAGGCTCCGCCTCGCAACCAAATAAGGCGAACGGCAACAGCAGTACGAGAATCGTTTTCATGTCTGAGTCTTTGTTTGAATCACTTGTCACGTTTACAACCACGCTTTCTCCGCTTCGTCCGCTCCTTGCAATCTTACTTGACGCACTCGAAACACCTGCCACGCACCTTGTCCATTTCCAGAACAAGCCTGCGACCGCATTTGCATTTCCCCGCTGCCATGGATGGCTCCTGGGCATAGCGTGACGAGTTTAAGGGACAGGGGCAATGGGGGGGGGATGTCCCGTTCGTGATATCACGCCACAAAAAAACGAGTTTCAAACTTTGGCAACCTGCTCAGATTTCAATCTGTAACTCGAGCGACCTGATCGTTCAATCGTACCATTGGCTAATAATTTCTTCAGACCACGTTGCAACCGTTTTCGATCCGCTTCGCTGCCTGCGTATCCCAGCAGTGCCTGGCATGTGCATTGAACCCAACCGCCTGAATCGTAATTGTCGATTTCGCACAACAACGGCAGACCGTGCTGCTCCATGAAATCGCGATTGAACGCTACGCCAAAGTCGCCTGGACGTGGATGTCGTTTCAGAAATTCGGCACGTTGCCGAATCAGAGTTTCGATGTCGATGCCTGGCATTTGTTCGCCTTCTGTCGCAAGTACACTGACTGTGCCTAAGTGTGGTTGGTGTATACGGTATGGAAAACGAGATCAAATAGAGTTCTTTCCCGTTTCAGAAACGGCGACTACTGGAAATGTCAAACCAGCCGCCGCCGCGTGCAACGAGTGGCCGCCGAAAGGTAAACAGCCACCCGCTTCTCAGAACGCCAACCGCACCGCTGTGTCCAGGTTGGTCGGCAGTGCCGTGTGCATCAGTGAGAATGTCCGCGTTGCTTCCGGGTAGTCATGCCGAACGCTGATCGACTTCTCAGCGAACCGTCACAGCGATTCATCGACAATAGCTCTGTGAGCTTCCGGCGTTGAATACAGGATCTCCAGTGGCGAGCGGGCTTTCCGGCCTTCAACACGTGCTGAGGTCGCCCTGCGATTCACTTCCTGACGTGCCATGCGTCTGAGTTGCACGACAACATACATCTCAGCCAGATTCGCATACGGCAATTCACGTGCTCCAGGAATTGACACCAGCATCGGGCGCGGCGTCGCGTTACCGGCTTCGGCAATCCCACGGATGTAAGGGAACGTCCGGTCGCTGCCTGGATCCTCATCGGGGACCGCTGTCTTGAGTTCATCACGGACCTTCGCGACAAACTCACCGGCCCGTAGTTCCTCAGCTCTGCTGTCGAACCATTCGTTGAACGTCGAGCCAATTTCCAATTCGACATCCTGCCGCAGCAGTGCCTCAATGCCTGATCACTCAACCCGGAGCTTGTCGGCACCAACAACCCGCGACTTCAGATTTCCGCGTGCAATCAATCGCAACACGTCGACACGTTCGATGTCCAGCTCGGCAGCAACGTCCCGCACCTCCAATAACATTTTCGACCGAACAACGGGCGTTGTCTCTCGGCTTCCAAATCCTAAAGTGGACATTCGTTTGTCCTCAGTGCGGGTAGTGATTTCTGATCGATTCGTAAACGGTTAACAGCTTCCATGATGTCAGACTGACTGATTCGCACCTGTCCACAAATGACCGAGTACGGCAGCTCACCGGATTCGATCAACGTGTTCACGTCCGTCAGATTCAGCCGCAGTTGAATCGCTGTGTCTTTGCATGTTAGGAGCTGTTTCATTTCTGCATTGTCGCCGGATTGTGATGGTGCTCCAGGTGATTCTGTCGCGTTGCAGGAAAGTGCAGAGATGAGCCACGGGCCACGGGCCACGAAGTAACGTTTGCGTTAACGCGGCCGGGAGAAAACGTGACCGAGCGAAGCGAGCCATCCGGCCTATTCCGGCTCGCGTTCAACGCGTTGTTATGTGGCTTCCCGTGCTGCGGAAGTCTTTGCCGCGATCCATTCTTCTGTCTCGAAAACGCTTTGCATTTCCAACGAGTCAACGGCCTCAACAAGGAATACATCAGGTAGGATACCCTGTGGCGCCCCAGACTCCTGCATTAAATAGGAGCCGGAATCCAGTTTGATGGCAGCATTGTCAGCCATGCGAATCTCTGGATCTCGTGGGATCAAAACGTCAACAATCGATCGACCAAAGATATTTGCACTGTACTGGCGCTTCCACTCGTCATTGACTGGCCGGTGTCTGGATTCGAGTGCGCAGGTTTCGATTTGGGTCACGGTCACGGTCACGTAGAAATCTGGAATCCGGACATATCTACCGTCGGACAGTTCAAAGATAAAATCGGCGTTGTTAAATGTTTCGCGTTCCCATTCAGCGACGTGAATGTCGACAATGTGTACGCCAATTAGGGTGTCAATCAACATCTTCCTGCCAGATAACGCCTAGCGTAACCGGGCGGCGACGTTACACGTTGTTTTCAGATTCCACCGGATTCGCCGCTCCGGTTCACGCAATTGTTCGCTGCATGGTTAGATTGCCGCAGTATTCGCCCCAAGTAGACCAACTTTGATCCCGTTCTGTTTCAATATACCAGTTGCCTTGCCGTTGACGACCAAAAGAACGATGAGACTAATCAACGGAACGAGGGAAAGAACACCCAGCACGATTCCGAGTCCCGTGCCATAGACCTTAATCGCAAGCATAAACACGAATACAGCACCGACGAGTCCGACGATTAGCACGGCCAAACCGACAAGCGGTCGAACGTCTGGCGGTAGGGCGAATTGCCCGAACATTGCAACCAAGTAGATCAGGATGCACACCAGAATTCCCTTCTGACATTTTGCGACGCTGCGCAGGTCGGCGC
>JABABI010000212.1 GCA_014238335.1 Fuerstiella sp.
TGACTTCGCCTTGTGGGCGCGAGTCGATTCAGTGGTTCCCGGTCCGGCAGCGACAGACTTCGCCGCCGTCGTAATTCACTTCTACGACTCCGTTCGGCGCGAACTGGGCGTTCAGGTTCTCGGTAAGTGGCGAGGAACCGCAAACTGGCAGCAATCACGGCGCCGAATTCCCGTACCCCCCAACGCCAGAGAAATCGTGATCCGTATCGGCCTGAACGGCGCAACAGGGACGCTGGATCTGGACGATTTCCAGATGGCTCCGGTCCCTCGCCGCTGACACCGCTTCAGCATTCCGCAGCCACATGGTATGGTGCTCGCGACGACTGTCGGTTCACTGGTTGCAGAGTCACCGATTGTCTACCACTGCCCGATGCGCGATTTCGGAATCCTGTTCGCCTTAAATGACTTACGGCTTTGATTTGTTGCGACTGTCGAAGGTGACCTGTTAGTGCAATGCATGCCATTTTCAAACTAATGTTCTCAGACAGACACGAAAAAAAATGATGGGGACGTTCATGTGCTTTTTTCTGCCTTCCATGAGCAGAACCTTCCGCTGCAGCCAATGGCTGCGGAGTTCTCTGGCATTTCTTATGCTGCTGTCTGCCACAGTGATTGCGCAGGACGAAGTCGGTGACGCCGTGCGAAAAGCTGTGTCAGCGGTAGCCCCGGGAGTTGTGCGTATTCGAATTGTCGGCACCGCAGGCGGCGGTGACCTGACCGTCAGTTCGCAGGTGACCACAGGAATCGTCATCAGCAAACGCGGTGAGGTGCTGACAAGTGTTATGGGTTTCAGCGGCCGGTCATCCGGCATCCTTGTGGAAGACTCGAACGGAAACAGGAGTGCCGCAAGGATCGTTGCCACTGACCATGTCCACAAGCTGGCGCTGTTGAAATGTGAAACGGAAGGTGTTGCCCCACCACGGTTTGCTGCGGAACGATGGCCATCCGTGGGAGCGTGGTCGGTCGCCGTCGGGAAACTGTATCCCGGCACGCAACCGTCGTCATCGCTGGGAATCATCAGTGCCACTCAGCGAGTTCACGGACTCGCAATTCAGACCGACGCAAAGATCTCGCCGGTCAACTACGGTGGGCCACTGGTGTCGCTCAGTGGTGAAGTGTTTGGAATCCTGGTACCGCTGTCTCCTGGTGATTCGGCGACCGAAATCAGTGCCGGGGTGGAATGGTATGACTCTGGAATTGGATTCGCAATTCCTGCCGTCGACGCGCTTGCGATCGCAGAACGTCTCCGCGTGGGCAATGATCTTTTTCGTGGAGTGATGGGAGTCGCCTTTTCCACACGCAATCCACTCGCGACGGACTTTCTCGTTCGCGCCGTTCACCATGGCTCCCCGGCAGACATCGCTGGCCTGCAGAAGGGCGACCAGATCGTCACGGCAAACGGCCTGCAAGTGAATCGCTTCGGAATTCTTGAGTCCATCGTCAAGAAATCCTACGCCGGCGCAACACTCAGCCTGACATTAAAACGTGGCGACGACTTGCTGGAGAAAAACGTAGTCCTGACGGACAAATTGAAACGTTTGCCGCGGGGTTTCCTGGGAATCATTGCCGGCAGGACAGACAGTAATTCCGACGGGGACGATCAGGGTGTACCCGTCCACACTCTGCCGGATTCGCCAGCGGCTGGTGCCGGACTGGCGGGCGGCGTGCTCGTCACAGAGATCGACGGAACAAAGATTGCATCGGCCAGCGAATTGCGGAAGAACCTGATTGGCGTCAAAGAAAACCAACAGGTGGAACTGACATTTGCGGCTCCGAAAGATGGTGCAATGAGCTCCGTGTCCGTCGCCGCTACTGCCTGGCCAGTTGACGTACCGACTCTGCCAGACACATTCCTGACCACAATTTATGGCAATCCGTCAAATGTGGAATGGCATCGCCAGGAAGACAAGCCTGCCGAAGGCGGCACAGCCGTTTGGTCATACGTGCCGAAGGACGAATCATTCCTCACGGCCGGCGTCGTCGTCCTGCTTTCCGAAAGTACAACACCGGCTGAATCGGTGCTCAACAGATGGGCCAGTGTTGCTGAACAGCACCGTCTGCTACTGGTCGTGCCGATGAATTCCGAGAAAACCGGCCTGGGACGAGAAGATCGAGCCGGCGTCGCGGATGCAATCGCGTCAGTTGCAAAGGCCCGAAAGTTCGATACTCGCCGCATTCTGCTGGTGGCAGAAGCAGGACAGTCTCAATTGTGCACGCAACTACTGCTCGCTCCACGGTTGCCACTGCTGCGCGCGGCCGTGTACATCAAGTCGTGGCCTCAGGTTGCCGGTCTGCCGACCGAACAACTTGCCAAAAAGTCGCCGTCTGTCTTGATGTTCCGCGATCCCATCCAGTCCCGGCAATCTCAGGCGTTGGCTGAGCAGGCGGTCCTGGACTTGAAGCAGGCGGGAGTGTGGACACTGAATCCATCATTTCCAGCGGAATCAGAACCCTCGGTCGCAGAGCAGATCGCTGCATGGGCACTTCTGCTGACGGCATATTAGCGACTGTGGAAAAAGCCTGCGGCGGCCGGCAAACCCCGCAGCCATGGCCCTCGTATAAGGGGGTCTCGATGCAGAGATACAGCAAACTCGGAAACTCTGCTGCCACTCAATCGTATCCACAGGTATTACTCCGTTGCTTGCAGCTGATGTTGCACGTCCCCAGCAAGTTTGCAATCGCAGTATCCTGTGGTCATGGCGTTCCGTCTTTAAGCCAATGATCCCCTCGGTACGAAAGACCCGCTCCAACGGATATAACATTAATCCTGCGCCGGTTAGTTGCGAAGTTGAAGGGGCTCACCGTACAATCACGACGACGTTGGGTCTGTCCTGGATTACGAGGAATTAGCGATGACTGCTGTTGAATTAATACCCCGGCTGACTCAGTTTGCACAGGTCGGTAAGGACGGCGGCGACTTCGTCACCATCCTGCTATTCGGTTTCTTGCTGATCGTTGGGATCATCGTGCTCATTTTCGTTGGAATGTTCGCGTCCGTCGCGGCGTTGTGGTTTCGGGGATTCATGTCCGGAGCCAACGTAGGGCCGCTACAGATGGTGGTCATGAAACTTAAAAAAGTGAGTCCCAACGTGATCGTGGAATCACGCATCATGGCTCGTCAGGCGGGACTGGAAAACATCACGACCAATCAGATGGAGTCGCACTATCTGGCGGGCGGTAACGTACCGATCATCATTCGTTCTCTGGTCGCTGCGGATCGAGCCAAAATCGACCTGCAATGGAATACTGCTGCTGCCATTGATCTTGCCGGCCGTAATGTTCTGGAAGCTGTTCAAACAAGTGTGAAAACAAAAGTCATTGATTGTCCGGATCCGTCGCGTCACGGGCGTTCAACCCTGGACGGGGTGGCTCGTGACGGCATTCAGCTGAAAGCTCGCGCCCGCGTAACGGTCCGCACCAACCTCAACCAGTTGGTTGGCGGGGCCACAGAAGAGACAATCATCGCGCGAGTCGGCGAAGGCATCGTTTCCGCCATCGGTTCCTGCATGACACATAAAGAAGTGCTGGCCAACCCGATGCTTATCGCCAAAACAGTTCTGGCAAAGGGACTGGACTCGCACACAGCTTACGAAATCGTTTCCATCGACATCGCCGACATTGACGTCGGCGACAACGTGGGTGCCCGGTTACAGGCCGATCAGGCCGAAGCGGACGTCCGAATTGCTCGGGCCAAAGCTGAAGAGCGCCGAGCTCAGGCGGTGGCCAGTGAGCAGGAAATGAAAGCACGGACGCAGGAAAACCAGGCAGAAGTCGTTCTGGCCGAGGCCGAGATTCCCATGTCCATGGCAGCAGCTTACCGCAGCGGCGGTTTACGCGCCAGCGGAACGTAACATCTTCGCATCTCGTGCCCGATGCAAACGTTTCAGACTACATGCTGCAACGCTCAACATCACAACAGAGAAGCATGAGGCAACAGTTACGTTTTCTATGTGTAGTGCATGCCGAATTGATGATTAGGTCGTCTTTGCCGGCAAGCACTGGCTTTAGTTAAAGCCAATCGGGCAGCATGTTTGGCGCAGGTGAAGTTCTTTCTGAGCGAAGTACTTGAGGCGGCACAGGCGGCAGCGTAGACTTGCCGAAACAAAACTGTGCATGAATTCGGAATCAGGATGTGACCGCATTTGTGCGTTTCCAAAACCCACTCACCGGGATCGAAACGCAATGGATAAAGGTCTTCAGATCGAATTGACCAGCTACGAACGCGACGTGCTGTGGCGGGGCCTGCGCTCCGTACGCAGTTCGATCATGCTGGAAACACGAGGCCCGACAAACCAGGACGACCTTCGTCGCGACGGCCTGCTGGATGAAATCCAAATGCTGTTTCAAAGGTTGGAAACTACCGATCCCGTGTCCGCTGCCGGTGTGTAGGACCTGGCCCCAGCGCAGAGTTTTGATCCATGCGTTACGAGAATGTCTGCGTTGAGGCAGTTGTACATCAGTTGCCCCCGAACGTTGTCACATCAGAGGACATCGAACGTCAGTTGGCGCCAGTCTACGATGGCCTGAATCTTCCGTTCGGCCGTCTGGAGCTGATGACGGGGATCCAGGAACGCCGTTTTTTTGATCGTGGAACGCTGCCGGGGCAAATCAGTGTTAAGGCAGCAAACGCGGCTGTAGAGGCGTCAGGCGTGCCTCGTGCGGCGTTTGGTGCCCTGATCCATGGTTCCGTCTGCCGCGATCAAATGGAACCAGCCACAGCCGCTGGCGTACACGCTGGAGTCGGGCTGCCTGACGATTCATTGGTGATGGATGTCAGCAACGCATGTCTCGGGCTCCTGAACGGGATGCTGGTGGTCGCGGATCTGATCGAACTGGGGCGCATCAGGGCTGGAGTCATCGTCGGTACTGAAACAGGACGAGGTCTTGTTGAGGGCACGATCGACAGCCTTCTGAAGGACAAATCGCTCACGCGAAAGTCGATCAAGTCAGCATTTGCGTCACTCACAATTGGCTCCGGCAGTGCGGCGATTGTGCTTTGCCACAGCAGTCTGAGCCGGACGCGACACAATCTGGTGGGAGGAGCGTTTCTGTCAGACACGTCCCAGCACGCTCTGTGCGCGGGCGGCGTTGAAACCGACGTTCATGGAGACAGCCGCCCTCGTATGGAGACTGATTCGGAAGGCCTGCTGCGCGCAGGTATCGCTCTGGCAGAACGTACGTGGGAAAAAATGAAGACAGAAGTGAGCTGGAGCAATGAGGATGTCGACCGTATTTTTACTCATCAGGTCGGCAAACAACATCGCACTATGCTGCTGGAGAAACTGAAACTGGATCCGCACCTGGACTTTCCAACAGTCGAACGATTCGGAAACACGGGGGCTGCCGCGTTGCCAATGGCGCTGGCCATGGGCTTGGAACAGAATCCGCCACCGGCTGGCGCCAGGTTAGCACTGCTGGGCATCGGAAGTGGACTGAATTCGGTCATGCTGGGTATCACGTGCGGCACCGGTCGCTGACGTTCTGCTGCAGAATGTGCCGGTGCAGGGTACTGATTCAGGGCAAATCAGAGGTTTGCTCACTACTTTTCTGCCTTTGTTGGAGATTGAACTTCAGATTATGTTTTTTTGTGAGAAAACCGTGTTGACATAAAAAGTCGATTGGGGCTATCACTCGGCCTCTCAAACCGAACTTGCTCCTGAGTTCAAACATCCCTTCTCTCTCATCTCTTCTTCCCGTCCGGGAAATCTGAGAACACGACGACCTCCTCAAAGGTCACCACGCATGCCTTGTTCAGATCCTGAACTGGCATGTGAAATTGTGTTCGCACTTCATTCACCCCTCCCTCTCTCTCACCCTTTCGACTTGGTCAATAGTTGAGGAAATCATGAACGAGTACGCATCCGGCGCTCATCATGAGCCGCAGATCCTTCAGTTTCCCGGTGGCGCACCG
>JABABI010000213.1:0-271 GCA_014238335.1 Fuerstiella sp.
ATCGTTGTGTGTTTGTATTTGAGTTTGTCGTAACGCATGTACGCCCCGATTCTCTCCATAAGGGACTCTGTTCGTGGTACCTCAAAAAACTTTTCACGCTACCAACGAGGCAAGCACTCGATATCAAAGACATACGCCTCATTCAGTACGGCGAAACGACTGTAAGGCGGTTGGCAACACCCACGGGGCAGGTCAGATAGGAACACTCGTGAGCGGCGCATTTCCCGGGCTGCTCGACGTCCATTCGGCGGGGAGCGGAAAGCGAGGGCAA
>JABABI010000213.1:281-5888 GCA_014238335.1 Fuerstiella sp.
TTCCACGGCCACCGCGTCGCGAATGTGGAAGGTACTACCACCCTAATTTGCCGGGGTGGTCACTTGGGGTGTGGCGGATCGGACGCGCGTGGACGGCGCACTGACGGGCACGACTGGCAGCACCGCGTGACTCCCCACCGTCACGGTTTTATCGAACGGGAAGGTCAGCAGACGCGGAAGCGCGCTGTCCTCGCTGCGGGTCCGGAGACGACCATGGGGTAACGTTCGGTTCAATTGTGTAAAGGAACGCGCCGCGCCTCTGATGGCTGGCCCCCATCGATCTGGAAGGCAGAGTGCGGTATGATCTGATCACGGAAGGCCCACGCGTGGAGCAAACCAGGAATGAAACGCAGCCCGCAGCTCGGCGTATCTGCTGTTCTGAATTTAGTGGGCACCGAACCGCACGTCATGTGATGGCGGTTGTGCTGTGTACGCGCTGGCCGATCTGGCTTCTGGACAGCACGGCTCTTCAAACCACACTTCCACTTCTGGACTCAGACGAAAGCACGGTTAGCGTGCAGATTGACGTCGAACATCCTGCTCCGGTTGCCGAGTCCCTTACATGTACAGCGCGGGGCATCCCAATCCCCCGAACGGTGGTTTCGCTCAGCCTGAAGACTAACGATGAGCAGCAAGAAATCGCGAGTCGAACTCACAAACGGCAGAGCATTCGTTCGGACCGGTTTGCTCGCCGTGTCCCGTCGAAGGCTCCTGACCATTCTCGATTGAAGAACCTTATCACATGAATAAATCACGAATGCTCACACTGCTGCTTCTGCACTTCTGCTGCTCCACTTCGGCGGACGAGTGGCCGCAGGCGGCCGGGCCGAATCACGACTGGACCGTCACGACTGACCAACACGTACCGGTGTCATGGAGTGTCGAACGCGATGAAAATATCCGCTGGCGAATGCGTTTATCCGAAACAGGCCAAAGTGGGATCGCGGTTTGGGGAAATCGACTCTTCCTGTCAGGCATGAAGCCGTTGTCGGCCGACGCGACACAGAAAAAGGGGAGCGATATCGTCATTTACTGTGTCGATGCCTGTCACGGAAAAGTTCTCTGGCACCACAATCTTCCCGGAGACGCGAAGGCACTCAGTTCCTACGCGTACGGTTTCAGTAATAGCAGCAGCCCAACTCCGATCACCGACGGCCGCCATGTGTGGTTCTGGAACGCCAGCGGACGAATGGGGTGCTGGACGGTCGATGGTGATGAGGTCTGGCTTCGCGAATGGACGCCGACTCTCGGCCGACCGTTCAACAAACAGTACGAACCAATCAAAATTGGCGACACGATTCTCAACGTCGAACCGCTCGGTTCGGATGATCCACGACGCCGTGAGGATGCGTGGAATTACTTGCGGGCGTTTGATGCGAAAACGGGCTCTCCGAAATGGACGGCTTCCGAAGGTCTGACTCATTACAACACGCCGGTCGTGGGGAAGTTTGCCGACGGTGGCTTCGGCGTTCTGGCCGGCCGAGGTGCTCACCACGGAACGCCGGAATCACCCGCTGGTCTCACACTGACTCGGGCTGATGGTCCCCAGGCCGGGCGGACGGTCTGGAACTGGAAGTCGGCGCCGGACGGGAAAGCTCAAGTCACTCAGTGCTGGGACCAAAAGTATTCTTACTGGCTGGATGAAACTCGCACCGACCTGGTCGTGTTGAAGACGAAAGACGGCAGCGTAGCGAAGCGGATCTCCTGGGTCGAAAATGTTTCTGTAACGTCTTTTGATTCGAAGACGGAGAAGTTTACGCATCGCTCTGGAATCAACCTGAACCAGCAGCACTCGCCACTCACTGTGTTTCCCGCCTGGCATGCGAATCTCAGCATTTATCCTTACGTCTATTTTCAGTGCTTCAGTTTTCAGGGGATGCGTCGTGGCAAGGCTGTTAACATCGGGCCGCGCAACAGCATCGCGCGGATTAATGTTGAAACAGCAGCCGTCGAGTATCTCGAGTTGCAGTTCTCCGTCACGCCGGTCGAAGGAGCAACGCCTTCAAACCACGGGACGCTCTATCCAAATATGACGATCAACAGTCGCGGCATCGACGTGGCCGATGACAAACGATCCGGTCGGGATGGCTGGTGGTGGTGCTTCAACGGAAACACGATCGCTGTGAATCAGTATCTCTATTTCACTTTTATGTGTGGCAGGGTTCAGGTGATCGACGGCCGGGCCGAGCGTTTTGATGAGCGTGCACTCGTTTCATTCAACGACCTTGGCAAGTTTGGCGAGACGTGGTCCGTCAACACACCGAGCTACAGCAACGGCCACCTCTACCACAGAACGATGCGAGAATTGATTTGCATTGAGGCTTCTGATTCGAACCGGGTCGTTGAATAACGGTGTCCGCGAAAAGTTCACCGTGTCCGCGTGGTTCATATGTTGTATCCACAGGTCCTGAATTGACCGCCTGCTGTGATTTGAAACACAAGAAAGGCAGCCGCGTCCACTCATCATTCAGCTGTGTTGCCGAAAAACTTCAAAAGTCCAACTGTGTGTCACTTCATTTCCAGCTGACTGTACGGAAACGAATCTGTCGCTTTCTGAAGGGACCGGAGTTGGCGGCGGGCTTTATCGGGCAGCAAGTGAGTGCTTCCGTAGCGACGGCGCTCCGGGTCAAAATGATTGAGAGGTTACGTCCCAAAACCCACCAGTTTTTTAAACGGCTCCCGCCCAATTCCTTAATTGACTCGTTCGCAGCAACCGTTTAAATTTGACGACGCCCGTCGACAGAACATGCGTTCGCACACTGTTTTCACTCCGCTTCACGCGAAATTCACTGATAAGCTTCGTGAGCCTCGACGCGTTCAGCCAATGGATGCTGAAGAACGTTTTAACACATTCGTCGTCCATTGGAATTTGCGTCAGCGTTCATTGATTTTTCTCCTTCAAATATCTCCGAGGTGTCCTTATGAATTGTAGAAGATACAGCACACTGCTGTTCCTGGTTATTGTCCCATCACTGACGTCTTCCGCGTATGGACTGCCGCCGTGGAAACCAATGTTCAAGGAAATGTTTGTCGACAACGGCCCAAAGTCTCTGCAGCATGCATTTGCGGACAAAGTGATTGGCAGCTGCAAGGTGTGCCACATCAATGGTGAAGAAAAAAATGTTCGCAATCCTTTCGGCGTCGAACTGGACAGACTGATCGAAGCCAACGCGGGTGCACGGCTCAAACGGGCGGCTGCGGAGAGCGAAGACGCGAAGGCCGTCGCCCAGGCGAAAATCGACGAAGAGCTTCTCGTGGCGCTGGGCAAGGTCCTCAAACTTCCGTCACCCTCGGGAGAAGGAACCTACGGCGAACGAATTCAATCCGGCAAGCTTCCATTCGTTCCTACTCCGCATAATCAACTGACCGAACAGGAAACGACAGATGGCTGGACACTGCTTTTTGATGGCCAGTCCGCCGCAGGCTGGAACCACTGGCCGACCAGAAAACCATTGGAACTCGACAAGTGGGTTGTGGCAGATGGAGCCTTAACGCTGAACAGAGGCGGCGGCGACATCTATACGGCCGCAGCATACAAAGATTTTGAATTGGCCCTTGAGTGGAAGACTACCGGTAACAGCGGCATTCTGATCCGTGTAGACCCCACAGACGCAGGACCGATCTACGGCGTTGCTCCCGAGATGCAGATCGAGCCAAAACTGGGAGACAGAAAAACGTCCACGGCTGGTTTATACGACATTTATCCGGCCGAAGGCGACAACGTCATTCACCCCGACAGCTGGAACAAAGTTCGTATCCGCATGATCAACGGTGAAGGAACTCACTGGTTCAACGGCAACAAGGTCTGCAGCTATAAAATCGGCAGCGACGAGTGGGACAGGCGAATTGGCGACAGCAAGTGGCGCAAGAAAAAAGGCTTTGCCGAAACGACGAATGGTCACATCGGCCTGCAGGATCACGGCGCGACGGTTTCATTCCGCAACGTCAAAATCCGCGTACTTGGAGATGGAGCACAATAAACAAATACGCCCAACGCCGTGTCGGCGAAAAACTCAATCTACGAGCAAATCACTGAATCAAGACACGTTGATCTGCCGTCACCGATGGTGCCAGATCTCAACTTAGATGCGGTCTGGAATTTATCGCTTACCCTACGGAGATCTCATGAATTTGTTATTGCTTTTCAACCTACCGTCCTTTTTGATTGTCTTGGGCCCCTCACTCCTTATCGGAGCTGTTGCAGGTGCTCCTGACCTTCGAAAAATGCTTCTTTCAGCCAAAGAGGTAGTCCTTCCTGTGGGTGTCATTGGAACACTCATAGGCTATGTCGCTATGCTTTCCAATCTGGATGACCCCAGTGCACTTGGTCCTGCTGTCTCAGTGGCTCTGCTGGCTAGTTTTTATGGGGTGGGGTTGCATCTCTTGTTGACTGCAACTGTTGGTTCTTCCCCGGAAGATGCTCCAGATATAGCAAGTCCAGAGCCTGCAGTAGCTACCGGTCGTATAGCTGGTGCTGTGGTGATTCTGTTGGGCTTCATTATTGCAGGCATCTTGCTGTGTGGACCGCTGTGGAGCTTTTTCAATTGGCAGGCTCTGCTTTTTGTTTTTGCTGCTCCTCTCCTTGCTCTTATGGAAGAGCGAGGAATCAGGTCTTCTTTTTTTACTGCGCTTGCCAAATACAGCGTAGGCGCAGCAGCTGTTGCTGTATTGGCTAGCTCAGTAGGCGTACTCCGCTACATTAGTGATCCCCCTGCTATTGGCCCTGGAGTCGCATTGGGACTTCTGGGCCTATTCTATGGAGGGCTTCTGTACATTGTGGCCGGCATTGGAAATTCGGTTATTACCGGATCTCCTTTTCCTTTTCGTGACAGGGTGAGCATAGGATTCACAGCAGGTTCTCTCCTGTACCTGCTGATTCTGACTGTGCTGCTCGTTATCAGCATAGGCCAGGCTGGCTAAGGCGGGCTGCTGTCTCAAGGGATGAAGCTGGGCTTTCCTCTGCCGTAGGGTCAAAAAACTCCGACGCCAGAAAAGCTCTTTGACAATCAGGTGTTAGCCATCGAATCGAGTCACGATTTCGCCCGAACGTGATTGAGACGCTTGGACCACAGGCGAGTAAATCGGTGTCCGTTTCAACTGAGCGCGCACCTTCACCGCAGAATGGCCACGATTGGTGCAGATCAGAATCAAATCAGGCAGCGCGACGGTGGTAGTACTTCAGCACGCCACCGAGTCGTTCTCGGCACTCAATCTTACCAGCGACGACATCGACATTATCGCTCGGATCAATCAGTTCATTGCCCAGTCCCTGATGATTCCGCTCAGCATGGTAGTGCTCGGCGTATTCGCGTACAGCGTTCTCCAGTGATTTCCGTCCGAAGAAAATTATTCGCGAAAGACACCCGGGCTTCAGACTGTGAAACCATCTCTCCATTGACGCGTTCAGATTCGGGCTCTTCGGTGGCAGCAGGACGATTTCAGTGTCCGTGTTCCGCACCAAAAATTCCCGCATGACGATGAAGCTCGTATCGCGATCCACAATGAGATGGCTGGCGTCTTTCAGGAATCCGTCTTCGCAATCGGTGAGATTACGGCAGACCTGTTTCATCCACGTGGCATTCGGACTCGGCGTGATCCCGGCAATGT
>JABABI010000214.1 GCA_014238335.1 Fuerstiella sp.
GACCGTGGGGTCAATGTGCTCTGGAAACTCGGCAGAGAAGATCATCGTAAAGAAACCGCGAACCACCGTCTGACTGGCCTGCCGCAAATCTCCGCCAAGCTCCTCCATCGCTTTCGTCACGGCAGAAAGAATTCCCACCCGATTCGCGGCTGTCATTGTGATGATGTCCTCATTAGCCATGAGAGCCAGTCAACTGTGCTGTGGCAGACCTTACTGCGCGTGTGATGTACAAAGTTCCACTACATGACCATCGGGGTCTGTCAGAAAGACCTGGACTGCGCCGTCCGGACGTTCCTTTGCATCGGCCACGAGTTCTACGCCCAATGACTTGAGCGTTACTGCGGCAGCTCGGGCATCATCGACCTCGAACGCAAAATGGTGATTTCGGCTGCTTTTTTTTAGCATTTCGTCAGGAAAACCGGCAGGACCGCTGGCCTTATGGACTTCAATCAAATGCACCAGTGTGTCACCCGCCTGAAACCACGCACCCTCAAAATCAAAGCCAGGACGCGGCACCTCAGTCATGCCCAGCAGACCAACATAAAATTGCCGACTGGCGTGGACGTCCTTCACAATCAGTGTAACGTGATCGATATGTTTCACTTGAATTGGGGCAGCGGCAGACATAGCAGGAAACCAGATAATGTACGGAAACTCACCGAATGGGTCATTCTGACGACAAATGGCACTCCGTACAATCGATTGGTGAAATCAGTATGGATTTCGATCTGGCCGGTTCTTTTCTGTTTGACGGCTTCCAGAGCCGCTGCTGTCTGGCCGGGCGCCAGGTCTCTGTCGCTGCGTCTTTGTTGGTTGCCTGAGGGACACAGTTGTCCCCGCAACCGTGATGAACAGCGGTGACTCGCAGATTCGTCTTTCGAGAGCGGGGCCATCGGGTGTGTGTCGCCGACTGACGTCGCCATCACCCTGACAGAGCCGTCCCCTGAATGGCCGAAGCCAACACTTTCTGACGAACGATGTCGCCGACTGTAACGATTCTGTGGAAAGAAGTGATTGGACCGATCGCTGACTGCCGATGAATGATGTCGAGAGGCAGTATGGCTCTGCCGTTAAGTACCTGCAATCTTTGCCGAATCTCTTGTTTGAGACGACGGCTGGTATGTGACGAACTCGGCTCTGCGAACCGGAATTTGTTTCCGGGGGCGACCACAACAACGCAAGTTGTTGTCTTGGTTCGCAAGCCGAGTCTCGTCTCAATTTGCTGTACGAAGAGTATTTTTCCGGTGCGAGCCACTGAGATCGATTGGGATTTGAGGTGGGTTCAACCGGACTGAACACGGAGGAGTAACGATGCGGAAGCAACTCGCGATGATCGCGGCCATGTTTGTCCTGGCGATTCTCAACTCAAGCAACTACTGTGACGCGGCTCCTCCCGGGCAGCCTTCGGACTGGCAGCGGTTCTACCATTATCCGTATGTCTACTACCCTCATTCGTTTCAACAGCCGCAGCAGTACAACAACATGTACTACAAGTACGCTCCATCAATGCGGATCCCGGTTTACAACAAGTCGTGGTACAACTTCTATCCGACGGAAAAACCATACCATAGCGGACACCATTTCATCCTGGACGTCTTTTAATTGACGTCCGGCTGGACTTGGTCACGTTGACGCAAAGAGCCTCAGGAACTGGATTCCTGAGGCTCTTTTCGTTGCGGGCTTCAGGCCGGACATCCAGACGCAGGCAGCAGCAAAGCCATTCTTACTTCAGGGAACCGGACATTCAACTTTTCTGTCGAACCACTGGTACGCAAAGATCCGGTTCAGCGTGGTTCATAGCCTGTATGCCGCCGGGCGAGTTACGATTCGCACGAAGGCTGTTCGTCGGGTGGGATGAAAAAGCGACGGCCCGCTACCGGTGCTGCTGATGCTCACTTTGTCAGTTCGCGCAGCTTCAGTTTTCGCCATCGGACCTCAAACGGGCCCTGACCGGCGCCGATGCCATGAACCTGCAGGCCGATGAATCCTTTGGGGTGCGACTTGTACCGTTCGGCATGTGTCAGGTCAGACACCTGTTCACCGTTGATCCAGGTTTGAATTCTGTTGCCGTTTGCAATGACGCGGTAGGCATTCCAGTCGCCATCCTTGAAATGCTGATGAGCTTTTCGGTCATCTTCCGGCGTCATCCAGCCCCCCGCTGATTCACCATAGACATAGCCCGCCATGCCATCAAGTGAGATTTCGACCTGCGGCCCGTTAACGCGTCCATCCGGTTTTCCGTCAGCAGTCTGCGATCGAATCTGTACGCCGGAATTCAGCTGGGTATCTACTTTGACTTCGAAGTTCAGCTCAAAGTCGCCGTACAGTTTGTCGGTACAGAGGAATGAATTTGGGCTCCCTTCTGCAGTTTTTCCGACGACCGTGTCTCCCTCAAGTCGGTATGTCGCGGTTCCGTTCCGCTGAGTCCAGCCGTCCAGATTCCTGCCATTAACGAGGTTGACGAAGTCAGCACCCTGGACGGGCGCCGTTGTGCATACGGCGAACGGGAACAGAAAGCAGGCAGTCATAATACGTTGCATGGCAGGATCTTTCAGTGGGCAGTAAAGAAGTGAATGTAGAAATGACGGTGGTTCGCTTCCCCGATTGCTGAAGAAGCAGCCCACGCTGACTAGTCCACAGGCATGACCTGCACTTTGCGGATGCTGACTTTACTTCCGGGGTCATGCTGTTGAAAAGCAAAGTGACCATGCTTGTGAGTCAGTGCGAAGTCGAGGTACTCGTACAGTTCGTTGCCGTCGATCGTGACCTTAATGCGGGTCATATTACGACCACGCCATACGTCGTCACGAACTTCCAGGTCATAGGTGAACCAGGTGTCGGGCTTCACGTGCTGCTTGTAGACGTGACATAATCCGTACAACGAACCAGTACGAATCGGATCTCTGTGAGTGCTGTCGATCTGAGCTTCATAGCCATCGGAAAAACCGGGCTTCCGTGTCGTACGAAAGTAAAGTCCGGAGTTGCCTCCGTCGTTGATTTTGATTTCAGCTCGGTAGCGAAAATTGGTGTACGGCCCGCTGGTGCAGACCAGCATCGATGCCGGGCCTGATCCGCTGATCGCTCCGTCTTTCACTTCCCAAACGCTCTTTTGGTTGCCGACTTTCTCCCATCCTTCAAGTGTCTTGTCATCGAACAACGAAATCCACCCGTCTTCTGCGGCGTGGGTAGGTGTTCCCAGCGACAGTAACAGGCACGCGGCGACGCTGAGAATGAGACGAGAAAAAAACAACATTGGCGAAATCCTGGTGTTTATCGAGGAACCGACGTGACGGCGATCTGAAAGTGCTGACTGAATGCCAACAGGCTGCCTGCACGACATAAATACCGCGCCCACGTTTAGGAAAGTGGCTGTGATAATTGTTTGACATTATTCAGTATGCACTATGTCATGCAAGTCGCGCTGCGGGAAATCTCGCAGCACGCCCAACAGCGGTCGTTCACGACGGAACGAAAGCTCGACGATTGGTGACAAATTACGTTAGTTCTGGCACCGCTGTAATCACTCGGTCGCGAATGTCCGTCGCTCGGCGACGCATTTGATTCCCGCACCGGGAGATGGCACGGAGATATCTCAGGCGGACGACGGTGCTGACTGCTTGTCCGGGTAAACGAAAACTGTAATTTCATGCATCCGGCCCAGTCGCTCGGTGCGACACCGCACTTCGACTATGAGATCACTCAGCGTCCCGATTTCGCACTGGTTAGCATCAACTTGCAGGAAGGACAGAAGATCTTCGCTGAGCCCTCAACCATGGCGTCCATGACGCCGACCGTCACTCTGAAGGCGGGCTTCAAGAGTGGGTTTGGCAAGACGCTCGGTCGAGCGTTCGGTGGAGAGAGCATGATCATCAACACCTTCACCGCTGATAACGGACCTGGCGAACTGACGTTTGCGGCTGGCGCAACCGGTGATGCGGCCCGTTACACGCTGACAGGCAACTCGCTCATGCTGCATAGTGATGGCGTAGAAGTGTCAGGCAAATGGCAGGGGGCCAAGGGCTTCTTCAGCGGTGAAGGCCTGGTCCGCCGGTTCTCAGGACAGGGGCGAGTCTGGATTCAAAACCGTCACGTGCAGAGTTTTCTGTCGTGGGCCAGCCCGTACCGTTCGTCCAAAGGCAACTAAGACCGTCACACATCGGTTCGTCGGCGAGTTACAGTTTCGGTGACGAAAAGTTTGCATCAGTGGACCGTCACCTCGGCTCGTTGATCGCTGTCTGGATCGCGGTCAGCAGATCCTTTGGCCGGTCAGTCCCGATTCTGTACGTGCGGCCATTCCTGAGCTGAATTTCGACCGCATCGAATCCTGATACGTTGAATAGCCAGCCACCCCTTATCTTTCTGATGCCCCAGCCGTAATACCAGCGATTGCGGACGATGGTAGCTGATTGAACGTCGTGATTGATGAATCGTTTCCTGATGAGGCCGGTCCCGAATGCCAGAGTAATTTCGTTATGCGAAATGCGGACTGTCAACGAATGAAACAGAGGAAGGACGATGGCGAGTATTATTACGGGCACGCCAAGTCCGATCGTTTCTTCCGGGGATAGCCAGCTGCCAGCAGCGCGATGACTATTGCGCCGACGGCAAGCAGCGAAACACCGATCAGAATACGAATAAATGTTCCCGGTTGCGTATGTTCGTAGCCGTGCATGAACGACGAGCTCTGCAACTAGGTGAATAAGCCGGCCAGACCATGATGAGTGCTTGTGTGGTTGTCTGACAAGTCAGACTGCAGAGCCGGAACGAATTCACGACGACTGATGGTCACAATTCCACCGATTCAAACTGAATCACCCCTTTTTCGTGTTTCCTTGCAAAGAATGCGTTTACAGACAGACTTCGTGAAAGTGAGCGGACTCGCTGAACCGCCTTTTTCATGTTGTCTCGCTGCTGTGTTTCCAGTTGCAGGGAAGACACGTGCAGTCGCTCACTGTAGAAGGCGCAGTTCTCGTGAGCAATCAGCACAACGCGTCCGAGTCCATGTACATTGACCAGAAAACGCAACTGTTCGAAGACGCCTTCGTCTTCCCCGATATGTGGCGAAGTGACGTGCCAGGCATGCGGCGCCGCCTGGCACCGCCAGTCGATCATACCGAGGCAGTTGAAGTGCGTTGTGCAGTAAGTCGTCGAACTGTGCTCCAAATCGTCCGTCGCTGCAGTACACGGCAGCGGCACGAATTCGTTTGGGATCGAACCGTACAGAACTCTCGTAAAATAACTGATTCTTCTCGTTATGCATGATTTCCAGAAAGAACGTTCAAGGGCAGACATGTCCGTCGCTGCCGGCAACGAAGTGGGCCACGCTGGCAAGCAATTGAGTCTACTAGATTAACGTGGCTTGAACAAAGCGTGAACGCGATGTCACTGTCACTTGGCTGGTGTCTTTGTGTTGTGCAGCTGCTACGGAGAAGGCAGGCAAAAGTCCTTCGTGCTTTCACAAAACGCCGGGATTAAGTTGTCGATTTCAGATTCCAACGCCAATTACCCGTCTTCAGGTTATTGTTCCAGTCTGACGGCAGGCCACCACATCCAACGTGCGGCACCACATCGAGGACCTCTCTCGCCCATAGCCGCGCAACGCAACGATGCGCCGCCGCCCTCGTGAAGAAAACGAGTCACGCCGACCGCCTCTCAATGATACCAACTCCACCGCACGCCGCCAAAGAGCAAGGATGATCTCGTAGCGACCTTGCGTAATACGATGCTGGGCGACCTTACGCGGCGGCGACTTCGGAGTTGGAGTGCTCCCCAAAACCTAGTCCACGTGGTATGAGAG
>JABABI010000215.1 GCA_014238335.1 Fuerstiella sp.
TCAGTCCGTCTACAACCTCGAAGTCGACGGCGAACACGTCTACCATGTCGGCCTCAATGGATTGCTTGTGCATAATATGTGTGCGCCAAAGGGTGCAATGGATGAAGCGCTTGGCGCCGTACGTGTGGCCACGAGCAACCGGCGTTTCGCAAATGCAATCGCTGAAGCACAACTACGATACCCCAAGTTAGCGTTTAAGACCGAACTGCATCACATCGTACCGAAGTACCTTGGTGGTGATGTAAGAGGGCCACTTGTTGCGCTGGACGGGGCGTACCACCGGATGATTACGAATGCGTTTGAGGCATTACATCCGAAAGGATCAGGAATCCCAACGCCACAGAGGCTTCGTGAGATCATGTCGCAGGTTTACGAACAGTTTCCACTTCCGCCGGGAACATCACTATGACAGAGACGATTGAAATACGAATTCCCGAGTTGCACGCAGCGAAATACTTGCCTGCGGGCACTGGAGTCTGCGTGGGAGGAGTTGCACGCAAGCTAGAGCTTTCCAGTGACGACCCACTTCTGAATGAAATTGGTGCCATCGATGCATCGTTCAGAAGGCAAGACCGAGCGTTCTTCACTGGATGGATAATCCATCGTAAGTACAAAAAAAGCGAACTTCAGTCGTCGGAGCTTGTGCATCTTAGAATTCAGGAGGTGTTGGAGACTGCTGGTGAAGAACATGGCACTCAGTACGATGACTCAGACGCTTGTTCAGTGTGCGGCGGGGGATCAAAACAAGCATCAGCACTGTGCTTGGATACAACGCAAATTGCCACGAAGTCCGATATTGTCAGAACGTTAGCAGGAGAGATCGTGGTTTCAGCTCGATTTCGCGATGCGTGTATAGCTGGGAATCTCGACGGTGTGGAGTTTCGCGAAATTTTCCGTGCAGAAAACCAGAACACTGAATCGAAAGAATGGTATCAACTGTTTGTGGGTGGTCGCGTATCGCTGAGTGCATTGACCAAAGTCGGCAACGACCCTTTTGAAAATTCAATTCCCAAGACGTGTGAATGCGGGCGGACACTAGGGCTAAACCTGCTTTCGGAAGTCGCGATCAACGACGGATATACAATCGATGCAGATGCGTTTACGACGGCAGAGCTAATTGGCGTGCGGCGGGGATTGCTGCGTCCCACACATTTGGTCTTGATATCTCAGAAGTTCTTCGATGTATTGGCCAAGTCTCGCATCAAAGGCGTCGCTTACGAGGTGTCGCGAGTGACGTAATTACTTGCCCCAAAGAGTGGACCGGCGAATGTAAGAGTCACGACTGGATCGTCTGGTGAACTTCAGTCTGCATTCGCCAAGATCGA
This sequence comes from Fuerstiella sp., assembly GCA_014238335.1. Lineage (GTDB taxonomy): Bacteria > Planctomycetota > Planctomycetia > Planctomycetales > Planctomycetaceae > Fuerstiella. The sequence continues at coordinate 1,326 of JABABI010000215.1, forward strand.
GCCGGGGAACATTTGGTCAGGGCACGGCAACTAATGCGTCATCGAGAGCGTTCGCACAAAGACTTGGAAATGCGACAGACGACGCTGGCCACGCAATCGGCAAGAACCTTGGCGGATCGGGTGGTGTTTGGGGAAGACAGATTTTCCCGCAGGCACCAAGCGTGAACCGGGGGCGTTCAATCAGTTTGAGCAACAGATCGTAAGACGGGTTGAGGTTGGGCAGATCCTTGCGATCGCTACATGGTGGCTCTGCGGGGCATGTAGCCGGCGACGGACTTCAGGATGCCCCGTGTGCATACCACCTTCGCGGTTCGTCCGGGCTTCGCTCGCGGTCAGGGAGCGTTTCCGGCAACACCGAGCGAGTCCTGCTCCGTTTGCCACTGCTTGATTTCTTCGATCTCCGACTTCAGCTTGCCATCGGAAATTGCCGCACATTTTCCGACGACGATCGCAATCGCTTTCAACGCGACATTTTCGTCCTCGCTTTGCACGAGCAGTCGCAGCCGTTCAATGGCCTCCTGCTGCGTGGATGCAAGCAGCCGTTCGTCCCGTTCGAGGCGGTCCATTGCGCGTTTGCGGACTGCTTTTCTGAAGTCCGGATTCTTCCGCCAAAGGTCATTCACGTGCCCACGACTACAACCAATTTCCTTCGCTGCGGCCGACTGATTCTTACCCAGACTCATGATGTGAATCAGTCGCTCGTCGCGTTCTGACCATTCATTTTCGGCTTCGATTTTGTCCATACGTGCCGCCCTTCCTTCCGTGTTATACGCTGCTGCTGGCCTCTTCACAGTTTTCTTCAGTTTCCTTCAAAACCCGTTGTCTTTCGGCATTGCGTTCCGCCAGGGCCCGCCGGGCTTCGGCGTTTAATCGGTCGTTCTCCCGCAATTCATCGGGGGTCATCAGAAATCCGGTAGGGTCGCGAGCGTAGGCTTCCGCGTGCCGGATTCGGTGCGCTTCCATTACCTGCGGAAAATCCGGATTGTCGATAACAGCCTGAGCACAGGTGGCGTCATATCTCGTCCATCCCTCTTCTGTGTCTTTGTGGCCGTTGGGCACGCGACTGTAGGCTGCATCTTCGCTTTCCTTGCCGTCCAGCATGTCATCGATTTCCTGCCCCCACCATGCCGGTCTGGGTGTGAAGTACCTGCGGATCTGTCTTACATTCTCACGCCAACTTTTATCGTTTTCGGCGTCCTCTTCTGCAGTGAAAGGCCTCGCATCGTTGGCGTCGATGATTCGGTTGAGTTCGTTCCAAAAGCGTTTGACGTTCTCCGTCTCTATAATTGCTGTGCCGGCAAGGAGGTGCACCATAGAAAGATGTATAAAGAGCCCCAAAACTTCCGGCACTTCGTCTGCGAATTCTGCCTCCGGGTCGCGCTCGGTTTCGCATGTGGCCACGAAGAAGTTCATGATGAACTCAGGATCCTCAAAATACCGGCGGGCCATCGCAGTCAGGGGAGTAGGTTTTGCACGTTTCACCAATTTCATGAGGTCGACGGCCGTGGCGACATTCCGAAGCTGCTGGTCGTCAGTCGCGTTGAAGTCGGTCATCAGCCGGATGACATCACTGGCGCGTTTATCCGCCATCTGACGGCGGATCAGTTTGGTGTCGGCGGCCGTTATGCTCACGGCTGGGCTCCTGCGGCAGATTCATTTTGCTCCTGCAAGTACTGCTGCAGCTGCGTTTCGACCGTGGTGATTCGAGCCTCCAAGGCCGCAACCTCCGATTTCCTGTGCTGCGATCTGATGAAATCCGCCCCAATGCCGTGGATGACGCGACACGCCGCGATGACTGCCAGCGGGTCGCTCTCTGGGTCGTGGGCGATGGCAAGGGTTCGTTCAACGGACTGCTCCAGATTTGCCACGGCTCTGGCGCCCAGGCATTCCAGCATTTCGCTGTCGGTTTCCTCGTAGCCATCCTCTGGATTCGTAAATGAATTCATAGGGCTTTCCTTTTCGGGTCTTGGAAGTGTGATACTATTGAATTTCGCGGGATGTGGTCAAATTGAGCCGTCACGGTGGCCGGTCGCGAAGTCGCGCTCCTGTTGCTCCAGCAGGTCGCCGGGAACAACGACGAAAATGAAATTGCAACGTTCAATGCTGATCGAATCCGCCCGGTATTCAAATAGCTGGTATGCCCGACCGATGGACCCAAGAATCTTCATCATTTCACCGAAGCGATCCGTCCAGATGCTGGCATAAACATCTTCGAACTATGGAACGGGATTTCCGTTGACGTACACGCGACAACGTACCCCGTCTGTCACTGTGCCCTTATCAAGATCCTTGCCCATGCGAGCGCGGACGTGTTCCGTCATCGCCCGATCATTCGCTAGCTCGGTTGGCGTCATTTCGTAGTTCAACGCGGCAAGTCGTTTTGCCTGATGGTTGTCCTTCGTCTTGCGGGTCATCCCCAACGGATTTTCTTCAAAGCTGCGATTCGTCTGACTGGCGCGTCCAGGACGTCCCCAACGCGCACAAAGGTCCTAGACCCCGCCCTGGATTTTACGTCGCGGCAATTGCGAAAACCGTTGGAATGCGGCATCGCCCGAAGCCTCGGCGGCTTCCCTTTCGACGGTGGTCAGCAACTTCGAAGGTGCATGGACAGGCCCCCTAACAAAGTCTTCAACAAACATTCTTTCAGCGGTGTTGGTTCGCTGCTCTCAACAGGCTGCACAGAAGATCGTGGGATCTGCCGCCTTCTCCCGGTTGAGTCGGTTCTGAATCAAAGTGCCACGTTGCAACTACTCCACCCGTGGCGGGCCGTTTACTAAGGTGTTGCGTCCCTCGACATCTCTCGAAACTACAGGGGCGATCGTATCCCCCCACTTACGCTTTCGCTTCCACCGGATGCCAAAACCGCGTCCCAGATTTCTCCGGTAGGTGGCGTCGGTATGTCCTACCGTTATTCCTTCCCTCTCTGTTGATTTATCCAGCCGGCCATTTTTTCTACGCGATCTGATAGCGAAGTTAAGTCACCCTGCGGCTGCACGGCCGGCTGTGGCATGTCAGGGAATAATGAACTCATATCTGGTTTTTCTTGTAGTCGGGGAGAAAACCGCGGCCGTGGCATGTTTTGCATTCTTCGCCGCCTTTGCCGTCACACCGATGACAAAGCGTGTAATAACGGGCGTCCTGGAAGTAGCCTTTCAGTGCGCGAACGTGTTCGTCGATCTGCTGCAGATTCAGCCATTCGCCGCCGGGCTGTTCCTTCAGCTCTTTGGCCTGCTTCCTGTATTTGTCCAGTTCGCGGCCGACCGACATCAGCGTGATGCTCAGCTGGTGGGCGTTGCGGTACTCCGGCGGAACAGGCTGTTCCAGTGCGTCCATAACGATCGACGCGGTTGACTCGAAACCCGCTGATGACTCCGAACAGCCTGGCGGCTTCTCGGGGTCCTCATCCGCGAGCTCGTCGTCAGCGGGTTTGTCCGGTTTTACGGTTTTCGCAGGCGTTTCCGGCTTTTCCTCGTCTTCAGCCGCCTTCGTCTCTTCCGTTTGCTTCTCAATGTGCTTCTTGATCCGCGCGGCCGTGATAGGCTTTTCTGTCTTTTCGGACGCCATAACAACCTGCCGCCAGACTTCGGCAACATGCTCCTCTGGCACCTTCGCCAGTTCGCGACATTGCGCCTCGTTGGACGGCGCAACTTCTACAATTGTAGAAGTTAGCAGGACTGTCTGGGCGGCATTCAGGATCTGATACACACGCGGTGTAGACCACTCGAACCTCTCTTTACACCACTTTTCGAAGCCGGCTTTATGTTCCGCGAGTTCTTCCTGTGCGGCCCTTAATTCGGTGCCGATGGTTAGCGCCCACTCGGAAAAATGCTGGCCAAATTGGTCATTTGCGGCCCGGATAATTTCTTCCGATTGCCGCAGTCGTGGTGTAGTGATTATTTCTGTCATATTCCGTCCGTGAAATTCGGTGCCCAAGTGAGTAATCGCGACAGTTCCCGCTGTCGTACCGGGCGGGTGACATCTCCCGCTCAGCCAACAGCACGCGCTTCCAGCTTCGGTTCCGCTTTCACATCAACCTCCGGATCCAGTTCTCTCGCGGGGGTAACCAGTTTCTGAGCCTTCGACTTATCCCCTGGGGAAAGGCCGGCAGTGGCGAGCTGTGCGGGAGTTGCAGAGGTTTTTTCTGCGAATTCAGCACGTCGCGCGGCATCGACCTGCCGGAGAAAATCGCGGACGGCGGCTTCACTGGTCACGGCACCATCAGCTGTGAATAGCACCTTGAGCTTGATGCCGCAGACACCACGCTTGGCCCAACGGTAAACTGTTGCGCTGGACACTGGCTTGTTTTGGGCGTTCCGGGGGATCCACCACTTCCTGGCGTATTCCAGTGGGCGCAGATTTTCGGCTGCAGTGCCTCGAAGTAACTTGTCTGTCTCGTATCGCGACATGAAAATGCCTCTCGTCTGACGGTAGTCGA
>JABABI010000216.1 GCA_014238335.1 Fuerstiella sp.
TTAAGTGCTCCCTGAATGCGATCGTAGCCCCACGTCGGATTCTCCCTGGCGAAGCGAAGAATGGCATCGACGATTTCCTGACGGGTGCGTGGTCGACCGCGTTTTCGCTTGTCGCTGGAGTCGAACTTCTTCGCGACCAGTTCGCGATGCCACCGCAGAATCGTGTCTGGTGTGACGATGGTTGTGAGTTCCAGCAAAGCTTTTCGGCCAATAGCGTGAGCCTTTACCGCCAGTAACCGACGCTGATCGTCATCCAGCAGCAGACGCTTCTTTCCGAGTTTCTTCAGCAGTGTTTCTATCTGCGCATTCTGAACCTGGATGATTTGCTGCTGTCGCTCATTGACCATGCCACAGAGTGCAGCAAGCAGAATGTGCCAGGGTTGGAGCAGGAAGGGCATGTTCGACGCCGAAAATAACCAATCTCCGGTGCCGATAGGCGAAATCAAGCGGCGGAGATGAGAGGTTCTGAGTCGTTGAAATGCCCGTATTTCACGGCGATTTGAGTTCGGCGAAGTTTTTTGCCCCTACGGACTTTCGAAGCATCCGAGGCTACCAGGACCTGCCAAACCTCATCGAGGCTCTGAGAACTCATGTCCTTGACATTCAGAAACAGTCTCGATGAAATGATCCTTCAAAAAAAAACCGTCACTCGCGTTTCAACTATCGACGGGGCATCTTCCTGCAGGGCCCTCAGCGGCAGCAACCGTTCTAACAGCAATACGTTTAGGGCAAACTCGAATTCAGGGTCTGGCACCATCCGCGGGGCAGGGCAATGCTGAGACAACCAGGACGTAGTTCACGGACGCGCATATTGTTGCTTCTTCTGCTCAGTTTTCCTGTTATCCGAGACGCGTCTCTGACAGCGCAGCTGTTACCACGACGGACGATCACTCGCGTGGTCGCTCTGGACGGTCAGACGGAGTCCTCGCTGCTGATCGGTTATTCGCTCTCGGATGCGGCGGGAAAGCAACATGGCAATGACATTGCCCGCGTTTTGAAGGAACAATTTGGTGCCAACGCGGCGGTGGTTCCCGCTGATGACATCGTCCCGGAAGATTATAAACGCCGAACAATCATTCTGCTGGGGAACATCGTCGGCAACCGTGAAATTCTGTGGCTCTACAGTTTCAATTATTCGTTTGCGGATGCGGCGTATCCGGGCCATGACGGTTACGTCATTCGGCAGATCCACGATCCTATGGGCGGGGGAAGAAATGCATTACTGGTCGGTGCCAGTTCCGACGCGGGGTTGGCTCGGGGCGTCGCCAGGTTCATCACCGAATTGAACCAACTGAACCAGCCCGTCTGGAATAAAGATCTGATCGTTGATTCTGATCTGGATGTCATTACGAGTCCACCAGCGCAACTCGACAACAAAGAACGGGATGAGCTGCATGAAGAATCATTGAAACGGATGGAGGGCGGAGAACTCTGGAACGAAGCTCACGCCATCATCCATGCAGCTCGTGCATGGTACTTGAGCGGCAACGATGTATACCTGCAGCGTTATGACACGATGACCCACTCGCATCGTGAATTGACGAATAGCCAGGCAGACCAGTTCTACGGCGGTCTCGAATTCTGGTTGCCGGCATACATTCAAGCCTGGGACATTGTCGAAGAATCTGAATTCTGGACGGACACACAGCGGCAACAAAAAACACAGTTGTTGTTCGACCTGACACAGGTGCTCGCTGCCCGCTACAACCGTTTTTCTGACAAACCGAGTCCACGAATTCGCTGGAATCATGAAACGCATCCCTCGTTGGCGTACTTCTATCTCTCTGAGTATCTATTCAAATACTATGGGGGCACGAAGCCAGCGCCGGATTATCGGCGACTCGCACGGCTCGTGCTTGGCGGTCAGACACATTTTGTCCGCGGAACAGATGAGTCCGGTCTTTATCTGCCATATGCCCCGGCAAGCGCTCTGCGGTACGCCATTGCGTCACGGCAGTACGACATGATTACATCGGGGCGAGCCGAACAATTCGGACACCTGCTGCAAATGATGACGGACAATACGGGACGGTTTGTGGGCGCCGCCAACCGGGAAAGCGCGAGCATCGCGTACTATTACCAGTTGCCTCTTGTAACGATACTTGGCGAAGACGTCATGTCAGGCCTGGACCGCAAGACACGGCTCGCGATCGAGCGGCCGACCGAACCGCGAGATGACTGGGGCGTGAAGAAACGATTTGGCGAGTACCGTCCGCCGTTGAATAAATCTTCGCGCCTATCCGGCCTGTCAGCCGCAGGAATATCACAATCTGAAAGCATTCGCCACGTTGAAGCCTTCCCGATAGATGAGGGTCTGTACACACAAACCAACACAGAAGCGTTCTATTCACGTGTGCCCCTCGTAAAATCGCAAGTCCCATATTCGCGATCGTTTGACAAACTGGTGTTTCGTGAAGGATTCGGCAAGACGGAGCAGTACCTGTTACTCGACGGCTATGGCCGCGGGAAGCATTATCGGTACGACACCAACGCAATTCTGCGTTTCACAACCGATGACCGAGTGTTCCTCGTTGGCACTGATGATGATCAGCGAGTTGCGGAAACATTTCACAATACGCTGACCTTCATCCGCGACGGCCGCGGACACGCGCACGTGCCGCCATTTGCCGAGCTGGAAGCCGTTGCGGATCTCCCTAACACAGGTTTTTCCATCAGCACCGTGGATGACTACGCGGGACTGAAATGGACGCGGAACATCGTGTGGCTGAAAGGTTCGCTGTTTGTCGTCGTCGATCAGGTCGAAGCCCAGACAGACGGTCAATACACCCTTCGCTGCCACTGGAACGGGCTGGGGAAGATCACTGTCGACGATGCGGCAATCCATCTGGAACAGAACGGACGAATTTGCACGGTGAGCGGCGATGGCCGGACAAATATCAGTGTCGCTGAAGATCGATCCGCCCCTGCCTCGCTTTGGGCAGGGTATCCGCATGCTGACCCGGTAATTCAACGGGTGAGACAAACCCGTACACTGAAGTTGCGTCAGGGTGAACGAGCATCGATATCTAATTTGATTTTTACGCACGATTCGGTGGATCCGCCACTGGCGCGATGCCACGCCTCGACGCCGGACCACCTTGTGTTCTCCGACGGGGATCAGCATCAGTTGCTCTGCATGACACACGATGCGGTCCCCGCTCCGTTTTCGATCGATGCCAACTTAGTTTTATTCGATGGGCGGCGAATCAGCCTTGTCCAGGCAACGTCGCTCCGTATAGGGGAAACCGAATGTTTTCGTGCCACAGAGCCAGTCGACTGCGAGTTGGATGTTGTTGCCCAAACGGTTTCCTTGTCCAGGCAGTCGCGCGGCAAACAGTTTACATGGACACCGTCTCCAGACCTGCAATCAGCACTTGCAACGGTAATAACGAACGTCCGGAAGAACACCACAAGCCACCTGGCCGTTCGCGAAACCGTCACCAACCCGCTCAAAACTTCTGAAACGGAATTGGCCTACAAGGTTCGAACAGCGATTGTTCCGGACGCCGGTGCCGATTCCAACCAAGCGATCGTTGTCGGAACTTCCAACGGCTGCCGATCCCTGCATGTGGATAACGAGGCGAAGGTCAATCCGGACTGGCATTTTTCCACCAACTCGCCCATCACTGCGTTGACCCGCAGCCGCCGGAATTCCGCCGGCGCGGCCATCTTATATGGCACCGACGCCGGCGATATCGCGCTCTTAAGTTCAAACGGCCAGGAACAGTGGCACCGCCGCCTGACCGGGACGCAACGTCTCTCCCGACAGGTCACATGCCTGCTGGCCGATGACATTGACTTAGACGGTCAGAACGAAGTGATCGCAGGAACCGGCCTTTGGAATGTTCATGCCTTTGACGATGGTGGCCGTGACCTCTGGAAGACTCCGGCGTACGCACGTCGTATTCTATCTTTGGCGGCAGGCGCCTTAAGCGGTAACGGTGAAAAAGATCTGGTGATCGGCACCAGCTATTATACGCTTAGTGCCTATAACGCGCGAGGTCAGGTACTTTTTGCATATACGGGCGAGCCTCGTTTTCAGCACGTGTTGGTGAATGATCTGGATGCCGACCAACAACCGGAAGTCATCGCCGCGAATGCAAACAGGCTTGTGGTTCTGGATGTTCAACGGGATCGCCTTCAACCGCGGACTTACGTAAAAGGCATGAATCTCCCGCGTGCTTCATCGGTTCGGTTTCAGTTTGACGCCGGGGATGAAGTCAACTCGGTCATGGTTGTCGATTCGAACACCGACACGAGTCCGGCCATCATTGCAGGCACGGAGTCCGGATATGTTTATTGCTTCGACGCGCATGGTAAACTTCTGCACCTGCGAAATGCAGGTGACGCAATCCGCACCCTGGCATCCGGTCAGGATGCGGATGGCAGGTCCATTATCGTCGCTGCTCTCTCAAATCATCCCGTTGTTGTCGTCATGGACGTAACACTAAAACCGATCGGACGGGCAATATTCAAACACCCTGTGCGCTGGATCAGCGTGCGTACGGACGGAGTGCTGTGTGTCACGCCTAAGTCAGTTGGCATAATTACAGGAGCAAACGAATGATTCATTTGGACCGCCGTGATTTCTGCACCCTTGCCACCGGTACGGTGGCCAGCGGGTTGACCTCAGAAATGCTCTCCCCCGGTTTGTTCAACACACCCCGAAGTATGGCTGACGAGGCACTTCAAAGCAGTCATACGGATGGAATCTGGGACTTGCACTGCCATTTCTCCGGTGTCACCGGCAGTAACGTCGAAGAACGCACGACACAAATTCTGGAATACGCCTCCCGCATGTCCATTCAGCGGTTGGTCGTCTTCATGGGCTGGCCCTGGTCTCAGGACCCCGACCCAGGAGAGTTTCGGCGGCAGAACGATCAGGTGCTGTCTGTCCTGAAACGCTGGCCAGACCGCCTTTTCGGCTTCGCCTACGTAAACGCTAAGTACCCGGACGAATGCGTCAAAGAAATCGATCGTTGCATTCACAACGGACCCATGGTGGGTATCAAGCTATGGGTTGCCCGCAAGTGCAGCGAAAAGGCAATCGATCCGATCATTCGGCGGTGTGGTGAGTTGAAGGCGACCATCTATCAACATACGTGGCTCAAAGTCGGAGGCAACCTGCCGGGCGAATCGACCCCGATGGACGTGGCGCGGCTGGCCGAGCGTCATCCATCGGTACCGATCATCTGCGGACACACAGGCGGTGACTGGACGCGCGGGATTCGTGCGGTCCGATCGGCCAGTAACGTATCGATTGGCATTGGAGGCGGAGAGCCACAAGCAGGATTCGTCGAGATGGCCGTACGTGAACTGGGTGCCGAACGAGTCCTCTATGGCAGCGACGCTGGGGGCCGCAGTTTCGCAACACAATTGTCCAAGGTGTACTCCGCAAACATCACAGATGCTGACAAGAACCTGATTCTCGGTGGGAATCTTCGACGGATGTTGGGTCCCATTCTTCAGGCCAAAGGGGTCAAACTATGATCACGGACGTCAACGTCAATCTGTCACGCTGGCCCTTTCGAAGACTGCCTTTCGACGACACTGCAAGCCTTGTCCGCAAACTCAGGCAATCAGGGGTTTCGCAGGCCTGGGCGGGCAGCTTCGACGGG
>JABABI010000217.1 GCA_014238335.1 Fuerstiella sp.
TGGCCAGATGGTCTGACTCGTCACGCATGGTAAGGACAAGTACGACAGGACCATTGACGACAGGACCATTGCTGATATCTATCTGGCGGTTGACGATCCACTGGTTGAACTGCCGGACCTGTTCCTGAATCGTGAACTGGTCCGCCGTGGGCTGGCCTGGCATTACAAGGAATACGGCGACAACAAACGATTGGCTGATGACGAAGGCAACGCACGGTTGAAGAATCTCGGGCTATGGGGCGGCAGTCATAAGCCGATTGCACCGTGGGACTGGCGGAAGTTGAGCAAGGTTGAACGGGATGAGTTTCGGTAGGCGGTGTCAGTCAGGGCGGATGGGTGTGGGACGAACTGCGAGTCCCCGCCACGCGCCACACTTTCTCGCCGCCGTATGCATAAGTGATCTGCTGCTGACGCTGATTGAGGAGGCCGCAGATGGTCACAATCAGGAACGACATGTTCGGCGCCGAAAATTCGGCCAGTGTCCGATGCCGGGAGATGAAATCAAGCGGCTGAGATGCGAGATTCTGGAGAACCATAAGTCCCGTGTTTCACGGTGTTTTGAGTTCGGCGTAGTTTCTGGACCATGCGGGATTGCTGGGGCAGGTGTGGGCGTGCGCTGGCAGATCGCTCTCCCAGGGTCAGGTCCTGAGGTAACCACTCTGGAAGTGGTCGCTCAAGAATTGGTCCCGGTTCTACTTAAGAGGAGGGGGATCCGCACTCTCGGGAGGCTGCATACCTGCCTGACTGCGTGTCTGTTCGACGTCCAGGATTTGGATTAGCCTCTGCCGGGGGACCCAGTGCGTGTAAGGGCCAGCGGGCCCGTCGGCTTTAATAATGGCAAATCGATCTGTGAGCGTCACATGAAAACCGGAATCTGCAGTTATGGTTTCAAATGTCCCGGTGGCACCCTCAAAATTGACTTGTATCGCTTCAAACTCGCCGGGAGTCGACGACCCACCGTCAGCCCCATCCTGGTTTCCCGACGACACGCCCTTCCCCAAGGTCGAGATAACTGATGCAACGACGATGGATGCGCCAAGAATGCACGCGGTTCCAGTATTCATTTGAACGCCCTCGGTACTTGGTAAGTGTTTGTTCACGAGTCTCGGTCAGGCTCATGCGATTCAAGGTCCGATGTCACTCAATTGAATCACAACTGAAAAACCGGTGCCATTCACGACAATCCGTGATACGGACAAGCGGAAACAACGCCCTGAGTCTACATCCCCTACATGGCATCCCACAACCATGCCGCGTGCATTGGCAACGATTACCACGCCGTTCTGAGCGGTGAGATCATCGCAGCCTGCTGGCACAGTTCAGGCTGACGCCGCAGTCAAAACGCGGGCTGGCTGCGAGGGAGGCGATGGAGCCCCCACCCCTTAACCACGACTAGTTCCCGCACAACCCATCCACCGCAAGTCACTCTTCAGGAATGATCACGGCTATGCAGAACTCATGTCAGTTCGATCTGGTGTGACACTTTCGGTTGTTTTGCCCGCAAGAAGCCAGGCTAATTTCACGGTAACAAGAGATACGACGCTTCCCCAGGTCAGTCCGAGAACATCGGGGCCCGCGGCAACTGCCATAGCCGAATCACACCGCGAACAGAACCTGAGCGTCGACAACAATCGATCAGCAACGATCGGCTGTCAGGAACAGTCGCGCGCTCACGGCCTGACGTCCAACAGTTGCTTCATGGCACTGGTTAAGATGAGCTCAACTTCGGGCGCCACGTTCGTCGCGCGGGCACTGGTTTCGTAGCCCCCTTCGCTGTAAGCCACCGTTGTACCGATGTAAGCCGGGCCGTAATCACCGTAGGCTGCCATGGCAACGTGCAGATCCGAACGCATGGATTTGGCGACAAGCTGGTATTCGACGAAAAGTTCACCCGGCATGTGCAGAATGCGGGCATGGCCGACACGCAGGCACCCGATGTCGATCGCATGTCCGGCTTTACAACGCAGCAGCCACGCCAGTTGACCGGCTCCCGGAATGACCGTGCCGCTGGGGCTGGACGTCTTTAGCTTTTCCGTCAGTTCGTCTTTCTTCAGGTGAGGAGCCAATGGCAAATTCACTGGTACAGTGTTCCAGCCGATGTCGGCTGCCTGCACTTCGTGCTTTTTTGTGTCCGTCCACGCCTGCTTCATGCCTTCTGCCAGTCGCAGAGCGAGTGTCATCCGGTTTTCTTTGTTCCCGTCGTTGTACTTGCCAGCTCCAATGTTGCCACCGGCTCCGTTGAAGTGAACGTGCAGCGCTGCAGGAACTGCCTGCCCGCGAACAAAACGTGCAATGCCAGGAAAGTCGGGACTCGGTACGCCGGTTCGGTAGTAACTCTGCGGATGGCAGGCGTAATAGCTGAGCACTGCAAGCGGCTGATCGTTATTCCAAAAAGACAGCAGCGACACCTGAGGGTCAATCACGCCTTCCGGTTCCGCTCGAAGTCTGGGATCTTTCGCCGTTGTATAGCGAACAGCACGAACCTTTCCATCTGGCCCCATAATGCGACGATTGGAGGCGACTTCCTTCACGTCAGCGGCGCCCCAACCGTAGTGCGTGACGGGTACGGCTGTGGTCAGACATGATTGTACCGCGTCTGCAGCTCGCCGAATAACGACCCGATGAAACGTTCCTTCATACCGTCCGAAATCTACCAGTCCCGCGTCGCGAATGAGTTGCTCCGCCAGAAAATCGCACGCAGGAGCATCGTGTTGATGCAGCGTGTGCACGGCCACGCGTTGGCGATTCGTCCCGGCGGCATCAGCCAGAGCATCACGAAATGCATCATGACCTTCGTTGCCAATACCAATCCAGTCGACGGCACATAGTACAATAGGTAAGTCCGCACCCAGCAGCACGATACCACGACAGCGGAGCGTCAGTTCGCCAAGCCGTTTGACAGGGTCATAAGCCATCGCAGAACCAACGGGCGGAGTCGCGTTGACATCAAACGTGGCCAACCGCATCAGTTCGCCGGCATCAATTGCGGCCAGAGGCGTCAAAACCAGCAGGGCCGTTGTCATTAATGATTTCATGGGGAGATGTTTCCTGTCGGTACGGTGCATAAACCACAGTACTGGCGGGATAGTGCGCCAGGAACACGACCTAATGTACTTCGGGACGGAGATGACGGCGAATGAGAACGGTAATGAACTGATTCAGGAAGAGTCAATCAACAACCCACCGAATTATGATCGACGTATTCGGTCGTTGATCAGTCTTATCTTCCCGTACGACTTCTGGTGCTCGCTGAGCGTCCCGGAGAACGGTCGTGGTGAGCAATCCCGAGGGCAATCGCACCAGATCAGGCGGGGTTTCCGCAGAATGCCAACCTTGCAACGCGCCGCGGTGTACGGTAGCGAGGCGCGAAATCGCGGGGACAACTAGACCAATGGATTCTGACAAACTGGCGGTTTCCGCGGCGATGGGGCAGCCCTCAATCCGTCACTTGGATATCCCGGCGCATTTTGAGTCGCCCGTATTTATTCTCTCCGATCAGCCATACTTGCATCGTGTTTGCGTTCTGAAGCACGCTGGCGGAGATGGTCACCTTGCCGGCCTCACGGTCTTCCTCGGTGATGAACACGTTCTGTTCGTCGTAACCGTTGGCTGAGTTTTTGAAGTAAAGGATGATCGCATTCATGTTGTCGGATGTGAGTTCGATCTCCCATGACGCGCCTCGCGAAACTTCCGCAGCCGGAAGGCTGAAGTCGAGTTCACAGACGGCGAACTCGCAGGCCTGGCTCAGCGATCCGTCCTTCATCACGCAATGCGCTGTGTAATCGCCGCATATATTGAACGAACGTTCTACGACACCCTTTCCGGGATGCGTGATATTCTCGACGCCTGTGCCGCCCCGCTTGATCACCAGCGCCCGAATCCCCCGGTTGTCACGGTCCATGATGTTGATCCTCACGGGTTGTCCCGTGCGGTAGGGAACCCAGTCGCCGCGATCGAGGAGCAGGACGCGATTGATTTTTGGGGTTGCCGAGTCGTCCTCGTAGTTCGGGAACAGAAACGACTCCGCCTTGTTGCTCCCGCGCCAGGCATCCAGATCGGTGATGCGGTACAATTCTCGGTTTCTGGCAGACAGGTGCGCGTCAAAAGCCTTGGCGCTTCGCAGGGTGTTGCTGGTGGTTTGTGGTCGGCTTTCCTCGATCCGGACATGTGCCACCGTGCCATCCTCGTTTCGGACGACTTCCGTCACCATCTCCACGTGCGAGCCTCCGTTCTTACTGGCCGGCGGGGTATAGATGATATCGCCGGGGCGCGCCGCTTGAGCCGACTGCGGCTCCACGATCGTAACGCCTTCGCGAAACCGTGGTCCATGAATCTTACTGACATACCAGATGCCGCACTGCAGGGCGTAGCTCGTGTAGGAGGAACAGACCTTGCCGTAGTAGCACTCTGCATTCTTCACCTTCCCGTAAAGGTTCTCGGTGTAGAGGACGCTCTTCGGGTTCTCTACCGCGGCAAGGAAGGTCTTCAAGAAGATATCGAAGCCAATGTAGCGGCCGACGTGCTTCACGCTCGAGTAAGGAACGCCGGTGTATTCCTTCCCGGCTGTGAAATGCCCTCCTCGCTTCGGCATGCCATCAGCCACCGGTGTCCATTTCACCCCCGACATGACGCGGGCATACTCGACCGACTTCTTCTGCCAGGTGAGCGGCCGGCCGGCCTTGGTTTCCCCGGTTTCACTGGCCGCCTCATCCGCCAGGAGAGACAGACAAGAGAATCCGATCAACAGAAGTTTTGTGAGCGTTCTCATGCGGGCTTCGGCAAACGGAGATGAGGAATTCGATAATCTGCGATCGGTGAACAGCAGGCAGCTCGCGCCTCACTGCCCGAGCCCACTAAGCTCACCGATCATACCAGAACTGCAATGACGTAGCCGAGTATATCAGGTTTCGCTGTTTGCAGTTCGACAACGCCACGGGAAAAATGTTCTAACCCCTGCAGCATATTCGCTTTGAAGACTTCTTCGTGATTCTGGCCTCAGACGGTGAACACATCTTCAAGCAGCGAAAGGCTGGAGCCTGAGGGCGACCAGCAGAAAGCCACTTGCCGATCAGACGATCGTATTCGAGCTTGCTGGCCTTGGTTTTCCAGGGGCCCAGGTAATGGTCGCGACCTTGAATGGTGACGACAGCCTGCCCACGGATCGCCTTGCAGGAACTGGCTGACGCATTTGAGCAACTCGCAGAAGGACGAGACGATGACGAGTGATGAGAGGTCGTCTGCGCCAGGCGTTGAACTTACCGGAGTACGGGAATGTCGAAGACCGGCGGCTTGCTCGGGATCGAGACACTTTAGGAAATGAAGTGCAAGTCCTGCGGTCACTCCGTATGGCGCGGTCGATCGGGTGATGGGGGGGGGGGGGGAATGTTGAGTAAGGTTGAACGGGATGAGTTTCGGTAGCAACGGCAACTAAACTTACGGAACTTCAGACCGCGATGGCACGACGGAAGACAACTGAACAATTTATCGCTGAGGCGAAGGCTGTACATGGCAACAAGTGCGACTACAGCCG
>JABABI010000218.1 GCA_014238335.1 Fuerstiella sp.
CGTCGCTATGGCGGTTTCAGCAATTATCACCGCAAACGTTATCTGCTGGAATGTTCTGAGCTGCTGTCGGTTGTCGCCGACAAGCCAGTGGCTCCCGACGTGACTGAGTCGGCAGAGTACGATGGTGAACGTCGATGTCCCCATTGCGAAACGCCCCTGCTGTGTGTGTCGGCAACGGAGAAATCGAGCTGGTGCGACGTGATGCGAAGTTCCTCTCGTCCGGGATGGTACGACGATGGATGAGCCGCACCACACAATTCGATGTTCATATGACTCACGAAATCTGCATCGACCGAGTCCCGTTCGACTGCGCGCTGCGTGCGGCAACGTCGGGGTGATTCCGTTCGGTGCGACCGTCTTTTTGTCAGGATTCGCACGAAGCAAACGACTGTCTCGGCCGTCAGATTCGGCCGTCGCCCCAGTGCACGTGACAGCCATGTCCCCTGGGCGTATCATCTCTTCTGAGCCGCTTCGAACAGTGAACTGATTCCGCAGGACTACCTCGGAACAACTCACGAAGCGGAAAAGTTCAACGCACGATCTATGAGTCGGCATCCCTGCCGCCGCATAGATCGCAATTCGTTATGCAGCAAAGGACGTTATCAAATGGCACTGGTCGCTGATGGGATGCCCTGTGCCATTTGCCGCAAGCCAATAGACAGCGTTTCTCCTGGCAATGTTTTCGCCACAACGTTCTACGGAATTGACCACCGCGAATATCGTGTGATTGACGACTCCGCCGCGCACCGTGATTGCGTGGCAAAATGGGTACATCGCGACGGGTTTGTTGCCTATTACAACAGCCACTGTTGCAACGAGCTAAGAGTAGATCGGAATGGCTACGTCGTATACCGCAGATCGTGGTTCCAGCTGATTACGTCTAGACCAGTTGCATACGTTGCAATGCCGATCATTTTGCCCATACTTGGCTGGTCCCGTGTATTCGGCAGATCGCGATTCGGGACCGCCGTAGCGGGGGCCATTCCGGTCATTGCGACAGTCGTGGTCGGATTGTTGGTCACACAGTATTTTGGCACAATCTGGGCCGTCGCTGGCGTCATCACTACGTGGTCGGGATTCGCGTGGTCTGGCACTCGATTGATTACGTCTTGTCGCACGTAAACTGGCATACAAAAAACGGCATAACAAAACGGTGCACGCGGAGTTGCGGCCGCTGCTCGAATTCTGAACCCAACGTCGCTGGCCGCAACCCGGTGACCTCTAACGTTAGCAACCAAATCGAAAGGCGAAACAAATGATGCGAATCCACCTCCTTACCACCATCATTGCGTGTCTCACAGTCCTTGCCTCAAACGTAGCAAACGCCCAAGACGTCATTGTGGATGTTGTTCCGTTGTCCGGCAATTGCGACTGGGCTGTGGGACCCGATGGAAGCGGGCTTGTCGTGTCGACAACGGATGGGAACGTAGCGGACTACTTGGTCGGTGTCACTACATTTTCCGGATACACCACTGCTATCGTGTCCGTCTCTGATGATGACTCGATAATAAAGGAGGTCGGCGATTCTGGACAGTCATTGGCCGCGCCGCTTGTACTCCAACGAGGCCATGAGGTCGCGTTCGCCATTGCGATAACTTCGGATGCGTCGAGTGGGGCCGCGAGCTCAAGCTGGGCCTCAAGGAGCTGGCTAGATGACTATTCAAACTGGTTTAACGGGACCTTTGGCGGTGGCTGGAGTGAAACCGTCGGCGGGGTCATCCACTCAGGATTAACGACGGTAATCTCAGATGAGACACTCGCAAACACGAGCGACGGGGCGATTCTTACGGGCACCGTAATCGTCTCAGTCCCCGCAGGGGTCGGCATCCTGTATGGCGGCGAAGTGGTGTTGGGTGTAGGCACATTCGGGGGGTCCGCAGCGGTGACCGGCGTCGGGCTGTCAAACGCCGCCATCATGAGGGCGTTCTTCACTGGCCAGACCTTGGTTCAGAATCCGACGACCGTGGCCGCCCTGTACTGGTATTTGCAAGTGGCTCGCAATGTCTTAGCGCGGTACCAAGCAATGGGTTATACCGGTCCGGGAGTTGCCACGCAGACTGCTCGTATTCAGCAAATATTGGAACAACTTCGTGCGTGGGGGCTCCAGTAATGAGTTTACATGTCACGAATCCAGCAAGCGATATCCTGATTATCCAATACGATTCGCCGATAACTTTACCTCTGGAAGTCGACGGCGAAATCTTCACCACCCCTGTCGAGCTGCCAGATGAGCTATTTTACGATTTCATCGTGGGGGCTGATGGTGTTGTTAACGCCGTTCAATTGCAGATCCCGCGACGCCACAAACTGAGCTGCGATCTGTTTCCATTGACGCGTGATCTTCCCGACTCTGTCGAATTCAGCCCGTTCTTGCGTATCTGGCTGACAGGTCAACGCGACGGTACGGAATCGGGCGTCGAAGCCTTCGGCGATCTTCTCCTTTTCGAGCGTCAGCATCGGGGTCATGCCCTCGCCTTCTGTAGGTCATGGTTAGCTACTGCAGGTTGCTAACAATTGCGTGAACCGGAGCGGCGAAACACGCGGATTCCGAAATCAACACGTAACGTCGCCGCCCGGTTACGCTAAACGTTAGCCTTCAAATTCGAACTCTCCACGGCACACTCGTATGACTGCTGCTGACGAACAAGAGAGGACGATTGCCCAAACGGCGTACTGTTTACGCGTCCGAGGTGACTATGGCTCGGAAGCGAAAGCCATCAAGGCATTGCTACGTCGCAAGGGTATCAGCGGATTGACTTCTGAATTCGCTCAAGAAGCATTAACCGAACAGATTGCCGTGCTCGAAGTAGCACAAGCACTGGTGCAGACCGTGCTCGATCGTGCAAAGACAACGTCTCATCCGCATTTAACTGGGGAGCAATTCGAGGCCGGGACCAGTTTCATTCGTGATGAACTATCACAGCAATTCCCAAAGCTCAGCAGTTCCATCGAATATATGATGGCAATGCTGTGGCACATGCCGCGTGCCCGTTAGTCGGTAACGCGGCCGTTCAAGCGACAAGCGACAATCGACAAAATCGAAGGCTAACAATCACATGCACCGGAGCGGCCGTCGGGTGCGTCTTCTGAAATCCACATCGCTGGCGGCCGCCCGGTGATGTGGGGCGTTATCTGGCTAACACTGGCTGGTTCATGCAGAAACAAGATCGTATCGAACGCGCAGCAAAGCGAACTGAAAATCGCAAAATGTACGCCAAACAGGATGCGGCTGTTGTCGCGTTTTGCGAACAATGCCGCATTGCAATGCCCAAGTCTACATTCTCACAGTGGCATGACGAGGCGATCGATCAGGCTGGCAATTCGTTTCACGTTTTCGAACACATGCTGTATGCGTTATCCGTTGCCAAGACACCGATTGGACCGCAACTCCGAAAATCAATTGACTACACACTTGAATGCCACAACATCGAACGAGACCGACTCGAAGTACTTTCCTCGCTGGAATACGATGACTATTGGAAGACACAGTACGGTTACAGTTGACCACATTCCTGTGGCAGTCGGCTGGGTACTTACAGCGACGTGCTTGGCAGGTCGAGCACACGCCAGATAACAAGCCGTTGCACACGGAGCCGCGGGCCGCGCGGTTTCTGAAATCAATGTCGTTCTCCGCGGCCCGGTGAACGGTGGCGTTATCCGACAGGCGATTCCCGCATGATCGATCTTCCACTGTTTCCTTATCACCGCGATCCAATAGCGTCTGATTCCGTACGCGAGACAGACGCTCGATGTGATTGCTGTGGGGAAAAGCGCGGGGTTACCTACATTGGGAATGCATATTGCCTCGCCCAACCTGAGACACTCTGTCCTTGGTGTATTGCGAATGGCAATGCCGAAAACAAGTACGATGCTTCATTCTTCGACGCCGACTTTGTGGACGATGACATGAATCCGGTGGACCTACCACCCGAGGTCCATTCTGCCGTTTTCGGACGAACCATTGGCTTTGCTACTTTCAATCCGATCGGCTGGTGGGTCCATTGCGGCGAACCTGCCGAATACATCCGACGCGACGAACCGTATGATATGATCTTCGAGTGTCGGAAATGCGGGAAGCAGCAGACAATCATGGACCTCGACTGACCCTGGCATTTTCGGATAACAATCCAATGCACCCGAGCGGCGAATTCGGGCGTTTCGACAATGGACGATCACTCGTCGCCGCCGGGTGATTGGTGACGTTAGCCGTAAATCGTCAGTTTTCTTGATCCAGCAATTGCTCGCACGCGTTCCGCCTTTATGCCGGCGGGTCGCATTGCACAAGGAACGACGCAATTCGACTTCGCGATAGGCGGTTCGGGACGTAATCGCCATCTTCACACGATACGTAGGAGTTCGTCACATGACATCTAGAACGCTCAAACGAACTGGCCTGATCCTGATGCTTACGGGCTTGGCGGGAACTGGCATTACGGCAATCGGCATGATCGAAACCTATCGGACACAGGCTGACCATTCTGCATCCGCCCTCGCTGAGGGCATCAGCAGTTCCCTGCTCCCTGCCAGTATCGGAGCTCCATTATTGCTGGCCGGACTGATCCTTGTGGTGGTAGGGTGGTGGCGCAGCCATGCGGCGAAACCGTCGAATGTACTTCGAGACACTTAAGAGGACTCGTCTCAAACGAATCAGTGACGGTGAACCGGTTTAGTTACCCAACAAATGGGGAGGAAACGCCAGCCACGCGACAAAATACAACACTGGTATCCGGCAGGTGTCACCGGACAAGCCAACTTACTATGACTGCTCACCGTAGATGGCCCGCGTCAAACTGGTGTGATCAACAGACATCAATTCAAACACGGCTAACCATACAATGCAGCCGAGTTGCGGTCGCTGCGTGTTTCAAAGTTCCAAATCGACCGCCGCAACCGGCTGATTGTGGCCGTTATGCGACAGAAATGATTGCAAACGGCTCTGTCGGGGGGAACGTGTTATTCCATGACTGAGTCAGGTTCTTTCCTGTATAATCCGTGGCTGACCCACGAATAATTAATTGTTATGCGACAAAGCGTTTGACCCATGGCGACGAACGACGCCCTAATCCAACTGCAAGCAACGATCACGAAAGAAGCTCGCTCTGCGTTCGATGTGTTGCACTCCAAAGCTGAATCCGAGCAACTCTACGGATTCGCCCTCTACACCGACGACAGCGCACTCGGTCTCGATGCGGCCGTAAACTCTATCGAAGCCGTTCAGCGAAAACTGACATCGCCACGAGCAGACTCATTCGCTGCGTACTGGTATACAATCGAATGGGCATACGAAGGGGGCGTGGTGGACTTTTTCGCTGCGTCGAACGAACTACTAGCGAAACTGGCACCCGCTACGAACACCGAATCGGACTACGATCAGTTCCGACACAACGTTTACAATTCCATGATTCATGCGATGCAAGATCTCGCGCGAAGTGCCTATTTCGAGCAATTTGCGAAACCAGCAGCCACCGTCCTACAAATTGCGATTACGGACTCGGA
>JABABI010000219.1 GCA_014238335.1 Fuerstiella sp.
AAAACCTGATTGTCAAAGAGCTTTGCGGTCGGTTCAGTTTTTTGACCCTACGGGGACGCGCTGCAGGTTTATGTTTCAGGTGCCGATGTCGCGATTGACAACAATGAAAGTGAACAGTTGATGAAGCAGGTGGCGATCGGCAGAAAGAACTGGCTGTTTATCGGCAGCATCCCGGCGGGTGAACGAGCGGCCAATCTGATGACTCTGGTCAGCAGTGCCGTCCGAAACGACCTGCACGTGTGGAGCTACGTGAAAGGAGTTCTGGACGCTCTGTTATCCGGCTGCACGAACTACCATTCGTTGCGCCCCGACGTATGGGCGACCGACCACCCTGACCAGATCCGCACCTACCGTGTCGACGAACGCCGAGACAAAGCCGACCGAAAACAACGCCAACGAGCTCAGCGAAGAGCTCAACGCCTGGCCGCTCAAGCCTGACCGATGCCGCCATATGGCAGACCTGTACGCTTACGTTTCAAACGCATCCTGCAACTGCTGACCAGTCATTCGCTCAGGGGCTGCGTTGGCGGCAGCGGTGACAATGGCGAGGGCAAACGTAAGGACGAGCGTCTTCATGGTTCTGTCTTTCGCTATGGGGGAGGGGATCTATTCCCACAAGCGAAAGGCGAAGGCTTTTGTTACAAGAAATTATGCAGATAACGGCTTCCCTCCGGGCTACTGCCAAATGTTGTGTTCAGAGAAAGTTGATCAGGCGACGATTTCGGTTTGAATTGTTCGGGTCTGGGAAGATGTGACATCTTCTTCTTTGAGATGATTCTCGTTGACTCCGTCGATGAACTTGACTCCTCGTATGAGGTCCGAAATGTGGTGATGGCCTCGAAGTTTCAGCCCACCTCGGAGTTTCGCTTATGTCCAGCCGACGCGTCTGATTATAATATCCGGATGATCTCCAGACCGCTCTCACTCCTGTCTACCGCGTTTCTCTTTGTGTCAATCGCACATGGTGCCGATGTCCGGCAACTGCGGCAGGGTTTCGAACGTGAAGTTGTTCCGGTCATCAAGCGGCATTGTGCGAAGTGTCATGGGGCGGACAAGGACGAGAGCGGACTGCAGCTCACGAGTCTGGACCATGTCCTGGCAGGCGGAGTGTCCGGAGCGATTGTGCAACCAGGAAAGCCGGACGAGAGTCTGATCGTGCATCTGATTCGGCCCGGGAGCGACCCTCATATGCCCCCGGACGGGCAACTGAGCGAGTCAGAAATCAATACGATCGAGTCGTGGGTCAGGTCGCTGCCTCAGAACTTGTCCGTTGGCTCGAAACAGGTTGCAACAACGGGGGAGGATCACTGGGCGTTTCAGAAACTCAGGCGTCCGACCGTTTCCGACGTCCGTGAGGTCGGCCGGATCAGCACACCAGTCGATGCATTTATTCTGGCCAGACTGGAAGCCAATGGTCTGACGATGGCTCCATCGGCGACGGCAGGCGAGTTCATTCGCCGGGCCAGCTTCGATCTCATCGGATTGCCGCCCAATCGTGAAGACGTGACGGCCTTTGAACGCGACGTTGACCGAAGTCCAGATCGAGCCGTCAGCAGGCTCGTGGATCGCCTGCTCGCTTCGCCGCACTATGGCGAGCGCTGGGGCCGTCACTGGCTGGACCTTGCACGGTATGCCGATTCCAACGGGTTTGAATTTGACTTTGAACGTCCGCATGCATGGCACTACCGCGACTGGGTCATCAACAGTCTGAACGCCGACAAGCCATACGATGAATTCCTCGCCGAGCAGATCGCCGGGGACGAGATCGCCCCGGAAAGTTTTGCGGCTCACGTCGCAACGGGGTTCTGCCGTAACGGACCGACCGTGGGGAATCAGAGACTCGAAAAGCACCGCTGGGATGAACTGGACGACGTGATTTCAACAACGTCAGAGGTCTTTCTGGGCCTCACGCTTGGATGTGCTCGTTGTCACGACCATAAATACGATCCCACCTCGCAGCGCGACTACTACTCGATGCTGGCCATCTTCAATTCGGCGGGAAAACGTGCTCACTTTATTGGCACCCCCGAACAGCGGCAGACACGCGACCGGCTTAAGGCCGAAATCCGTGAGGGGCGCGAACGTCTGAAGGCCCTCTCGAACCAGCCCTCGGCCGGAGACTGGACGATCGAAGATGGCGAGTTGCTTCAGCGACGTCCGGCTGCGGATGTCCGCCTGATACTCGGAGACTCTAACTGGAAAGACTACACGGTCGAGGTCGAAGTTCAGAAGACGGGCGGGACAATGGAACCGCTGCAGTACCAGGCAGGTGTGTCGCTGATGTTCAGGGCCACGAGCCTGCAACACTTTTACTGGCTGCGGCTGGGTGTTTCGGACAACCGGGAGTACAGTCTGGACATTGCTGATGGCGGACACGCTCCGATTGCCCGCAGGATCGCCGGCACGCTGCAACGCGGTCGCTGGTATCGACTGCGAGTCACCGTTGAGGGGCAATCGATTCGTGCGTGGGTCGACGAACGGTTGGTGTACGAGATGCATCACCCGCGGCATGACCGAGGTGGTATCGGATTGGGCAACTGGTCAGCCACAACGAAGTGGCGCAACCTGACAGTTCGTGACACCCAGGGAACGGTTCTGCTGGATGGCTTTCCTGACCTCATGAAAACAAAGTCCCCGGAATTCGCCGCCGGACCGGAAACCGTCGATGGTCTGAATCTGGAAATTCGTCATCTGGAAGCTGAGCTGTCTGCTCTGCCGGTGGCCATGTCCATCTCGGACGAAAGCAGCACTCCGCGCGAGACGCGGCTGTTTCTGCGCGGCGATCATCGCACGCCAGGTGCCGTCGTCCAGCCAGACGTACCTGCGGCTCTGGCCGGATCACCACTTGAGATTCCGGACGCTCCGAACGATGCGAAGTCGACTGGCCGACGACGGGCTCTGGCCCGCTGGCTGACGTCGCCTGACAATCCACTGACCGCCCGAGTCATGGTCAATCGCATCTGGCAGTATCACTTCGGTCGCGGACTGGTCGACACGCCCAGCAATTTCGGTTTGAACGGATCGCGTCCCACTCACCCGGATCTGCTTGACTGGCTGGCAGTGGAGTTCATTGAAAGCGGCTGGAGCATTAAACACATGCACCGGCTGATCATGACATCTGCCGTCTACGGACAGAGCCGCAGAACAAATGATGGCACCCGGCAGGACGCCGACAACCGCCTGCTCTCCAGGTTTCCGACGAGACGGCTGGAAGCAGAATTGATTCGTGACCGGATTCTTGCCGCGAGCGATTCACTGAATGAGATGATGGGTGGTCCTGGTATTCGACCGCACATTCATCCGGGAGTCATCGCGACAGGTACGACCCGGAAATGGCCGACCGTCGAACGTGAATCGCACGAGCACTGGCGACGGAGCGTGTACATCTTCGTACGTCGATCAGTTCTGATGCCCATGCTGGAAGCCTTCGATTCGCCGACCACGACGCAGAGTTGTGCACAGCGTCTTGTTACCACAGTTCCGACGCAGGCTCTGCAGTTAATGAATGACCGGTTCACGAACGAGCAGGCCGCGCTGATGGCGCGTCGCGTCATCGCCAAAGTCGGTCACGATGCCGAACAGCAGGTGCGCGAGATTTACTGGCGAAGCCTGTCGCGCGAGCCGACTGACTCCGAACTGTCAGATTGTGTGGCATTCGTCCAAAAGCAGCATGAATATCACGGCTCTGCAGAACCGTCTCTGGCCGACCTTTGCCATGTAATGTTTAACCTGAATGAGTTTGTGTATGTCGATTAGCTCCATCTGGTCGCGACGCCAACTGCTGGAATCGGCCGGTTGCGGATTCGGTGCACTGGCATTGAACAGTCTGTTTGCCCGCGACCGCAGCGCAGGGTCGAACCCGCTGGCTCCCGTCTTGTCCCATGCCGCTGCAAAGGCGAAGTCAATTATCTTCATCTTTGCGTACGGCGGCCCCAGCCAGGTGGACCTGCTGGATCCGAAACCCGCACTCGACAAGTGGCATGAAAAGTCGATCCCGGTTTTCAGAAAGGAAGACGCCTTTAACACGACGACAAAGCCGACGGCCATGCGCAGTCCGTATCGATTTGACCGTCGAGGCGAATCCGGGCTTCCGATTTCCGAACTCTTTCCGCACATCGGCAGTTGTGCCGACGACCTGTGTGTCATCCGCTCGCTGCATTGCGAGTCCAATAACCATGCTCCGGCTCTGTTTCAGATGAACACAGGCTTCACGCTGGCCGGTCGCCCCAGCATGGGAGCCTGGGCGACGTACGGTCTCGGCAATGAGAACGACTCGCTGCCGGCGTTTGTCGTGATGTGGGATTACCGCGGAGGCCCGATCGGCGGAGCACAAAACTGGACGTCAGGCTTTCTGCCCGCAGCCTTCCAGGGCACTCCGTTTCGCAGCCATGGCGAACCGATCATTGATCTGAATCCACCGTCAACCGTGGCTCCTGAACAGCAGCGGGCCCGTCTGGATCTGTTGGCTCGCCTGAACCAGCAACACCTGGACGCCAACCGGGACGAGGAGGGACTGGCCGCCCGCATTTACAGTTACGAGCTGGCCTACCGCATGCAGATGGCCGCTCCGGAAGCCGTCAATGTCGATCAGGAAACCGCGGCCACTCAGCGTATGTACGGCATGGAAGAGCCCATCAGCGCATACTTCGGCCGGCAGTGTCTGATGGCCCGGCGGCTCGTTGAGCGCGGTGTGCGGTTCGTGCAGCTGTATTCCGGTGGTGGCGATCAGATGCTGAGCTGGGATGCACACGGCGATCTGCGCGGCAATCTCGAACAGCATTGCCCTGAGATCGATCAGCCTGTGGCCGGGCTGATTCAGGACCTGAAACAACGAGGACTTCTGGACGAAACGCTGATCATCTGGGGAGGCGAATTCGGCCGCATGCCGACTCACCAGGGCAGCCGCGGCCGGGACCACAATCCGCGAGGCTTTTCGATGTTTCTGGCCGGCGGAGGCGTCAAAGGCGGTACGACTTACGGCGCCACCGATGAATTCGGCTATGCCGCAGTCGAAGACCCGGTGTCCATTCCCGACCTGCATGCAACGTGCCTGCACCTGCTCGGTCTCGACCATACGAGACTGACATTCCGCCATCGCGGACGCGACATGCGTCTCACCGACGTCAGCGGCGATGTCATTCACGACATTATTGTATAATGGACGTAGACGCCAGCACGGAAAGCGACATGCCGACTCGACGGACGTTTCTGGCTGTTCTTGCAGATTCGGGTGCTGCGGGTTGCGCCGCAGGCGATGGCGGAACCGATGGCAGGCCGCAGCCGAACCGCACTCAACCGGTGCCACCTCCGTGTGGCTCAACAGCACAGAAATTGGAGTAGAGTGTACCTCCCCTTTCCAAACGCTCTTCGTAACGACTCGCGCGCGACCCGATTTCGGAAGTCGTGAAATGGCAACCCTTTGCGAAAGTTCGAGTCCTCTACGGTGGCTCGGAGGTAACCAACTCTCCTCGAACTTTTTTGAACGC
>JABABI010000021.1 GCA_014238335.1 Fuerstiella sp.
GTCACCGGGCTTCATAAACCAATGGGCAAGATCAACCAGAAGTCAAGAAACAAATCACCACGCCACCAAGGCGATGGCGACGCAGATTCCTTTCATGCCGAGGACCGTTTTGAAGTCTGCTGTTGGGCAATATCCTTCGCCACGATGCTTCAATGCAACACAACAGAATCTGCTGTCAACGTTCGGGCGGAATCGTATTTAATGTTCCAGAATGTGCAAGACTGTTATGCACGGTCAGAGGTATTGATTGAGAAGTTTTTTGAGATTAAGGCACATCTGATGTTGACGAGAATTCAACACGACAGCGACATCGACCGCGCCCGTTTGTATTCGCAGTGCGTTGCCGGAACGTCCTGCTCACAACAATTCAAGACACTCGTCTCGATACGTGTCGCTGCAAATGCAGGATGGAACACATGAACGTTTCGTCGCAAAAAACACAGGTGTTTTAAAAAAAACATAACCACATGTGCGCACAATGATAAGTCCGCAGCGTTGTTTCAACAGCGTTTTCGTGAGTGCAACATCGCGCCGATGATTGATCAGGATTTCGTAACTCGTCGCGGTTACAGATGGTCTCTCAGGCAGCCGAAAGATCACCTAAAACCTGTTGCAGATAGTCCATGCTTTTTTTTGAAATTTTCTCTGCGCCAGGGCTGTAATCGAACACTTCAACCGAAACCCAACCCTGATAAGCGACATCAAGCAGCGCTCTCAGAATCGGATGATAGTCCGTTTCACCCATTCCAGGTCCGAGCAGATTCGTGTCGTTCACATGAAAGTGACCACAGATGTCGCTGTGGCGGTGGATCAATTCCGGCACAGACTCCGACTCGGCCCCCAACATCGCTTTGACGTCCTGATGAAGAATAAATGAGGGATGATCCACCATCTTCATCAGTGACACGGCATCGGCGCAGGTGTTTATGAAGTCCGTTTCCTTCGCTGTCAGCGGTTCCATGCACAGGACGACATCGCGTTCCTGAAATGTCGGCGCCGCTGCCCGAAAAACTTCCGCGGCAAAGTCCATGGCCTGTTCGGTTGTGACGTCTGGCAGCAGGTTTCTTTGTTGCGGTGACCCAAAGACCAGAACTCGGCCCCCCAGAGCTGCACACGTGTCAGCCAGCAGTTTCAGATAATCGGAGGTGGTCGTACGGACATTCACGTCTGGCGAGGTCAGGTACAGACCATTCGTCTTCGCCAGCAGCCAGTGCAACCCGATGATCTCCAGTCCATGGTCATTGGCCGTGCTCTTCATTTCGGACAGGGTGGCTGCAGAAACACTGGCCAGGTCATCGGAAATGCTGAACGGGGCGACTTCAATGCCCGTGTATCCCACGTCGGCAATAATGCGGCACTGCTCGGCCCAGCTGGTGTCTTCAAATAGCTCCTGACAAATCGCGAATTTCATTCAATTAAGCCTTTCGAACAATGGTGAAGAGGTCACCCCGGCGCTGACGGTACATCAACGGGGCAGGTTGGTGTCGGCAGTCCGGAGCGGTGGTGATCGACAGCGGGTTCACGGTGGTTATTTCACTAAAACTTCAGCGTGCTGACGGGATTAACGAACGTACCTGTTATGTCTCAGGAAATGCCTGAACCGGTCGCATCATTTGCAATAGTCCGTTGAGAAACAACCGCACAACAGGAATCTGCAGTCACTTTGCGCATGCAGACGACCTTCACATTGCTCAATCGTTATCGAACTGTTTGACGATCGATGCTGAGCGAAGTAGATGATACTGGGCTGTGCTGTGATCGATCCGCACAATTTGTGAGTCGGCAGCACAATGCTCGGCACTCGATGCGCACGAAGCGATAAAGGAAAGACACGCGTGGTTACTTCTGCAGAAGATCCCCAATCTCAGAACGGTCTTGATGACCTGTTTGACCGCGTTAACCAGTTGCTGGGCACTGCGGCCCCTCGCAGCGATGACGACGACACGGGCAACGGACCGGTTCTCCAACATCGACCGCAGGTTACCCCAAGGCAGCCGTTCACGCCGCGACAGCCACTGACGATTCGTGAAAGCGGAATCTCTGCCTCGCTCATCGAACGCCTGATCATGAAGTACCTGTTTCAGGTTGGCCTTGTGACCAGTCGCGGCATTGCGGCGCAAATGAAACTGCCATTCAAGGTAATTGAGCCGATTCTGAAGCAACTGCGCTCAGACACGCAAATCGATCTGGCGGGCACTACGACC
The DNA here is from genome assembly GCA_014238335.1 of Fuerstiella sp. Lineage (GTDB taxonomy): Bacteria > Planctomycetota > Planctomycetia > Planctomycetales > Planctomycetaceae > Fuerstiella. The sequence goes on from JABABI010000021.1 coordinate 2,205, forward strand.
ACGGGCGACTCGGAATATGCGGTGACGGAAGCCGGACGTGAACGAGGGAGGCGGTACCATGAAGAATGCACCTACTTCGGTGCCGCCCCGGTTTCGCTTCAGGACTACATCAATTCGGTTGCCGCCCAGTCGATCGCAGGGCAGATTGTAACTTCCGACGATTTGATGAAGGCATTTGACGGCTTGCTTATCAATCAGGCAATGCTGAATCGGCTGGGACCAGCCGTCAATTCAGGCCGTGGCATGTTTCTTTTTGGAGAGCCGGGCAACGGCAAGACCAGCATCGCCGAACGCATCACAGATGCTTTTGGCAGCAGCATCTGGCTGCCTCGGGCGCTGTATATTGAAGGCGAGATAATCCGCCTCTTCGATCCCGGTATTCACGAGGTTGTGGAAAATCAGTCTGCCGCAGGTCTTCTGGATTCACAGCAGATTGACCGACGATGGGTGCGCATAAAACGCCCCACCGTGATCGCCGGCGGTGAGCTCACCATGAAGGAGCTGGAAGTCACAAAGAACGAGGTCTCGAAGATCTGTGAAGCTCCACTGCAGTTAAAGAGCAATTGCGGCACCCTGGTCATCGACGACTTTGGGCGCCAGACGATGCCCGTTGACGTTCTCCTGAATCGCTGGATCGTACCACTCGAAAAACGATACGACTACATGAACCTGCCCAGCGGCAAGAAGATTCAGGTTCCGTTTGATCAGCTGATTATCTTCAGCACCAACCTTGAACCAAAGGATCTTGTGGACGGGGCCTTCCTGCGACGAATTCCCTATAAGATTGAAGTCCCGGATCCATCGATTGACGAGTTCCGTGAACTATTCGGCATTATGAGCCGCGTGCTGAACTTCGCGGAATGCCCCGAGTGCATCGAGTATCTCATTGAAACCCATTATCTGGCAACTGGTCGACCGTTTCGCCTCTGTCAGCCTCGTGACCTGCTGTTGCAGGTGCAGAACTATTGTAATTTCCACCAAAAGCCGCTCGAAATAACGAACGAGGCGATGGATTGTGCGGTTGAGAACTACTTCTCAGTGATGATGTAGACGCGGTACGTTGACCGAACGGTGTACCTACTGCCGAGTCAGTGTGTCGGGTTCTGCCGCCAGCAGACTGCGTTTCGTGCCCCGCCACGGACGAATGTCGAGCACGAACGGTTCCAGAGCATCGTCGAATCCGTTGATGTGGTGATACTCGGCCATTCGTTTCAGTTTCTTGGGAACGGTCAGTTCGCCGGGGTGACGAGTCGCCGGAGCCCGCCCCCAGAGTATCTGTGAGCCACCGCTGGTCCCGATTCGGAACTGCAAATTATCCACTTCATCGTCCATCGCAAGTCGGCGTGGTGCATGAATTGTCTCCAGGCCCAGTGCTGTCCACCACGACTGCCCCGCCTCGTTATTGCGTGTCAGTACTGCCGACAACTGAGCAGCCCCCGTAACAGCCGGGTCTCCCCACGATTCACCAAGATTTCCCAGCGGCACGCTCGTGACGTCTTTGATGATGGGATAACGTTCAATGTCCGCGGCACTAAAGTCGGTATTCGGCAGCAGATGACCGTGTCGGTCGATCGGGTAGTAGCCGCCGCCGACAACTTCTACCATGGCGACCGGTTCGCGGTACACAACTTCAACGTGGACACGGACAGGGTACGACTTGCGCACCTGCTTTAGCCCTTCGATCCACGGGTGCGTATAGAATGCCAGAGCGATTTTTTCACTCAGTGAAGGGTCCAGTAACGACAGAGACTCATCAAACCCGGCCCGTGCAAAGACCTGTTCGACAAGATCGGGCGGCACCCAGTGCGGGGGAGGGGTGATAATCACGTGTTCGGGACCAATGTGATATTCTTCTCTGGTTTCCAGTTGAGGCAGCTGCCGTTCGACCTGCGGCCAGAACAGCCATGAAAGTGCAAGGGCGGCAGCGAGTACGAGTCGCGTCGGCCGAAACATCCAGAGCACAAGGCGCTGACGGATCGTCGGTGACTTTGTTTTGCGTTTTCTGGATGCCGGTGCGCGAGCCATCGATCAACAGTACTTTCCGTGCCACTAGTCGCCAGTGCTGGCGTTGTTTGTGTCGACCAGCACCATTCGTTTGGGCTGCAAAGAAGTCAACACTCTAAATGTCGGCAAAATGGCCCCCGTGACACTCGCAAAGGCCGCCTCCTGCAGACTTTTCCGATTCCTGACACAAACGGTTCAGTTGTCCTGCCTGCGTAGTGGTCAATCAGTCGAACGGGCCACAATTCAGTCGCGTGTCACCGTCTTTTTGGGTTGTGTCTTACTGCGAGATGGACTTTTCTGCGGGTGTATCGATTACAAAGACTAGGCAAACCGCAGAGACTCTTCAGGCTGGTCGCGCAAGGCGGCAATGGAAACAGCGATTGGCACGGATTACGGAAATTGCGAGATTGACGATCGCTGTGCTGCAAACCTCGTACTGTCTACGATTTATCGCACTCCGATTCTGCCAGCATCTGGTTGGGTGCAGTAGCGAATGTTTGTAACGTTGGAGAGTGTGGCCGGCGTGGGAGCGAGGAACGAGTGAACCCCCGGGACTTCCTTCGCAAGCTCAGTCCAGCCCGGCCACCCACAAGTCCTAATCCACAATCCGTTTCTGCACCGATGTGTTTTCCTGAAATCTTTGGTCATTGAAATCCAAGCGTCGTCATGTTTTGATGGGCAGTATGGCGGCGCAGCACTTTGGATCCCCGATGAGGAGTATCGACCGATATGTCCAGGACCCTGTTTGCGAACGTTCGCATTCTCGACAGCACGGGATCGGCCCCGTTTGCTGGAGACGTTTTGGTCGATGGCAACCGAATTCACAGGATTTCGAAGCAACCGCAGACGTTGTCCGGCGCCGGCGGTTCACACAGTGACGGGGCACAGGTCATCGACGGCGGCGGAACCAGGGTGCTGATGCCCGGCCTGATCGAATCGCACGCGCACCTGACTATTGACAATGTAGATGACCTTGCGAAACTCGGCGCGATTCCACCGGAAGAGAATACACTTATCGCCGTCCACAACGCGCGGCTGTATCTCGATCACGGGATCACCAGCTGCATCAGCGCGGCGTCCGCCAAGCCTCGTCTGGATGTTGTCATCCGCAACGAAATCAATGCCGGACGGATTGCCGGTCCGCGACTGCTGGCGGCCAGTCCGTGGCTGACGGTGACCGGTGGCCTGGGCGATATGCGGACGCTGCACACGCCGCACACCGAATCCATGGCCATTGTCGCGGACGGCCCCGAAGCCTATCGCCGACTGACTCGCGAATTGATTCGGGAAGGCGTCGACATCATCAAGCTGGTTGTTTCCGGCGACAGTTTTGTGCCCCATGCCGGGTCCGAGACCACGGTGATGAGTGAAGCCGAATTGGCCGCAGCTGCGGAGGTCGTCCATGCGCATGGCAAACGTATGAGTGCTCATGCGCGCAGCGCGGAATCTGTGAAGCTGTGTGTCCGACATGGTGTGAAAGTGATTTACCACGCCAACTTTGCCGACGATGAAGCCATCGATCTGCTGGAACAGCACAAAGATCACGTTTTCATCAGCCCCAACATCGGTTTCACCGCGATCGCAGCGTATGAAGGATCAGCATGGTTTACCGAGGAACAGGTCGTGGAATTCGGTTTCCGTGAAGAACTGGCCGGTGCAGTGAAGGTTGTTAAGGAACTGAAGAAACGGGGAGTCCGCATTCTGGGTGGTGGCGACTATGGATTTTTCGTCACACCACACGGACAGAATGCCCGCGACATTGACCACTTCGTTCGCCACGTGGGATATACACCACTGGAAGCGATCCAGACGATGACCAGATTCGGCGGCGAGGCCATGGATCTGCCGGGAGAACTCGGCGTGATCCAGGAAGGCGCTCTGGCCGATCTGCTGCTTGTTAACGGAGATCCGCTGGCTGATCCGCTGGTCCTGATGGACCGCGACAAACTGACCGTCATCATGAAAGACGGCGAACTCCACAAACCGCCTCCGGCGGTCGATGCGGATGGTGCGAGCTGATGCGGGGGAGTGCGCAAGAAGTGGAAACGATGAGGCGCATTTGCAGAAGCGGCAGTCCAGTCCGTATTGCAAGAACTATTGAGTAGCTCGTGCTGACTTCCACAGTCAGGCTTCGTTGACGCACGATTCCAGCTGATCCATCCAGCGCTGGACCTGAAGTGCGTCGGTAAATGTAGCGCCGCTCGGCACGTTCTGCATGCCCCGAACGACTCGACAAAAGCAGCGAATTTCTTCCGCCATCATGCCCGTCGCTCCTGACGGAGTGGCGCGGATCTCGAGTGCCATGGGCCATTCTGCACGATCACTCCAGACTTCAACCGGACGAGGATTAGGCACAATCTGAGCCGCCCAGCCGTCACCGAATACTTCGGTGCGATCAATTCCCCGAGGTGGCATGCCGGACGGAGTCAGATAGGACGCGGCGAATGACGCCACCGGCCCGTGTTTCCATCGCAGCTGCGCCAATGCAAGATCCACTGCGCCACCTGACGTGCGATGATACTGAGCACTGAAGTGAGTCGGTTCCGCGCGATCGGTCAGCACCTGTGCAGAGTAAAGGTCATGGACCATCGCGGCGTGCAGAGGGTTCTCGCCTGGAAAGTCGGCGACAATACTGGCTGGCCGATGGCGAACACAGTTGATGTGCGATATCGGTCCACGCGCGGTCACCTCGTCGCGCAGCTGCTGAAACTCGCTGTTGAACAGCACGATGTGGCCCATCATGAGGTTGCTCGAATCAGATCGGATCAGCGGCCGCAGACTTTCCGCTTCCGACAAACTGTCCGCAATCGGCTTTTCGAGCAGCACCGTTTTTCCGGCTGCAAGCAATGTTCTTGCGACGGTTACGTGGTCCGCCGTCGTGCAGGCAACGACCCACGCCTCCGCGTCGGATTCCAAAATTGCCTGCTGCAGATTTGTCCAGCCCGGTACGCCTGGAAGCTCTGCCGATAATGTATCGAGACTGGCCTGACGTCGAGCCACCAGACCGACCAGCTTCGCTTCGGCCAGTCCGGCCAGAGTTAACGAATGCAGGCGGCCGAAACGCCCCAGTCCGACAACACCAATTCTGACCGGTTCAAAACTCTGTGTACTCATCGTTGCTTCCTCATCCCGTGCGGTGCTTCGGACACCGACTGTCGTGTCGATTGTGTTTCCAGATCGCCGATCGTTACGACAGGTAGTGGGCCTTCCAGGTATCTTCGATCGAACAGATGCAGCACACCACCGTGCGGTTGATCGGACGGGCTTTCCGTGCCCTGAACCAGATCCAGCTGGCCGTCCGCATTCCAGTCGGCCACGTCGAAAGAGCAGGCATGGTCATAGACCTGCAGATCCCTGCCGTTGCTCTGAAATTTTCCATGGGCCATAAACTGCGGTGCGGTGGGACTGCCTGTGTTCTCATAATAATACACGGCCCACAAGGTACCTTTGATCAGGTCCAGATCTCCGTCGGCGTCCCAGTCAGCCAGTAATGTATGATTGTCGCCGTTGTTGTTCTGACCACCGAACCAGCCTGTCACTGGCTCACCGCTTTCAAGTTTCAATGCCGACCCGCGAGTGAAATCCAAACGACGCGGATCGGGCTGTTCGTTCGTCTTCGCGCAAACATAGAAGGCATTGTCCCGGTCTGAATGGATCACCAGATCCATCGTTCCGTCTGCATCAAGGTCTCCGATGGAGATTTTGGAACGCCACGCCAGTTCGTCAGTCAGTCCGTTGACAGTCACGGTTCGGCCGCCGGAAAAGACAGGAGCTTCGCGCGATCCGGTGTTTTCGAAATATTGTGTCTCCCAGCGCTGGCCAGTCGCAAACAGATCGAGATCTCCATCGCCGTCCCAGTCGCCCATCGTCGGGCACAACCAGCCATACATTGCTTCCGTCGGACCCTGCGGACCGAATGTCGCCGGTTCTTCGGCCTGCGGATCCAGCCAGTTCGGCATCGATATCGGTATGCCACCGGCATTCAGCATTACGGGCGAGTCGAAGACCGGCTGCAACGTTGTGCCGCGGTTCGTGAACAGTCGCAAACCTGTGTGATATCCACCTACAAGATCCAAATCTCCGTCGTTCTCCCAGTCCACGCAGATCGTGAAGCTAGTCATGATCTCCGGTTCGACCTGTTTGGCGATGCCACGTGAAATCAGTTTTGGATAGGTCGATATTCTTGAGATACGCGTACCAGGCTCGGTGCGCCCGCGAATTGGTTTCGGTAACGCGATATCACTTTGTCGGACCAGGCCAGAAGGATCAGGCAGCGACTGGCGGACACGTGACCGTGGATTTACGTTTTCGAAAAATTCGCCGTTTGAAATCATGTCCAGGTGACCATCGTTATTCCAATCGATTAGAAATGGCGAGTCGACCATCTTCACACCGATCGGAATCGGAGCTCCAAACAGTGGTTCAACGCGGCTGCCACGGTTTTCACAGAAGGTCAGACGTCCGCCTTCCAGAGGTCTGTCGGTTTCATTGTGAAACAACAGATCGAAGTCGCCGTCACCGTCCCAGTCAGCGTATTCCACTGAGCCATTGGCGTGTCCTCGACCGTGAATGATAAGTCCATTCAAATCCTTCAACGTCACGGGGCGAGCGTAGTTGACGGGGCCGTCTGCCGTCGGCCCCGTATTCCGCAACAGGTCAAAGACCATGACTGCCGTTCCGTACGGCGCGACGCCTTTGCTGGTATCAACTGTGCGAATTCGGCTGACCTTTCGATAGCCAACGACCAGATCAACATCGCCGTCGCCCTCCCAGTCGATTCGGCGAACTCCGCGAGGTGCCCAGGCATTTCTCTTTCGCAGAATGCCAGGGCTGCTCGACCGAAATTTCGATTCTTCCGTCAGCTGAACGACGTTCTGCGCCGACTTCAGTATCCACAAACCGCTTGCGTCGCGTTTGCCAGTGTTCTCCCACCATGTCAACCGCATTGCCGGTCCGAATCCGTAGAAGTCCGGATCGCCATCGCTGTCCCAGTCGTCAACGAACCAGTTCTGTGGCAACAGGTCTGATTGCAGAAACTTACCTGCGTCATCCATTAACCGACGCCGCGGTGCAAACAACGGCGTTTTTTTCGTACCGATGTTCTTCAGGAAGTAGACGGCGTTCCCCAGACGTTTTCCGAGGTCCTGACCGTGCTCGAACATGCGATATCCCCAACCCATCAGGTCGCGAAGTCCGTCACCATCCCAGTCGACGTGAACGAACTGTGAATGCAGAGGGGTAATGTTGGCCGGGCCGGATTTGCCGCTGTTGAAGCGAAACGTGTCACCGATTCCGATCGGTCCTGCTCGCCTGATTTTATTCGGTCGTGCGAGATCGCGGGAGAGTTTGGTATCGCCGGTGCCAAAGCAAACATGATACTCAAGGCACGTCGGTCCGGTGCTGCGCCATGCAATCGTCGCGGCCCCCGTTGTTTCCAGGTCATTTGAGACGGTACACGGAATGACGGACTCTGCGGCTGTCACGTAAACCGAAGCGCGGCACACAACGGCAGTGCTGTCGTTGAGCAGTTCACGGAAATCGATTCTGGTGGCGATCGGCGAATTTCGCGGGGTGTCTGCACTGACGGCAATCGCGACACGGTAATCACGCGGTGTCGTCTTATTCAGGTTGTCAGCCTGGGCCGAGGCAACGCTGGCCGCTGCGACCGTTGATAGAACGCAAAAGCGAATGATGTGGTTCATGCTGGTGGTGGAGTCCTGGGCTTTTCGGGAGTTTCCGTATCAGCTTCGTTAACTTGCCGCACAATTTGGGTGATCGCGCTGGTCAGCACGGTCGTTGTCGTTCCCACCCACAGGAACGTATAGCCTTTCGCTCGAAGTGCCGCGGCATCACACCCCGCCCAGACTTTCTTGTCAACCGCATCGGCCGCAGCTTTGATTCGATCCAAAGCCGCCACGAACCGTCCGTCTTCCGGAGCCCAGCAGCAGCCCAGGTCCGCTGACAGGTCATAAGGGCCCAGTCCCAGTGCTGTGACCAGAGGATGCGCTGCGATCGCATCAACGTTGTCCACGCCTGCCTGCGATTCAATCTGCGGGATGACGATGAAATGGTCTTCGAATTTTGTTTTCCATGTCTCGTATTGAAAATCGTCAAGCCAATAGTTGCCCATTCCCCCGGGACGACGACGTCCTCGCGGTGGCATCAGGATCGCGTCTCGTACCTGATCCAGTTGCTCCGTTGATTCGACGTTGGGGACGAGGATCCCGCACGGACCCAGATCGATCGTTCGACGCACGACGCTGATCTCGCACGAAATGGTTCGAACCAAAACCGGGAAGTTGGCGAGTCTTCCGATCTGGCAGATGTGTGACACCAGTTCGTCAGAGAAGTCACCGTGTTCACAATCGATCACCAGATAATCAAGCCCGCCGGTCTGACAGACTTCCACCAGGAACGGCCATGCGTGATCCGTCGACATGAGTCCGATGACGGTTTCCCCGGACGCAAGTTGTGCTTTCAGGTAGTTTGCAGTGGACAGCATTGTGTTTGACTTACCTCAGAACCACTTGCGGAACCAATGACCCGGTTGAAATCTTCGGAACGACCTGTGGGAACGAAACACAGCTCTTCAATGGTGCAGGAACGCAGACAATATATCAAAGCACCTGCCCGATTCGAATCGGGCAGGTGCGTCAGCTGAGGGAGCCGGGGTGTTGTTCTTCGTAAGGCAATTGATAGTACGTTCCTGCATCCGACCGAAAAAACATGGTTCTCTCTCACAAACAGGCCTATTGTTTCATCGCTGGCCGAATTGACCGACAGCGAATAAAATCCGGTGGATGGGTATCATGCCTCCGGGTGCACATTACCGTTTTCTTGTGCAATAAGCGGCGAAATCTCTGCCCAGCGGACGCGGGTTCCCGAGAACGGTGGACTGAATGATTCGTAATTTCTCTGCAGATCTCTGAATTAAATGCGTTGGGGGTTTCCGACAGCTTTGTTCGCATTGTGGCTCGTTCCAGTGATCGGGTTTCTACTTGTTCGTGCGCATTTCAAGCGTCGCGACGCCGCGCGGCATTTTGTTGAGCAGCCCATGGTGGAACGATTGCTGCCTGCGTTCGATGCGTCCCGAGTGTGGCTGAAAGCCGTTCTTGTGATGGCAGCGGTCACTTTGCTGATTGTCGCGACGGCGCGACCCAGATTCGGATTCGACCTGAAGGAGGTCTCAAGCCGGGGCGTGGACCTGTTTGTGCTGCTGGATGTGTCTCGGTCCATGCTGGCAGAAGATGTGAAGCCCAATCGCCTGGAACGGGCCAGGTCGGACGTTCTGGATTTACTGCGACGATTAGAGGGGGACCGTGTTGGCTTGATCGTGTTTGCCGGAGCCCCGGTCGTTCAGGTTCCGCTGACAACGGATCAGGGATTCTTCAAGATTGCTTTGGAGCACGTTGACAGCGACAGCGCACCACGTGGCGGCACATTAATTGGTGACGCGATTCGCAAAGCGCTGGAATCGATGGAAGCCCGCTCGGATCGGGATCAGGCGATTGTGCTGATCACTGACGGTGGCGATCAGGATTCTTTTCCTGCTGAAGCGGCACAGCAGGCGGCGGAACGGAATGTTCGTATCATCACCGTCGGTCTCGGTGATGCGTCCGAAGGAGCTCGCATTCCACAACGCGCTGAAAGCGGAGGTCTGACATTCGTGCAACACGAAGGCCAGGAGGTCTGGTCGAAAATGGACGAATCGCTGCTTGAAGAAATCGCCACAACAACTCTGGGAGCCTACGTTCCCGCGCGCACGTTAAGCTACGATCTGGGACAGATTTATGACAATCAACTGGCAAATCTGACTCAGGGCAAGATTAATACAGAACAGCGCAAACGGTATCGTGAGCAATATCAGGTGTTCGCCATTCCGGGGTTCCTGCTGCTGCTGCTCGATTTGTGCATCCCGGGGTATCGTCGACGCTCGATAAGTAAACGGGAGTTAACCGCGTGAGTCGTTTTCCGTACATCGCTGTTATGGCATTGGTGTTGCTGCCGGCATTGTCCGGTGCCGACACTCCGGATGCAGCCGTGACAAAAGTCCGTGATGGTCTTCAGAAGTTTCGCAGTAGTAAATTTTCGGAAGCCGAAAAGTCGTTCGCTGAAGCCAGTGAAATAGCCCCCCAAAATGCGACGATTCTGTTCGATGAAGCATGTGCCGCGGTGGCAGCCAAAGATAATGATCAGGCGCGAGAATTGTTTCGGCAGGCGGCTCTGGCAAAGAACTCGGCCGTCAGCGTTCCGGTTCACTACAACCTTGGCTGCCTGGAAGCAGATGCAGCTCGTGAAAAATTGGGCGATGATCCGGCAGGTGCCACTGGTGATGTCCGGGAAGAATCTATTCAGCTGATGCTGGCGGCTGTTCGCCACTATCGCGATACACTTGCGTTGAATGCACAGCACTCGGATGCTCGACATAACCTGGAACTCATCCGGCTGTATATCAAACACATTCAGTCACAGTGGGCGGAACGAGACAAGCAGAAAGATCGCGAAGAAAAGAATCTGCTGCAGTTCCTGAAGATGATCGAAGATAGAGAAACGCAGCTGCGCACGACGACGAAGTTTCTTGCAAACGAACCGGATTCCGTACGAAAACGCCAGGCCGTCAAAGAAACGGCGGACGGTCAAAGAACTCTTCACGAAGAGATCGAACCACTCAAGCAAAAGATCGACGCCGATCTGCAGGCATCGCAGCAGGCAGCAGCAGGCGCCCACACAGCAGGCCCGGTCCAGCCAGGAGGCCTGGTCCAGCCGGGAGTTGCTGCACAGGACGAACAGATGCAGCAGACTCGCCAGCTATTGCATCAACTTACCGATGAAGCAGGCCGAAACATGTTGACAGTCGCAGAAGCACTGGACGCAGATGATTCTGCGGCTGCCATAGCAGCTCAGACTGAATCTCTGATGCTGCTGCACCAGCTGTACATGGCACTGGCTCCGTATCCGGACATTCTTCAGCGTGCTGTCGAGCGGCAGCAGACCTTGCTGGGAGACGACGCGGACGAGCCGCAGCAATCTTCTGAAAACGACTTGGAACAGCAGGCAGCGACAGTGTCTGGAGAAGACCCTGCCCGGAAGAACGCAGACGGCGGCAACAAGATAACGGAAGATGTCGCCGCCACGTCTACTGCGGCGGATGCAGCGACGGACTTCGAACAGTTGCGGGAAAGTCAGTCACGGATTACTGACTGGAGTCGAATGTTGTCACTCAAGGCAGAGGCTGAATTGCCGCAGGTGCAGCCACAGCTGGAGGCTCTGAGACAGTCTGCCCCGCAGGCTTCGGACGTGACTTCCGAGCCAGACGACCCACAGGCTGATGGCGAAGACAAAGACGAGAAAAAACTCACTGAAGAAGAAACGGCGGCAGAGGCTCAACGGCAACAGTTACAACAACAATTAAAGCAGGTCGAAGGCCTGGTGAAGTCAATGGAACTGGCCGTCCAGCTGGCACCTGACGCCGAACAGCATTCTCAGGCGGCTGTGGATCTGTTATCGCAGCAGCAGGAAGCTATTTCGGATCAGCGGGAAACTCACCGAATTCTCAAGCAGATTGCTGAGCCATTGGTGGATCAGGACCAGAACGGTGACCAGCAGGATCAGGACCAGAACGGTGACCAGCAGGATCAGGACCAGAACGGTGACCAGCAGGACCAGGATCAGAACGGTGACCAGCAGGACCAGGATCAGCAATCGCCGAAAGACGAACAGCAGAAAAATGAACAGCAACAACCAGATGCAGAACAGCAGGATGCTCAGTCAAAGCAGAACAAGGCAGAATCCGTTCTTCGTCAGGCCCGCGAACGGGAACGACAGCACAAGGATCTTCAAAAGCAACTACGGGTAATTCTCGGACAGCGGATCAAAGTTGATCAGGATTGGTAAGGTCCACTCGCTCGTCCCGACAAACAACATTTGTCCACGTCCTGAAGCTGCCCAACTGTGGCAGAATGTCTGATTCAATACTAAACAGAATGCAATTTTCGGTTCGAACATTAGTCGCCAGCTCGCTGGTGCTGCTTCAGATGGCAGCAGCGAATTCGACATGCGCCGCGCAGGAACCGGAAATTGTTGTTGAAGTGGATCGACAGCAGGTGTACGAAGGCGAATCGATCACGTATCGAATTACGCTCAACCACGTCGAAAATCCATCACCGCCGCAGCTAAGTGGGTTCGACAGATTTCAGCCGGAATCGCTGGGTGAAAAGTCTTTGAATTCACAGCAGATCACGATCATCAATGGTCGTCGCAGTGAAATTATTCGTCGGGGGCAGCAATATAACTACCGCCTTACTCCCCAGGAGGCGGGCCAGTTCAACATTCCGGCACCGACAGCGGAAGTCAACGGTCAGACATTGAAGGGCCGCGAGGTCGCGATCAGGGTTGTCGCCGCTGCTGAACAGAATGTCGTGCTGCTGGAAATGAAATCCAGTAAGGCGAGTGTCTACCCGATGCAGGATTTCACCGTTTCACTGACGGTTGCCGTGCGGCAGTTGCCGGGTGAGCTGAGCGACCGCAGTCCGTTGAGTGTTCAGGGCAGCGATCCCGTCAGCCTGTCCGTCCCATGGCTGGACGACGACCAGGTGCCTTCAGATCTGGTTCCGAAAATCGCCTGGGACGACGTGATGAATCCGCTGATCAGCCGGTCAGCCGGCGGTCGCGGCGCTTCAGATGGCATGCGCGTCAACAACATCGGCAGTCAGTCCGCATTTTCGATATTCAGTCGTGGCGCTATGGTCTTTCTTCCCCCTTCAGTTCGCACAACTCGCACGAACAAAGACGGCGACCGGGTTCCTTATGTCGAATATACGTTCGAACGTGAATTTTTGCCTCAGGCGTCCGGTACTTTCAGCTTCGGTCCGGTAACAATGAAGGGAATGTTCGGCACAGAAATATCCGACGGTAGACTCGACGGGGAACAAATTTTTGCCGTGGCCAGGGCCATCACTGTCGTCGCACGAGATACTCCACTGAAGGGCCGACCGAGCAACTTTAGTGGCGGGATCGGTGTTTTCAATGTGACTGCCAGTCTGACTCCGGCGTCCGCCAGTGTGGGGGACCCTATGACACTTTTGCTGCGAGTCCGAGGCGAAGGCACACTCGCCGATATTCGTCCCCCGGACATTTCCGGTATTCCGGAAGTGTCGCAGTTTTTCAGGACATACGAGGCAACGGAATCCACTTCGGGCAGCGCTCGCGAGTTCACGTACAGCCTGCGACCGCTGACGGCGGATGTGCAGCAATTCCCGGCAATTCCGGTGTCATATTTTGATGTCGAAACCGAAGATTACGTCACCGTCAGCACAGTCGCAATTCCTGTGGCCATTGAGCCCGCGCGGCAACTGGCCGCCTCTGACATTGTGTCACAACAGGTGAGGAGTACTGACACACGGCTGGAAGTAAGTGACGCCGGTATTTTTGCCAACCACACGAACCTGCAGGACCTTCGTGCGAACAACGTGTCAATCGGCCTATGGCTGGTCATCTGGTCCGGAATGCTGATGTTCTACGGCGTGGCGAGTCTTGGCATCGTTCGCTACCAGCGAATTCACAGCGACCCGCAGGAAAGACGCAGGCGATCGGCGAAGTCACGTGCGGCGGAGTCACTGAAGCTTGCAGAGCAGCATCAGGGGGCAGCAAAAAAAGAATGTCTTGATGCGATGAACCATGCCGTCACCGGACTGATTGCTGACTTCAGCCGGGTCTCTGAAGCCGGAATGACTTCGCATGATGCCGCAACGCGGCTGCAGGCGATTGGGACGGACGTCAGTCTGCAGAATCGCACGACTGATTTTCTGGAAACCTGCGACGCCGCTCGTTACGGTGCGACTGAAAAAAGTACGTCAGAATTGCTGATTGAATGCGAGCTGCTGATCGGCGACCTGGGCCGTGAACTGGAGAAGCTATGCTGATTCAGCCACGGCGTTGCTGCCTGCGTGTCACGTCATCGCCGAATTCTGAAATTCCTGTCGGCGGCCCGTCGTTTGGCACCACAATAACGGCCAGTGCAGGCCACCGGGCAGCCGTCGTTCTGATTCTTGCGACCGCCATATTTTCAGGGTGTGGATCGCCTCCGGACCTTGAGACATCACGACTTTTCCAAACGGCCGAGCAAATATTTTCTGAGGCAGCGGCTCCCGAAGATTTTGCCGAGGCTGCGACGGTCTATCAGGAGATCATGGATAACGGATTTCGCAGTGGCAGCGTATTCTACAATCAGGGCAATGCGTGGATGCAGGCGGGCGAAACAGGCCGCGCGATCGCAGCATATCGACAGGCAAAGCGATACCTGCCACGAGATCCATATCTTGATGCCAATCTGCGTACTGCTCTGGACGGGTCACCGTTGCAGGCAGAACGATCAGTGCTTGATTACGTGTTTTTCTGGCAGGCCGCCATCAGCTATGCGGAAAAACGGGTGATCACGACTGTATTGCTGGCGTTGGTACTGCTGCTTGCTCTGGCGTATCAACTGGACAGGCGCCGGGGCGTCATCAGACGAATAACGTACGCTGGTTTGCTTCTGTTGATGCTGTCTGCTGCCGCCGCTGGTCGAGACTGGCAGCAGTACGAACGAACGGTATGGGGTGCGATTACTGCAGAAACGACGGCCAGAAAAGGCGGCTCAGAAGCCTATGAACCGGCATTCACACAGTCGCTTGCGGACGGAACGGAATTCGAAGTGATCAGTCGCCGTAACGACTGGATCAACGCCCGGTTCGGACACACCGGCACAGGCTGGATTTCCTCACTGGACTGCGTCACGTATTGATCGCAGATACAGCGGATCCGTCGACAAGTCCGCCAAATTCTGCTGATCGACTTTTACGCCAGGCGTGAATGGCCTACTGTTCGCGGGCATTGTGTTCGTGTTGTCCGGATTCCAGAAGCACTTCGCTGTCGGCTAATATGTCAGAGAATAAGAAACGCGTATTGTTTCTGTGTACAGGAAACTCCTGTCGCAGTCAGATGGCTGAAGGATTCCTGCGGGAATTTTTCGGTGAGCGCTTCGAGTCGCTGTCTGCCGGCGCCAACCCGGCGGGGTATGTGCATCCCAACGCTATCGCAGTGATGCACGATGCCGGCATCGACATTTCCGGGCAGACGAGTAAGCACATCAACGAGTTTCTTCCGCCCCACGGGCAATTGCCGGACATTATCATCAGCGTCTGTTCCAACGCAGACGACAACTGCCCGGTCTTTCCTGCAAACGTCGAAAGATGGCGGTGGCTCTTTGACGATCCGCACCATGCCACGGGAGACGACGCGCATAAGCTGTCTGAATTTCGTCGGGTACGTGACGAAATTCGCAACCGCCTGACTCAGGAATTCGCAGGCAGTTAACGCCATCCAAGACCGTGCCACCAGCAGGGCTATATCACCATGAGTTTTTCATCTCTTCCACTCAGTTACTGCACTAACGTTCACCCAGGCACCACGGTCGACGAAATCATCAGCGGTCTTTCTGAACATACGGCTGAAGTACGCAAACAACTGGATGCGCCCATGGCGGCCGGACTGTGGCTTTGTCGCTCGGTCGTGTCGGAACTGCTGGACGAGAAGGCCGCGCTGGAGCGTCTGGCTCAGACTCTCTGGCAGCATGACTTGTGCTGCTACACATTGAATGCATTTCCGTACGGCGACTTTCACTCGGAACGGGTAAAAGAACAGGTCTACCTGCCGGACTGGGCGTCGAACGAACGGCTGAATTACACCAAAGACTGTGCTCGAATTCTGGCTGAGTTGCTGCCGGAAGGCAGCGACGGCAGCATTTCAACCGTGCCGCTGGGCGGACGAATGAATCCGACGACGCCTGATTTCCAGGCGGTCTGTTTTCATAATCTCATCCTGCTGGCCAAGTGGCTGAAGGAACTGCACGAAAATACGGGACGTTTGATTCGACTTGCCATCGAACCCGAACCCCTGTGTGAAATGTCGTCGATTCCGCATGACGCCGTGCCGCTGTTTCGCACGTTGTTTGAAATGGCAGACGCTCTGGGAGACCTTCCATGCGTTCGGGAACACATCGGTCTATGCTTCGACGTCTGTCACCAGGCCGTGGTGTTTGAAGATGTGACGACCTCGATCAACCAGATCATTTCCAGCGATATTCGGATCAATAAGGTTCATATTACGAATGCCGTTGAACTGCAGAACCCGTCCGAGAACGCAGCAGGCCGCGAGGCATTAATCAGTTACGTTGAGCCCCGCTATCTGCATCAGACGTTCGCGAAAATGAGCGACGGGACTGTCGTGAATCGACTGGATCTGACGGCAGACGACATTCGTCGAGAACCGTCGGACAGTTTTCTGCAGGCCGACGTGTGGCGAGTTCACTTTCACGTCCCGGTCTTTGCTGACGACCTGGGACCATTAAACACGACGCGACCGGACTTGAAAGCCGCTTTACGAGCCATTGTGAAACTTGAATACGCGCCACACCTGGAAGTGGAAACGTATACATGGCCCGTCATGCCTGAAAGCGATGCGACGACATCCCCGTTGTCGTCGCAGATTACTCATGAGTTGAAATCGGCATACGACCTGCTGCGTGAGCTGAACTGAATGTCGCTGACTACTGGGCAGAGAAGTAGCCCATCTCTGTTCCATTGAGCGGATTCAGACGCGTCACTTCCACCAGCTTCCAGGTGCCATCTTCTGTTTTCCACTCGGTTCGCCAGAAGTTGGGAACTCGGTGCGTCGCCCCGCCATGAAAAGGGAGTGTCACAAGACCGTTGGCTCTGACCATCGCTACGGCGCTGGCTGCAGCGTCATCGACCGTCACGTCAATGCTCTTGATATGGAACGTCTCACTGAGATCAACAAGTTCCAGCCCCTTCTTCGCGATCTCAGCAAGAGGCTGACTTTCAGCGGCAATCTGCGCTGTGATACCACTCAGGTTTTCAGACTTGAAATGATCCAGCATGACGTGCAGTTCGTGTTCAACTTTCTCAGCTGGTGACACAATATTCTGTTCCAGAAAATACACACCGCAGCCCAGCAGCAGCAGGGCTGCGGTAAATGTTTTTCTTCTGGGGGCACCACTCAGGAAACTCACGCACGCGACAGCAGCGATCAGGATCAGCAGCGGCAGCGAGTTGTCGGTGATATAGGTCATCGCAAAATCTTTCGGGAGGGAGGGCCCGCCAGCCAATGCGAGCTAATGCTCGGAAGATGGTGGTCCGCTCCCGTTGGCAGCTGAACATGTTTCTGCAGGTCCGACCAATTCCAGGGCCGGGCCCGTAAAGCCGGCACACGTCTGTTCGTGCCGTGTGTTTGTCGAAACGATCAGGCTCGCACGCCGATTTGTCTACCGAATTGCGATGATCAGCGCTAACGGAAGGGGCACCACCGCAGGATAACCGCGTTATCGGGTGGAGATTGTGGCTGACAGCAATCTGATCGCTGAGAGTTTGTTATATTGACAAGCAGTGTCATCATCGCAAATACTTCAACCACTACAGCAAAATATCGAGTAGTTCACTGGTGGAGAAACTTCGGTCGTGCCCGAGATCGAGAGTCGCCGTTACAAGGATTTTGTCGCCCTTGGAGAGAGGCATCGCTGATGCGGGATCCAGTGAAACGTGCATGTGAAAGCCAGGGGCCACGAAACTCCGGATCCATAACCGGCGACATTCTGTGATCGAATAGGAAGTGTGAGCAATCTGCTGTGGTGTTCCATCGTCCGCCACGGTCGATACAGTCAGGGTCATAGCTCCCGCTGTCTTGACCAGTTCTCCGTCGCTGTCGAGCGACTGCACAACCACGTTGAGACTTCTGTCGGATTCTCCTTCGCTTTGAAGAAGGCCGCTTGTCATGCGATGGATTCCGATGGACGCGACTGTGCCCCATGCGGCGTGGACTTCCGGCGCGAATGCCGCCCGCGTGACGCCGGAAGCCGGAAACTCGTCCCCGGGCGCCGCCGCATCAGACTTTCGCAGATTACGGTTTCGTTCGACAACCAGTTCCTGATCCTGTTCCGCGAGTGTTCGCTCAGCCTTCGTGATCTGCGATCTCAGATCACGAATTGTGGATTCGTGTTCACGAAGCCGAACTTCCAGGGCTTCCTGCTGCCGGTTTATTGCGCAGCCGCTTATCAGCAGGGCGGCAACAAGAGCAACGATCTGGAAATTCAGGCTACGGATCATTGGGGCGGGGTGATCAGACTTTATGAGGATGTAATCACGGGACCATACCGGATGTAATACACCGCGCAAACAGAAGTTGCTGGCAGTCGGCAACGGACATGTCTACGATTGACCGCTGTCCACCTGTCATCTGTTTCAAACGAAGCCCCTGTTCATGGCGATTCCTGAAAAACCGGCGAGTGTCGTGTTGTTTCTTGTTGCGGTGGTCAGCGTTTCGGCAGATTCAGCAGGTTCCCAGCCAAATATTCTTTGGCTCAGCTGCGAAGACATCAGCGCTCACCTGGGCTGCTACGGCTATCCCAATGCGACGACGCCGGTACTGGATGCCTTCGCGAAGGAATCTGTGATTTACGATCATGCCTATACGACCGCCGGAGTTTGTGCTCCGTGCCGCTCGGCAATCATTACCGGCATGTATCAGACATCGATTGGTTCTCACCATATGCGGTGCAAAGCCATACCGCCCGAACACGTGAAACCATTTACCTTCTGGCTGACCAAGGCGGGATATTACCGAACCAACAACAGTAAGCAGGACTATCAGTTTGACACTCCCAGAGGCACGTGGGATGAATCCAGTTCGAATGCTCACTGGAAAAACTGCCCGACGGACAAGCCCTTCTTTTCGGTCTTTAATTACACAGGCTGCCATGAATCAGGTATCGCCAGTGAATCCAAGTATAAAAAAGTGATAGACGGGCTTGAACAACACGACCGCGACGTCGTGGCACAGAGTCTTCCTCCGTACTATCCCGATACTCCCGTCGCGCGCGACGACTGGGGCCGATATTACGACGTGATTACCGCTATGGATCGGTGGGTAGGCCAACACCTTGCAGCGCTGGACGCGGCGGGGCTGACAGACAACACCATTGTGGTGTACTGGTCTGATCACGGGGTAGGCCTGCCGCGCGCGAAGCGCTGGTTGTACGAAAGCGGGACGCACGTGCCGTTGATCGTTCGCGTTCCGAGGAAGTGGCGAAAGCTGGTGGGCGCAGAGTTTGTGCCGGGGACTCGCAGCGACCGTATGATCAGTATGATTGATCTCGGCCCGACCA
Source organism: Fuerstiella sp. (assembly GCA_014238335.1). GTDB lineage: Bacteria > Planctomycetota > Planctomycetia > Planctomycetales > Planctomycetaceae > Fuerstiella. Next base: position 21,424 of record JABABI010000021.1, read on the forward strand.
TGTTAAGTCTGGCCGACGTTGCCCCGCCCGATCACATGCAGGGTCGTGCGTTTCTGGGGCCACATGCGGTCGCACCACGATCATATATTTATGGAGCTCGTGACCGCATGGACGAACGCTATGACATCATCCGCATGGTGCGCGACAAACGATATCGATACGTTCGCAATTATGAACCCTACAAGACATGGTATCAGTACATGAACACGCCGGAGAAAGGGCGGACGATGATGGAGATTCGAAACAGCGAAGCCACGAGCGCTTCGGGTGTTTCGACGAACGACGGAAATATTAAGACGGTCGGCCAGTTCCTGCGGCTACGCAAGCCCCTGGAGGAACTGTACGATGTTGCTAACGACCCCCACGAAATGACCAACCTTGCTGCAGACCCTCGTCTGGCGGGAAAGCTGCGAGAGCTGCGACAGCAGCACCTGGACTGGGTGGTGGACACTCGTGATGTCGGGCTGATTCCGGAAGCGGAGCTGCATCGTCTGCGAGCTGTCTCGGGCAGCGAATGGGCGATTCTTAACACCGGCGACAATGCTGCGTTGCGGATGGAAACAATTCGCGATGCTGCAGTGCTGGCTGGCGGTACAGAAGCAGGTAATCTGTCGCGGCTGGCCGAGTGGCTGAGTCACGACGACGCGACCGTGCGATACTGGGCAGCAACGGGAATTGGCAATCGCTCAGGCAATCAGAATTCGTCCGCCGGGACGACCAACACGTTAATCGCTTTGCTGCAGGACGAATCGGAAAACGTCCGCGTCGCAGCGGCTCGAGCACTAATGGGCCGTGGTAAAAGCGGGCTGGCTCTGCATTCGCTGTCGCAGGTGCTGGACGACGGAACTCAATGGGCGCGTGTGCACGCGGCAATTGTGCTGGATGAACTGGAGCAGGAGGCGCGCCCGGCCATGAAGGCAATGAAACGCAACAAGGCTTACCGCGAGGGTTTTGTTGCCAGGGGGAAGTACGCGGTCCGTGTTCTCAACAAAGCCCTGAATGATCTTGAGGGAACGCACCACACCGTTCCATGACGTCAGGAACGACCTTTCGGGACTCCGAGGAGAGCCCTGCTCCGTTCAGACGTCTTTGAATCTGCCCCAGATTTTTCAGACCTGAGAAACACGTCGGCAGCCTGCTGCCATTTCCGAGGCGTCGTCATACAATCCCGCGATAACGTCGCATCGATTCACCTGTGTCACAGGAACTTTTATACATGTCACTTCCTGCGTTCAGTGTTCGCAACGCGGTACTCGTGAACATGCTGATGCTGGTCATGCTGGCGGTGGGAATTGTCTTTGCCATCACGCTGCCGCGCGAGATGTTTCCGGAATCCCGGCCTGACAAGCTGATGGTGTCGGCAGTCTACCCCGGAGTGCAGCCGGAGGACGTGGAGAAGGCCGTCACGGTCAGGATTGAGGAAGCGCTTCGCGGCCTCGAGGGAATCGATACGGTCGAATCGCAGGTTGCGGAAGGCATCAGCTTTACCACGTTGACCATGTCTCCGTCGGTCGACGATGTCGATGTGATGCTGCAGGAAATTCGCAATGAAGTCGATTCGATTCAGGACATGCCGGACGGAGTTGAAAAGATCAACCTGCGAAAGGTCGAGCCCGAACTGCCGGTGATTTCCATCGCCATCTTCGGCGACAAAAGCGAAGCCGCTCTGAAGCAGGCGGCGCGAAAGCTGAGAGACGATCTGCTGAAGCTGCCGGGGGTCAGTCGTGTCGAATTAAATGGAATCCGTGACGACGAAATATACGTGGACGTCCGGCCCGACAAACTGCTGGAATACGATATTACGTTCGAAGAAATCGCCGCTGCTATCCGTTCAGAGAACGTCGATATCAGTGGCGGGCAACTGAAGGGAAGTCGCAGCAGCGTGTCCGTGCGAACGCTGGGTGAACAGCAACAGGCGGTCAACCTGGAACAGATTGTCGTACGTTCACAGCCTTCCGGACAACAGATTCTTCTGAGTGACGTGGCCACGCTGTCGGACGGATTTGTTGACTCCGACCTGGAAGCACTGTTCAACGGCAAAGCGGCTGTAAATTGCGTGTTGTTCAAAGGCAAGGGTGAGGACGCCGTGCAGATTTCGGCTGTTGTCAAAACTTACTTCGCCGCCCGCAGCGGGCAACCATACACGGGCTCCGGCAGTTGGGTTTCAAAGCGCATGTCAGACCTCGGCCGCCCCAATCTGTATGAGGTCTATCAGCAATCAAAGTCAAAACCGTTTCCGGCAAAGCTCAGTTACAAGCTGCACACGGATATCGCAAGGTTTGTGGAGGGCCGCCTGGACTTGATGACACGCAACGGCCGGATGGGACTGATTCTTGTTTTGATCTCGCTGAACCTGTTTTTGAACTGGCGAGTTGCCCTGTGGGCGGCTGTTGGGCTGGTGATTTCCTTCATGGGAACATTTGCCGTCATGTGGTCCCTGGGGGCCACGGTGAATCTGCTGTCAATGTTCGGCCTGATTGTTGTTCTGGGAATCATCGTCGACGATGCCATCGTGATCGGAGAAAATATATACCGTCATGTCGAAGAAGGCATGCCCGCAATGCAGGCCGCGATCAAGGGGGCTGAGGAAGTCATGTGGCCGGTGATCGTCGCCGTCAGCACAACAATTGGTGCTTTTGCGCCGCTGTTTTTTATTCAGGGGCAAATCGGCGACTTCATGGCTCAACTGCCACTCGTGGTCATTGCAGCGCTGTCAATTTCACTTGTCGAGGCACTGGTGATTCTGCCCGCTCATTTGAGACATTTGCCGCCTGTGAAAAAGACGACTGACGGAGAGAATGTGGCCGGTGTCACCGGGGTCAGGGCATTTGTGCTGAACCGCCTGCTGATGGCACCTTATGAGAAACTGCTGACCTTTTGCCTAAAGTGGCGGTACGTCACAGTTGCCTGCGCGACGGGAGCCTGCATCATTTCGGCTGGCATGCTGGCCGGGGGTATTGTGAAGTGGCAATTCGTTCAGGACATGGACAGCGAAAGTATGATCTGTGCGCTGGAAATGCCAATCGGCACGTCGACGGAACGACTGAAGGAAGAACTGCAGAAGCTCACGGAATTCATCGTCGACAAAGAGCGGTTTCCTGAAATCGTCAATGTTCAGACGATTGCCGGCCGGCAGTATGACGTGACGGGCGCGGGGGCGGTGGGATTCGACGATCAGAGCCATCTGGGTCAATTGGTGGTTGAGATCTGTCCGGCAGAGGAACGTGACAAGGACAGCACTGAACTGACAAGGGATCTGCGTAAATTCTCTGAGAGCCAGCTGACGGGTGTGAACTCAGTCCGTTGGACGGAGATGAATGGTGGTCCGGGTGGCAATGATATTGAAATCGGTCTGTCCGGACTTTCCAATTCCGACCTGCCGAAAGCAGTGAACGATTTGAAACAGATCATCGGCACGCTGAACGGTGTTTACGATCTGGATGACAATTTGGATATCGGCAAGAAGGAACTGCGGTTATCCCTGCGCGATTCTGCAACGGCGGCAGGAGTTACTGTCGGCAGTCTGGGGACACACGTTCGAGGAGCGTTGTTCGGCCAGGAAGCTCGCCGGATCTCACGCAATCGGGAAGACGTACGGATCATGGTACGATACCCCGAATCGTTTCGCGACAGCACATGGAATGTGGAGTCGATGTGGATTCCTGGACAGGGCCTGCCTGGCGAACGCAAATGGATTCCGATCTCCGAAGTAGCGGAAGTTACCATGGGTCTGGGCTATTCCACGATTGCTCGTTATCAGCAGACCCGCTCGGCAAAAGTTATCGGCGCTGTCGACGATGCAGCAGTGCCCAGCACCACGAGCGTGATCGACTTGATTCGCGCTCGGGTCGAGAAAGAGATTGTTCCTCGGTATCCAGGCATCAAAATACAATACCTCGGTCAGGCGGAAGAAGTGGCGAAAAGTTTTTCATCGCTGAAATTGGCGTTTCCTATCGCGCTGCTGATCATTTATGCCATGCTGGCGGGGCTGTTTAAGTCGTACACGCAGCCACTGGTGGTGATGTCAGCAATTCCGTTTGGCTTTCTGGGGGCGGTCATCGGTCATTGGGTTACGGGCGAAACATTTACGATTCTGAGTGCCATCGGGCTGGTCGCTTTGGCCGGCATCCTGGTGAATGATTCGCTGGTTCTGGTCGACTTTATCAACAAACGGGTGGCCGTGGGGCTGACACCGCTGGCAGCCAGCATCGACGGAGCCAAAAAGCGACTGCGCGCAATACTGCTGACAACGCTGACCACTGCCGCGGGGTTGATTCCGTTGATGTTTGAGACCAGTTTTCAGGCCAAGTTTCTGATTCCCATGGCAGTGACACTGACGTTCGGGTTGCTGTTCGCGACAGGGCTCACGCTGGTTCTGGTTCCCTGTCTGAATCTGATTCGCGAGGATATCCTGACAGGGTTCTTTGGAATCCGAACCACGTCTGCAGAGCCGTCGGACCTCACACCAACCGATGTTCCGCCGTTGTCGACGGTTGCGTGACAGCGGTTGGTGTAAAGATTCAATCAGCCACAGTGCGGCGGAATCTTTGCGAGCCATAGTTGGTAGCGGTCGATAGCCGACTGCGGTACAACGTCGCCCAGCCGAACAGTCCGCCGGGCGCGTCCGTTACGAGCTATCAAAAGCGACTTTACAAGTGTATCTGTCAGAAAACAAAACCCTGAGGATGACAACCCTGTGTGGGCTCTATGTGGCGCAGGGAATCCCGTGGGGCTTCGTGACAGTGACGTTTGCCGCATGGCTGGCTCAGCCTAAGCACAATCTTACAGTCGAACAGATTGGCCCGATTCTGGCGGTGGCTACGCTGCCGTGGTCATTCAAATTCTTATGGGGACCACTGATGGATCGATTTACGATTCCATCGATGGGGCGGCGCCGGCCCTGGATCATTTTTGCTCAGAGTATGGCCGTGCTCGTGCTGGGAAGCATGCTGCTGTTTGATGATCTGCCGAACATGGTCTGGACATCAGCCCCTGATTCCAGCCCTGCCATGAAAATGATTTTCAACCTGGTGCCAGGCCCTCTGGCGGGCATGATTCTGCTGGCGAATATTTTTCTTTCAATGCAGGACGTGGCTGTGGATGCCCTGGCCGTCGATCTGCTGAAAGAAGACGAACGGGGCGTCGCCAATGGTCTGATGTACGGCTGCAGTTACCTGGGAACAGCGGTTGGTGGAGCCGGACTTGGTTGGGTTGTCAGTCGATTTGGTATTCAGGCGGGTCTGATGTGGCAGGCGATCCTGCTGATGGGAATCATGTTGTTGCCTTTGCTGTTCAGGGAACGCCCATTGACCGCCCACGCTGAAAATGACGGACAGTCCGACGGTCCGGAACTACAGCCCCCCGCTGGAGCCTCGCAATCCGTGTTTGGAGATCTGTGGAAAGCGTTCCGATTGCGGTCGACACTGCTCGGTGCCGGAATTGCACTTGGAGTGCGGCTCGGGATCGGAGTTCTGGCTGCCGTGTTCGTCGACTACCTCCTAAAGAACGGATGGACACAACAGGAGTACACGTCCGTCACGGGCGGCTATGCTGTGGTGTTCGGGCTCTGCGGCTCTGTCCTGGGGGGCTTCGTTGCGGACCGCGTGGGAGCAAAACCGATCATTGTGGTGGTATCGTTGCTGCTTGGGGGACTGTGGATCGGCTGCGGTGCCTATCCCCCGGTCGTGCAGTCGAAGATGTTGATGAAGTGTCTGTTGATCAGTCAGGAGTTTCTTCTGGGCATGATCTCCGTATCATTGTTTTCACTGTTCATGACAATCTCCTGGCCACGCGTTGCTGCGACTCAGTTTACGACCTACATGGCGTTGATGAATCTGTCCACAACGTGCGGCAGCTATGCCGCAGGAGAGCTGAGCCTGTACTATGAGGTTCAGCAGATTCTTATCATCGCGGGGCTGCTGCAGATGGCCATGCTGGTTCCTGTGCTGTTCATTGATCCTGAACAGACACGTCGTGTTCTGGGCGATACGTAACGTTTCAATGCCAATGCATAAGTGTCTGCTGTAGTTAGGGGACTTTTCCGCCTGAGTTATTCGGACTCCGGAAAAAAATGGCGATGGCAACTTTTGCTGGCACGTCAACAGCAGAACGAACGACTTCGGCTCGGCTGCGACCTGCAGCGTGCCGACTGTACGAAAAAAGGGCGAAGCAATGAAATTGCTTCGCCCTTTTTTCTAACTTTTAAGTGCCGGAACTTACGAGGCCGGACCGTCGACGGCGGGAGCCTTGACGCGTTTTCGAACGTCTGTTTCCAGAACGCCGAATGCCTGTTCGTGCCTTTGCAGAGCCATTGACAATGCACTCCACAATCGCTTGGCGGTGTAGTGATTGAGAATGATCCGCTGAGTCACATTGACATCAACTTTGCCCGTTGCGTATGGCGTCGGGTTCAGCCCGAGGTCCAGAATCAATTCTTCAGGAGTACTGGATACTCGACAGAAGTTGGCATAACCGGCGTTGGCAGTAGCGTCGTTGACGACGACTTCCTGAGTCTGCTGGGCTGCGGGTGCTTCCGGTGCACTGGGAGCAGCCTCCGCGGGAGTTGCTTCTGTCTTTTCTTCGTCGCTCACTTTCTTTCTCCTAACCTTTTTCTTGGCCATTGGCATTATTCCTTGACACGCATTGCATCTCATACTGCAGAGGGAGACGCCCAACGCCGGCACTTATAACAGGGAGGCATCAGCCGGACAACGAGCTATGGAGCAGTTTGCGGCCGTACAGAACAGTTTCATCGCCCCGTCCTGCTAACTCAGACAAATATGGCAGTTTGGATTAGTCGCACAACCGTCAACAGCATTCACTCGACGCTCTGTGCCGTTAGCAACCGAGGGTGAACACTTGTTGACGCAGGTGTCTTTCTGGCAGATAAAGATTCGTCCTGCACACGTTTTCGTGGCTTGGGTCCGAACAGCGTCGTTCTGCGTGTCATCTACGCTGTTTCATGGCCGCGCAAAACATTTCCCGACCTTTCATGTGTGCTTTCCACGAGCCCGAACCAGCCATGTGTTTGCGTAAACTGCCAGGCGACCAAACTGCTGCAACTGAATTTTCATGGAGTCACAGGCGAGGCACAAGATGATGCGAATCTGCGGTGCAGCCAACGAAAACAGCCCGAATGTGATAAGCATCACATTCGGGCTGACAGGATAAGCAGTGTGCTTGCACCACACTACTCGGGAGATCAAATGCCGGAGATCCGGCTATGTTTTAACTGGGTTTGTCCGATCATTTGCGCCGGTGCACAACGACCGGGCGTTGTGCAGTCGGTTCGTCGTGACCGCATAAAGGCGTGACTGCGGAGCATCAGGTCGGCTGATCCGACACATCGACTCCTTGTTAGAACCTGATCTCGCTCAGTGACGGCAGTCCAAACCAGCCGCCCGACGTTTTCTTTGTTCGTCGTTGTGCTGATCCGGATGTCCTGCTCATTCTTTTTCCCGGTCGACGGGGACCTCCGGAGGCAGCCTGTTTCGTGACGGTGCTACTTACGGGACGGACGGAGTTTCTGGCATTCGGGATGGCTGTTTCTTCCGTGGCCGGGATGATCTGGCCTGTGTTGGATTTCGGTGCCGTGATTGGTTGAGCAGACATAATTGGCGGAGCGGTCGTCAAATCCGATAGTGGTGCCGGTGGCAGCTGCGTCTGAGCCAGCTGTGGTGCGGTGCGTTGTGCGGCTGTGTTTGCGTAGCCTGGATTACAGGTGGGGCAGTTGCTGCCGCCATGGCGTCTGACAGGTGTTCCGATTACCGGGCCCACATTGCATCCTGTGTAGCACGTCGGACACCCACGCTGGCCTGGACACCTACGAGTATGAAAGTTCGACGGGATTGGCACTCGCGGGATCATCCCGGGGTTCGGACGCCACGTAGGAACCCGGTTGTAACTGTATCCCATCTGAGTCGTATCGGTGGGCTGGTACACGACAGGTGCACCGCCAACAAACCCTCCACCAGGATTGCCGTACCACTGGCCTGGCCAGTACGCCTGATACCAGCCTCCCGTTCGGTTGACAGGAAGGCGTGCCGGAGGAGCCCAGCCTGAGTCACCAGAGGCCTTCGTCCTGCAGCACCAACCGATTTTCTGAGCCGCCGGGCAGCCCTGGCCTGCCGCGCGACCGATCGGACCGCAGCGACCACACCAGTCCAGACAGAAGTCCTCGTGCCTGGACTGCGCGTTACAACGATCCCCGAAACATTGACCACTGTTACAGTAGTTGCCCTGCTGACAGCTTCCGGTGACACACCGGAAGCTGCGACCGTCGGTACATTGGCGTCCGACCTGCTGGATTTCGGCTGCTGGTCCGGTTGCGGTCAGCAATGTGGCACCAGCCAGAAACAGGTATCGAATTGCGTGTTGCATGAGTTTCATCTCCTTCGCTCCGCTGCCATGGACACGTTGTGCAGCAGCGCGAACAGTTTATTGCGGGTGACAAACTGCAGTTTGAAAATGTAGAGATCGCTTCTTTCAACTGAAACTGTAACGGGCACAGTTGGCAGTCGTGAGGTCCGTGTGATCTGTGAATTACCAGGTTTGGTGATACAACGGTCGGAGTGACGTCTGAGGTGTGTAATTACCCACTGGAGTAATCCGACTCGACGGAGTTCCCACGCTGTAGTTGTATGACTGTCGAACTGTCGGCGCCAGTGGTACCGAAAGCGGCATGCCATATCCCTGAGCACCATAGGCCTGTCCGTTGTCGCGATGGTCCGCATAGCCGGGGTTGTCGGCATAGGTCACCTGATACTTACCAACCGGCGGACATCCCTGCCCGCAGCAGCCGGAAGGCACCATCCATCCGAACAGGTGATCGGCCAGTCGCTGATTTCTGGCGTGGTAATTGACGTACTGGCCTCGCCACCATCGCTTTGCCCAGGGCTCCGGGTTACAGGGACTCTGTGCGACGGCACCAGCAAACAGACGTGTCACGCGGCGTTGGTATCCCGTTCCATAGCAGCCATTGCTGTCGCACATGTTACAGCCTGCCACGTTACAACCCTGCTTACAGCATGGCGCCTGCGGACTGCATTCGCTGGAAACACATTGACCAGAATAGAATCCGGCAACCTGAACTGGAGATTCTCCCAGGCCGTTGGTTGGAGTCCACGCTGCATTCTGATGCGAACTCACGTTCGCCAACCTGGCTGACTGTCCGTTATTCGTTGGTTGCAGAAAGCCAGCCAACGCAGGCGGGCTGTCCAGCGCTGCGTGCTGAACTGCCCGTCCGGCTGAGCCGTTCATTCGCACGACGCCGGCGTTACCATTTGTGGCGGAGATGCAGACGACACCCTCCTCTGCAGCGACGAAGCCGGATGTTGCCAGCACGCATATTGCGGCAGCGAGCCATCTCGAGTTTGAGTTTCGTGGTCGCATTCTAGAACCTTTCGCAGAGGGAAACGCGCGTCGGCACGTATCGTTCCACTAGCTGAAAATAAGTTTTCGGGCGGTGGCAAACGACGATGCCGACTGCCACCCAATTCCCGCGTTTCAGGAGTTGTGAATCTGACGACGCGAACAGTTCGCTGTCGTCTTGAATCTGCTTTCTGGAGACTCGCAGTTTTCGGCGAGCCTTAATCAGTCACTCTGAGAAAAGCGAACAATCTCTCACGGAGACGGCACTCAGCGAATCACGGGTCGCTTAAACATCGATAACGGACTGATGTGCGATTTGTACTTCACATCCACTGTCGTGCCCTGCAGTTTCCAGTTCTCTTTGGACCAGACTCCGAAAGGCGTCACCATCCATCCGCCGTTCACTTTGTAGAAATAAGGTCCGTACATCGCCTTGTAGCGATGCGGGTACAGCATCTCGTGAGGATGAAATGCCTGATGAACGATTGCCGTTCCACCGATCTGTTGAGGAATGCCGGGCCGTGGTGCCGGATAGAGCGCGGCGCTGGACGGTCCTGCCCCGCCCGCACTTCCACCTGCCGGGGTCATGCTGACAGGGCCAGCTCCAGCAGTGTAACTTGTTGAAGAAGCGAAGGAGTACGGTCCGGGTGAATTCTGATAGACAGGCTGAGGCGCAGAATACTGCTGCCAGTTTGCTTGCGGGTGAACGGGCAGCACATTGCCCCTGGACGTGGCGGCGCTGAAATACTGCGGACCAGCCAGCGACGATGCATTTGGCACCACGGGGGCGTACTGAATAGGCAGTGGCTGCGGCAATGCCTCGGCCGGTTCCAGCTGCTGTGCCGTCGGCTGAGCACTCGTCTGGCGAATTTCCGGAACCTGTCGAGCTGCGTCGTCGACCACGGCATGCCGAACGCCGCTGGGTCTTTTCGTACCGGACCATTGCGTGTCCGGACGTCCGATCAACGGCCCTCGCAGCCAGTCCATCAGCGGGTTTTGATTCTGACCGTCTTCGGCCAGAAGGCTCCCGACGCTCATGATTGTGATCATGAGAGTCAACAATCCCTTGCGAAGCATTGCTTCTCCTCCGTGGCTGTAGAAGAATCCGTTCTTCCAGCTGTTACACATCCCTGGTCAACATGACACGGGAATTGATGGAACCGCGAATCCAAAAAAATCAGTACTGGATCCTTTGCCGGTCCCGTTCGAGTTGTTCAAACGTTTACCGGTGAGGTCCAAACTGTCCTCTGTCGTAGAGTTCGGCTTCTACCGGTCGCAGGGATGAATCAATCAGTGTTGTTGCTACACACGATACGGTTAGTTTCCGGTGTACTATCGTTGCATGTGGAAGAACCGAAAAAGTCTTCCCAATCTTCCTGCCTTTTCAGGCATATCTGTGTCCGCTCGCGCTTTGCGATTCTCTCAGAATCTCTAAAATGTCCGTCTGAGGATGAGAAGTCGATCCAGAACTGGATATTCGACCTGAACGGACGCAACACTGTGCGGACGTGCGTTCAGCGAAAGTATTGAGATTCCGGGGGGCCGACCGCCGATATTGTTGACAACCGCCAGACTGGCGAATTGACGGGAGCGACCGCTTCCTGCCTGGTGTTCAGTGTAATCCTGGTCGATGTGTCATTGCTGGTTGGAAGAAATCCCGACCGCTGGAAAAGGATGCTCAGTTGGCTCGCAGAAAGTCTTCCAGAAAGAACGAACCCAATCTGTTCTCCAAGACGGATGAGCTGGAAGCGGCCGGAAACGTTCAATACGTGCCGATCAGCGGCGAAACTCGCCGACGCTATCTGAACTACGCTCTTTCCGTCATCACGTCTCGTGCCCTGCCGGACGTTCGTGATGGGTTGAAACCGGTACAGCGGCGAATTCTGTACGTCATGTACAATCGTTTACGGCTGACGGCGGACAGCAAGACCCGAAAGTGTGCCAAGATCTGCGGTGACACGACTGGGTCATTTCACCCACATGGCGACACAGCTGTCTATGACGCATTGGTTCGGCTGGCGCAGGACTTCACTCTGCGATATCCGCTGGTGATCGGACAGGGAAACTTCGGTTCCATCATAGGGTTGCGCGCGGCAGCCGCTCGTTACACAGAAGCGAAGCTGTCGGCGGTGGCAGAGCAGCTGATGAACGAGCTGAGATATCGCACGGTGGATATGCGCCCCACGTACGATGCTGCTGATGAGGAGCCAGTCGTGTTGCCGGCCCGCTATCCGGCACTGCTGGTCAACGGGACTCAGGGAATTGCCGTGGGCATGGCGACCAGCATGCCGCCCCACAACCTGAACGAAGTGACGAAAGCCTGTGTGCATTTGATTCAGCACCCCAAGGCGACGGTCGCTCAGTTGATGAAGTATGTCAAGGGGCCCGACTTTCCGTTGGGGGGCCGCATCGTGACCGAACGAGCAGATCTGCGAAAGGCGTACGAAACCGGTCGTGGCTCTGTCAAAACACGCGGTGAATGGCGGTTCGACAAGCAGGGCAAGAAGGAGCTAAAGGATCGACTGATTATCCATACTGTGCCGTACACAGTTTCGACGGGACCGCTGCTGACAGAAATCGGTGACCTGATCGAAGCCCGCAAGCTACCTCAGCTGGCAAACGTTATTGACGAAACGAACGAAGAAAACGGGCTGCGGATTGTGTTGGAAATGAAGTCCGGTGCAGATCCGGAGGCCGTCATGGCCTACCTGTTTCGACACACCTCGCTGGAGCAGAACTTCAGTTTCAATGCCACCGCACTGGTACCGGACGAACATGGCGCCACGGTGCCACGTGTGCTGAGTCTGAAGGAATTACTGCAGCACTTTCTCGACTTCCGCTACGAAACGGTTCGACGACGGCTTGAGTACCAACTGGAGCAATTGCGCAAGCGAATTCATATCCTGGAAGGCTTTGCGATCATCTTTAACGGCCTTGATGTGGCACTGAAAATCATTCGCGCAAGTAGTGGCAAAAAAGATGCAGCCGCAAAATTGATGAAGAAGTTTCCTCTGGACGAGATACAGACGGACGCCATTCTGGAATTGGCGCTGTACCGGATTTCGCGGCTGGAAATCGACAACATTCGTCAGGAACTTAAAGAGAAGAAAGCGGAAGCTGCCCGCATCCAAAAGCTGTTGAATTCGAAAACGCAGATGTGGAAGCTGATCCGCACCGAGCTCGAAACGCTGGCGGCGAAATTTGGCGATAAGCGCCGCAGCCAATTCGCTTCTGTGGACGAGATTATTGAGTTTGATGCGTCAGCTTACATCGTTAAGGAAAACACAAACGTTGTTGTCACGTCGGATGGCTGGGTCAAACGCGTCAACAGTCTGGCAAGTGTCTCCAAGACCCGCGTCCGCGAAGGGGACAGCGTGTTGAATGTGATTCCCGGAAGCACTCTTGATAATGCTGTCTTCTTCAGTTCGGACGGCGTGGCGTTCACAATTCCGATCGACCAGTTGCCTGTCTCATCCGGCTACGGCGAACCTTTCGCGAAGCACGCCAAGCTCAGGGACGGGGCTTCCATCGCATCCGTCCTCACGACTGACCCACGATTCGTGGAGGCGGTTGACGATGATTCGAAAGAATGGGGGCCATTGCTGTTGGTTGCGACGAAACGTGGTCAGGTGCTGACGATTCCGTACCACGGCTTCCGCACGCCGAGTACGAAAGCCGGTCGCAAGTATTGTCGACTGCGAAAAGGTGACCAGGTCGTGTATTGCCAGCCGATCGAAGACGCGGAAACCGTGTTTTTCGCCTCCGCCGATGCTCGCGTTCTGCACTTCTCACTGAATGAAGTGCCAATGTTAACGAATGCCGGCAAAGGGGTTCGCGGCATCAAGCTGGACGCCGATGATCGCTTGTTAGGCGTCGTTCAGTTAGCTCGACCGAGCGACTGCCTGCGGGTCGTCACCAGTAACGATAAAGAAATGGTCTTCGGTCAGCAGAAGTATCAGGTTACGTCGAGGGGTGGCCGAGGCATCATGACCAGCAAACGTTCCAGCTTCGATAAGGTGATTGAGCCACAAATCCAGTTAGTCGACTGGTCAGAAATGGAAGAGGACTGACATTCTGCCAATGAGTACACCAACAAAATCAACTTACACGGCCAGCGACATTGAGGTCCTGGAAGGCCTGGAACCGGTGCGAAAACGGCCGTCGATGTACATCGGTGGCGTCGATTCGCGTGGGTTGCACCACCTTCTTTGGGAAGTCGTGGATAACTGCGTCGACGAGTTTCTTGCCGGCGAATGTAAGCAGATCATGGTCACCCTGCACAAGGACGGGGGCCGCTGCACAGTCAGCGACGATGGTCGCGGCATTCCCGTGGACAAGCATCCGAAGATGAAAAAGTCGTCGCTGGAAGTGATCCTGACAACTTTACACGCCGGCGGTAAGTTCAGTGACAAGAACTACGCTCGCAGTGGCGGTCTGCACGGAGTCGGTTTGTCTGTTGTCAATGCGCTTTCGTCAAAGCTGGTGGCAAAGGTACACCGCGATGGCCACGAATGGATGCAGGAGTATCGGCGTGGAAAGCCAACCGGCAAGGTGAAGAAAGTGAAACCGTTTCGCGGCCACGGTACGACCATTTTCTTTTGTCCGGACGATACCATTTTTCGGCGGACACAGTTCAACGCGGAGACAATTCGCCAGCATCTGGAAGACGTGTCATACATTCATGGCGGCCTGTCAATCGTCTTTAAGGATGAATTGAAGGGCGAAAGTCACGAACTTCGGCATCCGGACGGAATCAAGTCTTACATCGAAAAAGTTATCGAAGACAGTGGCAAGAAGACGGTTCACGATCAGCTTTTCTCCGCAGATAAGGACGACAAGGTCGCTCGTGTCGAGGTCGTCCTGAAGTGGACCGAGTCCACGGACGAACACATTCGCAGCTACGTCAATGGTATTCGCACCCACGCCGGCGGAACTCATGAAAACGGTCTGAAGTCCGGCCTGACGAAAGCGGTGCGGAACTACATCGAGGTCCACAATTTCAAACCTCGCGGAGTTACCATTTCTGCGGACGACATCCGCGAAGGCGTTATCGCCATCCTGTCGGTGTTTCATGGCGAACCCATGTTTCAGGGGCAAACGAAGGAACGACTGAACAATCCGGAGATGGCGTCTCATGTTGATGGCATTGTGAGGCCGGCCGTCGAGAACTGGCTGAACAACAATCCGTCGCTTGCTGACGCAATTCTGGGACGCATCGTGCTGGCAGCCCGAGCAAGACTGGCCAGCCGCGATGCTGTCAAAGAAGTCAAACGCAAGTCGGTTGCGCGAAGGACGAATCTGCCGGGCAAATTGGTTGACTGTCAGAACAGAAACTCTGACGAAACAGAACTGTTCATAGTGGAAGGTGACTCGGCCGGTGGAACAGCAGTAATGGGGCGCAACTCTGCCACTCAGGCGGTGTTACCCCTGAGAGGAAAGATACTGAATACTGAGTCGCTGGCTTTGTCCAAGATTCTGAAAAACCAGGAAATCAGCGACCTGGTAGAAACGCTTGGCACCGGCATCGGGCCGAATTTCGACATTCATCGTTTGCGTTACGGTCGGATCATTCTGCTGATGGATGCCGACAGTGACGGCTACCACATTTCCACTCTGTTACTGACTTTTTTCTTCCGCCATATGACGGAACTGATCCGGCAGGGAAACCTGTTCATTGCTCAGCCGCCTCTGTTCCGCGTTGAAGTGGGTAAGACCACGCAGTACGCTCAAACGGACGCAGAGAAGGAAGAAATTCTGGCTTCGCTGCCGGAAAATCGGAACCCGACGGTCCTGCGTTTCAAGGGACTGGGCGAAATGAATGCGGCTCAGCTGCGAGATACAACTCTTAACCCGCAGGCACGCGTTCTGCTGCGAGTCGACATCGAAAGTCAGTTGGAAGCCGATCAGACGTTTCACCAGCTACTCGGTAAGGAAGCCTCGGAACGGTACAAGGTGATCATGGAAGAAGCCAGTTTCGCCGACGACGTAGACGCATAATGCCACATGGTCGCAATCGTATTCGAACGGTCTTCGACGTTCTGTCTGAGCTACCTCTCAGAAGAGAATCGTCCGCTTCCATTGATCGCAGCAAACAGGTGTTTCGATTCGATTGATGTCTTTCTGATAGACTCTGAATTTGAACGTTTCAGGCTGGGAAATACTGGCTTTATAGGGCATTGGGCACTTGTCAGTGGGCAAATGTCCCGGTAATCTTCTCAGCCTTCTGCGGCAGACCTTCTTTGGAAGACCAAAACGTTGGCCCTCGACGATCGCATAGTCATCACTGGAATCGGACTGGCGTCCCCGAACGGTAATAATCTGGCCGAGTTTCGCCGGAATCTGCTGGACGGAAAATCCGGTGTGGTGGATTACGAAACACGGTACATGCCTCCGGTACTGGCTGGCGTCTGTAACTTTGACGAACTGCGTTATCAGAAGCGTAAAGAAGTGCGTCGGGGAACTCGGGCCGGATCGATCGCCGTCTACTGTTCGAACGAAGCCATCGTCGATTCCGGTCTGAATTGGGCCGCCGTGGCGAAAGACCGGGTGGGCGTTTATCTGGGCATTACCGAACACGGCAACGTCGAAACAGAGAACGAAATCTACGAGATCTCACAGTTTGGCTACGACACCAAGGTCTGGTCGCATCACCACAATCCACGGACCGTGGCCAACAATCCGGCGGGGGAAGTCACGCTGAATCTCGGAGTTACAGGGCCGCATCTGACCATCGGTGCGGCGTGTGCCGCGGGGAATGCTGGATTCATTCAGGCGGTGCAGATGCTGCGTCTGGGCGAATGTGATATAGCGATCGCCGGAGGGGTGTCGGAAAGCATTCATACGTTCGGCATCTTCGCCAGTTTTCAGAGCCAGGGCGCTCTGGCCACTCACGAGGATCCGGCAAAAGCCTGTCGTCCGTTTGATACGCAGCGAAATGGAATTGTCGTCGCGGAGGGTGGCGGTATCTGCACGGTCGAACGACTGACGGATGCACTGGCTCGTGGCGCGAAGATTTATGCTGAAATCATTGGGCACGCAATGAATTCTGACGCATCTGACTTTGTGCTCCCGAATTCGACTCGCCAGGCCGAATGTGTTCAACTGGCTCTGTCGCGAGCCGGAATTACAGCCAACGACGTTGACATTGTCAGCAGCCACGCGACGGCCACTGAGCAGGGCGATATCGAAGAAGCAAAAGCCCTTAGGGCCGTCTTTGGTGATACACGCGCAGCAATCAACAACACCAAGAGCTTCATCGGTCACGCCATGGGAGCAGCTGGGGCACTGGAGCTTCTGGGCAATCTGCCATCGTTTGACGACGGTATGGCCCACGCTACAATCAATCTTGAGAATCCGGACTCAAGATGCGTTTTGCCTAATTTAGTAGCGAATGAGCCGCGAAATATGGGCGAAGTGAACTGTATATTGAACAATTCGTTTGGGATGCTGGGTATCAACTCGGTCGTGATCGTTAAACAATACGAATCTTGAACCCTGCAGATTCTGCGGTCCAGCCGAAAAGATTGTGGCGACGGTGAAACACGCGTTCCGCGCTGCGGAAACAATGAGCGCAAGGGGATTTTTGATGACGGGTGTGGAGATCAGACAGGCCGTTCTGGAAATTCTGGAGCGAATTGCTCCCGATGAGGATCTGTCCGGCCTGGATGACGCAGTCGCGTTCCGTGAACAAATGGAACTCGACAGCATGGATTTTCTGGACATTGTGATGGAGCTGCGAAAAGGCTACCGAGTTCAGATTCCGGAAGAAGACTACCACAACCTGAACACCATGCAGTCAACGGTTGAATATCTGACACCAAAATTGAAGGACGTCCCGGTGGCTGGCTGATTTTGTGTCGGAGTCGGTTAGCGACCAGCGGCAGTGACTGTTACAGCTTCCGACCGTTAGCTCGAGTAAACCGTCGAAGACGACCCGCGTTGGGAGAAGTCTACCGTGCATTACGACACCGTCATTATCGGGGCTGGAATGTCAGGCCTGTCGGCTGGTGTGCGGCTCGCGTATTTTGAAAAGAACGTCTGTATTCTGGAACGCCATACAACGATTGGCGGTCTGAATTCGTTCTACCGGCTGCGTAAGCGAAACTATGACGTCGGACTGCACGCCGTCACCAACTACGCAGAGCCCGGGAGTAAGGGCGGACCACTCAGCAAACTGTTGCGGCAGCTACGTATGAAGTGGGAAGACTTTGATCTGCGCCCTCAGCTGCATTCGTCCATCGCATTTCCGGATTGCACCCTGCGATTTACGAACGACTTCGCCTACCTCCTGGAACAGGTGGCAATGGCGTTTCCCAAACAGATCGACGGATTTAACAGATTAGTGCGCACGATCGCTGATCATGACGCGCTGAACCTGGACAAGCGCCAAGCGACGTCAGCTCGTCAGGTGCTGTCCGAACACATCAGTGATCCACTGCTGATCGACATGCTTTTCTGCCCTCTGATGTTTTACGGCAGCGCTACGCCGCGCGACATGGACTTCAGTCAGTTCGTGATCATGTTCAAGAGCATTTTCCACGAAGGATTTGGGCGACCCTTTGACGGTATTCGCCTGATTCTGAAGAAACTCGTGCGACACTTTAAGGCCTTGGGCGGGCACCTGAAATTGCGGACGGGCGTCAGCGAAATTGTGCAGCGCGGCGGTAAGGCAAAGGCGGTCGTTCTGGATGACGGAACAGAAATTACGGCAGACAACGTGCTGTCGTCCGCAGGCGCTGCGGAAACGATGAGAATGGTGGATCCCTCACGACCGATGGTCAGGCCCAAAGCCGGGGACATTTCGTTCGTGGAATCGATCTCAGTGCTGGACTGCGAGCCCGCGTCTCTGGGGCATCACGATACGATCGTGTTCTACAACGACGCTGATTCCTTCCACTACGAACGCCCCAACAAGCCAGTCGACCTGCGCAGTGGCATCATCTGTTCGCCAAATAATTTCGATTATTCACGGCCTCTGGAAGACGGCCGGATGCGGATCACTGCGCTGGCGGAGCCTGATTACTGGATTGACCTGCCGGAAGAGGAATACCAGCAGCGCAAGATGGAATGGAACGATCGGATCATCGAAAGCGCTTTGAAACACATTCCGGATTTCCGCAGTCACGTGATCGACACCGACGTATTCAGCCCAAGGACGATTCGTCGATTTACAGGCCATCTGAACGGCTGCGTCTACGGTGCTCCGGAAAAATTCGTCAACGGTCAGACGCCGGTCGGAAACCTGTACCTGTGTGGCACCGATCAGGGCTTTCTGGGCATCGTAGGCGCCATGCTCTCCGGGATAACGATCGCGAACCGGTATCTGCTGAAGTAGCCGTGTGCAACGGCTGATGAGAGCTTACGCCCGGAACGATCAACGAGGACAAGGGTCCACCCGTCCACCCGTCCACGTGTGTCGGGCTGGCAGTCCCGATCCTCCACAGCGCCTATCCTGCGGACCACAACTTAACGTTCCGGAATGCCCACGAGTGCTGAATTATGCTTCTCAAAGCTGGGATGCACGTCGCCGCCGCTTGCGTCGTTACTGCTGCAACCTATAATCGCAGACCGCGTAAACGCCCGTGTTTTGGCCTGTTTCTGGCCCCCAATTCACCCACCAGCAAGCCGAATTTCAAGAGACTTCGAACATGTTTATGTGGTGTCGAAACGTCTGGATGGCCGTAACCACCGTCCTGCACGGTATGTACGTGACGATGATCACGATGCTGAAAACATACCAGCACAAACGGAAGACGTTCGCTGATACCTATGCGTATCCAGAAGAGCCACTCAAAGTGAAGGCTCGATATCGTGGGTTTCACCGCTTTGATCTGACAACATGTATCAGTTGTGAAAAGTGTGCTCAGGCCTGTCCTGTCGACTGTATCTACATCGAAAAAGAAAAGAGCCCCGTTGGCAAGGGTTTTCGCCTGACGGGCTTTGCTGTCGACTACACGAAGTGCATGTTCTGTGCTCTGTGCGTGGAACCCTGTCCGGTGGACTGCATTTTTATGGGCTCGACACACGACCTGAGCTGCTTCAGTCGCGATGGATGCATTGTCGACTACGCCAAACTGCCTTTGCAGATTGCATGGGGGAAAGCGACTCTGAACCCCACGGCAGTATCAGAGTCAAAGGTGCTGCACGAACCCGTCTGGGTGAAGGGTGAAGAAAGTCCGTTTGAATTGGTGGAAGCCTGATATGGCCGCAGGCCGGTGTCGGACGATTTCGGTTTCTACCGAGGGAACAGAGAACAAGTCGCTGTGAAATTTCAGCGCGAACGTTGTAGGCACTTCTGAGCGTTAGCTCGAATGAACCGTCGAAGACGGAGATTGTGAAATGACAAACCTTGTAGGTCATCTTTTGTTGTTCGGTGGGTCCGTCTGTGTGCTGCTTGCACTGCCGATGATCGTCGGTCGCCTTGTGCGACCCAAATTGCCGACACCTGAAAAAGATGCGATCTACGAATGTGGCGAGCCAGCGATCGGCTCCAGCTACATTCAGTTCGACCTGCGGTTCTATGTTGTCGCTCTGCTGTTTATCGTCTTTGACGTGGAAGTGGCCTTCTTCTTCCCATGGGCCGCAATTTACGGAAGTGCCACTCAACTGGCGGATACTCGACTCGACGGGGTAGCCCGTGACCAACTGAGCGCCCGTCTGCTCGATCAGAATCCCGCAACCAACGAGATTATTTCGGCCGAGACAGCTCAGCAACTGGCGGTCACCGGCTTCTTTGACCTGCTCGTGTTCTTTGTCGTACTGCTGGTCGGATTTGCCTATGTCTGGAAGCGAGGCGACCTGGACTGGATCCGCGCTCTGACTCAGAAATCGAAGCAGGCGGCGGACCAGACCATTCCTTCCCACAGCAAGACTTCGTCGGTCAGCACATCGGCCTAGTTGCACGAAGGCTGTCGCGAACTTCAGTTCGACAAGCCCGTACCTATCGGAAAACGTTTCATGGACATTCAGGAAATCCATTCTCTACTGCTGGAGACCTTCGGAACTTCGGCCGTCGGCGATGCTCCCTTTGAAGCCACCGATCCGTGGATTCAGGTGAGCCCGGATTCCATTGTCGAAGTCGGCACGTTTCTGCGAGACAACGAACGACTGCGCTTTGATCATCTGAATGACCTGTGCGGATGTGACTATCTGGAACCGAACGAAAAGAAACTCGCGAAGTTCGGTCACGACCCGCACATAGAAGTCGTGTACCAGCTTTCCAGCATCGAACTGAAGTACCGACTGAAACTGAAAGTCATTCTTCCTCGCTGGAAGAACGACGAAGAAGGCCAGTTGCCCGAGATTCCGTCCGTCAGCAGTGTCTGGGGGATCGCCGATTGGCACGAACGCGAAGCCTATGACCTTGTCGGCATCCATTTCCAGGATCATCCCAACCTTCGACGCATTCTGTGTCCGGAAGACTGGGAAGGCCATGCCCTTCGAAAAGACTACGACTTCCCGCTGGAATATCACGGCGTTCGAGGACGGTAAATCATGAGCATGCAAATCGAAGATCCGCGTATTGTCGAGTTTGATGTCCAGACTGACGAAATGCTCGTCAACATGGGCCCGCAGCATCCAAGTACTCACGGCGTGCTGCGCCTGCTGCTAAGAACCGATGGCGAAATCGTTCATGAATGCACGCCGCACATCGGGTACCTCCACCGCTGTGCGGAAAAGATCGGCGAAAACCTCGCGACGCCGCAGTGGATCCCATATACCGACCGTATGGATTACCTGGCAGCCATGAACATGAACCTTGGCTTCGCGTTGACGGTTGAAAAAATGATCGGCATGGAGGTCAACGAGAAGGCAAAGCACCTGCGAGTGTTTATTGCAGAACTCGGGCGCATCGCCAGCCATCTGGTTGGAATGGGGGCTTACGGTCTGGACCTGGGGACATTCAGCCCGTTTCTGTATGCTTTTCGTGAACGCGAAATCATCCTGGATTTCTTTGAAGAAGTGTGTGGCGCGCGCCTGACCTGCAGTTACGTGACGATGGGCGGTGCTACTCACGATCTGCCGGAGGAAATCGAAATACCGGACGGTCTGTCGGCATTGCTGCTGATGGATAAAGGACAGCGAGCACCATTTTTTGACGTCGTTGAAATGTTTCTCAGCTGGCTGGAAGATCGCATCAAGGAATACCACACGCTGCTCACTCGCAACTCGATCTTCATTAAACGAACGGCGGGCATTGGCGTTCTGTCACGTGAAATGGCCATCAGCTACGGCTGTACGGGCCCCGTTCTTCGGGGCAGCGGAGTTGACTATGACCTGCGTCGTGATGGCGAAGCGATCTATACGCGTATGTACGAGGGCTACGACTTCGAAATCCCGGTCGCGGAGTTCGCGGAGGCTCCACGGGAAGTGGTGCTGGGTGACAACTGGTGTCGTTTTTATGTCCGCATGATGGAAGTCGTGCAGGCCATCCGCTTGGTGCGACAGTCGGTTCCAAAGTACCTTGCTGCCGAAGGTTCTTATCGCGAGGCCTTCAAATTCAATACGAAACTGCCAAAGGATGAGGTCTATCTGGAAACCGAAGCGCCTCGCGGGCAGATGGGCTTCTACGTTGTTGGCAACGGCACGGCGGAACCGCTGCGGGCACGAGCGAAGAGCTCGTGCTTCTGCAATCTGTCCATCACAGATAAGCTCTGTGAAGGCGTCCCGCTGGCCGACGTTCCCGCTGTCGTTGGCTCACTTGATATCGTGATGGGCGAGATCGATCGTTAACAACGGACTTCAGTCACCGGCGGCACATGTTCGCCCGTTGACCAACTGAAGTGAGCGTGAAATGCAAGGTGTCAGCAACAGTGGACGACCACTTCAGGTGCAGCTGACGACTCGACATCTGTCACTGCCCAGGACAGAATATCAGTGTCCACATCGTGCGAAGCTGTTTTCAAAAGATGTGGTTTTGGGGCTCGCGGCAAAACGACACGATAAGTCGAATGACGTTTGCCACGGCCACAAATCAGCATAATACGCTGTAGAGGAGCCGTTGATGCGTCGGCCTGGCTGCTGTCCCATAATGATTCTGGTTGCCCTGCTACTGCCTGAAGTGGTTGTTCCGGGGCAGGAGAAGAAGCTTCCGGAACTTGGTGTCGTCAGGACAACCGACGGAGTCTGTCCAGGTTACATCCTGATTTCGCCACTCAGCGCTCAGAAATCGTTTCTGCTGGACACGGCCGGGCGCGTTGTTCACTCGTGGCAGGCCGACCGAAAGCCGGGTCAGGCATCCTATCTGCTGGAAGACGGAAGTCTGCTGCGCGCCGGCAAGGTTGATAATTTTTTTCAATTTCCATCAACCACCGGAAGTGGCGGCCAGATTCAAAAACACGACTGGGACGGAAATCTGACGTGGGACTTTGCCGCCAGTTCTGCTTATCGCATGAGCCACCACGATATTGAGCCGTTGCCAAACGGCAATGTGCTGTGCATCGTCTGGGAGTCCTATCAACGGGCCGTTGCCGTCAATGCGGGCCGCAATCCGAATCGATTGACGGACGATGTTCTGTGGCTGGATGCCATCTTTGAGCTGAAGCCAAAGGGATTGAACGGAGCCGATGTTGTCTGGAAGTGGAGCCTTCTTGATCACGTCATCCAGGACTGGGACAAATCGAAGGACAATTACGGCGACCCGGCTGACCATCCGGAACTCGTCGACATCAACTACATGCTGCGGCCGGTGGCCGACTGGGTGCATATGAACTCGATCGATTACAATGAAGAACTCGACCAGATCATGGTCGG
Organism: Fuerstiella sp.; assembly: GCA_014238335.1. Classification (GTDB taxonomy): domain Bacteria; phylum Planctomycetota; class Planctomycetia; order Planctomycetales; family Planctomycetaceae; genus Fuerstiella. The sequence goes on from JABABI010000021.1 coordinate 44,545, forward strand.
TTCAAGAACGTTGAGCGAATTCTGGATCATCGATCACAGCACGACGACGGAACAGGCAAAAGGCCACACAGGCGGAAAACGCGGTCGTGGGGGTGATTTGTTGTATCGCTGGGGAAATGCTCAAACCTATCGACGAGGTACCGCCGATGATCGCAAACTGTTCAACCAGCACGACGCTCACTGGATACCAAAGGGACTGCCGGGCGCGGGAAACGTGCTGCTGTTCAACAACGGCATGCAGAATTCTGAACAGGACTTTTCGTCGGCGGACGAATTCAGTTTGCCAGTGATTCGTGACGGAACCTATCATCGCAAGCCGGATGCCGCGTTTGGTCCGACAGAGATCGACTGGACCTTCGAACAGCCTGGTGAGCTGTTTTCTCCCCGCATCTCCGGGGCCCAAAGACTGCCAAACGGCAACACCCTGATTTGCTCGGGAACTCAGCATCTGCTGCTCGAAGTCACCCGGGACGCAAAAATTGCATGGATGTACCGCAATCCGAAACGCTTTCATCATCCGCCGCGATCTGAGCAACCCCGTAATCGGAAGCCCACACCGCGCCCGGCGGATCTGCCGGCGACGGAACTTGATGCGATGAGAATTCCCGGAGGTATACCTCTGGAAGACGGCGGGACGATGTTTCGAGCCATCAAGTACCCACCGAATTATCCGGCATTTCGGGACAGAGACCTGTCACCGAAGTTGTGACAGACAGGGCGAAGAAAGCTGACGGCCGTGATGCATCTCGATGTTCAAATCGCTGACTTCATGAACGGAGACTGGTTCGCCGTGGCAGGCGCGTCCACAGACCGACGAAAGTACGGCAATAAGGTGCTGCGGTGCTACCAGCAGCACGGCCACGCGGTCGTTCCGGTCAACCCCAACGCTGACATCGTTGAAGAACTGCCTGCCGCAGCGTCACTAAACGCAGTCCTGCCACGTCCGCATGCGGTATCCGTTATCACGCCGCCGTCAGTCACCGAACAGATTGTTGACGACGCAATCCGTCTGGGAGTGCAGCACATCTGGCTACAGCCCGGAGCGGAATGTTTCGCCGCAATCAAGGCGTGTCAGAATGCCGGCGTCAATCTGATTCACAGCGGCCCCTGTATTCTGGTGGTGCTCGGATACCGTGAGACGTAATCCGGAACCGCCGCAGCATTCGTTTCTGAATTCTAATGACGCGGTTTGGGCGTGCGGTTCCCGTTGCGAATGACTTCCAGAGCTTTAGTCAGCCGGGCAACAGTGTCGGGGTGCTGGCCGGCAATGTTGTGAGCCTCGCCAGGATCCGTGTGCAGGTCAAATAACTGGTAAGGCTTCTGAAACGGTTTACCTTTGGGAGTCTGACGACCGCCGGAGCCGTTTCCAGCGACCAGTTTCCAGCGACCGTCCCGAATCGCGAACATTCCGCTGGCGGAGTGATTGATCACCGGAGCGCCTCTGTCTGCAGTTTTTCCCTGCAGCATCGGCAACAGTGAAATGCTGTCTTCTGCTTCACTTTCAGACAGGTTTGCACCCACAACTGCCGCACACGTCGCAAAAATGTCCGTCAGGCAGACGGTCGCATCGTTCTTTGTACCGGGCATGATGTGCCCAGGCCATCGCACAAAAAAAGGAACACGGTGACCGGCCTCCCAGATGTCCGCCTTGGTCCCGCGGAGCATTCCGTTCGCCCGATGATGCTCAGGTCGATACCCCTGGACAGTCACGTCGTCGACATGGTCCTTCTGCTGGGTATCGTCGTAGCGATACATGTAAGAGCCATTGTCGGACGTATAAAAAACGAGTGTGGTGTCAGTCTCGCCTGAAGCGTCGATGGCCCTCAGCACCTGACCAACCGTCCAGTCCACCTGCGCGACGAAGTCGCCGTATTCCTTCAATCCGGTTTTGCCTCGAAAACGTTCGTGGGGCTGGGCCGGCTTGTGGGGGCCGGTCAGCGGCAAATACAGAAAATAGGGAGCCTCATTCTTCGACGCATCAGCGATATAACCGGTAGCTTCATTTGCCAGTTTATCCAGTACGTCCGCGATCACGAAATCGGCAGCTCGCGGCCCCTTGCGAACGAAGTGTGGAAAGCTGACGGCCTGTTGTTGAATCGACGGTCCCATCGTGAATCTGTCGTTTCTTACGTAAACATAAGGAGCCATGTCCAGCGAACCGGTAACACCAAAGTACGAATCGAATCCGTGATGAATCGGGCTGTCCCTGATGATGCCGGAAAAGTCGATGCCGGGATCACCGTCCCATTTAGTCGTGTCTGCGTTGTCGGACTGCAGCGGAAGCTCCATGCCAAGATGCCACTTGCCCACTGCGCCAGTGGTATAGCCGCTGGCCTTCAGCATGCTCGCGATTGTGGAACGCCTGGGCTTCAACAGTGGCTTGCTGTAACCGCCAAGAACTCCGCGTTTCAGTTCCGTACGCCAGCAATAGCGCCCGGTGAGCAGCCCGTAACGAGTGGGGGTGCAAACGGCCGACGGTGAATGTCCGTCGGTAAATGTCACACCGTCGGCTGCCAGACGATTCAGGTTTGGCGTTGGAATCTTCGACGACGGATTCAGGGCCTGCACGTCTCCGGACCCCATGTCGTCCGCCAGAATCAGAACAATATTGGGTTGCCGAACAGTCTGCCCGATCACCTGACACGATTGTCCTGGTAAGAAAACAGAAGCAATCGCACACAGCGAGATGACAGTTATTGCGGTACGACGTGGGCACGAAAAACTTAAATTGTGGTGAAATGACATTTGCTGAATTCGTCGTGAGAAATGGGGTCTTTCGAACGTAACGAAAAAGCATGCTACCGCACACATATACGAAAAACGAACCAGTGTGACGCTCATGTCGCCGGCGTCAGGCCGACTGGTGCCGGCGGCGGCGGCGAGCCCCGAGCAGGGCCTGTCATTCGCCATACATTTCCCCGATGCCTCTCCCTGGCGATCGATTGCGACGTTCACGGCGACAAAAAAAGGGGCGGGCCGGAGATATCACTCCCGCCCGTCCCTGAGGGTCTTTCATTTGAAGAAGTCCGTGGCGGACATCTTCGAATATGCCTGGCATTAGCTTCGTGTGAAGTTAATGCCTGCCGCGCTGTTGCCTGTCAGTTTGAAGCTGAAGGCATTGTTGCCGCTGGTCGTCATGCTGCCCGCCAGTCGCTGGCTGTCAGTGCCGCGAGTCAATGTCAGCGAGCCATTACCAACCGCATAGCTTCCCTGAAAAGTACTGGCATTGCCGGCTTTGTTTGTTGCAGACCAGCTGAACGATCCGTCGGCCTGCAGAACAAGTCGTACGTTTGCTCCGTTGCCCAGCGTCGCTGTCCAGTTACCAACGTGAGCTGGCGTCGGAACCTGTGCCGTCTGAGGTGGAGTAAATCCACCAAGGGCCTGCAGAGCTGACGTCTGGGTATTTGCAGGAGCCTGCGGCTGTTGCACAGGTGCCTGTTGCTGAGGAGCAATCTGCGGCTGAACCGGAGCCTGCTGTTGAGGAGCAATCTGCGGCTGAACCGGAGCCTGCTGTTGTTGAGGGGCGAGTTGTTGTTGGGCCAACGGTTGCGACTGGACGAATTGCTGCTGAACCGGCCTGACAGCGTGTATCGGCTGTGGCTGAGCGTACGAGTACTGTGGTGACGCGTAGCCATAGTTGTGATGGTGACGGTGGTAATTGTGTGAGGAATATCCGCGAGAGTAGCCCCGCGATCCGTGACAACCAGCTTCTGCCGTGCTGATGCCGGCGATGGCCGAACTGAAAGTGATTGCAGCGACCAACAGAGTGTTTCGTGAGCGTGTCATGATTCTGTGCCTTTCGAGTTTTCGAAGCATTTGTTGTATTGTTTCAGGTACAAATCCTTCAGCGGAAACTCGTGAACGATGTTACGACCTTTTTGGAAAACATGTCTCAGATCTCTCCACCGGCCATGATGACATCGAAATTGCCTGATTTTAAAGGACGATTGCGGCCAGTTCCCAAACGACCCGCGGACCGAATTTCGGGATGTCCACGCCCGCAACGCCCTGACCGCGGATAGATCACCACCACACCGAGGTCCAGACGGCTGATGTCGAAAATCGTCGGGACCGAGACACAGATTCCAAATCCATCCGGAACTTCATGTGATCTTGTGGTACCATCTGTGTCCTGCCTGACCGTCCCACCATCGTTTCAAAATCGTCTCCGGATTAGAGCCGTTTGCGAAAACACGTGACTCCTTCGGGCTCGTGGGAAGCACTCATCGCAGGCCGGGAAACGTTTTGTTCGGCCATGAATCAGCGCAATACGCTGTAGACGTACCGCATGACACGCAACGTTTGCTCACCTCTGAAATATCTTGTCTGGGGGCTTATTCTTCTGGGACACGATGGCGTTGTGCACGGACAGATTGAAAAACGGTCCGACGACGTCGCATTCTTTGAATCACGCATTCGCCCTGCATTAGTGCGATACTGCTACGAGTGCCATTCCTCAGCTGCGGCAGAGGCCAAAGGTGGTTTGCTGCTGGACTATCGCGACGGCGCGCGAAATGGTGGCGAATCGGGGCCGGCCGTTGTGCCTGGTAATCCACTGGAAAGCCTGCTCATGGAAGCCCTGCAGTATGGTTCCATCGAGATGCCGCCGTCCGGAAAACTTCCCGACCATGTGATTGCCGACTTCCAGAATTGGATTCGCAGTGGTGCCGTGGACCCCCGCGTGAATGCTCCATCGGCCGCAGAATCGGCGGAAGAGTCCTGGCGGGCCCTGCTGGAGCAACGCAGCCGATGGTGGAGCCTTCAGCCGCCGCGGAACGTGAACCCGCCCGCCGCCAACGACGCTGCCGGGCAGACAGCGCCTGTTGATCGCTTTGTGTGGTCGGCTCTTGAGCAGGCAGGCCTGATTCCTGCGGAACCGGCGGATGCCAATGTCCTGTTGCGCCGCCTCTCGTTTGTGTTGACCGGTCTGCCGCCGACGCCCGAACAGGTGCATGAGTTCCCTCGCGCGTATGCAAAGGATGCGGACCGGGCCATCGCGGGACTCGTCGACGCACTGCTCGAATCACCGCACTATGGTGAACGCTTCGCCCGGCACTGGATGGACGTGGTTCGTTACACAGATACCTACGGTTATGAATGGGACATACCGGCGAAGGGATCCTGGGAGTATCGCGACTATCTGATTCGAGCATTCAATAACGACGTCGGCTTCGACCAGCTGATCCGCGAGCAGATCGCCGGCGACCTGCTGACCAGTCCACGGACTGACGCCGTCGAAGGTATTAATGAAAGCATGATCGGCCCGATGTTTTATCACATGGGAGAACATCGCCACGGCAGCAGTCTGGCGTTTAACGGCATTCACCAGGAGATGGTCAACAACAAGATTGACGCTTTCTCAAAGGCTTTCCTGGGCATGACCGTGGCCTGTGCACGGTGCCACGATCACAAACTGGATGCCATCTCACAGGCCGACTACTACGCATTGGCGGGCGTGTTTATGACTCCGCGCTGGACGGCGCGGTCAATCGACGTGCCAGGAAAGCACGACGCAGAGATTGCCGAGCTGAAGCAGATACGTGAGCAGATTCGAGAACGCGTGGCTGAATTGTGGACGTCCAGCACGGGTTCTCTGACGTCAGCAGCATCGTTGCAGGCATGGGTACATGACAATCGCTCTTCGCTGGATGCAGCAACGCTGGAGAACGTCGCATGGCCCTTCAGGCAGCTGCACGACGCTGCGGATACGGCCAAAGCCTGGCAGGAGCTCGCGAGTCTGTGGCGCACCGCACGCGAGACTCGCCGGAAAGCAAATGCAACCGCCTTTACAGTGCTGACAAATTTTTCGGAACCAGGTTTCCCTGACGGCTGGGTTGTGGAAGGCGCCGGGCTGCGGCATGGCCATGTGACAGACGGTACACCACTGGTCAGCCTTGAGGGTGAGACGTTGATTTCGAGTTTTCTCACGCGTGGTTATCACACTCATGCGTTCTCGTCCAAACTTCCCGGTGCACTGCGTCTTCCATCCCCCAAATCGTTTTCGCGCTCAATCGTAAGTCTGCGTCTCGTGGGTGGAGAATGGGCTGGGCGGCGTGCTGTTCCTCAAAATGCATTTCTCAACGAAGGGCCCGTCTTTTTTGATCCGTCCGCTCCACCCGCATGGACGGCGATTGGTGCAACGGCATTGACGAACGGTGTCACTCGAGTACTGACGGAGATTACGACTGCGGCACTCAATTCAAATTTCCCGCCCCGCACCGGTGTTGCCAAAGCCGGCAGCATTACGCTTCCGGACAAAGATGAGGGCCAGAATAAACGCAGTTGGTTCAGTGTGACGGGCATTGTTGGTCACGATGCGGCTGGTGCCCCGATGGACACGCTGGATGCATTCGCGACGTTGTATGAAAATAATGCGGCGGAAATCACACCGCCGATCAACGCAGACGAAGCGTGGCAGAGACTGTGCAACTGGCTGACGGGCACGGTCAGTCGCTGGGGGGACGGCGCAACGCAGCCCGGAGACGTGAAAGTACTGAACTGGCTGCTGGCAGAAGGGCTGTTGACCAACGACGCAAAGAACGCCCCGCAGATCGCCGCATTGGTCTGCCGTTATCGCGACATCGAAACGAGCATCGCATTCGCCCGCAGCGCCAACAGCATGGATGAACGAGCGATTGAACCAGTAAACTATCGAATCAATGTCCGCGGTAATGTCGACGACGAGGGGCTGGCAGTCCGCCGCAACTTCCTTGAAGTATTTGCCGGAAAACACGAGGTCGGTGCTGCATCCGACAGTGGACGTATGGAACTGGCCCGGTATCTCAGCAACAACGCCAACCCTCAGACAGCCCGCGTGTTCGTTAATCGCGTCTGGCAATGGGTTTTCGGTACAGGCATCGTCGCCACGCCCAACGACTTCGGGAAACTGGGGGATCGGCCATCGCATTCCGAACTACTGGACTGGCTCGCGATACGGTTTATGGAAGAAGGCTGGTCCACGAAGAAGCTGGTCAGGCACCTTGTACTCAGTCAGACCTTCCGACAGTCGGGCAGTGTGAGCACGGCGGGTTCTGAGCGGGACCCCGAAAACCGACTGCTTCACTATTATCCGACCCGCCGTCTCGAAGCAGAAGCAATTCGGGACAGCCTGCTGGCAGTATCAGGCAGACTGAATCGACGTCTGTACGGTCCGCCCATTAATCCGCCCAGATCGTCCGAGGATACCGCAAAACGCCTGTTCTCCGGGCCCCTGGACTCGAACGGTCGACGTTCACTTTACATTGAGATGTCGATCATGGAACCGCCCAAATTTCTGGTTGGTTTTAATCTGCCCGATCTGAAGTTGCCCACCGGCCATCGTGACGTGACCAATGTCCCGGCACAGGCGCTGATCATGTTGAACGATCCGCTGGTCGTTCAGTCGGCAGACCAATGGGCGGCGCGGTTGCTGGAAGACAGCGGTGCGTCGCTCGAACAGCGAGTGCGCAGAATGTTTCTGCATGCACTGGCACGTCCTCCGAGTGACCACGAGGTTGAACGCTGGACCATGGCCGTATCAGACTTCGCAAAATCGAATGAATTGCTCACCGACAAAGCTGCATGGGCGGAGCTGGCCCATGCACTATTCAACACGAAAGAATTTATCTACTACCGATAACCTGTAAAACGGACCCAATCCGCTGCGACGTTCTGCTCGCGTGCCCGCCCGAAAAAGTTTTCGCCCGCTGTCTGAATGACCACGAAACGGAATATCGATTTCCGAAAGACTCCCCCCCTTCATGAATACATCATCAACTCAGTGCGGATGCCCGGGACAGATTGCCGGTGACTTTTCGCGGCGAAGTTTCCTGAAGAATTCGTCTGCCGGTTTTGGCTGGTTGGCGCTCAGTGGGCTGCTTGCCGATCGAGTGGTTGCTGACGGACAGAAAACAGTCCAGGCCCATTCTTTTGCCCGCGCAAAGAACGTTGTTCTCTGCTTTATGGACGGTGGGCCCAGTCATGTGGACACCTTTGATCCCAAGCCGGAATTGACGAAACGCGAAGGACAGGCGATTGGCGCTGCTGCCGTGTCAAAACGTTCACAGTCTTCGGCGGACCGTGTCTGGCTGCGTTGTCCGTGGAAATTCAACCAACGCGGCCAGAGTGGTTTGTGGGTGAGTGACCTGTTTCCGCATATCGCCGGAGTCGCCGATGACATCTGTGTCGTGCGGTCGATGCTGGGCGAATTACCTCTGCACGGGCAGCAGGCGCTTCTGATGCATACGGGGCGAATTACCGGTCAGGCTCCCAGCTTCGGAGCCTGGGTCTCGTATGGCCTGGGCAGTGAAAATCAAAACCTGCCGGCATATGTGTTGCTCAACAACGATTGGGTGCCCAATGGCGGCCTGGAAAACTTTGGAAGCTCATTTCTGCCGGCATCACACCAGGCCACGACGCTGCGTCCAGCGGGAGCTCCGGTCGACAACATCATTCCATCTGACCCGCGCGATCTGCAGCAACGCAAACTCGCGTTGCTGGCTGAACAGGATCGAGAATTCGCACATCAGTCGGCCGACACGCGTGCCATCGAGGGGGCGATTGCAGGTTACGAAACTGCGTTCCGCATGCAGAGTACCGTTCCTGAGCTTTCCGACATCAGCAAGGAGCCGGCCCACATTCGCAAACTCTACGGCGTTGACGCCAGCGACGAACATCAGCGTCTGTACGCAACCCAGGCTCTGCGGGCCAGACGTCTGGTTGAATCCGGAGTTCGGTTCGTCGAGATCACCTGCCCCAGCTTCGATGGAAACAACTCACCGTGGGACCAGCATGGCCTGCTGAAACAGAATCACGAAAAGAACGCTCGTGTCACGGAGCAGTCAGTGGCAGCGTTGATCATCGATCTGAAACAGCGAGGGCTGCTGGACGAGACAATCGTCGTGTGGGCCGGCGAGATGGGGCGCACACCCCACACGCCTCGAGTCACCCCTGACTGCGGCCGGGATCATCACGTCAATGGCTATTCGATTTTCATGGCCGGCGGCGGCTTCAAAGGGGGAATCACGTTTGGCGAAACCGACGATTTCGGTAACTCCGTCATCGAGAATCAGATCGACATTCACGACATCCATGCCACGATTCTGCATCAATTAGGTATCGACCACGAACGACTGGTCTTCCGTCACGGTGGCCGAGACCAACGACTGACCGATGTGCATGGTCGTGTGGTGCACGAGATTCTGGCCTGATTCGGGACGGCACGGTACACCGGTCGTTTCGCACCGTCCTTGCAGAACTGTTTGGATTGCTGCTCAGCAGCACCCGCAACGTTCCGCGCGTTCGCTGCAACAGAGGACAGGAAGTTATTTCTTCCGTCGGTTTCGACCTGGTTGCCGAATGCCTGCGTCCCGGGCCGTTCGATGTTTTTGAGACGGACGGTCATTTGTGGAACCACCTTCTCTGAACAATTGACGGGGAAATCGGAATTTTCTGTAAGCAATGTGGCAATCATGTCGACACCAGCACGTAGCAACCGTGCGTTCTGCCGGCAGGAGCAGGAAACATTGTTCATCAGGGTGAGCAACAATCATGAAACACGCATTTCAATGGCCGGTTGTTCGGCGCGCTCTCATTCTGGCTGTCATCGTCGGCAGCCTGCTGATTGGCATAAACCACGGTTCGTGCGTTGCCAGCGGACACTTCAATTCCTCGTGCCTGATACAATCGATACTGACATTTTTTGTGCCATACCTGGTGTCGACGGTTTCAAGCGTTCTGGCAATGTCAGACAACACGAAGTCACGGCACGATGAATCTCAGGAGGACGTCTCGTAACCGCTTCGGCAACCTGTTATGACTTCATTGATCAGGTGTAACGTAGATTGATCAGCCTGTGAAACTTCTTGACGGACGCGGTGGAGTTTTGAAAAACACAAAGGAATCGACAGACCGCTGGTTCGTCTACATCCTCCGATGTTCAGATGGCTCACTCTACACGGGTATCACCAAGGACGTGGAAGGACGACTGAAACGGCATAATGCCGGGACTGCTTCGCGTTACACGCGAAGCCGCCTGCCTGTCACCGTGGAATATCACGAACAGCAGCCAAATCACAGCATGGCACTGAAACGAGAGTTGGCGATTAAGGCTCTGCCACGACAGTTGAAAGAAGGGCTTCTGAACTCGAGTCAGAATGGTTGTAATACCAGTTTCACAGACTGACAGCTGTCAGTCCGCGCGTTTCTCCTTCGGTACGATTCTCACGGCACATATTGAGCCGGTGTTTGTCTTACACCGCCAGACTCAACGTCAGAAATGCGATTCAGATCGTCGGAAATCCACGGAAACTCGACATTATTGGGCAGAGAATTGACCTTGGTCATCGGTCGTCGTATGCTATCAGCTCTGTTGGTACCGTCTTTCGCGTGGTTCTCATTGACTTCATCAGCAGCCTTCCTGACTATCCCACCCCGAACTGCTGTCGGACGCGTTCTGCGGCAGTCTACTTTCTTGTCCATTCTGCTGTCCGGTCTCACGACGACACGTGTCAGATTTGACAAGATCCACTTTGTTACGTTGTGATGCATTTACCTTCCGTCGTTATCCTCCTGTTGGCACCAGCAATTTGTCTGGCAGGGGATCCTTACGTTTCGCTGAACGAAGGCGCTCTCGCGCCCCAGTTTGAAGCGAATGACGACCGTGGAAAGCTGTGGCGATCCACAGACCACGTCGGCAAAACGATGTTGGTTGTATACTTCTACCCGGCAGACATGACAGTTGGTTGCACCGCCCAGGCCTGCGGGTTCCGCGATCAAATTGAGGAATTAAAACAGGCTGGTGTCACGGTTGTTGGTGTCAGCGGTGACTCGTCTGGCAATCATAAGCTCTTCAAGAAAGCTCACGCACTAAACTTTCCGTTGCTTGCCGACGAAGATGGCAAGGTGGCTCAGGCTTTTGGTGTCCCCGTGCGCGGTGGTGGCAGGATCACCCGAGTCATTCAGGGAAAGCAGGAAAAGCTGGTGCGAGGTGTAACTGCTCAACGCTGGACGTTCGTGATCGATCGGACAGGTCGCATCGTGCATCGCAGAACAAACGTCAAAGCCCCCGCGGATGGAAAGTCCGTGCTGAAATTTGTTAGACAACTTACCGCCTCCACACAATAATTCTGGATGGTACGGCTTGGCTGTATGCGACTATTGCGACTATTGCGACTATTGGATGGCCGGTTCAAAAAACTATTCAAATCGCATTTCAACAAAAAGGAGTTTCGGTCAATGCGTATGATTCTGGCTTTTGGCATCTTAACCGGTGCATTGTTTGTCTGCGGGGTCACCAATGCTGCGGACGTTGAATCCGGACTGCAGGTCGGCGACTATCCCGGCGCCTTTTACGTGGCCGACGTGACGGGACCTTCGGCGGGAGAAAAACTGTGCTACCGCTGCCGCTATGGGGCTCAGCCCGTCGTTAGCATTTTCGCCCGAAAGATGGACGATAATGTCACGAAGTTGATTAAGGAACTGGATGGAGTCGTGGGAAAGAATCGTGACAGCAGAATGGCAGCGTTTGTCGTTCTGTTAACCGACGATCAGAAGGCGGCTCAAGCGACACTGAAAAACGCGGCGGACACTCACGGCATCAAGCATACTCCCCTGACCGTCTTCGAAAACTCAGACGGGCCAGGCAAATACCGCATTGCCAGGGATGCAGACGTTACGGTACTGATGTGGGTTGAATCTGATGTGAAGGTGAATCATGCCTTCGGTTCTGGCAGCCTGAACGGTGAGGCCATTGCAAAGATCGTCAGAGACACCAGCAAGATCCTGAACTAGCTGCATTGTCAGCACTAAGTTTGGGGGTTGGCCCCAGCGGAAGAACAACAGAAAGCGGTGGCTCTTTCATAGAGTTACCGTTTTTTTGTGCGCAGGTTGTGCCACGACGCCTGTTCAATATCGGCCGTCGGCAGATTCTGCTGGTCGTCGTATCTTGATGGCTTTTGATGTGATTCGTGGTCGTGAACCAAGTTAGTGACAATTGCTCTCGAGACAGAAAGTCTGATAACGTCCCGGCTCGTATTGAATGTTGGAAAGTCCTGGGTGGAGTGCTGAGCAATGCTGCGTTCTCAAATCATGCCGTGCCTGCTGTTGTTAGGAGTCTGTTCATCCGCGGTTGGTCAGGGCCTGCGAGTCTCAACAGTTGTCTACGATGCCGGACGATTGAACTCATCCGGTCAGGAACCGATTCTGGCGAGCAGCTTTTCGCTTTTTCACAACGGCCGCATCTATGACTACGTAGAGGCGGCCGGTGAAGTCGTAATCTTTGACTCGACCGGAAGAAAGTTCACTGTCATTAATTCGCAACGTGGCGTCTCCACGACAATTTTGTTTATGGAACTGCAGAACATGCTGCGGGAACGCGGCCCAAAAATTAAGGAATACATCCGTGAACTAACAGCGAAGCAGTCGCCGGAAGCGGAACGAGCCGCCCGAATACTCGAATTTCAGCTGAACCCGGAGTTCGACAGCAAATTCAATCCGGGAACCGGCCTGCTGTCGTTGCAGGCACCATCGTGGAAGTATTCGGTCAGCACGCGTGAATGGGAGGACGTTGAACAGTTGAAACGGTACCTGACGTACACTGACTGGACGGCTCGACTCAATTATCTGTTACACCCCTCCAGCATGTTTCCTGAGCCACGACTTGCGTTGAATGTCCGGTTACGGGAACAGGAGAACCGTATTCCCGTTCTTGTGCAGCTTGACCTGCGACCTGACGAACGACTGATACTGCGTGCCGAACATCAGTTTGTCCGCAATCTGACGGACCGCGATCGCAGTCTGATTAACAAATGGGATGCGATGATCAGCAACGGCACGCTCAAAAACATCCCCTTTCGCAGCTACCAGGAAGAAATGCTGCTGTCACTTCGTCGCTGATTCAGTCAGCCGCGAAGAAGACTCCTGGCACGCAGACGTCGCGCACAGGGGACGTTACCTATCCAGCCTGCCTCGCCGTCGACCGGGCGAATGGGGACTTCATGGAACGCTGGACTGTCCATCGGAAAGTCCACGGATCGACAGTTGACTCCCTTGCGACGTCTGATGTATTCACCGACATCTCATTAGCTGTGCCCTCAGCGCTGGCTGACGACAGGCGCCGTCGCTAAAATTCCACCCCTGCGGTTCGGAAAATTTGTCAAGTGGAAGTGATACAGTATGAGTTTCGAAGGAAAGAACGCTCTGGTAACCGGCTCATCCAAGGGAATCGGGGCGGCAGTAGCCATCGAACTTGCCCGGCAGGGAGCGAACGTCACCATCAACTGCCACTCCAGTGAGGACCAGGCAGAACAGGTCGCCGAACAGATCCGCGGCCTTGGGCGGAGGGCCCTGGTCATCGCAGCCGATGTGTCAGATCAGACCGCCGTGGAAGACATGGTGCAGAAGACGGTGTCCGAATTCGGTTCCCTTGACGCGTTCGTCAGTAACGCCGTTTACAGTGATCGGCAATTAATGGTGAATGCCGATATTGAAGGATTCAAGCGGACCATTGATGTCAGTATGTGGGGCGCTTTCTTCGGCGTCCGGGCTGCGTCACAGCAGATGCTCAGTCAGGGCAACGGGGGAGCCATCACTGTGATCAGTTCTCCGCACGCGATCATTCCGATTCCCACGTCGATGGCTTACAACATGGCAAAAGCGGCCATCGACCATATGGCTCGAACCGCCGCGATCGAACTCGTTAAACATGGAATACGGGTAAACATCTTCCATCCCGGCTGGATCGACACTCCCGGCGAACGCAAGTTTTTCTCAGAGGAAGAGCTGAACCAGGGAGCTCAGACGCTGCCGATGAAACGCATGGGCACACCCGAGGAAATGGCAAAGGGTGTCTGCTTCACGCTCAGCGATGACGCGGCGTACATGACCGGCAGTACCATGACCATGGATGGCGGTGTCGGTCTGCCGTGGTGGTCCAATCGCGAAGAAGGAAAACAGTAGTCGCCGCGGATCAGTACCGCCGGAGCTGTTTGGCAACGCAGTGTACAGGGAAGACGATCGAAACGTTTCCCCTGCTGTTCACCGACGAAGACGACAGTCGGTGGACACCGTCCCTGTTACCTCCGGCTGCAAGTCTTACACGCAATCAATTGCCGTATGTTTTGCTGTTGTTGCCGGTGGAAAACGTGGTTGACTGACTGCGACCGGAGTATTTTCCGGAAATAACAGCAGAACTCTGGCTCGGGCTAAAGCTGGAATTGACCGAGTCACTGTGCGCACCGTTCGCCAGTCTGCCGGGAAAGCCTCTGCTGCTTTGCGGTGTCCACTTGACCTGCTTTCGGCTGTAACCGATGTGTTCCAGAAACGTCGACAGGCCAATCTCATAGATCCCCAGGTTCTCAGCCTGATTCCGCAGTTTCTGAGTGTTGTCTCGAATCCGTTTGTAGATCTGTTCCAGTTCCAGATTCTCTGTGTCATCACCGAGGTCTGCGATAATCAGGTACCGGGTTCGAGAAGTAATCCGACGTGGAGCATCGCTGGAATCAACGGGGTTGCCCTTGCCGTCTGTGAAGGCACCGTCGTCGTCCACTTGAACCGAAACCCGCCCACCAGCTGCTGTGACCAACCGCCGAAACTGACCACGGTCCAGGCCGTCCAGAGCGATGCGTCCTGCCACGGCTATCTCCAGGGACTGCCCGGTCTGGAATATCGGAGAATAGATGGGGTCATCTCCCGCAATCGGACGGCCCAGATCCTGCTTTACGATTCTTGCTTCAGCGCGATGGTCGGCCAGAATGTCGACCACTTCAATCTTGCCTTTAATGTCACTCGTGTTGTTACGACCAACACCGGAATTGCCTGGCGTGTATACAGAGAACGTGACGCCTTCTCTCAGACCATCAGCTCGGCCCAGATCGATATAGCAGAGTCCGCGGTTGTGATCGACGGACTGAATACGACCGTCAGCTGTGGAAAATGTCGGGTCATCCTTCTGTCGCAGCCTTGCCCTCAAATCAACGATCGCTGTCCGCTTATCGTTGTTGTCTTCCACGAGGTCTTCGATCTGACGAGTACTGGACACTCTGAGTGCAGCGAGTTCGTCCTCCAGTCGGACAGTCGTTCCGCGCAGTGCATCGACCTGTTCTCCCAGGCGGGCCAATTCTTCATTATGGACAGCTTCCTGCTGAATGAGTTTTGCCTCAGCCTTCGCAACCGCGGCTTTGTGTGTGTCAATCTCTCCGTCTTTCGTCACAATCAAATCTGCGTTTTCCTTGCGTTTTAAGACAAGCTGGCCCAAACGAAATGTTGCGGTGAATGAGTTCTTATTGTTTTCGGCCGATTCCTTTTGAAGTCCGGCAATCAGACTCGGCAGCGCGGAAGTACTATCGCCTGCAAGTTCGTCGAGAATCTTCTGAACTCTGCCGTTGACGGTATCCACATCTGTGTCACCAATACCCGTTTCCACATTCTCTCCTTCACCGATCAGTCCCTTCAGATGCTGAATTTCCGCAAGCTGGTCGCGAACCGTGCCATTGAGGTCCTGTTCTTTTTTGGTTGCGTCGTCCAGCGACTTGTACACGAGCTGATTGTCGGACCATGTCATGTACAAAAATACGGCGAACGCGACGGACAGCAAAGCAAAGATTGCCATCCCGATGACCGGTCCATTATTCTTCTGAGCCATTTTAGTACTTCCCAGGTTTGACGTGGTCGGTGATCGTGACGTTGGACCGTAGCACTTTCAGTACACGGGCAACGATCTCCGCAGTCTCGACGATACGTTATTGTTTAGACTTGGCAATCAGAAAACAACGACCAGTTTGCTGCTGCAACAGACAGAAGCGGGACCCTTGCGTTGCCGAAATCATATAAGTGTTGAACTCGTAAGACGTTCGAACAAGTCAGCTGTGTGTCGAACGGCCTTAAAATACTGCGAATAGCGGAGATTTGCCGAATATATGGTTACTGTCGCTGACGACAGAGTCAAGAAATTATGGAAGCTGGCCATCCTGATGTTCGACAATTGGTAATTACCCCCACAAAAGGGGATGGTGCCAACGGTGCCAGATGTGCTCAGGTGGAACATCGGCACACTGAGATCATGGATTCAGCCAAGCGGCAAATCGGCAGCATTTGCCGGTCAGACCGAAGCTAACGGCCTGCCCGAACCGAAGTGTTAGCAACGGTTGCAACGGTGTTTACGACCTGCAGCTTTCTGGAGATGAAGAAGAATTCGCCCCCCTGAAAAACAGAACGTGATCCTTGCTCCCGAATTCCAGTGCAGGAATGCACTCTTTCGAAGCTCAGGTCAGCCGTTACAACCAGGTCTGTAACGTCTGCATGTCTTCGCGAATAGCTTTCCAGTGCGTCGGAACCAGTGATGCGTCGCGGTGGTCGAGGTATTCTTCGTGAAGTGAAATTGGTCCTGTAAATCCGGACTTCGCCAGCATCGAAAAGAATGCCGGATCAATTCGGCCCTGTCCGAGTGGCACGTTGCCTGGTTTTCGTTCGTGCCATACAAAATCCTTAACGTAGACGACCTGGATGTGAGGTCGGATCAACTGAAACGTCACCGGCCAGCTCATACCGCCTTCCGCAGTGGCATGGCGAATGTCGTAGGCCACTCCCACATGGGCCGGGTCGATTCCCTCCAGTCCTCTGTGAAGATCCCACAATGAAGCTCCAAAATAGTTGCGGCCGGCATGGTTCTGGTACACCGCCGTAATGCCGATCTCCCTGTTCATTGCAGCGAGATCCATCAGCTGCTTCCCCCATTCCGTAACCTGCCCGGGAATGGGACGTGATTCGTCGTACTTAAAATATTTCATGCGGTAGTGACGAATTCCCAGATCCGCAGCCGTTTGCAGAACCTTTTCGGTGAGAGGATCCGCAGGGTCGTTGATGCTGGAAGTCATCACGGTCATTTTAAGGTTTCGCTGACCGAGCGCCTCCATCATTTTCGGCAGCTCTTCCGACACGGCCGCGGGTTCGATATGTCCGCCATCACGAATGGGCGCTTCGATCCCGTCAAATCCCAGCCGCGCTGTCTGCTCTGCCAGTTCGTCGTACGACAACGACTGAAAGGGTTTTGTAAACACACAAATTTCGTGCTTGTTCTGCGACTTGTTGGCGTGTCCCCATAGGGGTGAAGCCAACGCGGTCAGTGAGCAGGCAGCCCCCGAGGCCACGAATATACGACGATTGATGGGATTCAGCATGATGACAGATTCCTGAGCAGCGAGAAGAGTTCAGGTTCGTGCATAATAAGATGGCAAACAGAGATCAGTATCATATCGACGCAGTCGAATCATGCAGCGCCGCGACGGCCCGCCAACGCAGGAAAAAAAACCAAATGGTGGATCGAGATCCTGACCATGAAGTCAGATTGCGTCGATCCACTGACGGAATTCTTCCCAGACAGTTTCCGTTGCGGCGGCTGCCGAAGTGGTGTCCTGGGCGATGATCAGCCATGGCTCCACATCCGGACCCGCATTCGCAAACAGATTTCGTTCAGGTAATACGTCGTCAGGTGACAGAGCCGTGATGACTGTAAAACCGTTTGTTGGACCTGAGATTGTCGAAAACGGAGACAGAGGAGCGATTCCGTCGTTCTGAAGCATATACTCCTTCGTG
Organism: Fuerstiella sp.; assembly: GCA_014238335.1. GTDB lineage: Bacteria > Planctomycetota > Planctomycetia > Planctomycetales > Planctomycetaceae > Fuerstiella. The sequence continues at coordinate 62,113 of JABABI010000021.1, forward strand.
TCGGCAGGATGCATGAAAACTCTGATCGGCGCATTTCCGTGTGAGATCTCGTCAAAATCGGGGATGGTAATTCGTGGCCCCGTCAGCTCGTTTTCCGTCAAAAGTCAGATTTTTGGTGATGGTGCACGGGGAATGGAATCTGCAATTACGCGGCCGTTGGCTCCGTTGCCGTGCGCAACAATCAAGTCGGACAGTCGCAGTCCGTCGATCACTCCCGGTCGTTCCCACAACAATCCCCCGATGACGACGTCATCCGGCGGGCTCTGTTGATTGACGTTTACGGTAAATGTGGCCGTTCCGCTGGAAATCGTGAACGGTGCGTCTGTGGCGGCAACGGTGTTTGGAGACCAGGCCGCTGAAACGCGGCACGGACCGGATCCAACGTCACCAAACTTCCGTGTCGTGGCCGGGGCACCCGTGTCGGATGAAACGAGTTCCTGATCACCGAACTGAACTGACCGTATAACAGAACTTTCAGCGCCACACGTCCAGGGGGATTCTGTTGCAGCGATTCGTAGACAATTCCCTGGCCGTCGCGGTGCAGTTCCCGGACGATTTCACGATTATCGATCGACGTCAGACTGGACAGCAGTTGTGCAGTACCTGGCGCAGTTTTGGTCTGCAGCGCATCTTGCACTTCCACAAACAGCAGGTCGTCGGGATTCGATTCGTCAGTCATGACTACGATTAAAAAGTTCTTTTCGAGAGTCTTGTGACAAACCACAGAGCCTGGGACACGATGTCAAGACAGTCCTCGTGTTGAAGTTGCCGGGCAATAACCCACTTGATCTTCCTGACGGCACTATGCAGACACAAGGGTGGAAAACAGCAGCTTCCAGGAAGACGGATGCGTTCCGATAACGAATCTTCATACTCCATCTATGATTCACGCGTCTGGAGAGATCAACGTCTATTCGCCGAATTTCCCCATGCAAACTGTTATGGTTACAACCAGCCAGGACCCCTGAGCTGACCATATTACTGGTTCTTCGGACCCTGTACGCGTGCCAAGGTGACCAAATGCTGTTCAGATCTGCACTATTTCACATCTGCTTTGTTGCACTGACCGTCATCCGCGCTGACGCGGCGCCGCCAAACATTGTGCTGGTCATGGCGGATGACATGGGGTGGGGGCAAACCGGATATTACGATCATCCCGTATTGAAGACGCCCAACCTGGACGCAATGGCCGCCAGCGGATTGCGTTTTGACCGATTCTACGCCGGAGCGCCAAATTGTTCGCCGACTCGGGCCACGGTCATGACCGGTCGCACCAATGATCGCACAGGTGTTCTGAACCATGGTGTTCCGCTGCGCCCTCAGGAACGAACAATTGCGCAGGCGCTGCAACAGGCGGGATACGTGACCGGACATTTTGGCAAATGGCACCTGAATGGTCTCCGAGGCGTTGGTGCGCCAATTCTGAAGGACGATATTCGAGGTCCTGGCAGGTTTGGCTTTCAGATGTGGTTATCCGTTACGAATTTCTTTGACAGGAATCCGCTGATGAGTCGGATGGGGGTCTTCGAAGACTTTCAAGGAGACTCCTCAGAGATCATCGTGGATCAGGCCATGGATTTTATCAGGCAGCAGGCAGCAGCGGACAAGCCGTTCTTCACGGTCATCTGGTACGGCACGCCACACAGTCCATTCATTGCCGTGGATGCGGACAAGCAGGATTTTGGTAAGCTCGATCGTTCGTCAGCCGATCACTACGGAGAGCTGGTGGCCATGGATCGCAGCCTTGGCACGCTGCGCAAGGAATTGCGTGACCTGAACATCGCTGATTCCACATTGCTTTGGTTTTGCAGCGATAATGGTGGCCTGCCGAAGATTAAGCCCGGCACTGTGGGCGGGCTGAAAGGCTTCAAGAACAGCGTTTACGAAGGTGGCCTGCGTGTTCCGGCGGTGATCGAATGGCCAAACGGGATATCGAAGCCGCGCATCACAAATTACCCAGCATGTACGATGGACATTTTCCCAACGCTGGCCGCCGTCGCCGCTCTGTCGAAGACTTCGGCCACCGTGCCACTGGACGGACTCAGCCTGAAGCCGCTGTTCGCAGCAGAATTACCTCGCCGAGACAAGCCGATCGGATTCCGCCATACCAATCGCACGGCATTTCTCGACAATCGATATAAATTGATTAACTTCAAAGTGGGGAGTGACCGGTTTGAGCTCTACGATCTGGAAAGCGACCCGTTCGAATCAAACAATATCATCGACCAGCAGCCGCAAATCGCCAGTCGATTGAAATCCGCGTGGGCGAAATGGAACGATTCCATCGAAGCCAGCATCGCAGGTCAGGACTATCCGGAGGGCAAAGTGATTCCGCCGGACCCGGGACCGGCCACGTGGACAGAACTGGACGCCTACCGCCCCTATCTAAGCGAGTGGAAGAAGCGTCCGGAATACCGTTCCCGGATCAAATGACCACGTGTCACACGTCCGCCGGCGGACGTTTATCGCGGTCCATCCTGAGAAAAATTCGCCTGGCGTCCCGTCACCGTGGCGAATGGTCATTGTTGTTCGGATGCACCATTTGGTGACGTTGGACACCGATGTAATTCTTCGTTTTGTCTAATAGACCACTGTTTTCACTGGTTGAACAGAAAATCGCACGATTGGCACTTGGTTTGTTAGCAACCCTCTTCACACAAATTGACATTTGTTTCCAGCGATTGTCACACCGACGTCGCGAACACTTGCATGTGTGGGGTTTCTTTCTCATGGAGTCATCTGAGTTTCTGGTTATGTGCAGCGGGCAGCCAGGCTTCCTTCGGAATGTGGGCGCTCAATTAGTCGGCAAGTGTCGACTGCTGGAATGTTACTCCCTAACTGAAGCGGCGCAGATGGTGCAACTGCACCGCCCCTCTGTCGTATTGATTGATCTTCGCCAAGGTTTTCCTCGCCAGTTCGATCGTTCATGGGCGATGGCACACAATTCGAACACGACGTTTCTGATCATCGTCACGAATATCAGTGAACTGGATCAGTCGCACGTTCCTGCAGAGATTGCAGACCGGGTTGTGCATGTCCAGGTGGATGTCGCGACGGGAGATCTGTCTCACGTTGTTATGGCAACGGAAGGGTTACTGGCCGACGGTCGCCAGCGTATCGCCGTTGCCGTAAACGATCAGAATTGTGCTGCTTATTTTCCACCAGAGCCCGAAGCGGGGGACCGCTTCAGTGCGGTCACACCTCAAAGCCCGCTCGACTCAGCCGAGCGCACGAATGTGGCGGAAGGACCGTTGACTCATAATCGAATCGCTGACATCCCGGTGACCGGCGACTCTTCCGTCAGCGGCCAGCCGTCCATCGCAGATCGATACCGAACTCGCACACCGATTCTGCGGCAGATGCTTGAACGTCTGGAAGTCGCCGCCAAACACGATGTCACGATGCTGTTGATTGGCGAGACCGGTGTCGGCAAGACGCACCTCGCAAAGTTGATACACGAAAGCTCGCAACGGCAGGAGGAACCATTGCTGACTGTCCCGTGCGGTGCTCTGCCAGGTGACCTGATTGAAAGCGAACTTTTTGGTCACGTGAAGGGAGCCTTCACAAGTGCTCACGCTGCTAAAGACGGCAAGTTTCTGGCGGCCGGTCGCGGTACGATTCTGCTGGACGAAATTGACGTGCTAACCCCGGAGCAGCAGGTCAAGCTGCTGCGCGTCATTGAAAAAGGCCTGTATGAACCTGTCGGTTCCAACGAAACACTGAAAGTTGAAGCGCGCATTATCGCTGCCAGTAATCTCGAATTGCAGCCACTTGTGGAACAGGGCCGATTTCGGCCAGACCTGTATTATCGGCTGAACACACTGAGCTTCAACATTCTGCCACTCAGAAAGAGACTGCCGGATATTGAACCACTGGCTCGCTTTTTCGTTCATCTTCATGCTCAAAAGCATGGGATCGATGTCGTCGAAATCTGTGACCAGTTCATCAACAGCCTCGTCAGCTACCCATGGCCAGGCAACGTTCGTGAAATGGAAAATGCCATTCGTAGTGCTGTGATCTACAGCAACGGCGGCAATCTGACGATTGATACGTTACCGCCAAACATCGTTGAAGGTGCTGCCGGGCCAGGGAACGATGGGTCCGTCGCGTCGTTCTTTGGCGGCAAGCGAGGAGCCTCACTCGGTAACAGGATTGAACTGACGGAAAAAGATATCATCGAACAGGCCCTGCTGAATAACAGCTTCAGCCGTACGAAGACTGCCAAGCAACTCGGCATCAGCCGAGTCACGTTGTACAACAAGATGAAAAAGTACGACATGATGCCCAAGGGTTGAACAGACAGGACGTTGATTCCGGAGCTTTCCGAATGCGGAATACGCTCAGCTGTACGAAGAGGGTCGTGCCGCGACGGCACGTCGATCAGCTGCTGACGGAGTACTCTGCTGCTCCGTAGCCGCGAAAAACGTTATCTGGCCTGCCATGTGTGTTTCCCGCGAGCCCGCTCCAGCCTGGTGTTTTCACAGACGGCTTCGGTGAAATTAACGGGGGCTTCACGAGACACCTACTGAGCACAGCGCTGGCTGCGTTCGAGTGCGCAAGGCAATCCGGAGCGTTGTTCTTACCAGCGTGACACTGGAACTCAACTGCTCAAAACAATGGACCGACGTGTCATGCCAACGGTCCTGCGCTTTCGGGCGGGTATGTGGCCCGCTCGGCAGAGCTGCTGGTCTGCTCGCTGCCGTGTACATTTGCTGGCATGGCGGAAAAATACACCCAGCAGGAACATCATCAGGCGCTGCTGTTGTCCTGCGCGCGAAACTCAGGTAACGGGTAACCCGATACGGGAAGAGTATCGGCAACGTCCGCCAGTTCCTGCAGTCGCTGCCAGCCTCGGGTAATGAGCGTTTCCTGTTTCGTCACGAACTGCACATCCATCTCATTCTTGCTGAACGGCCCTTCGACGTGGACCATTTCGAATTCTCGATCGACGATGAATTGGGCCACCACAGAGTTGCATCGAATGTGACGTTCGGGACTGGCCAAAAGTTCACGTGAATCGATCTGACCGGTAACGTATCTGAGGTACAGGTCGCTGTCGCGCATTGAGGCCACATCTTCATGGCAGATCTCGCACAGGTATCCCTGATCACACTTTGCCATCAAACAGTGTTTCTTCTGAAGTCCTTAAAGTGCGCTAATCCGCCACTGGCAGCCGAATACTGGTCCCCTGAATGGATGATTGCTGACCAATTTCCTCGTCAGCCGCACGCAGGTTCCCTTCGGTAGTGCGATGAGTCATGATCACCAGTCGTGCTGAACCGTTTCTGGCAGCGCTGTCGTCCGATGTTTCCTCCTGATGAACAGAAGAGATGCTGATGCCATTCCTGCCGAGCACATCTGCGACGTCTGCCAGCACGTGTGGTTTGTCGTCCACTGTGAATCGCAGATAGTAGCGTCGACTGAGTTGACCAGGTGGCTGCACAGTCCGATCCGGTTGTGCCAGGGTACGCAGGACCGACTGAAATGTCACCGCCGCTCTTCCAGTTGCATAGTCAATAATGTCGGCCAGCACCGCGGACGCTGTTGGTAACTGACCGGCGCCTGCTCCGGAGAATCTGGTCAATCCCACAGCATCACCTCTGACCGCCACGATATTGTCAGCCCCGTCTGTTTTCGCAATCTCGCGGTCAGCGCGAATCAGAGTTGGCTGCACAGACATTTCAAGTTGGTCGTCCTTCAGACGCGATGTTGCCAGCAATTTGATTTTGTAGCCCAGATCTGCCGCGACCTGGAGATCGAGAAGTTCAAGCCCATCAATGCCCTGTTTTACGAACGACTCCAAAGGCACTCTCGTTGAAAACGCCAACTGTGTCAGTATCGAAAGTTTTTGCGCGGCGTCCGTTCCGTCAACGTCCATGGCCGGGTCGGCCTCCGCGTAGCCCAACGACTGGGCTTCTTTCAGAACGTCGTCATAAGTCTTGTCGTCGTTCAGCATGTGGGTAAGGATGAAATTGCTGGTGCCGTTCAGGATTGCTTCCAACGACAGAATCTGATTTCCGGCAAGAGCCTGCGTAACTGCAGAAACGATTGGAATTCCACCCGCGACGGCAGCTTCAAATCCGATCGTCCGCTGCTGATCGGCCGCCTGCTGAAAAAGCGTCTCGCCATGCAGGTACAACAACGCCTTGTTCGCAGTAACGACGTCTTTGCCTGCCGTCAGCAGCCGCTGCATATAATCAAGAGCTGGATCAGTGCCTCCGATCAACTGGACGGCCAGCTGAATCCCTGTGTCTGAGATCACGTCTTCCAGATTGGCAGAGACAGAGACATCGACAGGAAGATGCTCCCGCGACCTGCTTACGTCTCTCACCACGACACGCTTCAGCCGGACGGGACGCCCGGCACGAACGGCAATGTTTTCAGCCTGAGTACTCAGAATTCGGGCCACGCCGGAGCCAACCGTTCCAAACCCGATCAAAGCAATATTCAATTCCGCACGATTTTCCATAAGTCATTCTGTGTATATAGTTTACACTTCGAGAGCGGATGAAGATCAGGTTTCACTACGGCGGGCCCGATGGAACATTTGCACGGCGTTGTCCGTCGCAAGTCAGCGCCCGCCGAATGTGGCGTTCATCGCAACAGTTCATCCGGAAAAACGTTGATTTTTCGACATGCTCACAACCGTTGTGGATCACAGTGCCGCCAAATTTTCAGTCTCATAGTTAACTGAGGCCCGTGGCTGCGGATCATATCACGCCATCGGAACCTCACCATCATATAATAGATGGTTTTCACTTCCGAGCAGTCGCCGGTTGAGTCAGCCTGAGGTCTGTTTATACTGAGCGAATTCGTACAGGTTCCACAACTTGGAAGTTCGTGGCAATAACGCTCGGTATCAGGGAATTCCGGTAGGCTCAGCCATTTGCCGGAAACGATTATGTTAAAGCAAACACAGCTTGAACACTTGAGTGGCGAAACCATTCCAGCGATGGTGCGGTTAGGTGCTGTCAGCTACCTGAATTCGCGTCCGCTGATCGAGGGCCTTGAGGAGCTGCTGCCCGCATCGTCCATCGAACTCGACTATCCCAGCCGCCTCGCGGATGCCCTGGCGGAGAAAAGGCTGGATGTCGCGTTGATCCCGTCGATCGAGTACTTTCGCTGCCCCGGCTATGAAATCATCTCAGATGCCTGTGTGGCGGCCCGGGGCGAGGTGATGAGCGTCAAGCTGTACTGCCGTGTTCATCCCGGAAACGTTAAGCGAATTGCACTGGACGAAGGATCTCGCACCAGTGCCACTCTGTCGCGAATTATTCTTGCCGAAAGGTATGGAGCGTTTCCTGATTCAGAGCCGTTGTCGATGGACTCCATGACCAGCGAGAGCAATGCGGATGCCGTCCTGCTGATCGGTGATCGGGCCATGCATCGACCGAAGGAGCCGTTCGTCGAAATCATGGATTTGGGGCAAATGTGGTACGAATGGACGGGATTGCCGTTCGTCTTCGCGATGTGGGTTGCTCACCGCGATGCCGATACGACCGGTGTGGCCAGTGCATTGAAGGAATCGCGCGACCGCGGTGTGGCAGCGATTGCGTCCATTGCTGCGGCAGAGGCCCCGAGGCTGAATATCAGTCCGGCCGTGGCACTGACCTACCTAACTGAAAACCTGCACTACCGCATGACGTCTGCAGAACGAAGCGGACTGCAGTTGTTTCACGAACTTGCTTCTCAACACAACATGGTAAATCAGAATGCCAACCTTGTCTTCTCCGATTTCGTCAGTGCTTGACAAAGCCGTCGCCGGCGAACGGCTGACGCGGGAAGAAGGCGTCGCACTTCTTGAGTCTCACGATCTGTCAGCCGTCGGGGCTGCTGCGGATCTGGTCGCGCGACGTCTGCACCCGGAACCATTCCGCACTTACAACATCGACCGCAACATCAACTACACAAATGCCTGTACGGCAGTCTGTGATTTCTGCGCGTTCTATCGACCGCCTGAACATCCCGACGTGTACGTGCTGCCAATTGAAACCCTGCTGGAAAAAATCGAAGAAACAGTTGAGCTGGGAGGGGATCAGATTCTGCTGCAGGGTGGACTGCATCCCAAGCTGTCCATGGAATGGTACGAAGAAATGCTTCGGGCCATCAAAATACGTTTTCCTCAGGTAAACGTTCACGGTTTCAGTCCTCCCGAGATTCACCATTTCACAAAGATCGCCCAACAACCGTTGCGAACCGTTCTGCAACGGCTGAAGGACGCCGGACTTGGCAGCCTGCCCGGTGGGGGTGGCGAAATCCTTGTGGACCGAGTCCGCAGGGAGATTACTCGTGGCAAAGTACTAACGGACGATTGGTTAAATGTGATGCGTGTCTGGCATCAACTGGGTGGCCGGTCTACCGCAACCATGATGTTTGGCCACGTCGAAACTCTGGCGGAACGCATTGAGCATCTGGAACGTGTTCGTGAACTGCAGGACGAGACTGGCGGCTTCACTGCCTTTATCAGCTGGACATTTCAGCCGAATAACACAGAGATGGCCGACATTCCTCCGGCCGGTGCGTTCGAGTACCTGAAGACTCAGGCGGTCAGTCGTCTGTACCTGGATAACGTGCCTAATATACAGTCGTCATGGGTAACTCAGGGCGAGAAAGTCGGGCAGATGGCCCTGATGTTCGGGGCCAACGATATGGGCAGCCTGATGATTGAAGAGAATGTTGTTTCCCAGGCAGGCACCGTGCACCACCTGTCTGTGGAAACAATCCGACGCTGCATTCGGGACGCTGGCTATATTCCACGACAGCGGAACGTCTTTTACGATTACATCGATGAAGCCGATCAATTTGCACCGGAACGGTCTGCTCCGATTCTGCCAATTCTGCAGTCTTAGTGCGGAGCGGCTGACATTCCGGTCACTGCGTATTTGACAGTTCCTTCGAATTGACGCCACGAAATCGCGGGAACGCTCCTGCGCCTTGCTCCTGATAGGCGCGCAAACCGGAACGGGGGCCTCTGAAAAGCCCGCAAACCTGACCGGCAATCGAGCGAATACCCGCCCGCCAGCGCTGGATGTGGTAGCGTGATGATACATTGGCAGCAAATCGCAACAACCCGTATTCGCCTGCCAACGCAGCTTGAAACGCAGGGTCGGGTTTCCTGGTGGGGATTCGATTCGTTGAATCCTAAAGACTCAACTCATGCAACCGTGCTGCAGAAAATGTCACAGTTGCCCCTACAACACCCTCCCTTCGGTGAAGACAGCCACATGATTCGGGTTCACGGACTGACCAAGGAATTCGACGACTTCAACGGAGTCTTCCGTGCGCTGGACGACATATCGTTTGAAGTCCAGCCAGGCGAAATCTACGGACTGCTCGGCCCCAACGGAGCCGGCAAAACGACGTGTCTGAGAATTCTGAGTACGGTTCTGCGCCCGACCCGAGGTTTTGCTGAAGTTGCCGGTATCAACGTCATGCACGATGCCGAAGCCGTACGACGCAACATCGGCTTCATGTCATGCAACACGGGTATCTACGACCGTATGACGGCTCGGGAAATGGTGGAGTACTTTGGTCGCCTGTATGGCATTCCCGAAGAGAAGCTGCAGCTGCGAATCGAAGAGCTCTTTGAGATTCTGCAGATGAACGAGATTCGTGATCGCCTGGGCTCCAAGATGTCAACGGGCATGAAACAGAAAGTGTCAATTGCTCGCACGATCGTACACGACCCGCCCGTGATTATCTTCGACGAACCGACGTCAGGACTCGACGTTCTGGTGGCACGCAACGTCCTGCACGCGGTTGCGGCTCTGAAGGAACAGGGCAAGTGCATCATCTTTTCGACGCACATCATGCGTGAGGTCGAGAAGTTATGCGACCGAATCGCTGTCATCCACCGCGGACAGATCGTTGATGAAGGCAGCCTGCCGGAACTGGCCGACCGACATGACCAACCGGATGTCGAAGAACTGTTTTTCGATCTGATTCAAAAAAGAGACGACGAACTGAGCCCGACCACGGTGGTTTAATAAGACACCGGCACTCCAAGAACAACACGACCGGAACTCGCAAACGGTTCATTCAACCACACTAAACGAAACCATGAGCTGGAAAAACGTTAAACTGATTTTCCTCCGCGAAGTACGGGACCAGCTGCGCGACCGGCGCACATTGTTCATGATCACGATTCTGCCTGTGCTGCTGTATCCCATGCTGGGACTCGGCATGGTCGAGATGATGCTGACGTTCAGTGAACAGCGCCGCATTGTTGTCGTGCTGAACGCAGATGAAATGCCGGCTTCGCCTGCATTTTTCAATGAACGTGGCATTGCCGATAGATGGTTCAGTGGCAGCACCGACGATGCCTCGCGACTGCAGATCGTTACCGACCTTTCAGTTGACACCCAGCAAACGGAAGATTCCTCAGGGCAGGGGAAGCACGGAAAGCACTCACCGGACCAGCTTCTGGAAAACGGAAGGGCGCTGGCGGCAAAGCTGGCCGAGCTGAGGAAGGCAACGCAGGCACGTGATGCCCACGTCGACCTTTCAGAAATTCAGGACCGGCTCGGTAGTGTGTTCGCAGAGACCGGGCTGCAGGTTCTGGTCATCGTTCCGGAAGGATACGCCGCATCCATCGCCGCGTTGCAGAACGATGCGAACATTGATGGTGCAGATGATGATCAACAGCCGCCGTCGCTGCTGGTCGTCAGAAACAGTGCGGACGACAAATCCGTGGTCGCCTTTTCTCGCATTCAGGGTGCCTTAAATCGTTGGGAAGATGAACTGCGAGCGCAGACTTTCGAAAAGGCGGCGCTGCGTCCGGCACTGCAGAATCCAGCAAGATTGAAGTGGGTGGAAGTCGCGCGTGGCGAACAGGTTGCGGCGAATGTCTGGAGCAAGATGTTTCCGGCGATGATCGTCATCATGGCTCTGACCGGAGCGTTCTACCCGGCCATCGACCTGGGTGCCGGCGAGAAAGAACGCGGCACCATGGAAACACTGCTGATCAGTCCGGCCCGTCGCGTGGAACTGGTGCTCGGAAAGTTCGTCACGATTTTGATGTTCAGCATCGGGACAGCGCTGATGAATCTGCTCAGCATGGGATTCACCGGAAAACACATGGCTTCCGCAATGGCTGGTGGTATAGCTGACACTGTCAGCCTTGAACTTCCAGGCTTTCATGCCCTGATGTGGCTGATCATTCTGTTGATACCACTTGCCGCGTTGTTCAGTGCGTTGTGCCTGGCACTGGCGACCTTCGCGAAATCCACCAAGGAAGGTCAATATTATCTGACTCCTCTGTTGATGGTGGTCATGGGACTGACCATGTTCTGTCTGTCCCCCGCCGTCGAAATCACACCGCTGTACAGTGTGATCCCTGTCGTCAACATCGCACTTCTGCTGAAGGGACTGCTGCTGTCAACCAGTCAGTCCGCCGAACTGGTGATTTACGCCGCACCGGTATTGATCTCCAGTCTTGGCTACAGTGCACTGGCGCTGTGGTGGGCCATCGATCTGTACAACAGTGAGGGCGTTCTGTTTCGTGAAGCGGAAAAGTTTGATGTGCGATCCTGGCTGCGGAGTCTCAATCGCGACAAGGAACCCGTGCCTGCTAACCACGAAGCCGGCTTCTGCTTTATTCTGATTCTGTTTCTGCAGTTTGTCGCGATGAGCTACATGAGGCCGGATCTGTCCGGGAGTGACGTCGAAGCCGGACGAAAGATTCTGCAGACGACTGTTATTCAGCAACTGACGATGATTGCATGCCCCGCGATTTTCATGGGCCTGCTGCTGACGACCAGTCTGCGAGCCACGTTTCGTCTTAGAATGCCGTCACTGAATTCGATGCTGATGGGCGTGGGGCTCGCTGTACTGGCTCATCCACTGAGTATTGAGCTAAGTAGTTTCATGGTGCAAAGTGGTGTCCTGCCGCCTCCACCGGTGGAAGGCTTGAACCGAATCAATGAACTGCTTCAATCGTCGGAACTGTCGCCGTGGCTGATCGTCACCGTCTTTGCAGTGACGCCTGCGATCTGCGAGGAAATCGCATTCCGTGGTTTCATTCTAAGCGGGCTGGCTCGAGGTGGGCGACTGAAAATTGCGGTCGTTGTGTCCAGTCTGATGTTCGGCATCATCCATATGATTCCGCAGCAGGCATTCAACGCCGCGTTGCTGGGACTCGTCCTTGGCTTGCTGGCCGTGCACAGTCGCAGCCTGTTTCCGGCGATGGCATTTCATTTGTGCAATAACGCCATCGCCACCTTTCACGCGAAGAACGGCTTCGGCATTGAAGCAGACGGCGTATTCTTCTCAAACGGCGATGGCATGCTTCGCTACGAATTGCCCGTTCTCATTCTGTGCGGTCTCGGTGTTGCTGCAATGGTTCTCCGTATGGTGAACGATTTGCGGAAGGAACAGGATGTCAAACGCGCCGACGCCATGAAAGCCTTCAACCCTCCCGCAGAACTGACCAAGCATATTCCCGCCGGCGCATAATCCGAACGACATCTTCTCTGCTGACGCTCCTACCCGTCACACAGCGGCACGCTTTGGTCCGGATCTTTCAGTAGTTCCTCCAGCGTGGTCGACCGAAAAGCACGCTCCATCTCCATGATGGCGTTGTCCATTCTGCGATGCAGCGTGCACAGACGAACGCCGTGGGATTTGAGATCCAGTGGACAGGTCGTAATGCGTTTTATCGGATCCACAGCGTTCACCACGTCCAGAATCGTCAGGTCCGCCGGCGCTGCTGCCAGAGTGACACCGCCGCCAACCCCTCGCTGCAGTTTCACGATATCCTTCGCTCGCAGCCCCTGCAGAACCTTCGAAAGATAGGCGGGCGGCACCTGCGTCGTCGCAGCTATTTCCGCCGTTTTCTGCGGTTTCGGCGCATGCTGAGCCAGATGGACCACAGCACGGAGTGCGTATTCAACAGTCTGAGACAACATATCTGTGAACCACAGGAATAAAACAGGACCTTTACATCTGCTTTGGTGAGACTATGATAAACTGGATGTTAGTGTCCAGTTTAGTGTGGCTCAGCAGAAAGGTCCAAAATGAAGTTCGTCAAAGCAGCAGCTCTGGGGTTGCTGATTACTCTCGGAACAACCCATGGAAGCGCCGAAGACGCAAAGAAAACACAGTCCGACGCTGCCGTGGAACGAGCTCGCCGTGAAGTCAGGATGCTGGATGACATCTACAAAACCAGTATTGTGCTGATCACGACGCACTACGTCCATAGTGACGATGATCTTCCCGCTGGCAGTGCCTTCAAAGCATTGTTTGGCGCAGTTAAGAAAAAGGGATGGCATGAAGTTCGCTTGCTGGATGCGACCGGTGAGCCATACAGCGACGAAAACACTCCGAAGAAGGGCTTCGAAAAAAAAGCGGTCAAACAACTTCTGAACGGCAAGGCCGTTTTTGATGAGGTTGTTACAGAAGGAGACAAACGCTTTCTGCTGGCGGCGACCGCGATCCCCGTCGTCATGGAGAAGTGCGTCATGTGCCACGATAACTATAAGAACGTTCCGAAGGGCAGGGCGATTGGAGCGCTCGGCTACAAAGTTCCCATTATCGACTGACACCGGGGAATGCCGCCGAGACGGCACGATCATGACGCAGCAAAATCGTGGTCGTGCACACGTGGCAGCTCTGTTTGCCGGTTGGTGATCTGCGACTGGAGACGGAAATTGAACGACAAAACGTTGCAAACGATTCGCTGCCCGGACGTCTCGCCGGAACGTCCTGTTCGCGAGCAGCAGGTCTGCCGGATTCCCCGTCATCCCCTGTCGCATTATGCCGGGACATCCGACGCGGTTTTGTTTGCTTCACGTCGAATCGCAGCAATTGATATTCCGCCGATCACCATCAATCCGGCGCCTGCGAAGTACGGCGTTGCAGCAGAAACGCCGAGCAGTTGAATGCCGACATACGGACCCAGAATTCGTGCCAGCGAAGAAAGACTCTGGCCTGTACCCAGGACGGCCCCCTGCTCATCGTCAGCAGCTGACTGAGACAACAGCGACTGCAGCGACGGCGTTACTGCCGAGAATCCGATGGTGACAATCGGCAGAATATACCACAGAGCGGAATCCGGCAGTGTTTTGTTGCCGGCCAATGCGATCAATACAAAGCCCACCGTCATCAGAACAACACCGATCAGCGCCATCCGGTGTTCACCCATCCGGGGCAGTAATCGTCGAACCAAAACCCCCTGGCCAATCATCAGCACGAAACCGATGTACGCAAACAGCAGAAAGTTGCGTTGGGAGCTGTAGCCGAATTCTCGGGTCAGCAGGGACAGCGTGCTCTCAAACTGAGCAAATGCGAAGGTCGTGATAAATATGGCTGCCAGGATCACGGAAAACTTTTTCGCGGTCAGGTGCTTCAGGACGGCTCCCAGGTGCGACAGTCCGCCGCGTTGCGGTGCTGCGTCGCTCGGCAAGACAACAGGTCGCGATTCCGGCAGTTTTGCGACGGCCAGCAGCAGAGCCAGCGCCGACAAAACCGCAGCAACGTACCCTGGTAACGCTGATGGCGGTTCCAGTAAATCCGCCTGCACCTGGCTCTGTGGTTTCGGTTTCGCCAGGTACTGAGAAATCGATTCACGATCTGCGGATTCAAGTTTTCCTTTCGCTGCCAGCCGGGTTGTCAGTTGCTGTGCAGAAATCACATCACTGGATTCGTTCCACATCTGAACCGCCTTGTATTGAGCGTCACTCATCGTGATGGACGGATATCCGGAAGTACACGCCGCACCAATCAGCGGACCAAATGTGAAACCAATACCGAATGCTGCGCCAATCAATGCCATGCCTTTGCCACGCCCTTCCGGGCCCGTGCTGTCGGCGATCACAGCCTGAGCGGTGGGGATCGTGGCTCCAGCGATGCCGGCAGCAATTCGAGTGACGAAAAGTAACGGTAACGCACCGAGCCCAAGCAAAACTCCATCCCGCCCCAGCTGAGTCGCCACTCCGAACATAGCGTAGGCAAATGTCGATCCCAGCAGACCGACGATCAGAACAGGGCGCCGTCCGATGCGATCGGATAAAGCTCCCCACATCGGCGCGAACAGAAACTGCATCGCCGAAAACGATGCCATCAGCAGTCCCAGCTGCATTTTTGTGGCGTTAAAATGTGCTCCGTAGCGAGGCAGCAGTGGCAACACGATTCCGAAGCCGAGCAGGTCGATAAACACGACGACAAACACGATCAGCAGGGTCGACTTTTGAACCTTCGATGAAGACGTGACGTCATTGCCGGGTGCGCCCGCGTTAGATTCGGATGCAGATGTCTGGGCTGGGTCTGTCATATTGCGTGCTGGCCGGAAAACGGAGTTGAAGGACGGACATTGGACAGAGAAACGCGTCACCGTTCCAGCCCGGAGGGTTGGTCATTGGCCGCAATCTGCAATGTCGCGGCCTGCTGACTGATTTATCGAACTCTGGCGAAAAGGATGTGCGGCAGACCGCACGTCCTCGCCGTTTCACTCCCTGTCATTCTGAAAGCTCATCCCGAATTCCGGAAAGCTCCGTGCATCGCCCCCCTTTGCCTGCAACAATCCAGCAACCGCATATCTCGTGCGTTTCACCGATGTTAACGACACCACGTCCATGAAGATCCTTCTGCTTGCTGACATTCACGCTAACTGGCCCGCGCTGTCGGCGATTGACGAATCGTTTGACGTGTGCCTGTTTCTGGGCGACGCGGTTGACTATGCCACGGACCCGGTGCCCTGCATCGAGTGGATTCGGGAAAACGCCTCTTACTGTGTTCGAGGCAATCATGATCACTCAGTAGCGCAGAGGGTTGCTGTACGACCTCGAGGCACCTTTCGTCAGATGGCTGCCGCGATGCGCGAACGGCACTTTGAGGTTCTGAACGATGAGCATCTGACGTGGCTGGCGCAAATGCCGGTGACTCAGCATCTGACCATCGGCGATCATAGCTTTCTGCTGGTTCACGCCACGCCACGAGATCCGATGGACGAGTACCTTTCCAGTGTGAGGGAAGAATGGGAGCAGCGACTTAAACATGTCAACGTCGACTTCGTCTGCGCCGGACATACGCACATACCAATGAATCTGAAGCTGCATTCCACCCAGGTAATTAACCCCGGCAGCGTTGGCCAGCCGCGCGATGGAGACGCCAGGGCGGCGTACGCCATCATCGAAGACGGACAGGTTGAATTTCGAAGAGTGGAATATGATATCGACCGGACGCTGCATCACATGGCAGAGTGCGGAATCGAGCAGAGCGTCATCCGTAAAGCAGGCACGATATTGCGGTCCGGCGGAAATCCCGCTGTTGACAGCGGGGCCAATGCATAGCATCTGTACCTGTTCGCATGGGAGTCCGCAGGATTCACTCGCAACGACAGCAGTTCCAGGCTACCTGCGGCGGTTTCTGACAGGCTGGCGGCGTTTGCTGCGGCTGAGCGAACCGCGAAGAATTCGAATCCACGGTGGACATGCGGTCCGCCGTGACATCATTCAAAGGGATTCTTCTTCGCGGGTTTCTTAAGCGATTCGGCGATCTTCTGATCGGCCGGACTTAGCAGATTTACCGGGACGGACAGCTCTTTCCCATCTTTTCTCTTGAGTACGATTTTTGTGCCGTCGAACTTGATGAACTGAGCTTCCACCTTGAATTCTCCGCTGGTCCATTCTCGCAGTCCGCGTGCGCTATCTGTGGCCTTTTCGTCTTCAGTCGCGAAGGGATTGCCGCTTGCCGTTGAGGTGGCCGCCATTTCCTTTTTTCCGGCTTCCACAATCGGGTCCAGTTTGATCCACAGATCTCTGGCGGGCTTGTAGACGCTCAGCACTTTGTGCGTCTGCAGTTCCTTGACCCGCATCGCGATGTCAAAGTCGTCCGGATGAGGCACAAACCTGCTCATGCTTCTCAGCCGATTGGCTGTCTTCGGCCACTGTGAGGAATTCAGGTCGGCCAGAATCTGCTTCTTCTTTTCCGCGTCCAGCTTCTTGCCTTCTGCTGCCTTGGCTGCCGCGCTTGCCTTTGCGGAACGCTCGGCATGGTCTTTCTGAGCCTTCGCAAGTCTTTCCTGACGTTCCTTTTCCTGCGTCTGATAGTCTTCAAGAGGCATACGGGTGTAGTTCACCGTCATTGGGATTGTCACGGTGGAACCGTCTTCGGTTACGGCGACCGTCCGTTTCATGTCGTGCGATTCGGTGATCCCAAGTTCACGATCGAAAATGAATGTTCCTGTACCGTTGATTTCAATCGCCTGGCCGTTTTTCTTTGCTGCCGGTGAGACCAATCGATACGTGGTCGCGATCGTCACGAGCTTCCCATCGTCTTGTTTCCGCGGAACGGTCCGCCAAAGAATGGTGAATCATATTCCTCGGTGATGGAAATACCTGTGCCAACCTCTCATTCCTTCTTTTCACCTTTTGGCAGTGCCTCGAATAGCAGGACCGAGAGATTGCCGCTCAGATACCGGCGTTGCGACTGTCCCGTCAATTTACGGACCTCACCGCGGCGACCGACCACCACCTCATTAGTCATCCGGGTCAGTCCTTCCAATGAAACTCCTCGTCCCAAGCGACCTGGCATGAAAGGACCACCGGGGCTTCGAAACGGGCCAATCCGTCTCGGCCCGAGGAACGCGCCTGCGTCGTCCTGCGTGACAGACTGCCAGCGTAGCTGGCAGTGAATTGCGCGTCCCCCGACTGTGTCCCGGTGAATGCGATAGTCCCCGTCATCGTGTCTTTGGAAGACGGTGTGTTCGCCACGATGTTGACTTTATAGGGAACAATCAGGTTTGGCGTGATCTTGTATTTGAGCTGAGCGCCGGTGGACCCCCCGGCGGAACACAGGACCGCGAACGCGGACACAACCAGTACACCAGGTTGAACAACGAGTTGTGTATGATTATTCACTTTCGTGCCCAGTGTGATTGAGATGATAAGGGCATTTAGCGGCAGTATCTGAGCGTCTTTGTCCAACGATACACACCGGTTCGACTCCCTCCGCGATTGAACATTGGCTGTATGCCATCGTCTTTACAACCCGTGACGGCCGTTTTTCGATGACATTCTATGCGCGATTGCATAATACTTTCCCACACCAATAGCGTCTGACTTTATCTGATAAGCACGGTGTTGTAGAAGTCGTTCTGAACTCATCAATTCACTGCCGTCCCTTGTCTTTGATCAACACAGGACAGCATGTTTCAACACGAGCAAGGAAGACGGACAAATGGCATTTGTCAACCCGGTGGCAGAGACGGATGCAGTTGACAAAGCTGTGCAGGCGTATGCCAGAATCAAGGAAGTGCTGGGCGTGGATGAGGTGCCTGAAATATTCAGGTACATGGCCAATGTGCCGACCTTCGTGCATGACTTCTTCATGAATTTCAGAAAGTTCGTGTTGTCAGATGGAAAACTGGACGAGAAAACCAGACTGCTCATCGCAGTGTCTGTCGCCGGCCAGGCCGGGGCTCAAACGTGGATCAGTTTTCTGAACGAGTTCGCTGAAAGCAAGTCAATCACTCAGCAGGAACTGACTGACGCACTGGCGGTTGGATCCACCAATTCCATGTATAATGTACTATTCAAGTTCCGGGACATCAGCGGAAGTGAAATCTTTGAAGGCATGCCGGTGGGGCTGCGAGCCCATACTTTTCAGGGCACGTCTCTGGACGAACAGACGGTTGAACTGATCAATCTGGCCCTGAGTGACATTAACGCCTGCAAGCCCTGCACGTCAGCTCATGTGGCGAAGGCGCGTCAACTGGGCATCAGTGACGAAGCGATTTACGAAGCGATTCAATGTGCCGCCACCATGATTTCGGGAACACAGTTTTTGCGGTCCATCGGCGTTGCATGAACCGGTCAGTGTGGAAATTGTCGGGAGGCACGAACGTCCCAGTGCTGTCTGTCTGCATTCCTCCAGCAACCAGCGGGAGCGGCCTGGAGATTCCGAGCGTTAGCGCGGATAAATCGTCGCAGACAGTCGACGACGTCTTAGGGGATGCCCATCAGTGGTTTGATAAACAAATACGTACCGGCGGTCAGGATGGGCACGCCGATCAGGTTAAGGAAGATGCCGTAGCAGACCATGTCGCGCACTTTTAGCCTGCCCGAGCCAAAGACGATGGCATTTGGTGGTGTGGCGATGGGCAGCATAAACGCACAACTGGCCGCGAGTGTTGCCGGTACCAGCAGCAGTCGGGGGTCCACTTTCAATGACACGCAGATCGCGCACAATGTCGGCATCAGAGCGCTGACCGTCGCGATGTTGCTGCTGAATTCTGTCAAAAACGTAACCAGCAGGCAGACAGTTGCAATGACCAGCCACATCGGCATCTGCTGTAACGGACCCTGCAGAACCTGTCCCAGCCACTCCGAAAGTTCTGTTGTCCTGAAAGCACCGGCCAATGCGAAGCCGCCGCCAAACAGTAACATGATGTCCCACGGCAGCTTTGACGCGGTACTCCAGTTCATCAGCGGAATGTTCTTGCCATCGTCCGTTTTGGTGCCGGAAGGAATGCAGAACAGCAGGACGGCCATCAGCATGGCAACGGTGGAATCGTTGACAAAATTGCCGGCGCCGCTCGTCAGTTGATCGGCCGTCATTGATGTGCCGAGAACGCCAAACCAGGTTTCCACCAGCAAAGACCATCCTGGAAGTACAGTCGCTCCGATCTCCAGTTTCTGACGAAAAACCCACAGAATTGCTGTGGCTGTGAAGACGATGAGCATTCTGCATTCCGCCGTGGACGCGGGCCCCAGACGCTGCAGCCGTGTCCGCAATTCTGCACGAAGTGCACTGTCATGTTGAGTTGCCTTTGGCAAGCCCCAGGTCAGGACCAGCCAGGCGACGCACATGTACACGGCACCGATCGGCAGGCTGGCAATCATCCACTGTGCAAACGAAATTCGCGGAGCATCAGGAAACAGGTCGTTGTAAATCCCAACAGCCTGATTATTGGTAGGCGTGCCGACAATCGTCGTGAGCCCGCCGATACTGGCGGAATAGGCGATTGCCAGCAGCAGCGGCACAGCCAGTTTCTCTGAAATCAAACCTGCAGAATGACTCGTCGACTGACCGGACGGCTTGGCTGACTGCTCATCGTCGAGTGTCTTCAACAACGCGATCGCAATGGGCAGCATCAGCAGTGTTGACGCCGTGTTACTGATCCACATGGACAGGCCGCCGGTGGCAATCAGGAACCCCAGCACCAGACGCTTTGGGCTGACTCCCACAACGTTTACAATATTCAACGCGATGCGGCGATGCAGATTCCAGCGTTCAATACCCAGTGCGATGACGAAGCCGCCGAGATACAGAAACACCTTATCGTTGATATACGCCTGGCTGACGTCTTTGGCGGACTGAATTCCCAGCAGAGGAAACAGTGCCAGTGGAAGAAGACTCGTTGCTGCCAGTGGCATGGCCTGAGTCACCCACAGCCCGGCCATCAGAATTGTGGCGGCAATCAGTCGCTGCCCTTCCGGCTTCATTCCCTCCGGCAGCGGCAGCAGGAGGACAAGCACGCTGCAGGACACGATGGCGATGACCACGGACCGCATGACACCAGTGGGCGAGGAGGAAGCTTCAGACATTTTTATACGGAATTTGTGCTGGTCGGCACCTGCCACGGTGCGCGATATTGGATACGTTTCAGCAGTGCGTCGGCCGTTGCGTCGCTACGCACGACTTCGTTAATCGGGTCCCATCGCAGAGGTTTCTGCAGTGCGTGAGAGACGTAGCCCAGGTGTCCTGGCGTGATTGATCGGTGCCCGATTTCAGCAGCCGCGATGCACTCACCTCGACTACGGACGTTTTCCAGAAAGTTGGCGGTGTGACTGCCAGACAGTGGAATACGAAATGGTCCGGGTTGGAAGTCGTTCGTGAGCCAGCGTTTGTCAGACGCTTCTATTTTTCCTCGACGAGCATAGACCCAACCATCGCTGCCAATGACCTTGATCCCCTGTGCATTGTTACTGGAAATAGTCGATGTAATGCCGCCATCGTACTCGCAGCGAATTGTGTACTGTTCAGGCGTGTTGTAGACATCCGTGTCCGGAAACACCCAGTCAACAGCTTCAACTTTAGTCGGCCCGGAACGTTCTGCACCGATGGCCCAGTGAGCGATATCGTTATGATGCCCGATCCAGTCCATCAGCACTCCACCGCCGTAAGCGCGGTGGCCGCGCCACCAGCGATGGTGCCGAGCCTGCATCAGCGGTAACACTTCGGCTGGTCCGCACCAGAAATCATAATCCAGTCCATCGCGAGGAGAGATGGCTTCCGTGCTGCCCATGGCCTTGCCATACCCTGGCGGAAGACCGACCTCGACGGAGGTCACATCGCCCAGCACGCCGTTGCGAGCCAGCTCGACGAGCTTCTGAAACAGTCGGTCGGAACGCTGCTGCGATCCAGTCTGAAAGACGGCATTCTGACGCCTGACTTCCGTGACGATCACCTGGCCTTCGGCAAACAGGTGTGTGACTGGTTTTTCGCAGTAGACATCCTTGCCAGCCTGCAAAGCGGAGAATGTACAGGCCGCGTGCCAGTGGTCCGGAGTAGCGACAACGACTGCGTCGATGTCGTTTCGGGAAATCAGTTCACGGTAGTCTGTATACACCTGCGGACCCTTATGTGCCGCACCGGATTTCTTTGACGCGTACACCTTGCTGATGTGTCGTTCTGCAGGGCCGCAGCCGAAAGCTCTTCCCTTTCCCCACGGCTGGTCACGATGGTGATGACGATCGACATCGCAGACGGCCACGATCTGGCAATCGGGACGCTTCAGGAACTCGTCGATCAGATTGAATCCCCGCGAACCCAGCCCAATGACTCCTATGCTGATTCGTTCCGATACAGCCGGCCGTTTGTCACGCGCCAGAACGACAGCGGATCCGGCGGACAGAATTCCGGCAGAAAGGCAGCCAAAGCTTCGTCGAGAAACAGCAGCGAACGAATCCTGGCATGTATTCACACGGTCCTCCTGTTCTGATTCGCTAACGGCACAGACCATCAGTCCGACGACACGCCGACGCCCAACGGTCGCATGTTAATGCTACTGTGCTGAACAGTTGACGCGTCTGCCCGCAACCGCTCAGTGCCAAGCGGTGGGTCGGAGACGCTGGTCTGCGACAGCCCCCGGCCAGAGAAGAGCTCCTGCGCTGACTGAAACCAACCTGTCTCAGGCGTTCGCGAGGCACTGCAGGCTAATGTCAGCGAGGCAGAAATACAAACACGGACTCGCATTCATTGACGAGTCCGTGTGGTATAGTCTGCAGTTACGTTGTCAGGAATGCCTGGCGTGGGCGAGCGTTACGGCCCGACCGCAGCACTGGCACCGCCACTGCCACCAGCACCAGCACCAGCACCAAGACGTGGTGACGGAACGGAGCCGTTGTACAGGTCGTTGATGACCTTCACTTCGCTGGCGGGGCGGGAATAGTCGCGTCCCTTTCTCAGCACAACCGGAACGACTTCCGTGCCGCCGGTCAGTTCTGCGATAACCTGCTGTACGCAGGCAATGCGAGCATTATCAACCTCAGGATTGTACGAGGCCTGAACGTAAACCGTACGGCGAGACATAGGCGTCACCTCCAGGATATCCGTGACGTGCAGACGGCCTGGAACACTCATCTGGTGATCCGATTCGAAATGTCGAGCATAGAGCGTTGTCTCCTGCTGCCAGCCAAGACTGCTCTGCAAACCAATGATATTGCGCATGTATTCGCGGTCCTGGCAAATATATGGCAGAGGCCAATAGTGGGCCGAATGATAAGTGTGCGTGAACTGTTGACGCTCGCCAGTGGGACGTGGTCGCACGGGCCATGTCTTGCCCTTGTAGCAGACTTGCCGAACACCAGGTGGCTGTTCCGCCTTGTGCGCCCACCATTCTGCAGATCCCGGAGATCCCTCGCCGCCAGGGTCAACAACCGGGAATCCTCCGGTCGCACATCCACAAACAGCGGTCATAGCTGTCAGGAGCAACGAAAGGTGGGGTGTCTTCATAGCGTCCGTCCCTGAATCATGGAGAAGGCAACGGCGTCGACCGTGTAAAAGAAACCTGCACGAGGACGACGCGTCTTCTTCGTTGTCGGAAAAATCGCCCAATTCGAGCCAGACATTCAATGTGAAACCATGATGTGACCGACTTCGCTGACCTCACGCCGTCGTTGACAGCAACAGTCTGCCCAGACTTCCCAATGAGAATTAACAGATTATCCCGAATACCATGCCCGATTTGCCTCAACAGCCGCGAGGATGAGCCTATCATTTGCTGCTGTTTTGGCGATTTCTGCCGACCATAGAGCAGTTCACGAAAACACGCAGCTCGTTCGGGCTCGTGGGAAACAAACGTTACGTAGGGCAGGAAACGTTTTTCGCAGCCATGAATCAGCGTACTACGCTGTAGGCCATCATTTTAGTGCGTTGTTTCTCTTCCGTTGATTGCCGACGATAACCGTCATCCGAACATCGTTTCGCAGCCATCCCGCGCGACTGCGGGGCAAATGCGTCACTTACCGGTGTAAGCTGTGGCTGCATGACGGCGGTCACGTCCCTCCGCTTTCAGGGGGACAGCACCGTGTGTTTCAGCGGTCCACGAAAACATCCCATGATCTTTCTGCTCGATAACTACGATTCCTTTACCTACAACCTGGTCCAGCGGATTGGTGAAATCGATCCTGCTGCGGAAATTCATGTTGAGAGAAACGATCGCATTCCACTCGATGAAATTGCGGCCCTGGCCCCGGAACGCATAATTATTTCACCTGGTCCGTGTACCCCTGCGGAAGCTGGAATTTCCCGCGAAGTGATCGCACGTTTCGGTCCGACCGTGCCAGTCCTTGGCGTTTGTCTTGGTCATCAGTGTCTTGCTGAAGTTTACGGAGCCCAGGTCGTTCGCGCCGACCGGCTGATGCACGGCAAGACCTCGGAAGTTCATCACAACAACACCGGCGTCTTTGCGGGCCTGTCCAACCCATTCACCGCAACGCGATATCACAGTCTGATTGTGCCCCGGGACACTGTGCCAGACTGCCTTGAAGTCACAGCGTGGGTCGATGACGACGGACAGTCCTTCGAACTGATGGGATTACAGCACAAAGACTTTCCCGTACACGGCGTGCAATTTCATCCGGAAAGCTTTCTGACCGGAGAAGGGTACGACCTGTTGAAGAATTTCCTGCAAATCACTTGAACTGCCACACTCGTGAAGTGTTTGCCCGTATCCGGTTACTAAGGAGAAGATATGTCAGACAACGGTTCATCCGCAGCATCCGATTTCCGGGAAGACGAATCCAGCAGTGATGCTGACAAAGCCACTGCCGACGGGGGGCCAGTCAACCGTCGACAGTTACTCAGTGGCGCGGTCGGCACTGCGGTCGCTGCGGGACTGACGGGATCCAAACTGTCGGCAGCCGTTCCGGAAAAGGCTGTCGTAAACGATCGGATCAAACAATCGGTCGTGTTCTGGTGCTTCAACGTGGGTGGCGATATGTGGAGCCTGGACAGGACCTGCGAAATTACGGCAAAGCTTGGCGGAAAATCCGTCGAAATCGTCGACCCGGAAGACTTTGGTACTCTGAAAAAACACAATCTTGTGTGTGCCATGGCATCGAATGGAATGCCCGGTGCTCCTTTCATGAAGGGGCTCAACAACCCGGTGTATCATGACGAAGTGATCGAACGTACTAAGAAAGTCATCGACGGCTGTTCCGACGCCGGTTTTCCGAGTGTGATCGCGTTTACGGGATACAAATGGCGTGATGCCGAAGACCCCAACAGCGGCGAAATTCCTCTGGAAGAAGGCATGAACAACTGTGTCGCAGGCCTGAAGAAGCTGGCGCCGTACGCAGAAAAGAAAGGCGTGACGATCTGCCTTGAACACCTGAATACTCGAGACGACACGCATCCGATGAAAGGCCATCCCGGCTATCAGGGCGACAATGTCGATCAGGTTGCCGCGATGCTGCGACGTGTGGGTTCTGAACGGGTCAAGCTGCTGTTTGACATTTACCACGTCCAGGTGATGAACGGCGACGTTATCCGGCGAATTGATCAGATGCAGGACATCATTGGCCATGTGCACACGGCAGGCTGTCCCGGTCGAGCGGAACTGGACGACACTCAGGAAGTTCAGTTCGCCCCAATCATGCGGAAATTTCTTGAGGTGGGCTACCAGGGTTATGTGGGACAGGAATTCATTCCCACCAGAGACCCGCTGACCGGCCTGACCGAAGCCATGAAGCTGTGTGATGTGTGATCGATTGTCTGTATTGCCGGAACGCCGCCAGGTCTTCCGACAAACATGTTCCGGTGCTTTGAAATCGCGCCTGAGGGCTCGTTACAATCTGCGGCGACCCTGCCGGCCCACGTGAGATTCGTATCGCGGCCGGCGTGCTTCTGAACTTTGCATTGGAAAGAGAATTGATGCTCGCCCCCATTCGAGTTGCCGTGACAGGTGCTGCAGGCCAAATCGGCTACTCGCTGCTGTATAGAATTGCTTCAGGCCAGGTGTTTGGGCCAGACCAGCCTGTGATCCTGCACCTTGTTGAGATTCCGCCAGCCATGTCTGCTCTGGACGGCGTTCACATGGAACTGGATGACTGTGCGTTTCCGACATTGGCTGGTGTCGTGAAAGCAGACAGCGGTCATCTGAACAATGGGTTTGCAGATTGTAACTGGGTGCTGTGCGTTGGCAGTATTCCTCGCGGTAAAGGCATGGAACGTGGCGATCTGATCAAAATCAACGGACCGATCTTTACCAGTACAGGAAAAGCTATTTCAGATGCGGCTGCATCAGATGTTCGAGTTTTGGTGGTCGGCAATCCGTGCAACACCAACTGCCTGATTGCGATGAACAACGCACCTGACGTGCCGAACGACCGTTGGTACGCCATGACCATGCTGGACCAGAACCGAGCGATTTCGCAGTTGGCGCAGAAGTCAGGGCAACCGGTGACAGCGGTTTCCAACATGACGATCTGGGGCAATCACTCGGCCACTCAGTATCCGGACTTCTACAACGCAAAGATCGGTGGCAGGGCGGCGACCGAAGTCATCGGCGACGAAGCATGGCTGCAGAATGATTTCATAACGACAGTGCAGAAACGCGGGGCAGCCATTATTGCAGCGCGGGGAGCATCCAGCGCCGCTTCGGCAGCGAACGCAATCATCGACAACGTCAAAGCCATTCATAACCCCACCGCCGCAGGAACAACCTTCAGCGCCGCAATCTGCAGTGACGGCAGTTACGGGGTGGACGAAGGGCTGATCAGCAGCTTTCCTGTCACCAGCGACGGCTCGAAATGGTCGATCGCTCAGGGACTGGAGCACAACGAGTTCGCTCAGGCAAAACTTGACGCTACGGTGGCTGAACTTCGCGAAGAGCGAGACACAGTGAAGGATCTGCTGGGGTAATCAGCAGCTGACAAAACAAAACACAGAAAGCCCGGCATTCACAGGAATACCGGGCTTTTTCATGCATCAACGGTCGCCACAAAGAATAGTTCAGTGTCATCCTTTTTTATTTTGACGCTTCAGATGCAGCTTTCGCGGCCGACTGTTGGGCAGCCGACAATTTCGGGTTGGGTGCAGACTTTCCAGCCACATCGCCTCGAATCCATTTGACGCCCGCAGTGACAGACTTCAGGAATCGCTCGTCGGCCCATGTTGATGGGTTGTGGCCCAGATTATTGACGTACACCCTGCCTTCGCCATACGACTTCACCCACGCGACTGGCACATGATAGGGCTCCGACGGTTTGCAGCGAGACATATCCAGACTCATCAGCACTCGTACTTTTTCCGGCTGCCAGTTCTTGTAGCGATAGATCTCGTCCTTGATCTGAAACTCTTTGCCAAACGGTGTCATGGTCGGGTGCCCCGGCTCGTGAACATTGATCGTGACGGTTGTGCCGGAACCCCATGGATGCCCGTTGAAGCTGCCGCCAATCATGTCCCAGTACGGTTGGTATTCCTTGTAGGTGTCGGTCGCGGAATGAAAACCGATGAATCCGTGACCTTTCTGCTGCAGCCATTCATTCAGAAAGTACTCCATGTCTGCGTCTGCAACCGGCAGCATGCCGGTCGTGTAGAACATGACAATGTCGTAATTCTGCAGATTCTCTTTGGTCATGTCTGCAGCACAGTCCTGAGTACAGTCGACGGAAAACAGATCCGTCTTCTGTCCGAGCTGAATCATCGCGACTTCCGCAGGCGCAAGATCCTTTTCTTTTCGATTCACGGACCCGTGTTTGTACCCGGCACTTTGGGTCACCATCAGAATCCGAGATTTTTCTGCGGCGAAAAGCGAGCCGGCGGATATCAGGCATGCAAGGAATAGAAGCGTCAGGACATGCTTGAGCATTTAGAAAACTCCGATTTTTGAAATGTTGTCATGAGCGAGCGGTGCGGCCGACACCAGTGACTCGGCCGCAGATCGACGAATAATGATCCACGCAATCAGGGATTACTTCAACTTCGTCGGAAGTTCCCTGATCCAGATGTTGCGGAACTGAACCAAACTTGAGGCCGGCTTGAAACTGCCATCCTTATTCACACCGCCATGGTGCTGTAATGCGATTTGCCCGCGTTCCGGCACGTCCGGAAGTTGAGCATTTTCCAGCACCATGTGGTTGTTGAGAATGACGGTCAGCCGATCCTGAACCATGATGATCACAAACTGATTCCATTCGCCCACTGGCTTGTCGGCGTTGATTCGTGGAGTCACACCGGCCCGAACTTCCGGGGCCGTGTTCCTGTTGTTGCGATAGCCGTAAACCTCACCCGAACCAACCGGCCAGCACCAGATGTTCAGTTGAGCTGCACCGACGCCTCGGACAAAGATTCCGGAATCTGCATTCAGCGATTTGATCGTCAGCTTCTTTCCGTTCGCATCGGTCAAATAACTGCCGTCCTGCAGCACGATGGGCACATCATAAAAGCCGCTGGTCTGCTTGAGCCGCCAGTCGATTTTCATAATGAAGTCGCCGTACTCCTGTTTGGTCCACAGATTCTTGTCGCCTTCTGCTTCTGACTGAGCGTCGTAGTCAATCACGCCATCCACAACCTTCCAGTGGCCATTGTCGCCTTCCGGAACAGTCCATCCTGTCAGATCTTTTCCGTTGAACAGTGAATCGAAACCATCTTCAACTTCTCCGTCTGCCAGCAATGGCGCCGTGCAAAGAACAAAAATTGCGAGCGCAGTGGACTGGCGAAAAATGGTCATCAGGAGGGACTCCGGCCGGGAAAGATATGCGGTGGAACGCCGATACTAGTGACAGAATGCCACTATCGCCAGAACCCCGGCGAATTTCCTGCGCCTTCGGTCGGTTTTATTCTTCAGCGAAAGGCCAGGGAACACTCAATCCCACCACCACGATGCCACAGCATCGCCGGATTGAATCCGCGGTGTTTTTTCTGCTGGCAGAACATTGGTTCGGCGGATGATGCGATCCGGGACGATGGTGACTCCGCCCCCCGTGACGCCAAGCAGCAGGCTGCGGCTGACGGACTTAACGTTGACCAGCGACGGAACCTCCATCGGCACCGTGTATTCCTGCACGGGCAATGCCTTTTCGTCCAGCAGAAGTGTCGGTTCCCAGCCCACCACACCCTGCAGGTCGTTGCTTCGGATCAGTGCAAACGTGACCGCAAGATCAAACAGGTTCTGAATGCCGGCGAAACTTGGTATCTGCTCGCACAGGGCCAGCATGTGTTTGTTGAACTGCTGAGTGTATTTTTCTGCCGTGATTTCAGTGAACGCCGCATCGGAGCGATTGCCTTGCGCATCAACCAGTTCGTCCTGAGAAAGCAGTTGCAGCCGGGGACCCGAAATGTAAAACACATGACCGTCGGCAGACTGTTCGATCACTTCGTAGCGGGGCGCGAACCACCAGCGACGCATCGTGTTGCCACCAGGTTTGGCCGTGTCCAGATAGCTGCGAAAGCCCCGAATGTGGGGACGATCCAGCCCCAGGGCGATGCGTTTCATCTGGTAGTCGGCTTCAACGGCGGTGACCGCGGCATGACAGGACTTCGGCAGCCCGAAGATCGTGACATTCCAGTTGCCCAGAACTTGCGCCATCTGATAGAACCGCTGTCGAGCAACGTTCAGACTGGCAGGTGCACTGTTGGCGTTGTTCCATGCCTGAGCGTTCGCTAACCGCGATGGTTCGGGATCGAACGAACACCCCAGAGACTGCCGCATGCTGGTCAGACGCAGCATGACCAGCAGGTCATCCAGAGTCAGGACCGGCCGACCGGTTTCCACCCCGACGACTCGCCCATCCT
>JABABI010000220.1 GCA_014238335.1 Fuerstiella sp.
ATCCACACGGTGTGGAACGAGCTCGTCGCATTCAAAAGAAACGGGCGAAGGCCTCGTTTCAGCGGTTTGTTCTGGACATGGGTCTGACGGGCGTGATTAGTACACAGCTGTGGCATCATATTTACTGCGGTGGTGGGCTGGCGGATTTGCCGCAGTGGTCACCGACGCAGACGCCTGCAATCACGTGAGCCTGATTTGACGTAAATCGAAATGTGAAGTGGAGAGACCTGCCCAGCGTGTGTTTCTGTGTTTTGAGGAGTATGAATTGAATTCGGAAGTTGCTTACATCATTCTCGCCGCGATTGTGGCACTGGAACTGAGTATCCATGTGTTTTCAATAATCGTGATCGTTCCCATCTTTGAACGGCGCCTGCCGTTCAATGTGACCCCGGTGGATCCCGTGGAATCCGCCCAGCGGCTGTCGATCCCCACGACTGATGGTCTCACTCTGCGTGGTGCACTGCATATGCCTTCCGAGGACCCGCTCGGGATTGTGATCTTCTGTCCGGAATTTCAAGGGACTCACTGGATGGCGATGGACTATTGCCAGGGCCTGCTTGAATCCGGATTCGCGATTCTGGCCTTTGATTTTCGGGGACAGGGTGAAAGCGATGCCATGCAGGGCTATGAGCCTTTGCACTGGTGCACGGAATACGAAATCAGCGACGTGCAATCAGTGGTTCGATTCGCGCGTGCCCACTCAGCCCTGAGTGAACTATCGATCGGCTTGATGGGAATCAGTCGTGGCGCCAACGCGGCGCTGGCCGTCGCTGCGGAAGATGGCGGTGTGGAATGTGTCGTGGCGGACAGCGCTTTTACAACTGACACCCTGATGGTTCTGTACGCTGCGCGTTGGGTGCGGTACTCGACACCTCGATGGTTTTATCTTCCCGAATGGCATCTTCACATTTCCTGTCGACTGGCACGGTTTGTCAGCGAAAAACGCAGAAAAGTGCGACATCCGGTACTGGAACGTTCTCTGTCTGAATTATGTCGGCGCAGCGTGCTGTTGGTCGTTGGTGAACGAGACACCTACGTGCCGCCCGAGAACAGTAAGCGAATTCAGGCGTGGATCGGTGGGAACAGCGCGGTCTGGTCTGTCCCCGGAGCCAAACACAACTCAGCCCGCCAGACGGACTTGCAGGAATATGACAAACGCACCGTCGATCTATTTCTGAATATGGTTCCACTTCATCGGATTCCGGAACCGATTGCTGTGGCCGAGCCCGAAGCCCGCCTGCTGCACACCGACTAAAGCGGTACAACGCCATTCGTTGTTGCGCGTACGGCGGGATTTCGGTGGCTGATCGGACCGCTTGCCTCAGTGCCACGCAGTGCTCATACTTTGACACGTCACTGTCAACTTTCTCAGGCAGCCTGCCATCATGACTCCACAAAAAAACAATCGTCGCTCGTTTCTGAAAACCACGTCTGTCCTTGCGGGCGGGGCCTCGATGCTTTCCAACTCAAGGCTAAGTGCACAACCAGACAAGGTTACAGGTCCACTGATGGCGTATGTGGGAACGTACACTTCTCCTCTGCAGAACATGCGGGATACGCAGGTGGATCTGCCGCCCGGAAACGGCCGCGGCATTCATATGTATCACGTTGATCGTGATACAGGATTCATGACCGCTGCCGGTCTGCACGAAATGGGAACCAGTCCCAGCGCGCTGGCATTCAGTGAGGCCGGAACCCGTCTGTATTCCGCGAATGAAACCGAAAGAATTGGCGATGAAGAACACGGATCGATCAGTGCCTTTGCCGTCAGTCCTGTCGACGGAACGTTGACGCTGATGAATTCCGTAAGCTCCGGCGGCAAAGGGCCGGCTCATCTCAGTGTGCATCCGTCGGGACGTTTTGTGCTTGTTGCGAATTACTTCGGTGGTTGTGTGGCAGTTCTCCCGATTCTTTCGGATGGTCGTCTGGGCAGACTGACGGACCTCAAGAAAGATGTCGGAAACGTAGGACCCACAAGGGCGACCAATGCTCCCCCCGGCAGCTTCGCTTTCAGCGGTCACGACCAGACTCATGCTCACATGATCGAGTCTGATCCGTCGGGACGTTTCGTATTGCACGTGGATCTGGGTCAGGACCGAATCTACATCTGGCAGTTCAATGAACAGACGGGTGTCCTGATAACGAACGCCCCATCTTTCGTCTCGCTGCCGCCTGGCGATGGTCCGCGACATTTTCATTTTCATCCCAACGGCCGCTGGCTCTATTCGTTGCAGGAGGAAGGATCCACTATCGTGCTGTTTGATTACGAAGGCGCGAGAGGGCGGCTCTCCTCCCGCCAGACGATTTCCAGTCTGCCTCCTGGCTTTGGGGGCAGCAATTTTTGCTCAGGTATTCTCGTCTCGGACGATGGTCGCTTTGTCTACGCCGGTAACAGGCTGCACGACAGTATTGGAATTTTTTCCGTCGGTGACACCGGCGAGCTGACGTTCGTCGGAGAGGAGTGGACACGAGGAAATTATCCGCGCAGCTTCAGTTTCGATCCGAGTGGTCGGTTCCTCTATTCCTGCAATCAACGGGGCGACAATATTGCCGTGTTTCGCGTTGATCCCAGGAAGGGCAACCTTAACTTCACCGGGCACTATACTCCCGTTGGTAATCCCTCAAGCATAGTCTTTCTGGACCTTGCTTCAGATCGGTGAAGCCAGACAGAACCACTCTGTACGCGCACGTGACGTACACACTCGAACATGCTGATCACGACGATTCTACCTTGTAGTCGCTGGCAACGGCATTAGTCCGGTATTGCTGCTGTCGGATGGAAGGTCAGCCGAGTTGCTGTTGCTGTTGCGGTTTGTCACAAACGAGCGCGGCCGTGTCCCCGCGGTCTATTCTGACGATCAGGGCGAATCGGCTGCGCACTGCATTTGATCGTCGGGCCATGGTGTGAACAAATTTGCAATTCGATCATGCTCGGTTAATTCCAGCGAACAGTAACGTTCGATTTCGGTAGCTTCGGTCAGCAACACTGGCTGACGCATTCGACCTTTTCGTGTTGACGCAACCAATGCATTGGCATCTGTTGTTAACATGACGCAGTTGTTGACGCTTTCACGCTCTCCTTTTCCGTTGTTGCCCTCATAGTGGTCCCAAAGTCCTGCTATGCAAAATACATCGTGACCGAGAAGACGGTACCGGTTGTCGCCTCCGTTTCTGGATGGCTCGTAGAAACAACTGGCGAGCAGAACGCAACGCTGAGCCGGGAATGCCAATTTCCACGGCCATGTCTGGTCGACAGTTTCGGACCTTGCGTTAATTTTCCCTCGCTGGAAAGACTTTCGGGTACGGACTTTATCGCTTGGTTTCCAGTTACGCGGCAGGAAACCCCATGAACGAGGTTCAATCGTCCATTCGTTTTCACCAATCATCCGCAGAGTCAGCACTTCGCAGATGGGATAATAATCCTTCGACGGCAGTAGTGCCGGAGGAACAGTCACCGAAAATGATTTCAGAAATGTTGCGACCATTTCTTGAGAAGTCGTCAGATTGAACCGATGGCACATGTTCACTGCTCCAAATCATTTGGGCATCGGTGGATTCGCTGACAAATCCGGCCAGGCTGAATTTGCAATCTTTAATCCAGAGCTGATCCGTGCACGTTGACGGCGGCCACAATCCGTTTCAGTTCACGATGAATACTTTTGCGACCGTTTGGCAGCAGATTGTTGTGACCTATGTTTCGCAGGTTGATCCACTTCTTTTCAACGTTTCCGGACGATGCAAGCGGCGCCGCGTCAAACAGACGTAGTCCGAATTGCTGTTGTACGACTGCGTCATTGTCACCGTGCATGGTGACCACAGGGCAGGAAACCCGGGAGATCCTTTGGATTGACGGGTAGCGGTCAACAAGGATTGCATTGACGGGAAGCCACGGGTAGTGACTGCGGGCAACGTCAACCATCGAGGAGAACGTCGCTATTGTCACCAGGGCAGCAGGGATATTCCCGGATTCCGACTGTTGCGATGCCAGATAGACGGCTGCAGCTCCTCCCAGTGATGTACCGGCAATGACGATTTGTGAAGAACGATAATTGAGGTTCTCGAGAGCGTATTTCCAGGCAGCGTCGGCCGTTCGTTCCAATGCTTCCTCAGTCATGGTACCGCCGGAATCTCCGTATCCGTGATAGTCCATCGCGAGAACGTCGGCACCAGCTTTGTCGAACGTTTCATACCACTCACCACGACTAGCTCGATTGCCGGCATTCCCGTGAAAATAGATGACAAGCGGACGCGTCGCCACTGCCTCCGGATCGGCCGACTTGCGGAGCAGCCAGCCACAAATTGTGTCGCCGCTGGCACACGTGACTTCGAGATCAGTGGCAGCAGGGAAAATCGCAGTCAGGTCATGAAAATCAGAGACAGAAAGACTGGAGGCCACTCGAGGGGCATACAAGAGTTGTCGCTGTAAAAACCCAAACAAGACAGTCACCATGGTATAGACGATGAGAAGTCCACGCAGTAGACGGCGGACGACACTGTTGGCGCGGAACGCAAACTTGACCTCGCTGTCAGTCATCTGTTGCCGTTCTGGGGGCGGGCCCTGGCACGTTTACAATACAGCGACTGAGCAGCATTGTCGGCTTTCCCGACGTTAGTTGCAGAAATTCATTCCGAACAGCAGTCTATGATAACGTTGCCAGCTGAGCCAAGCGACACGCGAATCACGTTGGGATGGCAGCATACCGGACAGTCTTCCGTGTACTGCTGCTGTTCACCTTCCGAGGGATCAATCGGCACAACGATCTGTTCACCACAGCTGTCGCAGATGTATGTGCCGTCATGTTGCATATTCAGTGCCTCGCTTCGAACTTCATTTTCGACGGTCTGCGTTCAACGACTGCTGGTACATCTCCTGCCAGTTTTTATACCGCGATGGAGCAGGGCTTCGTCGCGATGTGGTATCCTGTTGCTCTCGGTCACGAACCCGACTTCCAACACGTTCGCCCGATTTTGAAGTCAGATCCAGACTTTTCAGCAATTCTTCCATACGTCGGCGCTTGAGCCTTTCGGACATGTCAGCATCCTTCAACGGGGCTTCCAGCGAATTCAGCTGCTGCTGAATTCGATCACTGAATGACCGTAGCTGATCTTCCGTCCAACCCAGTTCTTGCAACAGTTTCTGGTCCACCTTCCCCCGTTCCAGCTCCTTTTGTAGGCGCTTCAAGACCATGTTTGCAGCCTGAGCCGCATCCTGAACGTTGGGATCGTCAGATTTGAAGCTCGCACTTCCTTCTCCGCCGCCACCGCCTGCACTGGGAGCGCCGTCCTGGGGACCGCCCTGAACGTTACCGCCTCCTGGCTGTTTCTTCGAAAGATGGTCTGTGCCCGACGTCTGTGATGGAGAGTTACCGACTTGAGCGCCCTGCGATCCTGCTTTCGTGGCCGGGCCGTTATCACCACCAGCCTGTTTCCCGCCCTGTTTCCCGCCCTGTTCTCCGCCCTGTTTCC
>JABABI010000221.1:0-261 GCA_014238335.1 Fuerstiella sp.
GAGCATTGCCTCCAGATTGACCCAAAGTTCAGCAGCCGAAACGCCAATGCCACTTTTCGGGGCCTTCAAAGAATCCTCATCGTGTCCCAGAAAAATCGCCTTCTGCGCGTCTGCCAGGTCGAATCCCGTTACTCGGGCTCCCCCACGTTCGGGGGCATCCAGCCGCGTACGAACCCAATCCGTCCCGGCCATAAAATTGTAGCACAAAATTGGGATACCAACTTCGCCCATATCCCGGACGAGTTGCTTGAGCGCCGCCAG